>NZ_JACHND010000001.1:6643563-7258084 GCF_014205275.1 Sphaerisporangium siamense
CCGTTGTGGCGCGACCACCGCGGGGAGGCCCTGATCCTCCTGGTCACCGCGGTCGCCATCGTGACGGTGAGCATGTTCGAGGGAGTCCTCATCGGGATCGCCCTGTCGATCTGCAAGACCGCGTGGGAGACCTCGCACCTGCACGTCAGCGTCAGCGACGCTGACAGGGGGTCGGTCCGCGTGGCGCTCACCGGCAACGCGACCTTCCTCCGGCTGCCGAAGATGCTGGAAGCGCTGGAGGCGCTGCCGAAGAACCGGCCCATCGAGCTCGACCTCAGCGGGCTGCGCCATCTCGACCACGCCTGCCGCACCGCGCTCACCAGCTGGGCCGAGCGACACAACCACAACGACGTCGCACCGGTCCGTATCTCCGCGACCGCCTGATCCGAAGCACCGCCGCGGGCCTCGCCCCGCGGCCGCTCCTGTGCCCGCCGTGCCGTCCACCAGACGTAGCCGGCAGGGCGCAGGAGCAGCAGGGCGCCCGAGCCGATCGTTTCCTGCGGTTCGCACGCAGCATCAAACCGGTTGCTTCTGGCGCGCGGGATTGTTTGACTGGCGCCGAGCAGATGAGGGGGGAATGTTGATGCCCGTTGGCACCGAGGACGCCGTCGTGCGCCCTCGAGCGGGTCGACGTCCCCACCGGAGGCTCCAGCGGGGGTGATCCCGCATGGGTCGCGACGGCACGGTCTGGCCGACTCGCCACCTATTTCGACTGGAGCCCCTCCATTGCCACGCCGTCGCGCCCGTATCACTTCTTTCCGCTGTCTCCACTGCCGCCTCGACGTGCCCGCCGACGCGCCGGGCACCGCGCACCGCAACCACTGCCCCACCTGCCTGTGGTCCAGGCACCTGGACGACACCCCGGGTGACGGAGCCGCCGAATGCGCCTCCGGCATGGCGCCGATCGCCATCCACGCGCGCCACGACGGCGAGTGGGCGATCATCCACCGCTGTACGGCCTGCGGCACCCTCAACGCCAACCGCGTCGCCGGTGACGACAACCCACTCACCTTGATGCGCCTGGCCGTCGCCCCCCTGGCCCGCCCCCCGTTCCCACTGGACTACTTCGTCCAACTCTGAACAATCTCCCAAAACCCAGCCGACCACAGGCGGGCCGGTCGGCGCCCTCCGCCCTCCGGCCCGCCTCAACGGTGCCCACCACCTGCTCTCTGTTCCCGGCCGAGCCGTGGCCGACCGCCCGGCGCTCTGCCGGGGGCTGCTCCTCCGAGCTAGGAGGTCAGTTGTGGTACCACGACCTGGTACACACCCGGGATGTTCCGGACGGCCTGTTCAATGGCTTCGACTGCTCGTTCGTCGGAAACCTTGACCTGGTAGGCCTCGCTCACCTCGTTCAGGGCGGGGGGCTCGCCCAGGAGGTATTCGGCCACTCTGCGGGTGTGGCCGGCGTCCTCGAAATAGACCTTGTCGATGTTCGTCGCCGCTCTGTCGTCGCAGGCGTACAGGCCGCCGGTATTACGCAAATGACGGCACCACGGCAAGGGAGAAACCGCGCCGATGAGCCGCCGAGCGGACCTTGCCGGAGTCAAGCTCACCGCGGGGTGGATGGTCTCCCGTGCTGGGGCGTGAAGTCACAGAGCCACCGTTCCTGCGCGGCGTACACCCGGTCAAACTCTTTGTCGCGCGATCCAGACTCCAGACCGAACCCCGCGAAAGTGAGAATCGTCCACACCACGGGAAGCCGTAGATGAGCCCCAGGAGGCTCAACCGTCGCAGGGCGAGACCGACTACGTCTATTACACCGCGGCGGCTTGCACTGGCCGAAGGGACCGGCCGGACCGCAGGTCCGGCCGGTCCCTGGATGTCGGGCTCACCCGTAGTCTTCGGGACGCCGGCGGCCCTTACCGCCCGGTCCGGCCGGAATCCCGGCGAACGTCGGGCTTCTCACGGACGCTCACCTTAGCGTTGTGGCCCTTGCCGTCGCGCGGTTCGACCTTTTCCGGTGTCCGACGGAGCCAGTGGTCCGCCTCCTGGTTGACCGCCTCGAGGGCCTCCTGCTGGCTGTGATATCTACGCAATTGCCGCAAGAGATAGGTGTCGTCGGTGAAATGACGGTTGTGGTGGTGGCCGTGATGCCCCCGATGGTGCCGGTAGCCGCCGCCACCGCCGTGCTCGGACCGGACAGAGACCTGCTCTTGCGGGTGCGGATGGTGGACGAAATACTTGTAGTGCTTTCGCGGCTTTTGGGCGATATGGCGTGTCGGGCGGTGCTGCCGGATTTCTTTTCTGGGCTTCTTCGCGGAGGGAGCCTCTTCTTCGCCCCCACCACCTCCACCGCCGTACGCCGACGGGATCGCGAGGTCGACATGGGCGTCGTGCTTCGCGGTGTCGCCGTGCACGTCGGCCTGTGCGGGCAGCGGCAGCGCCACGAGCGCCCCGACCGTCAAGGCCGCGCCGATGTAGGCGAACGGCAATCGGTCGTTGATCACTCGCGCCAAGGACCGCCTGCCTCTAGATGGATGAATCACCTAAGTCCCCCATTGGTCATTGAAGAGAATTGAGCGCCGTTGGCCATAATGGCGCCACATAGGTGAACTACCCCGACTTGAGGCCGCAACACAGATGATTAATCAGGCAGGCGCGTCAACTACTAATTAATGCCCACAAATGGTATATATCTCCGACGGGTCTCATGTAAGTTATATCGCACGAATGGCTTCATATCTCTATAAACACCGTGCCGCCAAGGTCGTAGGCGGCCTGGTCGGACGGGTGCTCCCGCTCAACGTCACCTTGCCGGCGGAGCTGAGCAGATCGTGGCCACCTACCACGCCCACTGGACGCCGAGCGTGAGCGCCGCCGCGCCGAGGCCGTCTCCCGTGCGACGCCGGCCGAGGCGCTCCCCTCCCCCGAAACGCCATCAGGACGGTGCCCCGTGACAGTCATGGGACATTTCTCATGAGCTCCGGACCGCTTCCTGCCAGCGGCAAGGCATTCTCGAAGAAGCCCGCGCGCACCCCGGAGATGACGATGACAGTGCGGCGGCGAACCGGCACATAGCACGACGCCCGCCGGAAATATCATCCTGATTCGAAAAGGGGTCGCACATGGTCTCGTTCCAGAAGAAAGTGGCATCCGTGGCGGCTTCGGGTGTCCTCGCGGCCTGCCTGGTCGCCGTCACCGCCTCGTCCGCCGCGGCCGGCACCGTGACCAAGTCGTACGTGTGCGGGACATTCGGCCCCCAGTTCCCCACCGTCTTCACCACGACCGTCACGGCCCCCGCCACGGCCAAGCGGGGAACCACGATCTCCGTCACGGTCGCGTTCGACACCGACCTGATCTCCTACAGCGGCAAGGACGCTGGGGAGCAGGTCGGTAACATGACCATCCTGCTCGGCGGCGCGGCCTCGGGCAGCGTGGTCGCCAACGGGCTCACCACCCCGGCCATCCCGCCGGGCGACACCTGGAAGATGAGCGGCGGGACCGCCCAGGTGACGGTCCCGAACGTGGGCGACGTGACGTTCACGCCGGACCGCTACCGTGAGCCCTACCCCACCATCACCATCGTGTGCGTGCCGCAGGGGCCGGTCGGCGTCGCGGCCACGACACACGTCGTCCCCTGAGCCGTTCCCTCGCCGCGCTACGGGACCCGCACGCGCGAGCGATCTTCCCGGCTGTACGTGCGTCAAGAGTTCCTGGCCGCCCGGTCACCACGTGAGTGAAGTGAGCCCGCACCGTGCCGGGTGCGTGATCCGCGAAGCACTTGACATTGTTTGTATTACCAATCATTATGAAGTTGTTGGTAATACAAACCAACGCCCTGGCCAGGGGTGACTCCGCGGTGGCGGTGATCGTGTGCGGCTTCGCCGGTCGGCGCCGACAGGTGAGCGACGATCCCTTCCGCCCTTGACTCAAGGAGGAATCCTCATGCCCGCAATCCGGACTAAGGGCCGGGCGGCAGCCCTGGTCACCACGGCAGCGGCTCTGGCGTTGTGCACGTTCACCGGCTCTTCGGCCCAGGCGGCCGCCCCGTCCGCGACACCGGCCGCCCGCTCCGCCACGTCAGGGATCCCGGCCTTGGTCGATCCCGCGGCCGACCTGGGACGGCACGCGTCCGGACCCCAGCCGACCTGGTTCGACTCGATCTACTTCACCAGTTCGGTGAAGGCGGAGGGGCAGGAGTTCGGCCTTCAGGTCCACACGCGCGTCCTGCCGAACAGGGACGAGGCCGCGTACCGCTGGACGTTCTCGGTGATCAACAAGACCACCGGGTGGTACAAGGACTACGACGCGATGGTCGAGCCGAAGGACTATCGGTGGAGCCAGGGCAAGCTCGACATCAAGGCGCCAGGGCTGAGCTGGACGGGTGACTCCGTCCGCCAGTCGGTGCAGGTGGAGACACCTTGGGGATCTCTCGATGTCCAGCTGGCGCCCACCGGCCCCGCCATGAACTACGCGTCGACCGGCGTTTTCCACCTGGCCGATGGCGTGCCGAACTACGAATTCGCGCTTCCGAAGATGCGGACGTCCGGAACGCTCATCGTCGACGGCAAGAAGCACAAGGTCAGGGGCACCTCCTGGCTGGATAGGCAATGGGGTGAAATGCCCAGGTCGCTGACCCGGTGGACGTGGATGAACCTCGGCATGCCCAATGGTGACAAGGTCGCCATCTGGGACACGGTCGGCGCCGAATCCAAGAACAGTTGGGCGACGGTCCTCCATCCGGACGGTTCCTACGAGGTGGTCGACGTCGAGCCGCTCGTGCGGGGTGCCTCCCGGCAGTGGACCAGTCCGGCCACCGGCCAGAGGTATCCCACTCGCTGGCGCGTCCGCATTCCCGCCCTGCGTACCGAGCTCGACGTGCAGGTCATCGGAAATCCGGACCAGGAGATCGAGACGCCCGACGGGAGCGGCTACCTGGAGGCCGCGGTGACGTTCACCGGTACGTACAACGGTAAGAATGTCCGCGGCGAGAACTACGTCGAGATGACCGGCGAGTGGAACTCCTGACCACCGGCGAGACCGTCCCCGTCTGACGTGGTCCGGCCTCACCCCGGGATCGAACGCCGATCCCGGGGTGAACCATGACGCGAAGACAGCCTTATGACCAATAACAAACGACGGGCTCGACCGGTCGCACTACTGGGAGGAGTGCTTGTTGGCGAGCGCCGAGCGGGTCGCGTGCAATGCTCCCAGGAGCTGCAGCCGGTCCGCGTCGGCGCTGCCCGGCTCGGCGGTGAAGACCAGCATGACCGGTCCGGGGTTGCCGGGCAGCGGATAGGTGTCCCAGTCCAGGACGATGTCGCCGACCTCGGGGACGCGGAAGGTCTTGGTGCCGCTGACCGACGCGCGTACGTCGTGCCGGGCCCACAGCCGCCGGAACTCGACGCTGCGGATGCTCAGCTCACCGACGATCTCGGTGGCGCGCGGATGGGTAGGGTCGGTGGCGACGGCGGCGCGCATCATGCCGATGTGGTCCAGGGCCTGCCGCTCCCAGTCTGGGCAGCTCCGCTCACCGGTCAGTGTGTCGTCGAACATCAGCAGGAGCATGTTGAGCCGGTGGGGAGGGTAAGCGTCCGGGGCGCCGAGCAGCGCCTCCGCCATCGGGTTCCAGGCGAGCAGGTCGAGGTGCCGACCGAGCACGACCGCCGGGGTGTCCATGACCCGCAGCAGCCGCCGGGTGCTGTCCGGCACTCGTTCCGGACCCCGGTCCACCCGGGCGGGTATCGGCCGGCGGGCGGCGCGGGCCAGGGCGAACAGATGCCGGCGTTCCCCGTCGTCGAGGCCGAGCGCCCCGGCGAGCGCGTCCAGGACATCGTCGGACGGGCGCACCTCCCGACCCTGCTCCATCCGCTGGTAGTAGTCGGTGCTCAGCCCGGCCAGCAAGGACGGCCACAGTCATTTCGTTAGGAGCCGTTAGTCGAGGGAGTGCAGGGCGGCGTGCAGCAACTGGACGAGCTGGCCGCGGTCCTGCTCATCGAGTCTCGTTGTCGCGGGTGCCAGTGCGCGCCGGACCTCGTCGTATACCTGCTCCGTCAGTTCCAGGCCGGCGGGGGTGAGGAACACATCGATGACGCGGCGGTCTTGGGGGTTTTTGCCCCTGCTCACCAGCCCGCGGCGTTCGGCGCGGTCGATGAGGCCGGACAGGGTCGATTTGTCCAGGCCAAGGAACGCGGCGAGCTCGGTCATGCGCGGGCGGCGGTCGCGGAGGATGCCGAGGACTCGCAGCTGGGTGAGTGAGAGGTCACGCTCGGCTCCGATGCGGGTGAGCACGCCCGCCACCTGGAAGGTGCTGCGGACGAGGGCCTCCACGAGGGCGTCGGAATCCATGTGCCCACGTTACTCGCCATGTTTTGCATTACGAACTACTAAGGGAAAGGCCGGCTCGCCCTACGCACCGGGCAACACCGCGCCTGTTGCAACGAACGTGCTTTCCCTCGCCGGACGCCCTTGAGCTACCGGTGTGCGGACACTTGCCGGGCTGTGCGACGGGAAGTCCTGTGGCGGATTCTCACGCGGTCAGGGGAGGGCGCGGGCCGGTCGCGGCGGCGTAGCGCCGGGCGAGGTGCTCGAAGGCGTTCTTGAGCTCGAGCGGGCCGACCACCTCGAAGTCGGCGTCGAACCTGCCGATGGTGGCGGCCAGGCTGGGCCAGGACCACGAGCCCAGGACGAGGCGGCAGCGGTTCGGGCCGAGTTCCTCGACGAGTCCGTCGCGGGTGTACCGGGACACGACGGCGGCGGGCAGGTCGAGGATCACCTCGCCGCGGCAGGGCCAGTCGCCGGAGCCGTCAGATTCGCCGGAGCCTCGGAACCTGCCGGTCACGAAGGCGGCCACGTCGCCTCCGGGCAGCTCACGCGGGGTGAAGCGGGGGCCTGCTGGGGTGCGCGGGGTGATCCGGTCGGCGCGGAAGGTGCGCCAGTCCTCGCGGTCGAGGTCCCAGGCGACGAGGTACCAGCGCCCGCCCCGGCTGACGAGGTGATGCGGCTGCACCCGGCGCGGCGGGGTCCACCCGCCGCCGCTGTCCCCCGTCGGCGGCGAGTAGTCGAAGCGCAGCACCTGGCGGGCGTGCACGGCCGCGCTGAGCGCCATGATCACACCGCTGTCGGTTCGCGGGTCCGTCCGGCTCCCCGGCCGCTCGACGGCGGTGATCTGGAGGGTGTCGATCCGGTGGCGCAGCCGAGCGGGCATGACCTGCCGTACGGTGTTCAGCGCCCGTGCCGCAGCCTCCTCGATGCCGGCTCCGGACATGGTGGCGGTCTGCAGCGCGACGGCCAGGGCGACAGCCTGCTCGTCGTCGAACAACAACGGGGGCAGGTCCGCGCCCGCTTGGAGTCTGTAACCGCCGTCGGGACCCTTGGTCGCCACGATGGGGTAACCGAGCTCGCGCAGGCGGTCGACGTCCCGGCGCACGGTACGCGGACTGGTGTCCAGCCGTTCGGCCAGCAGCGCCCCGGGCCAGTCCCGGCGCGCCTGAAGCAGCGAGAGCAACGCCAGCAGTCGCGCGGAGGTCTTCGGCATGACCCAATACTGCCCTGAGAAGCGGCCACACCCTGACCTCTTCCTCTGCGACTGTCGTTCCGCGCCGGACAACGGCGTCCAGAGACGACGATCAATGGTCAGGAGCCGAATATGGCCGTCAAGTCCGTGACTCATCTGAACTTCCGCGGCGACGCCCGCGCGGCGCTCGAGTTCTACCAGTCCGTTTTCGGTGGGGACCTCGCCGCCGTCACCTACAAGGACGCCGGAAGCGTGCAGGACCCCGCCGAGGCGGACCAGGTGATGTGGGGCCAGGTGCTCGCCGACGACGGCTTCCACGTGATGGCCTACGACGTGCCCTCGCGACTGCCCTGGAACCAGGGCGAGAACTCGTTCTTCCTCTCCCTGCGCGGCGAGACCACGCAGGAGGTCACCGCGTACTGGGACAAGCTCTCCGAGGGCGCCACCATCGTGCAGCCGCTGGGGCCCGCGCAGTGGGCCCCGCTCTACGGCATGCTCAGGGACCGCTTCGGCGTCGTCTGGGTCGTGGACGTCGTGAGCGAGTACAACGGCTGAACATCACACGTGGTGCGGGAGCGCGCCTCCCGCACCACGCCCCCCGAGGCCACCGAAGAGACCGAAGGAGACAGCCAGAATGAGGATGCGCCCCCTGGGGCGGACCGGAATACAGGTCAGCCCCTACTGCCTGGGCACCATGATGTTCGGCCGGGTCGGCAACCCCGACCACGACGAATGCGTCCGCATCATCCACCGGGCCCTCGACGCGGGAATCAACTTCATCGACACCGCCGACGTGTACTCCTACAGCGAGACCGAGGAGATCGTCGGCACGGCGCTGAAGGGACGCCGCGACGACGTCATAGTCGCCACCAAGGTGAACGGCCCGATGGGGAAGGACCCCAACCGTGCCGGCAACTCCCGGCGCTGGATCGTCACCGAGGTCGAGCACTCGCTGCGACGCCTCCAGACCGACCACATCGACCTGTACCAGATCCACCACCCTGACCCGCGGACCGACATCGAGGAGACCCTTGCCGCGCTGACCGACCTGATGCGCGACGGCAAGGTGCGCGCCATAGGCACCTCCAACTTCCCGGCCTCGGACATCGTCGAGGCCCAGTGGGTGGCCGAGCGGCGCGCTCTAGCGCGCTTCCGCACCGAGCAGCCGCCGTACTCCCTGCTCAACCGCGGTATCGAACGCGAGGTGCTGCCCGTCTGCGAACGCTACGGCATGGGCACGCTCGTGTGGAGCCCGCTGGGGATGGGCCTGCTCACCGGTCGATACCGCGAGGATCGCAAGGCCTCCGCGAGCCGGATGGCCTGGGTGCCCAGGCATATGACCGACGAGCGTACGCACGACACCGTCGAACGGCTCGCCCTGCTGGCCGAGGAGGCCGGGATCCCGCTGACCCACATGGCGATGGCGTTCGCGGTCGCCCACCCGGGCGTCACCGCGGCGATCATCGGCCCGCGCACCATGGAGCAGCTCGACGATCTGCTGGCCGGTGCCGGAACCGTCCTCGGCGATGACGTCCTCGACAGGATCGACGAGATCGTGCCTCCGGGCAGTGACGTCGGCCTGCTCGACGTGTCCTACGACCCGCCGGCCGTCACCCGGGCCGGGCTGCGCCGGCGGCCGGGCGACGAGCGCGCCGCGGCGTGATCCGATGACCGTTCTCGACACCCGGGCGCTCAACCGCGCGACGCTCGCCCGGCAGTTGCTGCTCGACCACGCCGGCATGCCGGTCCTCGACGCCGTCGCGCATCTGTGCGGCCTGCAGGCGCAGGAACCGCAGGAACCGTTCGTGGGGCTCTGGTCACGGTTGCATGGGTTCGATCCAGCGGCGCTGTCCGACCTGCTGATCCGGCGGAGTGTGGTGCGTACACACCTGATGCGCCGCACCGTTCATCTTCTCACCGCCGAGGACGTCCTGGCCTGGCGGGCGCGCCACGACACCATGCTGCGGCGGCGCGTGCTCGGGACCTACCGTCGTGATCTCGCCGAGGTGGACCTCGACGAGCTCGCGGAGGCGGGCCGTGCCGTGATGGCCGACGGCGAGCCCCGCTCGATGACCGAGCTGGCGCGGGCGCTGGCCGGGCGCTGGCCGGAGCCAGGATCACGGGCGCTGGGCGAGATGCTGGTCGCCGCCCTCGTCCCGATGGCACAGCTGCCCCCGCGCGGCCTGTGGCGCAGAAAGGCGGGGGTGCGCAACGTTCCGCTCTCCGCCTGGCTGGGCCGCGAGATCGACCCGCCCTCCCCGGACGGCTCAGACCCGGTCGGCCAGGCACTGGTACGGCGCTATCTGGCCGCGTTCGGCCCCGCCGCAACGGCCGACCTGCGCGCCTGGTGCGGCCTGGCCGGGCTGCCGGCCGCGGTCGCCGCGATCCGGGACGAACTGGTCGGCTTCCGCGACGAACGGGGTCGGCACCTGCTGGACCTCCCCGACGCGCCGCGCCCCGACCCCGGCACCCCCGCCCCGGTACGGTTCCTACCGGCCTTCGACAACGCCGTCCTCGGCTACCACGACCGCACCCGCATCATCGACGACGCCCACCGCGGCCTGTCGGTCACCGGCGCCCGCTTCGTGCTGGTCGACGGCCGGGTCGCCGCGACCTGGAACGTCGAGGGCGGCGCCGTGCTGGTCAGCCCGCTGCGCCGCTTCTCGCGAGCCGAGCGTGACAGCGTGGCCGAGCAGGGGCAAGCGCTGGCGTCGTTCCTGTCCGGCGGAGACAGCAAGCGCGTAGAGCTCGCCGCCGTTTCTTGAGATCTAGCCCCCTCGAGGTTTCAGCGTGACCTCCTGACCGTTCGCACCCGCACGCGAGGAGGACCACGACGCGCCTGACCACCGGCCTGCCCGCAGACCCGAGGCGCGTACCTGACTCACCAAGGCCTGCCACCCCTCGGAGCCGGCTCGCCCGCCGCGTGCCGGTCGGCGTCGAGGCGTCCTGTCAGGGTGCCGGGTCGCCGAACCAGTGGGTCGCGGCGCGCCGGAACGCCTCGTGATCGGTGTCGGGGGCGTGCTCGTCGGTCCAGGCGACGATGCCGTCGGGCCGGACCAGCAGGGCGCCGAGTCCGGGGTCGTTGCTCACCGGCCCGGCCGCGTAGCGGATCCGGCCTTTCCAGCCCGTCGCCGCGTCGTGCAGGTGCCGGCCGGCGGTGAGGTCGAGTGCGATGCCGTGTCCTTCTTGCAGGAGGTCACCGAGGCGGGTGCCGTCGGCGAGGCGGAAGTCCGGGGCGGTCCGGCCGACGAGTGGATGGTCGCTGCCCAGGTCGTAGCGGTGGAACAGCCCTGAGGTGCTGCGGTACACGTGGGTGGTGCCGTCGCGGGTGCGGTGGCGGCGAGTTTCCAGCCGAGATTCATGGCGTCGCCGATGCCGAGGTTGAGTCCCTGGCCGCCGAGCGGGGAGTGGATGTGGGCGGCGTCGCCGGCGAGCAGGACGCGGCCGTTCCGGTAGGTCGTGGTCTGCATCGCGCGGTCGGTGAAGCTGGAGGCGAGATGGACCTCGGCGAGTGTCGCGTCGGTGCCGGAGACCCGGCGCAGAACCGTCTGGAGGTGCTCGCGCGTCAGCGGCTGCGAGCGGTCGAAGGCGCCGCCGTCGAAGTCCATCATGCCCAGGTGCCCCTCGAAGGGCGTCCGCAGGTACATGCCGGTCGGCGTCAGGTCGAAGCCCAGGTCCAGCTTCTGCGGATCGGCGAAGGTGACGCGGGCGGCGTAGCCGGTGAACAGCGGTTCGGTGCCGGCGAAGTCGAAGCCCGCCAGTTCGCGCACCGTGCTGCGCCCGCCGTCGCATCCCACGAGCCAGCGCGCCCAGTGGTCGCGCCCACCGGCCCGCGCGACGACGGTGTCGCCGTCCTGGGTCACCGCCTCGACGGGAACGCCCCGCAGGATCCGCACGCCGAGGCGGGCCGCCCGCTCGCCCAGTACCGTCTCGACCGCGTCGAGGCTGGTCATGATGCCCTCCATCGCCGGGCCGGGCAGCCGGAACGAGAGAGCGGCGGCGTCGATGTCGGCCGGGTCGAGCCGCATGCCCGCGAAGTGGCTCACCTCACGAGGAGCCGGCGGTTCGTGCGCGTCGGGGTCCGCGCCGATCCGTTCCCCGTCGGCCCCCGAGGCCTTCAGCAGTTCTTCCAGCATCCCGCGGCGGTAGAACGCCTCGACCGATCCGGCGTTCAGGCCCCGCATCCCCAGCGGGAGCGCCTTCCACGGTGAGCTCGGCTCCCGGTCCCGCTCCAGCAGCAGGACGGAGCAGCCCGCCAACCCCAGCTCACCGGCAAGGAACAGACCCACCGGGCCGCCCCCCACGATCACCACGTCGTACACGTCGACTCCCTCAGATCAAGGCCTTTGAGTCCCAGACGAAGTTATGGAGCGTCGCTCCAACATTGGAACAGTACTCCAGGTTGGAACGACGCTCCATTCGGCGGCAGAGTGTCAGACATGGCGGTACGGACACGTCAATCACCGCGCCGCAGGCAGGGGCTCACCCAGGAGCGCATCGTCGAGACCGCTGTCGAGCCGCTCGACGAGACAGGGAAGGACGCCCTGAAAGGCTACGGTCCGGGCGCTGGTTCGGGCACGTTCATGGCATCCGGCCGCGTCAAAAGCCGAAGGGATCCGCGGTTCCGGGGGCTGCTTCCCAGCCTTGCCACCTAGAAGGATTCGGACGCCCAGGCCTGATGAAAGGTGGGTCTCCGCGTAGGGACCCGCCGATCAGTCCTCCAGGGGTTCCGCGCCAAGGAATCGCAGCTCCAACATCTCCGGAGAGAAGGGAAGAGCGGTGATCATGCCGGCCAAGGCGAACGCGCGCTCCATCGGGAAGTCGATGTGCGAGTCGTCGCTGTCACTGTCGAACTCAGGGTCCAGGCCGGCTTCGCGCATCTCCCTGACGAAGCGGTCCGGATCGTCGCCTGACCGCTCGTCCGGACACATCGGGTCGAAGCAGACGATTTCCTGCCCGTCGATGATGTAGGTGAAAGTATCCTCGGCGTAGTCATGACGGCAGACCGACACGGTTTCGGTAGCCCGCGAGACCCGGGCCATGATCTCAGGGTCGACGGCGATCTTCCATCCTCCAGGTTCGATGACCAGGGTCCAGTCACCGATCTTCACGGCGCCAATGTAACCGGCAGCGTCGTCCCTCATGCTCTCCGCCGAGCGCCTGCCCAGCTCGTCGTACGGCACCTCCTCCATGGTGCTCTCGTCCACACCGAACCGGCGGAGGACTTCCTCCGGGGAGAGATCCCGGACGAAGGACACGCAGTAGATCTCATCCAGTGGTTCGTGTTCGGAGAGCCAGGTGAAGTCTTTGGGGGGCTCTGTCATCGCTACTCCTTTGATCAAGTGAACGTCATGATCGCAGTAGCCCCCGACAAGAAGAGTTCGGTCTCTGGCTGGAGTCTGGGGGCAGGGGGCGCAGGGGCAAATCCTGTCGTCCCGACAGGGACCGAAGGCCGCTTTCGATCAAGTCGGTGTCCTGCAGGCCTGCCGGTCCGGCCTGGTGCGGTGACGACGCACTTCTAGTACGGCGTATAAGTGGGAGATGGTGAGGCGGTACAAGTCAAGGAGATGCCTGGTCATGCCGCTTAGCATTCGTGCCGGGAGCCACACGATGCGCTTGTACGGTTGACAAGAGCCGCCCGCTCGCACCGTTCATCGCGACCGGTGCCCGCTATCATGCTGCGTACGGGCCACCCGCCGCGACATCCGGATCTTCGGCACCGAAGCGCCCCTCGAAGCTCATAGGAGACGGGCGTGACCACCCGCAAGGACAAGCAGCCGCCGCGGCAGGCGCTGAGTCGTGAGCAGGTCATCGACGCGGCTTTGGAGCTCATCGACCGCCACGGCGTCGAGGCGCTGACCATGAGGCGGCTCGCCGAGGTCCTCGAGGTGTACCCCGCGACCATCTACTGGCACGCGGGCAACCGGGCTCAGTTGATCGCCCGGGTGTGCCAGCGCGTGTTCGAAGGCATCGAGCTTCCCGACGCCGACTCGGTCCCGTGGACGGAGTGGATCCTGCAACTCGCGCACAGATCGCGCGAGCGGCTGGGCCGGCATCCCAACCTGGCGGTCGACTTCACGTCCACGATCCAGATCTCGGCCTCAAGCCTCACCATGGCCGACCGCCTCCTGGCGGTTCTCGAAGACGCCGGGTTCACCGGTGAACAACTGGTGATGGTCTACAACACGGTTCTCGGCGGCATATTCGGGTGGATCGCCGCGGAGTTCGCCTCGGAGCCCGTGGCCGGCGACAGTGACTGGGTCTCCGAGTACCAGCACGCACTGCGGGAGGGCGGCGGTGCCGATCTCCCGGCGATCCACAGGAACTTCTTCCTCGTCGCCAACCGCGCGTTCATGCTCAGGTGGTCTTCCGGGCGATCGACTCCGATGGAGTCCAGCTTCGACTTCGCGATGCGCACGATGATCGCCGGCCTGGAGCGCATGCGCGACGCCTGACGTTCTGAACCGGCTGAACAGCGGCCTCGCCGCCGATGACTCCGGCGGGCCGTCGTCACCTCCCAACGCCTTCCCTACCAGGCAAAACCATCCTGTCCTGACGCTCTAGTACGTTGTACTATTCATCGCAGCCGTGACCGGTTTCCTGTCCCGGGTCGTCCCAACGAACCGTGCCCCGCGAGATCGAATCACTGAGAGGTCGCGTGAGTAAGACCAGCGAAGCGATCGAGCCGGATCCTGCCGCGGCGGCGGCACCACAGAGCCTGGGCAGGCTACTCCGCCGGGCGGCCGCCCAGTTCGGCAACAAGATCTTCGTCGAGGACGGCGCGGGGCGCGCCATCAGCTTCACCGAAGCCGCCCACCGGGTTCAGGTCGGCGTCGCGAGCCTGCGCGAGGCCGGTCTCGTAGCCGGTGACAGGGTGGGGATCTGCCTGCCGAACGACATCTCGTGGCCGTTGGTCTGGTTGTCCGTCGTGTCCGGCGGCTACGTCGCCGTCCCGATAAACCGCTCCTACCAGGCGGCGGACATCGGCCACATCCTGGACGACGCACAGATCAGCGCCGTCGTGACATCGAGCGATTCGGCGCACAAGTTCACCGATCTCCAGCCGCGCGACGACCAGGTGCGACTGCTCATGGCCGACGAGCTGTTCGAGCCCGCGGCACCGGGCGGCGATACCGAACCGCGCGACCTCGGAGAGCTCGACACGGTCTCTGAGGATTCCGCGCTGGCGAACCTTCAGTTCACCTCCGGCACCTCTGGCCTGCCGAAGGCGTGCATGCTCACGCACTCCTACTGGCTGAAGCTGGGCGTGGCCATGGGACGGTGCTTCGAACTGACCCACAAGGATCGCGTCCTCACGGCCCAGCCGTTCTCCTACATCGATGGTCAGTGGGAAGCGGCGATGTGCCTGGAGTACGGGGCCACGCTCATCGTGCTGCCACGCTTCTCCGCCAGCACCTTCTGGGCCGACGTCCGGCGGTATCGCGCGACGGTTCTCTACGTCCTGGGCAGCATGCCGCAACTGCTGTTCCAGCAACCGGCGACGGAAACCGACCGGGCCAACGACGTGCGGCTCGTTCTGTGCTCGGCGATCCCCGTCGCGCTCCACCACAAGCTCGAATCACGCTGGGACGCGCCATGGCGTGAGGTCTACGGCCTCACCGAGTCCGGCCTGAACATCACCGCGCCGATCGACGACGAGCGGAGCGTCGGCCAAGGCTATATCGGCCTTCCGGCGCCGAACTGTGAGGCGCGGATCGTCGACCCCTCGGGGCGGGACGCCGCCCCGGGTGAACCCGGCGAGCTACTGGTCCGCGGGCCGACACTGATGACGGGGTATTGGCGGCGGCCCGAGGCGACCGCCGCGGCGCTGAAAGACGGCTGGTTTCACACCGGAGACCTCTGCGTCCGCGAGGAGAACGGATGGTTCCGCCTGGTCGGCCGGCTCAAGGACATGGTGCGCAGGGGAGGGGAGAACATCGCCGCCGCCGAGGTGGAAGCGGTGATCTGCGAGCTGCCCTTCGTCCGTGCCTGCGCGGTCGTGGGTGTGGCCGACGAGTTGTTCGGCGAAGAGGTCATGGCGTGTATCGAGGTCGGAGACGCCGAGGCGCTACCGAGCCTGGCGCGCGAAGTCGAGCAGCATACGCGTCAGCAACTCGCCATCTTCAAGGTGCCGCGCTACGTCGAATTCTGGCGGTCATTACCTCGAACCCCCTCCGAACGCATCGCCAAGACGAAGATCGCGGACTATGACCACGGCGAACGGCTCCTGGCCGTGGATTTCGGCCAGCAAGGAAAGAAGGCGCGATGAGCGTCAACGGCGACGACGAGCGGGGCCGAGTCGTCTCCGATGTGGACGACGGCGTGCTCGTACTCCGGCTCGAAAGCCCCCGGACGCTCAACGCCCTGTCGAGCGGCATGCTCACGGACCTGGCCCGGGCGATCCGGGACGCGTCGGACACCCCTGAGATCCGGGGCCTGGTCGTCACCGGTACCGGCGACCGGGCCTTCTCCTCGGGGGACGATCTCCGGGAAACACGCGCCTTTGTCGAGCGACACGGTATCGAAGCACTCTCCGCGTTGTTCGACTCGGTGACCGAGGCCGTGCTCGCCAGCAGCATTCCCTGCGTCGCCGCGATCAACGGTCTCGCCGTGGGCGGCGCGGCCGAGCTCACGCTGTGCTTCGACCGCCGGATCGGCTCGACCCAGGCGGCTTACCGGTTCCCGGAGAGCGCGATGGGATTCACGATCTCCAACGCGTCCTCCGTGCTGCTCCCGGCTCTGGTCGGCCGCTCCGAGGCGCTGGACCTGGTGCTTAGCGGGAGGGACGTCGACGCCCAGGACTGCTCGCGTATCGGGTTGCTCGACGAGGTCGTCGCGGCGAACGCCCTCCTGCTGCGGTGCCGGCAGCTGATCCACACCTGGACACCCGACGGCAACACGGCGCACCTCCACCTGCCCTTGCTTCGGCCGGCCTTGAGCACGGTCCAACCGGCGTTCCGCGCCGAACGCGACGCCGCGCAGCGAGCCTGGCAATCGGGGTCGATGGAATCTCAGATGCGGAGATTCGAAAGGTGACTCCGTACACGTAACGGAGCCATGCACTCCCGGCTGATTCCTACGAGGTTCGACCGGCGCGGCCACCTCGGCTCTCCAGTGGAGCGGACCTTTCTTACTTTCGCCGGGTTGAGTCTGAGAATCTGGATCGCACGACAAAAGGTTTGACTGGATATATCCCGTACAGAGACATCGGTTCGTGTGACTTCACGCTCCGGCACGAGCGAGCACCCACCCTCCGGCGACCTTGACTCGGGCAGGGTTCGCTCGGGGGCTCATCAGCACAGGTCCTCGATCGCCGCTGCGGTGGCCGTCATGTGCGCGACGCTGGCAGTCTGTACGTCGGCGACGACGGACCGACGACCTTCTACAGCCGATCGGTCATCGACCTTCACTGTCCTGCCTCCCTCTGAAGGCCCCTGGCCGCCCACCCGATTCTCCGTCGTGCTCTGCCCGAAGAAGCGGACCGACGGTAGGACGCGACCCATTGGGATGAGGTGGTGACCAAGCCGGGGTTCGAGCATCTTCGGCGCCACGATCTCCGGCACACGGGCCTGACCTGGATGGCGGATGCCGGCGTGCCGGTGCATGTGCTCAGGAAGCTCGCCGGTCATGGATCGCTGAGTACGACGCAGCGCTACCTTCACCCGGATGCGCGCTCGATCTCCGATGCGGGAGAGGCGTTGAGCGCTCATCTCTCGGTGCGCGGGTCCCCAAGTGGTCCCCGGCTGCGGGCGGTCTAGAGACGCCCGACGATCTAGCCGACATTAAGAAAGGTCTGTTGACCTGAGGTTTCCGTCGGATCGACAGACCTTCTCGTCTGTCGGGACGACAGGATTTGACCTGCGCCCCCTTGACCCCCAGGCGGGTTTACCGGATTTCCCGAGCTGCTCAAACGGGAGAATTGGCAGCTCAGCGCAGGTGTAGGGTGCGCTCTCGTGCGCTCCGACACCCTACGGCGCTCCCTCGCCTGCTCCCATTTCGCTCCCAGAATCGGACAGGTCCACCAAGGTCAACAAGGAGCAGCACTTGACCGAAGTTCATCCTCTGTTCACACTTGTCCGTTTAGGGCCTGCTGCCTAGTAACTGCTGGGCCGCAATATGCGAGCGCGGCGGGCCGGAACCGAGGGTTACTCCCGGTGTGGGCCGGACCGCCGCGCTCCTCAGTCTGGCGCAAGCCCATCTGTCCCCGCACTCTTCGTGAGCCCTCGGAAATTCGGTACTCCTGAGGAACTGGCGATGAAGGCCAGCCACCAGGAAACCTCCTCTGACCGGCCCTTCCCGTCGCCGCCACGGCACAGGCTGCCAGTCTCGCCATGGCCGCGCGCCAGGGTCACCACGGATAGACGCCAACCGCCGCTCCAAGGTGGCACCCCTACAACGACGGGCCGCCCCACACCTCAGCCGCCAGAGGGTACGGAACAGGCCCTGAACCGCCCTCTGCCGCCAGGTGAGCCAGCGCCCCGGGCGCCCACGACGGCTCACTCATCTGAGCCGTCAGAACCCGATGCACCGGCCGCCCGGCCTCGCGCGCAGCCGCCAACCACCGCGGCAACGCCCGAAGATACGACCGGCTCGCCCCGATCGCGACCAGGAATGCCAACGACGTCACCGCCCGCCCCGGTGGAATCCGCTCCACAGCCCAGGCCGCCCGCCCCCGAAAATCGGCCGGCGCTCGCTCGAACACCCCGGCCTCGACTTCGACCGGGTCGCCCTCTGCGACCCGCCCCGGGGAGACAACGATCCCCAGGTACCGCTGGATCTGCCGGAACGCGCGCATCGGCACCCCGGCGAGCTGCGCCCCATGCGCGCACGGCTCACATGCGAAGGTGATCCGGATCCGCGCCCCTCCGATGGCCAGCACATCGCCCGACTCGACCTGACCGGCCGCACCGTCCACGATGAGCTGCGACCGCGCCCCCGCCGGCTTCACCCCGTGAGCACGCAGGCTCTCCGCCAGCGCCAGATTCACCTGCCGGGGCTCGGAGCCGCCCAGGACGGCATCCATGTGCGACACCTGCACCATCGGCGCCCCACGCGAGACCTTGTCGTACACGCCGCTCACGCTCGCGATCCCACCGGCTTTCGACATGCGCGGCAGCTTAGCCAGCGAGCACACCCTCCGGCACGGTGAGCGTCGAACGAGCCGCTGACACCTCGTCAGGCTCGCGGCCCAGAATCATGCGGGTACGGCGCAGGGTGCTGGCCCACCGATGCTCCCAACGCTCATCGGACATCTGCAGTGGCACATCCGCCAGATGCGCCACCTCCCGATCAGGGGTGAGCCGATGGAAGATCCACTCCGGTTTCGGCTTCACCCGCACCGCGAGCTCGAAGTACGGCCCGCGACGGGTGGCCGGGAGAAAGTCCAGCGGAGCGAACGCCATCACCCACGCCTGCACTCCGCCACCGATCGGGAACCGCAGATGCAGCCGCAGATGCCCTGCAGTCACCTCGTCGACCTCCAGCCACCACGGGCCGACCGCGACCAGGCCGCGGATCGCGTCGACCGCGGCGGCACCCGTCCGGACATCCGGGAGGAGCACGCTGACGATCTGGCAGGACCGATCCGCTATCGCGTCCTGCACTGCGTTGGAGACCTTCGCCCAGCCGCCCGAGCAGCCCTCAGATGGCGAGGCGTCGGCCACGATGTAGTCCCACCGCACCGAATCCGCGTCCCGCGCGACCAGGCGCGCGAACTGGCATCCCGTCTGCCCGCGCACATGCCAATCCCGCTGCGCCTCCGCCGCCGCTCGCCCCCGCGGCATGTTCCCCCTCCGCGCCGACGCCTCGACCACGGCGTGATAGTCCGCCGGCGTGGGGAAGCGGCGGACGCCGAACACTTGCGCACCTTTGAGACCAGCGAGCTGGGGAATCGTTTCGCTTCCGCCCCATCGAACAACCTCTACGCCGGACACCATGACGCCTCCCTTGACCAGGGGATCCAGCGTCAGGGTGAGCGGCAAACAGCATGATTCCAAGGGACGCGATTTTGCCACAACGTCTTGGCCAAATCAGAAAGTCACGCCCCCGCCGAGGCGCCCTCAACGTGAAGCGGCAGCACCATGACGTCGGCCACTTCGGCATCCGGAGCAGGCTGCACAGTCCCGACCACCTCCCAGCCGAGATGCTCGTACATGGCGTGGGCCGGGGCCGCCGGCAGGGACAGCAGCATCGCCCACTGCTCCGGACGGGCGGCGAGCAGCTCCTCCAGCAGCTTCCTGCCGTACCCCTTGCCCCGGTACTCCTTGCGCAGGTTGAGCTCGATCACGGCGAACTTGTCGACGTCGACCAGCTCGGCGACCGGAGTGGTGTTGCCGCCCCACCATCGGCCGGCAGGCATGCGGAACCCGAACGCGAAACCCGCCAAGGCCCCCGCCCTGTCCCTGGCCGACACCAGAGCGAAACCCTCACTCGCCACCTGCTTGCTCGTGCGATCGGTGTACCGCTGCCGCTGGTAGAGAGGCCCGGCGTTGTATGGCGGTTCAGTCCGGATGTCCATATAGACATCCACGTACTCCGGTCCAGCCGCTTCCACGGCCTGGTCGCCGACAAGGTGCGTGAACGTGATGTCCATCAGGTGACCTCCCTACTCGGTTGCGTCACAAGCTCCCGGTATTCGACCACAGAAGGACGGTTTCGCTCCGCGGCGGGTACAACGTCACCGACCGCGAGCGCGTTATGCCGAACGAAGGTATTGATGGCCTCCTGCGGCATGTTGGTGAACACTCGCGCGGCATGTCCGAGTCCCGAGTCCACGTGCCGCCGCTTCACCTCTGTGTATGCTCGATGCAACTCCACCTGTTCACGCTGCCGACTCCACCCAGGCGGATACGCATCGGCCGCTTCCTGCTGAACGGAATCGACGTCGGGGTGCTCGGTAATGGTGTGGACGAGCGACCGGGAATACAGGACCCGCGTGTCTGGCCATCCCTCGATCGACCGCCGATCGGAGGTGACCTCCGAGGGGAGCTGGTCGAAGACCCGCGCCTGCTCGTCCAGGTCCGCCCGTGCCTGGGCGATGTCCCCGCCGAGCGCATAAGCGTGGGCGCGGGCCCCCAGAGCGGCAGAGGTCGCACGGCAGGGCTTGCCGTCCGTGAGTGCCAGCGCCTTGCTGGCACGAGAAATCACCAACGGCAACGGCCGCCGCTGGTGCAACGCCTGCACCGCCTCGTGGCAGCACACCGACGCCATCAACCCAGCGTCGTCGGTCTGCGCCGCCACCCGTTGCGCCGATCGCCACCAGTGATGAGACTCCCTGCCCTGGCCTGCTGAGCCCAACGCGTAGGCCAGCATCATGCTCATCCGAGCGTTGACCCGCAGCCACCGAGGAATCTCCGCAGCCCTCGCACCGGCCATCGCCTGCTGCAACGCCAGCAGGTCGACCGACAGATCCCGCACCACACCCGGAATGTCGAATGGCACCAGGTTGGAGTATTCCCAGACGGTTTCTTCCCAGTCAGCCACCCCAGAATGGCCGACGCTGTCATCCAGCATCGACCGCAACCGCTCCAGGCCGTCCATCGGTGGGAGGGCGGATGCGGCGCCAGCGACGATTCCGCTCAAGAGCCTACGACGCAACTGGTCCATGCCCTCAGCATCCCACTGCCTTTCAGTGGCGGTGGGTAGAGGCGAGCGGGGAGTGGCCACGACAAACGCGTGCAGGGCCACAAGAAAGCCGTCGGCCTCCATCCCCCCATCAAGGCGCCGCACCGCGTCAGCCGACGGGCGGCGAGTGCCCTTCTCCCACTTGGCGAGCAGCGACAAGTCGACTGGGAGCAGCGACGCCACAGCCTCAAGGCTCTCACCCCGCTGCTCACGACACCACCTCAGCGCGGCGCCAAGTAAATGCCACGGCGACAGGGACGGGTCCACGGCATCAGCGTGACGAGACATCGGCTCCCCAGGTTTTGGACACCCTCGGCCACTTCGTCTTGGCCAAATCGTTGACCTTGGAATTGGCGTTGACCGCACTCCAGCATTGCATACGCCGGTCTTTCGCGTCCCACAGCTTGGAAAGAGGTCAATGAGCTACTCAGAGTCGAAACGCCCGTTATGCGGAGGCGACGAGAAGACGACAGCTCCACAGAACCGGACTCCAAGGGCGACGACCGCACAGTCACGAGCGAGCGCGAGGACTGCGGGCCCCCGTTGACCTGACGATCTAAGACTCGCGCCGCGGAAATTGGACGGGCCCATCTCGGCAGGTTTCTCCCCATGCCAAGACAGGCCCTTGATCGCATGGAGGTGCGATCCATGACACACCCTACGACCGCCCCCGAGAAAGTCCCGCCCGCATGGCGTGTGTTCCGGAGCGACGCCGGGCGCCTGTGGGCGACACGTGTACCACCGTTCCCGTCCTCGAAGTGGAAGTTCGGCGTGGAGCCCATGGTCGACGCCGACGACTTGGTCAGCCTGGCCCGAGTGATGGCCGAGCAGGAGTCCCGTGCGGCCCTGGCCGGTGAGCAGTGAACGCCGCGGCCGAGCACGGTCTCGCCGAGTTCGAGAATGTGCGGCAGGACGAGGACGGCATGCTGCGCGCCACCCACATCCGCAGCAGGCGAGAGGCGTGCGGAGAGAACTGGGAGGCGATCCGTCTCGACGCCCTGGTCATCCGGATCAGCGAGACTCTGAAGCGGGCGTGGTCGTGAGCCACATCGAGGGCATGCTCGGCGCCTCTCAGGGACACGCGGGCCACGGCCCGCACGTGGAGGAACTGGCGGGCGAACCGGAGCAGCGCATCACCTGGTACAAGGCGGGCCCGCATGTCGACCGGCCGCGGGAGCAACGCTGGACGTGCCAGTGCCGGCTGACCGTGTACGTCCTCGTCGTTGGGGCCGGCCGAGCATGGATCCGCCGGGTGAGAAAGCGGAACGTGGCGGATCAACGGCCGGAGGTCGTCGAGAGCGAGCATCTGCCGCACCGGGACGCCGCGGCACTGTGGGAGCGGCTGCTGCTGGGCCGGGCCCGGTAGAGACTCCCGCCCGGTCTCGCCGTGGGGGTCCGGCCGGGCGGGTCTAACGTGCGGCGGTACGCCAAGGTCCCGGTGTGGGAGCCATGACCCGCGTACCGCCGCACCTTAATACTCCCGCCTGCTGAACCTGGGGAGAATCACCTGGGCGGGAATGGCGCGGCGGCATACACCTCTCCCTCGCCGGGTGTCGGGGTACGCCGCCGTGCCTGCTATTCCGAAACCACCACTGCGAGGTGGATCACTTGCCGCCTCGGCTAGCTCTCTTGGCGGCCTTGGCTTGACGCATCTTCAAGGTCGCGCGCTGGTAGTACGCCTTCTTCGCGTTCTCGGCCGCCTTGCGCCGGTTAGCCGGCGTCAGCGGGTCCGGCTGGAGACGGCTTACGGGCACATCCTGCTTTCGGACCGGGCCACCGTGGATGATGGGCTGGTGATCCTCGACCGTGCCGCATGCGAGGCCGCGCAGCACGGGCTCGCACACCAACTGCGCAGCATCGAGGGCATCCAGCGGACCATCCAGGGGGAGATCCGCCTCCCCCTACCACGGCGACCAGGGAGCAACCGAGTGAGCGTTAAGCAGAAAGTCATCACCGACGAGCAGTGGCGGCACGCCCGCACCATCTGGGACTACCACCAGATGCACCACGACCTGCGCCGATGTGATGTGGCCATCGGCCTGGGCAGCCACGACCTCGGGGTCGCGCATGCGACGGTCGAGCTGTACCACGCCGGGTGGTTCCCGCTGCTCGTCTTCTCCGGCGCCACGAGCCCCACCACCGCGGCTCAAGACCCTGGACCCCTACCTTGCCGGCTGGCGTCGGCGGGTGGTGCCCACACTTGGCCACCTGCCCATACGGCTGATCTCCAACGGGGTGGTTGACCGCGCCGTCCATGGCTGGATCGCCGATGAATGTGGCCAGTCAACCGTGAAGAACAGCTTGGCTGTGCTCGTGCGCGTCATGGAACAGGCCGTCCGCGACGGCATCATCGATCGCAACCCCGCCCGGGTGACCGGCTGGCGCAGGGAGTACCAACGGGCGGAAGACGAGTTGGACGATCCTCGCGCGCTGGCTCTTCCCGACTGGGAGACGCTGACCCGGCTCGCCGCGGCGTTGGTGGAGCGCTCGGTCGGCGCCTATCAGGGGTGGGGTGAGGTGGTCATCTTCGCTGCGTGCACCGCTGCTCGGATCGGTGAGGTGTCAGGCGTACGGGCCGGTGACATCGATTGCGTCTCGTGGACCTGGACGGTTCGCCGTCAAACCACGCCCAGTCCCGGCGGCCTGGTGGACAAGGGCACGAAGGGGAAGCGGGCTCGCAAGGTGCCACTGATCGCGGAAGTTCGAGACCTGGTCGCTCGCCGGCTCGATGCGCTCGGCTCGGATCCGGCGGCCAGGCTGTTCACCGGGCCGCGTGGGGGGGCGGATCACCACCGCGGTTCTCCGGGACGCGACCCATTGGGACGAAGTGGTGACCAAGCTGGGTTTCGAGCACCTTCGGCGCCACGCCCTTCGGCACACGGGACTGACCTGGATGGCGGATGCCGGCGTGCCGGTGCATGTGCTCCGGAAGATCGCCGGGCATGGCTCGCTGAGCACGACGCAGCGCTACCTTCACCCGGACGTGCGCTCGATCTCGGACGCGGGGGAGGCGTTGAGCGCTCATCTCTCGGTGCGCCGGTCCCCAAGTGGTCCCCGGCTGCGGGCGGTCTAGAGACGCCCGATGATCTAGCCGACATGAAGAAAGGTCTGTTGACCTGAGGTTTCCCTCAGCTCGACAGACCTTCTCGTCTGTCGGGACGACAGGATTTGAACCTGCGACCCCTTGACCCCCAGTCAAGTGCGCTACCAAGCTGCGCTACGTCCCGTTGCTCACTGGGTGAGCAAGAACAACCTTAGCGCAGATCCAGGGGTCCTGCGTACGCGTGCTTGGCGGTGGGGAAGGGCGGGGTGGGTGGCGCCGGGTGAGAGGTGGGAGAACATGGGGGTGAGGGGTTCTCGGTGTCTAGGAGGAGAGGTTGAGGGTGGGGCGTAAGGCTCATATTGATCGGGAGGAGTTGCGGCGGCTTGTGGCTTCTGGGCGGTCCAACGCGGAGCTGGCCGCGTACTTCGGGGTGACCGAGTCGGGGATCTTGCAGGCCAAGCGGATGGCGGGGCTGGCCAAGCCGATGCTCGATCATGGGCGTGCGCTTCCCTGGAAGCTCAACCGGGCGCACAACCAGAGTGGGCCGGCGACGAACCTCAGGAACCTCTCGGCGATCGCCCAGGGCGGGCAGGTGCCGCAGACGAAGATCAATACGGCGCTCAGGTGGGCGCGGAGGCTCACCGAGAGCGGTCTGGACGTCGGCTACAGCTACGAGGACGGGTTCTACGAGAGGCCGGTCGAGGGCGCCTCCCACATCGAGGCCGTGCTGACCGCGGCGCTGACGTCCCTGAACGAGCGCGGAGAGGGAGAGCGGGCCGACGAAGGCGCCTGATCTACAGGCTCCGCCCGGTTCGGCGCCGAGCCTGGCATCGCAAGGTCCACGCCTTTGCCGGGCCTGGCTGTCATGGGAGATGGCGGTGAGTCAGGGGTATCGCACGATCCACGCCTTTGCCCGGGGGCCTGACTGTCACCGAAGAGGACGGCGAGTCAGGGGCGGGGAAGCTCGAAGGCCAGGTAATGGGGTGCCAGCCGATTCTGGACCCGATCGTCGGTGACGACGAGGGACGGAAGCGCGGCGCCGATCCCTCCTCCCGCGGCTCCGAAGGCCGACGCTGTCAGCCCTCCGAAAGACGCGCCCACGGCGCCGCCGAGCGAACCGAGCGTGAACATGATGGAGGATCTTCCCATCCGGTGAAGAAACTTCGATGCGCGCCGCGCTCGGAGAAGGTGGACCCTTCCTTTGGTGAGGGCGTCGCTGACGCAGCGTCGGGAATCGACGAAGTGCCCCAGGGAGCGCAAGGTCATGGATTCCTGCGAGCCGAGGCTGACGTGGCGCTGCCACAGTGCGAAGGCATCGTCGTCGAGACGCATGGAGATGATGTCGCGCCAGGACGGATCGTCGATTCCCGGGACGTCCATACGCGCCAGTTCCCTGAGCCATCACCGGCGCCGGCGTCCGCCTTTCGCGGAAATTCACGTGTGCTATTCACGTCTACTGGCTAATGTGGAGATCAGTTCGTCGGGCTGGAAGTGGGCGCGAGTCGAAGGACAT
This sequence comes from Sphaerisporangium siamense, assembly GCF_014205275.1. Classification (NCBI taxonomy): domain Bacteria; kingdom Bacillati; phylum Actinomycetota; class Actinomycetes; order Streptosporangiales; family Streptosporangiaceae; genus Sphaerisporangium; species Sphaerisporangium siamense. The sequence continues at coordinate 6,669,199 of NZ_JACHND010000001.1, forward strand.
CGGTTATCTCTCCCATAGATTCCGCCGGTGGTCACCCGCACATCCGCGTCCGCTCCCGGCTCGATGAACTGGTCAGGTCGGGAACCGGCACGAGTCGAAGTCTCATCGGTTATCCACTCATAATGGGGCGGTCGCGGGTTCGAGTCCCGCCACGGGTTCGCCTGTGTAGCTCAGTTGGTAGAGCACCAAAAAGGCCGGTGGGCATGCCCATATCCGTGCCGGTTCCCGATCTGATCGTTCGTCGGTCCCGTGGGTGGTACGGGTCGAATCCGGTCGGTTATCTCACGGTGAATACAGGTTCGAATCCTGTCGGGCCGCCGCCTACGCCGAGGGCGACGCCGGCACCCGCCAGGCCGCCAAGTTCGCGCTGCCCAAGGTCGCCCGCACCACCGACCACCTGGCCGCGTTCTTCGGCTACTACAAGAACCTCGGCGGCAAGGCCACCAGGCGCGGCACCGGCCCCGTGGCGGGCCGCAGCCTGCGCTCGGCTCGTGGCTCTTGGAGGGCAGTGCGAACGACGTGGCGTTCCGGGTGTGCAAGGCCCGCCGGCGGAAGACGCCGCAGGGCGAGGCGTTCGATGTGCGCGACGTGCTGCGCATCGCCCACCCGGCCGCCGACGCGGAGCAGCGGAAGGCGCTGTTCGGGTGGATCGCCGGGAACGTCGGCGACGACGAGGCGCGCGCCGAGCTGCCCGCCGTGGACCGTTTCCTCACCGCCAAGGCCGTCACCTCGGCGGAGGAGGCGGTGCGCGTGGTGACCGAGGCGCGGGTGCCGTGGGAGTTCCTGCCCGACGCGATGCTGCGCGAGCCGGGAGTGTGGGACGCCCTGGTGGACACGGTCGGCATGACCGCGCTCGTCCGTAACCTGGCGCGGATGACCCGCATCGGCACGCTCAAGCCCATGGGCGACGCCACCCGGCGCGCGGTCGCGCGGCTCACCGACGCCGACGCCGTCCACCGGGCGCGGATCCACCCGATGGACGCCTGGCTTGCCATGCGCGTCTACGCCTCCGGCCGCTCCCAGCCCAACCGGCGCGCCGCCGCGCAGACCTGGAAGCCGGTCCCGGCCGTCCTCGACGCCCTGGAGGAGACCTACGAGCTCGCCTTCGGCGCCGTCGAGCCGTCCGGGAGGCGCCTCCTGGTGGCCGTCGACTCCTCCGGGTCCATGGCGTGCGTGAAGGTCCACGCGGGCGGTTCGCCGATCGGCACGCCGTACGAGGTCGGCTGCGCGATGGCCGTCATGCTCGCGCGGATCGAGGACGGCGGCGTCCACGTCATCGACGTCGACACCCGCGTCCACGCCTCCAAGGTCACCCCGCGCACCAACCTGCGGGAGATCGCACGCTGGCAGCCCTCCGGCGGCGGCACCGACCTGTCGCTGCCCTTCACCTGGGCCCGGGACGAGCGCCTTGAGGTCGACGGGGTCGTCCTGTTCAGCGACAACGAGACCTGGGCCGGCCGCGCCCACCCCTCGCAGGCGCTCACCGCCTACGGGCGCTCGGTCAACGCGACCGCCCGGGTGGTCGTGGCGTCCATGACCGCCACCGGCCACTCGATCGGTGACCCGCGCGACGACGGCGTGCTGAACGTCGCCGGGCTGGACGCCTCGCTGCCGCTGGTCGTGAACGGTTTCATCCGCGGCTGACGGGCGCGCCGCACGGGCTCTGCCTCGGACGGCCGGACTGCGCCACCCGGCCGTCCGAGGCGTTCGCGTGGCCGCGGAGGATTATTCGGGCGGTGCCGGCGCGCAGGTGAGGACGAGTTGGCCCAAGGGGGTGCGCTGGGTGTTGAGGAGGTGGAGGGCGGAGGCGGTGGTGAGCGCCGTGTAGTCGTCGACGGTGCGTTCCCGGCCGCCGCTGAGGACGAGCATGCGCAGGTTCATCTCGGCGTGCGGGGCCGGGTCGTCGCCGGAACCGCCGGGAGACTCGATGACGACGACCCGTCCGTGCCGTCCGGCCGCGTCGGCGCAGCGGCGCAGGATGCGGACGGCCTCGTCGTCGCTCCAGTCGTGGAGCACTCGTCTGATCACGTAGACGTCGCCCCCTGCGGGCAGCGGGTCGAAGAAGCTCTGGCCGGCGAACGCGCACCGCGTGCCCAGGCCGCGCGCGGCCAGGTGCCGCCGGGCTCGCTCGACCGTGCCGGGCAGGTCCACGAGCGTGGCCCGGATCCCGGCGTGGGCGCTTAGCACTTCGGCGAGCAGGGCTCCGGTGCCGCCGCCGACGTCGACCACGTGCCGTGCGCCGGACCAGTCGTACGCGCCGGCCGCGTCGGCGACGTAGTCGGCCCCGGAGGCCATGACCGCGTCGAACGACTCGCTCATCGCCGGGTTCTCGGCGAGGTGACGCCAGAACGGGGCGCCGAAGACCGTCTCCCAGGCCGGTCGCCCGGTGCGGACGGTGTGGAGGAGGCCGGTGAACGCCAGGTCCATCCGCCCGCCGAAGCCGTCCAGGTCGAGCCGGGCCCGCATCCCGGACGGGTGGCCGGACGCCAGCAGCGCGGCGGGCGCGTTGACCGCGAACGCGCCCGGCTCCGGCTCGGTGAAGACGCCCCGGCAGACCAGGTGGCGCAGCAGCCGGCCCAGCGCGTCCGCGTCGGCGCCCGCCCGGCGTGCCAGTTCCTCGACGGGCACGGCGGCGCCGGCCATCAGATCGGCCAGCCCCAGCGAGGCGGCGACCCGTACGGCCATCGGCGTGGCCAGGTCCGCCATGGGGGCCAGCACCTCCCATGCCGCCTCCCACGCCGAAAGCCGCCCCTGCTCGTGATCGTCTTCGCCGCCGGTCACAGCCCTTCCTCCCCCGGAATCACGGCTCGCCGGCCGGGCAGGCCATCCGGCGGCCTCGGCTCCATCGCCGGGCACCGGTCACTTCGTGCCTTTGGCGGTGAAGAACAGCGGGTCGGCGTGGGCGAGCGCATGGGACATCATCCCGCGCAGGAACAGGCCGTGGCCATGGGCGCGGCCGATGTCGTAGTCGCCGTCGTGCCACCCGCGCTGCTGGTTGCCGACGATGATCTCGTTGCCGTTCTTGTCATGGTTCAGCAGGTAGAAGCGGAAGAAGGACACCGGCAGGCAGACCAGGCCGAACCGCGCGTCCGATCCGTACGCCTCCGACGCGAGGCCCCGCGCCTGGCCGCGGACCTTCTTGGCCGGGCCGTCCGACCAGGAGACGTCCTCCAGGTCGAGGTCGGCGCGGTCGGTCCACCCGCGCCCGCCCGGCTCGGGATCGCCCAGGCACTGGTTGTAGTGGCTCCGGTAGGAGGTGTACAGGTAGGCGCGGGCCCTGCGGTTGAGCTGCGCCCACTGGCGGGTGGCCGTCCAGAGCCGGGCCAGCTCGGGCAGCCGCTGGGCGTCGTTGTCGCCGAGGTTGATGTCGAAGCCGTTCCACTGGGTGAGGTGCTCGATGAAGAACGGCGTGCGGCCGACCTGGCGCATGAGCTGGACCAGCCGGTCGCCGCTGCGGCTGTACGCGGAGAGCATCACGGCGCCGGGCCGGTCGAACTGGGCCGGGCCCTTCAGCAGCGTCGTCAGGGACCGGTAGACGTCGGCCAGGGCGCCCAGCATGCCGGCCGGGGTGAGCAGGTCGGCGAAGTTCCCGGCCACGTCGGCGACCGGGACCACGTAGGCGAGGTTCGGGTCGCGCTCGGTGACGGCCATGACGTGGTGGGCGACGCTCTTGAAGTCCTGGCAGAGGTAGCGGATGCCCAGCTTCACGTAGTACGGCACCCCGTCCGCGCGCAGTTTGCCCCGCCAGTAGGGCCGCGAGCCGGTGTAGTCGCCCTCGTACGTGGGCGGGTGGAACAGGACGTGGAAGTTCAGCGGCGCGGTCAGCGCGCCGCGGCTCAGCCGCCCCGCCAGCGCGCCCGGCAGCCAGACGAAGAACAGCCGTGTCGTGCCGGAGTCGCGTTCCAGCGCGAACGCGCGCCCGGCGGCGTCCTTTCCGTGGCCCGGGCCGTAGGCGGCCTCGTGGTAGCCGATGCCGTCGCCCGCCGCCTTGTCGAGCACCTTCCAGGCGAACTTGCGCAGGCCGCCGCCGGGCAGCAGCGCGCCGGGATCCGCCTCCACCTCCCCGGCGGGGCCGCGCCGGAAGAGCGGCAGCGGCTGGAGTGCCAGGACCTCCGCGCTGACGTCCCTCATCGTCATCGTCGTCGGGCGCCGTCTACGAGATCGTCGTGAGGTTGGACGTCATGGCGATGTCCGTTCCCGACGACGGGGTGTACTCGCCCCACTCCGCGATGAGCGCGCCCTTCTCCCCCGGTTGCAGGATCGGCACCGGGGACTGGGTGCCGCGGTGCGCGACGGTGATCCGGGCGACGGTGATCTGCGTCGGGCCGGGGATCGCGGTCACGGTCTGCGCCTCCTGCAGGCGCCGGTCGTCCTCCACGTCGATGACGACCGGCAGCCCGACGACGAAGCCCTCGCTGCTCTCGACCCTGATCGTCACCGGGTTGGGGCTCGGCGCGATGTCCGCCGCGCAGGTGGTGTAGACGGCGTCCTGCAGGCGGACGGCCGCCCGGCCCGGATTGGCGGGCGGGATGCCCGGGTAGTTGCGGTCGTCGTACGCGGCGATCTCCTTGGCGATCGACAGGTAGGGGGCGGGGATCTGCGCGTCGACCGCGCCGCCCTCGGCGAAGCGCATCCACCGCTCCTCCCAGCCCTTGCGCACGGTGAGCACGATGCGGGCGCTGCCGGCGCGCAGGAACGCCTGCCGGTTGGGGTCGGGGTGCCGGAGGCGGCGGACGAAGTCCCAGCTCGGGGGGACGTCCCAGAAGTAGGAGTACAGGAACGTGACCACGTTCTCCCACTCGATGGCCTGGTTGAGGAACCGGATGACGTCCTCGTGCCGCCGCAGCACCGACCACTGCTCGGGGCTCAGGTCCAGCCCCGGCCCGTCGAAGCCGATGCCGTGCTTCAGATCGACTCCCGCGGCGGTGAACGCGGCGAGCACGTCGTCCGGCATGAAGTCGAAGTCGGGGCCGAGGACGAAGCGCAGCACGCACTTCATCAGCTCGTCGTTCTCCTCGCGCCGCAGGGTCAGCGTGTCGACGCTCTCCAGCCGCTCCTCGATGGCGGCGATGCGGGCGGCGATCTCCTGCTGCTGGGCGAAGTACCGGGTCTGGGCGGCGGTGTACAGGGTGTTCCAGACGTCGGTCCGCCACTGCTCGACGGCCTCGGGCGTCAGCTCGCGCAGCACGGTCAGCCCGGCGAACACCTGCTCGGAGTGGTGGAAGAAGAAGGTGACCTTGTGCCGTCCGGTGAACCCGGCCATGTACGGCACGCCGGAGCCGACCGACATGATCTTGTGGTCGCGGATGATCAGCGGCCCGCTGAGGCCGCCCCACCCCGGCTCGGCGTGCGCGCCGATGACGTCGAAGTTCATCCTGTCGTCCGAGTCGTCCTTGCCGATCTGCGCGTCCAGCCGCATCTCGCGGACCCGCGTCCCCCCGGGGACGTCGAACTCCAGGTCCAGGAAGTACCATCCGCCGCCCGTGCCGACGTGCGCGCTGACGGTCAGCGGCGTCGGCTCCTCCGGGTACGGCCGGACCGCCACGCCGTGCCGGTCGGCGAGCCACCGGTACTTGGGCACCCCGGCCGGGTCCGGCCGTCCGTTCTGGTCGACCTTGTCGGTCGTGATGTCGGAGTACTTCACGTCGAACTCGAACGGCCCTTGCTGCGCGCGCAGCCATTCCAGGTCGGCGTACGCGCGCCGCATGGCCGCGCCCGGCTCCGGCACCGTGATGTCGTACGTCAGACGCAGCCCGTAGCGGTACAGCCGGACCCGCCACTTGCGCATCAGGCTGAAGTAGTCGACCCGGATGGGGTCCTTGCCCGGGTTGCGCAGCATGCGGGTCGAGGTCTCGGACGCGCCCGTCTCGGTCTTCGTCGAGATGGTGACCTTGTGTTCCCGCCGCGACCGCGACGCGGCCTTCTGGGTGGTCGTCCGGGCGTGCTTGACGCTCTCGCTCGCGGACGCCGACTCCGACCCCTGCGCGGTGAAGCCGGTGGTGCTGGAGCCGGAGATGATGGGGATGCCGCCCTGCACCGTTCCGGTGATGTTGAACTGGTTGGAGTGCTGGCTCTGCGACGACGTCGACTGGGCGAGGTCGGTGTTGTCGGTGACACCCGTCTCGCTGACCTCCTCCAGCGAGTCGGTGACGATGGTCGTGAACTCCTTGGACGTCACCGACCACTCGGTGTGCGTGACCGCCGTCTCCTCGCCGGGGGCCAGCGGGATGGTCGCCACGAGTTCGCCGCGCTGGATGCCCACCGGGACCATCTCGATGCGTTCCAGGTTGAGCACGCCGACCGGCGGCGCGGTCACCGCGAGCAGGCCGCGCAGCGCGACCGCCGCGGTGTTGACCGCCTGGGCGGCACGGCCGCTCGCCTCCGGGTCGCGCGCCGCGTCCACCGCGTTCAGCCGCTCGGCGCGCCTGCCGAGCAGGGCTTCGGCGAACGCCGCCAGCTCGCCGGCCGGCACGCGCGAGATCGCGGCGAGGCCCGGGCGCAGGGCGGGGACGGCCGGCTCCTCGAACGCCTGGAGCAGTTCGAAGGTCGCCTCGGAGACGCGCGCCTCCGCGTCCCGTAACCGGTCGCGGACCTCGGCGGTGTCGCCGGCGTTCAGGGCGAGCTGCCGGATGGCGCCGGACTTGGCGATGCCGCCGCCCGGCTCGCCGGCCGCCGCCGTGACCTGCACCGGCACGAGCGTGCCCTTCAGGATCTCCCGCGCCGAGTTGTCCAGGACGGGCGCGGTGGGAGGCGAGGGTGGCGGCGGATTCGGCGGGCCCGCGGCGGGAATGGGGGCGGAGGCGGGAGTCGGCATGGTTTTCCCCTGACAGCCGGAACTGGCATCGGCGCTACTTCGCGGCAAATGTCCGGAATCATGAGGTATGTAGATAATGCCAGGCTATGCCGCTGTTTACGGGTAAAAGGTCGGCCGGAGAATTGGCATATGGGATTGTGCGCCCAGGCTAATCCCGGATTCCGGTCGGCGGCCAGTCCTTTCCCCGGATCGGTCTCCCCCGAGTAGCCACATACCAGGAAATGCAACGATTCGATCAACCCGGTACGCCGCCCGACCGCGCGGACAAGACTCACCTTCATGCAGTTAGGACAGTTCATGAAGATGCGGGAAGAGCCGTGGACGCCTGGCCCTAACGACTCACCCTTCGGTTTCACGCTGCTCAACCCGCAAGGGGACAGACACCTCGCGTTCGACGACAGGCGTGGTCACTGGTACCGGCTGTGGCGAGGCCGGCGCCCCGAGCGCCTCAACGGCGGCGACGCCATCCTCCTCCGCCCGAGCGAGACCGGCTCGATCCTCCAGATCTCCATGGTCTGGATCATGAACCACCCCACGGAGACCCGGCGCCACGCCTTGGCCGAAGAGGTCGCCGCCGGCGCCCACGCCGTCGTCCAGCACTTCGCCAGACTCTCCGGCGCCGTCTGACCACACGAACCCCCACGACACTCCCCCGACAACCAGCGGCGTCCCCTCCGACGAGGAGCGGGCGCCGCCCTCATGCCATGGAACCGGCGTCAGCGCCGGATGCTCATCGAGGGAGCCAGGGGACGTTGTGGCCCAGGTGGCGGATGTCGGCGCTGCGGGCGTGGCCTTCGAAGTGTTCTGTGCGGGAGGTGCGGGCGCAGAGCTCGCCCAGGCGTGCGCTGGCCGCTGGGGTGGCCACCTCCTGGTACGTCACTGTTTTGAGGTATTTGCCGACCCACAGGCCGCCGGTGTAGCGGGTGGGGAGGGTGTGGTTGGTGCCGATCACCTTGTCGCCGTAGGAGACGCACGTGCCGGCGCCGAGGAACAGCGCGCCGTAGTTCGTCGTCACGTCGAGCGCGCGGCGGGGGTTCTCGGTGAGGATCTCCACGTGCTCGGCGGCGAAGGTGTCGGCGAGCCTGAGCGCCGCGTCGACGGAGCCGTCCACCACGATCACCTGCCCGTGGTCGCGCCAGGCCGGCCCGGCCATGTCCCTGGTGGGCATGGTGGGCAGCAGGTCGTCGATCCAGCACATCGTCCGCTCGGCGAGGCCGCCGAGGTCGTGATGAGGATGGCCGGCGAGTCGGGGCCGTGCTCGGCCTGGCTGAGCAGGTCGACGGCGACGACGATCACGAGCCGCGCCTGGTTCTGCGGGCCACCCACGCCGCCGCGCCGTGACGAGGGCGGGCCCGGACGTGGCCGCGCGGGTGGAGGTGGGATCCGGGTCGTTTCGGGATGGCCGTCGCGGGCAGTCGGGGGGTTGACAAACGCAGACAAACCCGGAGGCAGACATGACCATCGCCTGGGTGGCCGTCGTCCTAGCCGTGGTGGTGGCGATCCTGGCGGTCGGCTACCTCATGGCGCAGCGGCAGCGGAGGCACCGGCTCCAGGAACGTTTCGGACCGGAGTACGAGAGGACGCTCCGCGCGAGCGACAGCCGTCGCGAGGCCGAGCAGGAACTACGCGAACGAGAGCAGCGCCACGCCGAGCTGGACATCAGGCCGCTCGCGCCGGAGAGCCGCTCCGCCTACGCCAAGAAGTGGACCGAGGTGCAGGAGCGGTTCGTCGACGCTCCCGGCTTCGCGGTCACCGAGGCGGACCACCTGGTGACGGCCGTGATGGCGGACCGGGGGTACCCGACCGAGGGCTTCGAGCAGCAGGTGTCGGACCTGTCCGTCGCCCACGGGCCGGCGCTGGACCACTACCGCGCGGCGCACGAGATCAGCAGCCGCGCCGCCCGTCAGGAGGCCTCGACGGAGGAACTGCGGCAGGCCATGGTGCACTACCGCGCCCTGTTCGAGGAACTGCTGGAAGACACCACGAGCAACCTCACCGGCCGGGACGGGCACCGTCACGACACGGCCGCGCACAACGGCACGACGACCCACGACGGCACGACGACCCACGACCGGGCCGCGCGGGACGGCGACGTTCCGGCCGCCCGCCCCGAGGACGTCCGCCGCGAGGATGTCCACCGTGACGAGGTGCGTCGCGAGGACGTCCGCCGGGAGCCGGGCGACCGGCTCGTCAGCCCGGGCCGCGGGGAGCACGGACGGCACGAGGCCGTCGAGGTCCCCGGTCGCCGGGACGGCCGGAACCACGACGTTCAGGGAGGCTGACCAGCGATGGAACCGTATCGCCGAGACAAGGCCGAGGACGAGGCGACGCGCGAGCGGGCGCGGGTGGACCTCGCCGACCATGAGCGCGCCGACCATGAGCGTGCGGGCGGGCCGCTCGCGGACGAGGGCCTCGGCGGGCTCCGCGACGCCCGCCCCGAGGACGGCCGGTCCCCCTCCGGGACGGCCGACCCCGCGCACACCGCCACCTCCCCCGGGTCCGACCTGGCCGATCCGGGCGAGGCGCGGGAGGCGGAGCGGCGGCGGGAGCACGACGACGCGCTGCGCGACCCCGACTCCGTCCCCGGGCGGCCCGGACGGACCGGCGAGCCCGGGTCGCACAGTGAGGCGCGGCCCACGCCCGAGCCCGTCCTCGACTTCGAGCCGACCGGGCAGTTCGGCGCGCCTCCGCAGTCCTCCGACCTGATCGTGTACCCCAAGCCGGAGGAGCGGGCGGGGACGGACGAGCTGACGACGACCGGCAGGCCGGTGGCCGGTCCCGGCCTCACGCGCACCGGCCATGACAAGGGAGACGACCTGGTGAGGGAGAACGAGGTGGCGACGAAGGACCGGGCAGGGCTCACGGTCGCGAAGGACGGCACGCACGAGTCCTCGCGCGCGGCCGGCCTGGACCACGACGGCGTGGCCGCGCACGACGGCGCCGCGGACGGCGTGACCGCGCACCGCGACGCCCCGGACGGCGCGATCGCGAACGGCGGCGCCACTGGTGGCGTGACCGCGCTTCGCAGCGTCCCGGGTGACGGGACCGTGAACGGCGCCACGGACGGCGCCGGCGGGAACGGACGGGGCACGGCGGACGGGGACTTCCTCGGGCGGTGGCGCGAGGTGCAGGCCGGGTTCGTGGACGACCCCCGGGACGCCGTGGAGCGGGCCGACCGGCTCGTCGAGGAGGCCGTGGACGCGCTGACCACGCGCAGGAAGAACCTCGCCGACCGCTGGAAGAACGGCGGCGACGGCGACACCGAGCGGCTCCGGCTGGCGCTGCGCGACTACCGCTCGCTCCTGGAGGAGCTGGTGGGGCTCAATCACGCGAACGCCGGGCACGCGAGTTCCCCGGCCCGTCACGAATCGAGGTAACGCATGCTTGCCATCGTCGCGGCGATCGTCTTCGGACTCGCCTTCATCCTGGCGCTCATCGGCTCCACCATCGGGATCTCGACCACCGCGCTGATCGCGCTCGGGCTGTGCCTGCTGGCTCTGCACCAGGGCGGCATCGGGACCTCCAGCGTCGGCTCCGGCTCCTGGCGCGGCGGCTACCGTCGCACCCGCCGCTGACGACGCGCATGACAGGACGAAGAGGGGGCGCCGGGACGGCGCCCCCTCGTCTGCGTTCCAACGGGCTTTCCACCACGTCAGCCGCGGGCGAGCATGCGTTCGCGGATCGGGGTGGTGCGGGCGGCGTACTCGAACTCCTGGCGGGGGTCCTGCATGGCGCCCAGGGAGACGATCTCGCGCCGGAAGAAGAAGCCCATGATCCAGTCGGCCATGATGCGGGACTTCTTCTCGAAGGTCGGCACCTTCGACAGGTGGTAGGCACGGTGCAGCATCCAGGCCGGGAGGCCCCGGATCCGGTGCCCGTACACGTTGGCCACGCCCCGGTAGCGGCCGAGGCCGGCCACCGACCCGGCGCTGCGGTGGACGTACGGACGCCGCTCCTCGCCGCGCAGGGTGGCGATGAGGTTGTCGGCGAGCCGGGCGGCCTGGCGGACGGCGTGCTGGGCGTTGGGCGGGGTGGTGAGGCCGGGATGGACGAGGTCGGGGACGGCGGCGCTGTCGCCGGCGGCGAAGGCGAAGTGGGTGCCCTCGACGAGCAGGTAGGCGTCGACCTTGACGCGGCCGTGCTCGTCGAGGGGGAGGTCGCCGCTCGCGGCGAGCGGGTTGGGTTTGACGCCCGCCGTCCACACCAGGGTGCCCGCGTCGAACTCGTCGCCGTCGCTGAGGACGATATGGCGGTCCACGGCCGATTTCAGCAGGGTGCTGGTGCGCACGTCGATGCCGCGCCCGCGGAGCTGCTGGGCGGTCCACCGTCCCATCTCGGGGCCGACCTCGGGCAGGATCTCGCCGGTGGCCTCGACGAGGATCCAGCGCATGTCCCGGCGTTCGATGGTGCGGAAGTACCGGCAGGCGTCGGCGGCCATGTCCTCCAGCTCTGCCAGGGCCTCGACGCCGGCGAAGCCTCCGCCCACGAAGACGAAGGTGAGCGCCCGCCGCCGTACGTGGACGTCGGTGGTCGAGGCGGCGAGGTCGAGCTGGGCGAGCACGTGGTTGCGCAGGTGGATGGCCTCTTCGAGGGTCTTGAAGCCGATCCCCCACTCGGCGAGGCCGGGGATGGGCAGGGTGCGGGAGACCGAGCCGGGCACGAAGACGAGGTGGTCGTACCGCAGCCGGCGCGGCGGCCCCTCGTAGGGCTGGAACCCGGCGGAGCGGGAGGAGAGCTCGACGTCCAGGACCCGGCCGCTGAGGATGGTGCACGCGGGCAGGACGCGGCGCAGGAAGACGACGACGTGCCTGGGCTCGATGTTGCCGGCCGCGGCCTCGGGGAGGAACGGCTGGTAGGTCATGTAGGAGTCCAGGTCGGCCAGGGTGATGGACGCCTCGCCGCGGTGGAGCCTGCGCTGGAGGCGGAGGGCGGCGAACATGCCGGTGTGGCCGCCACCGACGATGAGCACGCGCGGGGTTCGCTCCCTCATGGTTGCGGACGTACCCCATCCGATGCCGCCGAACAGGGGATTTGCCAGAATTGTCAGCTTTGCCGGATATATCCGAGCTGTCAGACCTGGAAGCGCATGGTGAGGCTCGTCCCAGCGGCGCCGGTGCGGAGGATCAGCTGCTTGGTCAGCCGGCGCGCCACCCACAGGCCCATGCCGCTCGTCGAATAGTCGTGCGGGGCGATCATCCCGGGCTGATCTTCGATGATCCAGTGGCCGTCGTCGTGGACGTCGATGAGGAGGTCGCCGCCTTCGCACCACACGCGCAGCCGCGCCTTGGCCGAACCGTGTGTCACGGCGTTGGTGGCGACCTCGTTGACGGCGACGAGATAGTCCCCGATGCTCTCCTCCGCCATTCCGGCCCTGCGGGCCTGGAGCGCGGCGAAGTCCCGCACCTCGGGGAGGTCGGCGACACAGAAGGTCAGTTCCCTGACCGGCACGCCGGACGGGAACAGCGAAGTGCCGCCCCCGTCCGCGAGGAAGCGGGGAGGAGGAGGAATATCGTCCTCGTTCACCCGATAACCGCCTCCATGAGCGATCAGACTAGGTCACCCTGTGCCCGGGAATGCCGTCATACATCGATGAAGATACCCCGGGACACCGCTTCGCGAGGGTGATGGCCTGCACGCAAGCCGCTTTCCGCCCGATTCAGTGCCCCGGGATCGCCCGTCTAATCAGCTCGCGCCCACGAGTTGTGCGCGGAGCTGGTCAAGGACCTTGCGGAGGATACGCGAGACGTGCATCTGCGAGATGCCGAACTCGGCGGCGATCTCGGCCTGCGTCATGTTGCCGTAGAAGCGCAGCAACAGGATGTTGCGCTCGCGGTCCGGCAGCCGGTCGATCAGCGGCTTCATCGCCTCGCGGTCGACCAGGGTGGCCAGCTCGTCGTCGTCGTCCGGGATGACGTCCCCGAGCGCGGCGGCGTCGTCGTCGGCGCCCATCGGGGCGTCCAGCGACAGGGTGCTGTAGGCGGCGGAGGCGTCCATCGTGAGGAGCATGTCCTCCTCCGAGATGCCCATCTTCTCGGCCAGCTCGGCGACGGTGGGGAACCTGCCGAGCTCCTGGGTGAAGTCGGCGACGAGACGGTTGAGCTCCGAGCGCCGCTCCTGGTAGAGGCGCGGAACCCGCACGGCCCAGGTGCGGTCACGGAAGTGCCGCTTGACCTCGCCGGTCATCGTGACCATGGCGTAGCCCCTGAAGCTGTGGCCGAGCTCGGCGTCGAAGCCGTTGATCGCCTTCATCAGGCCGACGTACGCGGCCTGGAGCAGATCTTCCATGGGCTCGCCGCGGTGGCGGTAGCGGCGGGCGATCTCACGCGCCATGGGAAGGTGCATCTCGACTATCATCTCGCGAAGCCGCGCCGCGCGTTCCTCGTCGGTGGCGGGCTCGGCCAGCTCACGGAGGAGGTCTTCGGCGGTGACGTCGGTCTGGGGGAAGGTGCTGCGGTCTTCGGCAGCCATTGCTGCTCCCTCGTATGCCTTGCAAGCGAGGCGAGAACCACCTGAACCCATGCAGAGCAGGCGTCGCCTCGCGTACTACGGTCGAGACGAGGCCCTCTGCTGGACCTCGGCTCCAGTATTCCCCAGAAATCAAGAGTATTGCTACCCCCTAAGCAACAGTAATGTTGCGATTGACCCCCCGATGGGGTTGGCGCCATGCGCCAGGATGCGGTGAGGAGGCGCGTGGTGACCGTTCCCGACAAGGCCGAGTCGGCTTTGACCCTTACCTCGGCGGTTGCCGAGGGCGTACCGGTGGTCCGGGTGAGCGGCATCCTCGATGCCACCACACGTCAGCAGTTCACCGACAGCCTGGCCGAGATCACCGACGATCACGGCCCCGACCTGGTGCTCGACCTGGCGGGCGTGACCTTCATGGACTCCCGGGCGCTCGGCCTGATCGTCCACCACTGGCAGCGCACGATGGCGGCGCAGGGCCACTTCGCCCTGGTCGGCGTGCAGTACTCCAACTCCAAGGTGATGTGGGTGACGGGCCTGGCGCAGCGGCTGCCGCTGTACGACACGCTGGAGGAGGCGCTGGCCGCCTTCCGCGGATGACCCCGGGGCCGTCCCGGGCGCCGGGCGGGAGCCGCGGCGTCCCGGGCCCGGCTCAGGACGGGGCCGCGCCGCCGTGCTTGCTCTGGTGCTCGCTGACCAGCAGCCGCGCGAGGTCGGCCACCTTGACCTGGTGGTGCTGGGACAGGCGGCGCAGCTCGTCGAAGGCCGCCTCGGCCGAGCATCCGCTGGCGTGCATGATGATGCCCTTGGCCTGGTCGATCACCGAGCGGCCCGCGAGGGCCTCCTGGAGCTGGGCGGCGTCGGTGAGCACCTCGTCGTAGTCGGAGATGTTGGCCAGCGCCACGGTGAGGTGCTCGGTGAGCAGGGCGGCGAGCGGGTCGGCCGAGCCGCCGGTGAACGCCCCCGGCCGCACCGCGTACAGGCCGAGCACGAGCGTGGCGTCCTCGATCGTGATCGGCAGCACGAGCGCGGCCCGCACGCCGTAGCGGACGGCGGTCGCGGCGTACCGGGGCCAGCGCGTCTCCTGCAGCAGGTCGGGCACCAGGACGTTCCTGCGGGTGGCCACGGCCTCCAGGGCGGGGCCCTCGCCGAGGGCCTGCTCGCGGTCGATCAGGGCGATCAGGTCGCTGTGGGAGGCGGAGAACATGAGCCGCTCGTCGCGCCGCAGCTCGACGGTGCCGCCGGCGCACCCCGGGACGCCGACGGCGACGGCGCCGGTGATGCCGCGCAGCACGCTCTCCATCGAGGTGCCCTCGTGGACGCGGCCGAGCGCCGCCAGATCACGGGCGAGGGCGGGACCGAACATGCGCATCGTCTCCGGCATCGTCTACAGCACCTTCTCCATGTGCGGGCTCCATACGCAGGCTCATCTGCGGGTCTCGGTTCCCCGAAGCCTCAGGTTAATTCGCGCCATGAGATGCTCTTCGACGCGCGGGCGCCGTGCCGCCGTAGTTGACGTACCGTCTAGCAGGGGAACGCCCGCCCGGTGACACGAAGGACGCCCAATTGACCGAGCCTACCGACCTGCCCGCGCTGGAACAGGCGCTCAGCGGCCTGACCGCCCGCATCTCGTCGCTGCGCCAGGCCCGCGCGGCCTATCCCGCCGACCCCGGGCCCACGCTGGACGCCGCGCTCGTGGAGCTGGACACGGCCCGCGACCTGTTGCGGGGAGCGATCGGAGAGCTCGGCAAATCACGCCGCAGGCCGGCGGGGCCCGGCGGCAGGGACGGCACGAACCGTGAGCTCAAGCTGCTGCGCACGCTCTACCGGGCGATGCCGGTGCCGGTGATCGTGCTGGACGCCTCCGGCACCGTGCGGCGGGTGAACGCCGAGGCGTCCCGCCTGCTCGGCAGCCCGGACGGCTATCTCACCGGCCGCGCGTTCCCGCTGCTCGTGGACGTCTCCCGGCGGGCGGCGTTCCGCTCGCACCTGACGTCCGTCCTGCACACCGGCGAGACCGCGGCGTTCCCGACGCGGCTGGCCCACCAGGGGCGCGCCCACAACGTGCAGCTCGTCCTGACCCAGCTCCGCATGGCCGGCGAGCCGCAGGAGATGATCGCGGCGGTCGCGCTGCCGGTCGAGGCGCGCACGCCCGAACCCGGCCGCGCCGAGGAGCAGGACGCCACGCCGGACGAGCCCCAGCTCCTGGCCGGCGCGCGGCGCCAGGAGCTGCTGTCGCAGCTCACCCGCCTGCTGCTGGACGAGGAGAGCCTGAGCCAGCCGGTCGCGCTGATCCGCTCGGGCCGCCTGCTGGCCGCGCACACCGCCGACTGGGTCATCGCCGACGTCGTGCGCGATGGGGTGGCGCGGCGGTCGCTGGTGCTCGGCCCCACCAACCAGCCGGTGTCGCGGCTGATCCGCACGCTGGAGCGCCTCTCCCCCACCGCGGCGCCGCTGATCTCGCACGTGCTGGAGAGCGGCACGGGCGTCGTCCACGAGATGGTCGAGGACGAGTCGCTGCTCGGCGCCCTGCCCGACGGCGTGCCCGTCCTGCAGGCGGCGCGGGCCGGCTCCGTACTGAGCGTGCCCATCGGCGTGGGCGACGAGACGGTAGGGGTGCTCACGCTGCTGCGGCTGCGCGAGCGTCCCTCGTTCGGCCTGGCCGACCTCGGGCTCATGGAGGACGCCGGCGCGCACATCGGGCTGGCCCTGCGCGCCCAGCGCACCTTCCACGAGCGCTCGCAGGCGGCGGACACCCTGCAGACCGGCGTGCTGCCGCGCACGCTCCCGGAGATCCCCGGGTACGACACGGCGGCGGCCTACCACACCGGCGCGGGTCCGCGGGCGATCGGCGGCGAGTTCTACGACGTCTTCCGCGTGAAGGACGGCTGGGGGTTCGCGGTCGGCGGCGTGGTCGGCCAGGGCGAGGAGGCGGCGTCGGTGACCGCGATGGTGCGCGGCGGCCTGCGCACGCTCAGCGTCTGGGAGGACGACCCGGCCGAGGTCGTCGCGCGGCTGAACGACGCCCTGGTCGCGCAGGACACCGGCATGTTCGTCATGGTGGCCGCGGGTTTCGTCACGCCGGGACGGCGCGGCGGGCGCGTCCGGCTGGCCTCGGCGGGCAACCACCCGCCCGCGGTGCTGAAGGGGGACGGCGAGGTCGGCTACACCGCCGGGGGCGGCATGCCGCTCGGCATCGAGATCGGCACGAAGTTCCCCGTCGAGGAGGTCGCGCTGGCGATCGGCGACACGCTGGTGCTGTACTCCGACGGGCTGGCGGGCTCGCGCGGCAGGTCGGGCCAGGCCGAGCTGGCCTACGGCGAGGGCCGCCTGACCGAGGTGCTGGCCCGGTGCGCGGGGCAGCCGGCGACGTCGGTGGTCAAGGCCGTCGAGGACGACCAGCGGGCGTTCTCCGGCGGTCAGGTGCTGGACGAGACGACGATCCTGGCGCTGCGGCGCGCCCGCTGACCTGGCGCTGCGGCGGGCCCGCCGGGGCCGCCGCGGGGCCTGTCCGGGTGGATCCGGGGCAGGGTTTACAAGATTTTTTCGCGAAAGGGGTTTGCCGCTTAACTGACATCGGTACACTGACGTACAGATTTCGTGCCTAAGACGCAGGCACAACTCAGTACGTTCACGGGTCCGTCGCGACCCGGCTTCCCTGAGGTGTGCCGTGAAAATCGCCTTCGTCTCCGTGCACGAGCTTTCGTCCGACCTTCTCGCCGTCGCCCGCGAGTTGAGCGCTGCCCACCGCGTCACCATCTACACGCGTCGCGACGCCGCCGACCGCAAGCCCCGCGGCAAGGTGGCCACCGGCGTGGCGATCGAGTACGTGGACGCGGGCCCGGCCCGGCCGCTCCCCGAGACCGCGGTCATGCCGCACGTCTCCGCCTTCAGCGCCCATCTGCGGGAGCGCTGGGCCAAGGACCGCCCCGACGTCGTGCACGCCCACTCCTGGACCGGCGGCCTGGCCGCCGTCGCCGCGATCGACGGCCTGGACGTGCCGATCGTGCAGACCTTCCACGCCGCGAACCCGATCGGCGCCCGCCCGGGCGACCGCGAGGCCGCGGCCCGCACCAAGCTGGAGCGGGCGATCGGGCGGCGGGCCAACGCGGTCGTCGCGTCCTGCGCGAGCGAGGCGGCGGACCTGATCCGGCTGGGCGTGCCGCGCAGGACCATCGCCGTCGTCCCGCACGGCGTGGACGTCGAGCGCTTCCGCCGCCAGGGCCCGGCCGGCGCCCGCGGCGACCGTCCCCGCCTGCTGCACGTCGGTCACATCGGCCGGGGCGGCGGCGCCGACGTCGCGATCCGGGCGCTGGACGGCATTCCGGGCGCGGAGCTGGTGATCGCCGGCGGCCCCCGTCCCGACGCCCCGGAGGCCGAGCGCGACCTGGAGCGCCTGACCCTGCTGGCCAAGGAGGCCGGCGTGGAGGACCGGGTCACGCTGCTCGGCCACGTCACCCACAACGCGATGCCGAAGCTGATGCGCGGCGCGGACATCGTCCTCACGCTGCCGGTCGCCGCGCCCAACGGCAAGGTCGCGCTGGAGGCCATGGCCTGCGGCGTCCCGGTGATCGCCTCGGCCGTCGGCGCGCACCTGGACTCGGTGGTCGAGGGCGTGACCGGCCTGCTGGTCCGCCCGCAGGACCCGGCGGCCCTGGCCCGCCGCACCCGCGCCCTCCTCGGCGACCTCACCCGCCGCACGGCCCTGGGCTTCGCCGGCGCCGACCGCGCCGGGTCCCGGTACTCGATGGAGCGCATCGGCCGCGAACTGGTCCGCGTGTACGAGAACGTGACCGGCCGCGCCCGTCCCGTCGAGCTGGACGAGGCCGAGGCCGAGGCCGCCTGACCACTCCCGCCGGGCCCGTGCCACCCCCGGGTGGCACGGGCTTCGTCGCTCCCGGGCCTCTGCGGGTCTCCCCGGCTCCGGGCAGCCGGGCGCCGGTCAGGTGACGGCGTGTACGGGGACGGTCCAGGTGTCGCACGCCTTGGGCCGTCCCGACCGGAATCCTCGTTCCAGCCACCGCGACTGCGTGTCCGACCGCCCGTGGTCGCGGACCCACCGCGCCTCCAGCGTGCCCTGATAGGACTCCTGGAACCGGCTCCACGGCGGGAGCGCCTCGCGCAGGAGGTGGAGCGCGACTCCGCCCAGGCAGGTCGCCTGGAGCTCCAGCCGCCGGCTCAGGACGTCCTGTACGGCGCGTTTGGCGCCGTACGCGGCCTCCGCTTCCCAGTCGAGGATGTTGACCATGTGCTGGACGTGGTGGGCGTACTCGTGGGCGACGAGGTCGGCCACCAGGGCGGTCCCGTCCGGGGACAGGTCGTCCCGCTCCAGAAGGACGTAGTAGGCGCGGGACTCCGGGCAATAGGTGCCGTCCGCGCCTCTGGAGGGCATCGTCCCGCATTCGCGATCCTTGACCCGGCGCGGCACGAAGACCCGGCGCGGCGGCGTGAAGTACGTCCTCGCCGCCTTGAACTCCCGCGCCCAGACGCGGTCCAGGCAGGCGGAGAAGGCGTTGCCGTACCGCCGCATCGAGGCCAGGCTTCCCGCCCTGACCACGGGAAGGCGGCAGGACGTCCTCGGGACCTTCGGCACGGCGTAGAGCGGGCTCCTGACGGCGGCGTCACGGCCCTGGGGCGGGGGGACCCGGTCCGGTGCCCTGGCCGGGGACACGGGTCGCGTGGGAGTGGCCGTGGGGCTGGGCTCGGCGTGCCACCGTCCCACGCCCAGAGGCGCCGCGTCGCGGGCCGGCTCCGCGGCACAGGAGGCGAGGACGGCGCACACGCTGAACGCGGCGAGGATGCGGCGCATGATCGCGCATCATAGGGAACGAAGCCGCATGTCGTATATCAAGTGATATTGCTTCACATGCCGGGCGGACCTTATCGTCCGCCCGGAACGGGCGTCAGTCGGCGAAGCGCGCCATTCTGCGGATCTTGTTCATGGCGTCCAGGGCGGCGACCTTGTAGGACTCCGACAGGGTCGGATAGTTGAACACCGCCTCCACCAGGTAGTCCACGGTGCCGCCGCAGCCCATGACCGTCTGCCCGATGTGCAGCAGCTCGGTGGCGCCGGTGCCGAAGACGTGCACGCCGAGCAGGGCGTGGTCCTCGGGCGAGACCAGCAGCTTGAGCATGCCGTAGGTGTCGCCGATGATCTGGCCGCGCGCCAGCTCCCGGTAGCGCGACACCCCGACCTCGAAAGGGATGTGCGCCTTGGTCAGCTCGTCCTCGGTCCTGCCGATGAAGCTGATCTCCGGGACCGTGTAGATGCCGATCGGCTGAAGGTGCGACATGCCCCGCAGCGGCTCGTCGCAGGCGTGGTGGGCGGCGATGCGGCCCTGCTCCATCGAGGTGGCGGCCAGCGCGGGGAAGCCGATGACGTCGCCGACCGCGTAGATGTGCGGCACGGCCGTGCGGTAGTACTCGTCCACGGCGATCCGGCCCCGGGCGTCGGCGGTGAGCCCGGCGGCGTCCAGGCCGAGGCCCTCGGTGACGCCGTTGCGGCCCGCCGAGTACAGGACGGTCTCGGCCGGGATCTTCTTGCCGCTCTCCAGCACCGTGACGCAGCCGCGCGCCCGCCGCTCGACCGAGGCGACGGTCTCGCCGAAGCGGAAGGTGACCGCGAGGTCGCGCAGGTGGTACTTGAGCGCCTCGACGATCTCCAGGTCGCAGAACTCCAGCATCCGCTCCCGCCGCTCGACCACGGTGACCTTGGTGCCGAGCGCGGCGAACATGGAGGCGTACTCGATGCCGATCACCCCGGCGCCGACGACCACCATCGAGTCGGGCACGTGCTCCAGCCGCAGCATCCCGTCGGAGTCGATGATCGTGCGGTCGTCGAAGTCCACGCTGTCCGGGCGCGCGGGCCGCGTCCCGGTGGCGATGATGACCTTGTCGGCGGTGACCTTGGCGGTCTTGCCGCGCTCGTCGGTCACCTCGACCGTGTGCGGGTCCAGGAAGCGGCCGCAGCCGAGCAGCATGGCGACGTGGTTGCGGGACAGCTGGCTCCTGACGACGTCGATCTCCCGGCCCACCACGTGCGCGGTGCGCATGGTGAGGTCGGCGACGGTGACGTCCTCCTTCAGCCGGTAGCTCTGGCCGTACAGCTCCCGTTGGTTGAGGCCGGTGAGGTAGAGGACGGCCTCGCGCATCGTCTTGGACGGGATCGTGCCGGTGTTGATGCACACCCCGCCGACCATGTCGCGCCGCTCGACGATGGCGACCGTGCGCTCCAGCTTGGCCGCCGCGATGGCCGCCTTCTGCCCGCCGGGGCCGGACCCCAGAACAAGGATCTCGAAATCGGACACACCGCCAAGTGTGCGGTGAAGCTAGGAAATGGTGAATACCTACCTGCCATAGGGGGCGCGAATTCGGCATAACGCTGGGATCACGGACAGATGCCTGTTTTCATTGGGCGCATGTCGATCCGTGGCGCGTACCTGATCGTGGTGGCGGCGAGCCTGACGCTCTGCCCGATCCCGGAACCGGCGGCCCGGCACTCCCCCACGGCTCCCCCGCCGGCCGTCCGCCCCGAGACACCCCCCGCGCCTCCCGTGACTCCCCCGCCGGCGGTCCGCCGCGGGACGCCGCCCCCGTACCCGCCCCACGCCCCGCCGGTGGTGAGCCGTCCCGCTCCCCCGCCCGCCCGTGCGGCGGACGCCGGCCCCGACCGCCCCCCGCCTCCCGTCTACGACCACCGGTACGGCGGCACCGCCGCGCCATCGGTCCCGGTTCCCCCGCCTGCCCCTGTCCCCCCGCCCGGCCTGGACGGCACCCCGCCCGCTCCTCCCTCTCCGCCGGCCGCGCCCGGCTCCGCCGAGCCGCCGGGCGGCGCCGCGTCCGATCGTCCCGACGCCCGGTGGGGCGTGCCCGTGCTGGTGGAGGACTTCGACGGCGACCGGGTCGACACGAGCAAGTGGGAGGTCTACCACTCCCCCGGCGCCGCGGTGAACCCGCGCACCGCCGAGGCGACCACCGTCCACGACGGCATGCTGCGCATGACCGGCGGCTTCTACGGCGGCAAGGACCTGTCCGGCGGCGTCGCGAGCCGGATGTCGCAGACCTACGGCCGCTGGGAGGTCCGGTTCCGCGGCGAGCCCGGCCGCGGGTACTCGCTGGTCGCGCTGCTGTGGCCGGAGAGCCAGAGCCCCGAGTACGCCGAGGTCGACTTCGCCGAGGTGATCGACGCGACCCGCCGGAGCGCGGGGATCTACGTCCACCGGGGCGAGTCGCGGCAGGCGCAAAGCCTGGTGCGCGCCGACTTCACGCGCTGGCACACGGCGGCCGTCGACTGGACGCCCGGACGGCTGACGTTCTGGCTCGACGGCAGGCGGACCTGGGAGTACACCGGGCCGAACGTCCCCGCGGCGCGGCCCATGCACCTCACCCTGCAGAACGACGTGGTCTGCAACCAGTGGTCGCCCTGCCGGGACGCGTCCACGCCCGCCACGGTGTCGATGTTCGTGGACTGGGTCAAGATCTACCGGGCGCCCTGACCCGGGCGCGGGCGGGCCCGTCCAGCAGTTCGGCCGCCTTGAGCCCGAGGTGCAGCACGAGGCGGTCCTCTCCGTCGGCGAGGTCGAGCCCGGTGGCGCGCTCGGCCTTGGCCAGCCGGTAGTAGAGGGTCTGGCGGTGGACGCCGAGCCGCGCCGCGGTCTCCCCGGCGTGCCCGGCGTGGTCGAGGTAGGTGCCGACGGTGTGGGCCAGCTCGCCGTCCAGCACGGCGGCCTCGGCGGCGAGGTCGGCCAGCTCGGCGGCGGAGAGCCGGGCGAGCAGGCGGTGGACGCCGAGCGAGCTCCAGCAGGCGACGGGCGCGTGCCGGGGCACCCGCTGGGCGACGCGCAGCGCCAGCGTCGCCTCCCGCCAGCTCCGCCACGCCTCGCCGACGTCGTCCCGGACGCCGCCGATGCCCGCCGCCGTGCCGTACATGCCGATGACCCGGGCCGCGACGGCCTCGGCCTGCGCGGCGGGGACGAGGACGGCGGTGACCGGGTCGCCCGCGTCGGCGATCACGCCGCGCGGCAGCGTCCACAGCGGCACGACGCCGCCGGTGCCGCTCTGCACGGCGATCGCGGCGCACGGCCCGGGAAGATCGATCGCGGCGGAGGCGCGCAGCTCGGGGTCGGCCGACAGCAGGTCGCGCAGGCGGGCGCCGAGGTCCTGGCGGCTGCGCGCCTCCCTGGCCAGGGCGGCGGCGGCACGTTCCACCAGGGGCGCGACCCGGGCCAGCCGCTCGTCGCCGAGCGCGCCGGAGTCCAGCAGCCACAGGTAGCCGTAGGTGACGCCGCGGTGGCGCAGCGGGACGCAGACGCGGGCCAGCACGCCGAGGCCCCGGTCGGCCGGGATGCGGACCGGGCCCTCGGCCGAGGCGATGCCGTACCCCTCGAAGTAGGCGCGGACCTCGTCGGAGGCGCGCCTGCGCAGGATGGACTCGCGGCGCACGGTGTCGATGTCCCCGCTCTGGGCCGCGTAGGCGAGCATCTGGAACGAGCGGTCCTCCAGCGTCGCGGAGGCGTCCAGGATCCCCGCGATCTCATCGACTGTTTCCTGCAGATCCACTCGCACATTGTCATACATCTGTATGAACCGGGTAGACGCCGCCCGTGGCGGATGTCCATGGAAGCCGCTGAAGTGCAGCTTTTAGGGTGGTTGACATGCTCGGTTCCCTGCTTCTGGCGGTTTCGCGCAGCCCTCTCGCGCGCCGCGCCGTATCGGGTTTCCCGGTCACCCGGCATGTGGTGGACCGGTTCGTCGCGGGCGAGGACGCCGGAGACGCGCTGCGCGCCGTGCGCCGCCTCACCGACGCGCGCCTCACGGTCACCCTCGACCATCTCGGCGAGGAGACCAAGGACGCCAGGGCCGCCGCCGAGACGGTCAAGGCGTACGTCACGATGCTGGACACGCTGCGCCCCCTCGGCCTCGGCGACCGCGCCGAAGTGTCGGTCAAGCTCTCGGCCGTCGGCCAGATGCTGGACGACCGCATGGCCCTGGACCACGCCCGCGAGGTCTGCGCCGCCGCGCGGGACGCCGCCACCACCGTGACCCTGGACATGGAAGATCACACCACGGTCGACTCCACGCTGTCGATCCTGCGCGACCTGCGCGAGGACTTCCCCTCCACCGGCGTGGCGATCCAGGCGTACCTGCACCGCAGCGAGCAGGACCTGCGCGAGCTGTCCCGGGAGGGCTCCCGGGTGCGGCTGGTCAAGGGCGCCTACCGCGAGCCCGCCACCGTCGCCCACCAGAAGAAGACCGAGGTGGACAAGGCGTACGTGCGGTGCCTGCGCATCCTCATGGAGGGGAAGGGGTATCCCATGGTGGCCACGCACGACGACCGGCTCATCTCGATCACCGAGCTGCTCGCCGACGAGGCCGGACGGAGCCGCGACAGCTTCGAGTACCAGATGCTCTACGGGATCAGGACCGACAAGCAGGAGGCGCTCGCCGCCGCCGGCTCCACCGTCCGCGTCTACGTGCCCTACGGCGACGACTGGTACGGCTACTTCATGCGCCGCCTGGCCGAGCGGCCCGCCAACGTCGCCTTCTTCCTGCGTTCACTCCGCTCCAAGTGAGGTCAGTCATGGATGCCGTCACCAACGTCCCCGTCCCGGCCAACGAGCCGGTCCACGGCTACGCCCCCGGCAGCGCCGAACGGGCGGCGCTGGAGGGCCGTGTCAAGGAGCTGTCCGGCACGGCGATCGACCTGACGATGACGATCGGCGGGGAGCGGCGCATGGCCACCGGCCCGGCCATCGAGGTCGTGCAGCCGCACAACCACGCCCACGTGCTCGGGCACACCGCCGACGCCTCGGCCGCCGACGTGCGCGCCGCCGTCGACACCGCGCTGCGGGCCGCCCCGGCATGGCGGGCGCTGCCGTTCGAGGAGCGGGCCGCGATCTTCCTCAGGGCCGCCGACCTGCTGTCGGGCCCGTGGCGGGCGACGCTCAACGCGGCCACGATCCTCGGCCAGTCCAAGACCGCGCAGCAGGCCGAGATCGACGCCGCCTGCGAGCTGATCGACTTCCTGCGCTTCAACGTGCACTTCGCGCGGCAGCTCCTCACCGAGCAGCCGAGCTCGTCGCCGGGTGTGTGGAACCGCATGGAGTACCGGCCGCTGGAAGGCTTCGTGCTGGCGATCACGCCGTTCAACTTCACCGCCATCGCCGGCAACCTGCCGACCTCCGCGGCGCTGATGGGCAACGTGGTCGTGTGGAAGCCGTCGCCGACGCAGCAGTTCGCCGCGCACTTCACGATGCGCCTGCTGGAGGAGGCCGGGCTGCCGCCGGGCGTCATCAACATGGTGACCGGCAACGGCGCGGCCGTCTCGGAGGTCGCGCTCACCCACCCGCGGCTGGCGGGCATCCACTTCACCGGGTCCACCGCGACCTTCCAGCACCTGTGGGCCACCGTCGGCGCCAACATCGCCGGCTACCGCGGCTACCCGCGCCTGGTCGGCGAGACCGGCGGCAAGGACTTCGTGCTCGCCCACCCGTCCGCCGACCCGGCCGCGCTCACCACGGCGCTGATCCGCGGCGCGTTCGAGTACCAGGGCCAGAAGTGCTCGGCGGCCTCCCGGGCGTACGTCCCCCGCTCGATCTGGAGCGGGATCCGCGACGACTTCGTGGCGACCGCCGAGTCCCTGACCGTGGGCGACGTCGCCGCCGACCTGTCGACGTTCATGGGCGCGGTCATCGACGCGCGCGCGTTCGCCAAGAACAAGGCGGCCATCGACCGGGCGAAGGCCACCGGCTCGGTGGAGGTGCTCACCGGCTCCTACGACGACTCCACCGGCTACTTCGTCAGGCCCACGGTGCTGGTCGGCGCCGACCCCGAGGACGAGGTGTTCGTCAAGGAGTACTTCGGGCCGATCCTCGCCGTGCACGTCTACGACGACGGCGACTACGACACCGTCCTCGACCAGCTGGAGGGCGTGTCCCCGTACGCGCTGACCGGCGCGGTCATCGCCCGCGACCGGTACGCGATCGCCGAGGCGACCGAGCGGCTGCGCTTCGCGGCCGGCAACTTCTACATCAACGACAAGCCCACCGGCGCGGTCGTCGGGCAGCAGCCGTTCGGCGGCGCCCGGGGCTCGGGCACCAACGACAAGGCCGGCTCGATCTTCAACCTGATCCGCTGGGTCAACGCCCGCGCCATCAAGGAGACCTTCGTGCCGCCGGTCGTCGCGCCGCCCTACCGGGGCGACATCCCCCAGACCGGCTGGCAGCAGCCCGGCCTGGACGCGCTCGGCTTCACGGAGTGACGTCCGGCTCCGGCCTCGCTTTCCCGAGCGGCGCCTGACGTGGGCGCCCGGCCCCAACGGCGTGGCCGGGTGCCCTCGTCATCAGGGCCGGGCGGTCCGTCGCCGTGGCGATGGCCGGTCCTGGCGGCGTGCGTCTCCTGACAGAATCTCCCGGGTACGGGTGACGACGGGGGGAGCGACATGACCGCGGCCGGGCACGACGGCGGGCACACCACACTGGCGGACGTCCTCGGCGGGTACGCGCCGGCGTCGGAGAGCGAGGCGGCCGAGCTGCGGCGGGTCCGTGCGCTGGCCTCTGGCGAGAACCCCTGGGACCGGGCGACGCCGCTGCACCTCACGGCGTCCGCGCTGATCGTCCACCCGCCGACCCGCCGCGTGCTGCTGCGCTGGCATCCGCGGCAGCGGGCGTGGCTCCAGGTGGGCGGGCACGCCGACCCGCACGAGGAGCTTCCCCTCGCGATCGCCCTGCGCGAGGGCGCCGAGGAGACCGGGCTCGCCGACCTCACGCCGTGGCCGGACGCGGCGCTGGTGCACCTCGTCATCGTCCCCGTCGCCGCCGGGTCCGCCGAGCCCGCGCACGAGCACGCCGACCTGCGCTTCGTCCTCGCCACCGCCACGCCCGAGGCGGTGCGGCCGGAGAACCCGGAGGCGCGGCTGCGGTGGGCGTCCATCGCCGAGGCCCGCGAGCTGACCACCGAGGCCAACCTGCGCGAGACGCTGTCCCGCGTCGGGCGGCTCCTGGAAGACGCGCCCGCCTCCGCCGGGGCCGTGTGACCGTCCGCCTCGCGGAGCATGTCCCGCAGGCCGCGCTCGGCGGGCCGCGTCCCGGTGGGGGGCGCGGCCCGAACTTCTGGTGGGGCGCTTCGGCGGGGCGCGGTTCACCGTACGTCAACGCCACTGACAACGCGTGAGAGTCGCAGGCCAAGGCCACAGGGGGTCTGGGAGCGACTGCCGGGTTGGTGCTCGTCTCTACCTGAGGCAGCAACCATGCCCTTTTCATGATGGTCGGCGTTAACTAGGTTTTCATGATCGTCGGTAAGGCTACGGGTGACCACCCCAAGATCAGACCTGGGAGATCCCGTGCAGCGTCTCGACCGACGATCATTCCTCGTCACCGGACTGGCCGCAGGAGCGATCGCCACAGTCCCCGCCGCCTCGGCCCTCGCCGAGCCCGACCCCGCCGCCGAGACCGCGCTGAGCCTCGCCTCCCGCGGGCTGCGCACCGACCCGTTCCAGCTCGGAGTGGCCTCCGGCGACCCCGGCCACGACGGCTTCGTGATCTGGACGCGCCTCGCCCCCCAGCCGCTCGCCGAGGACGGCTCCGGAGGCATGCCGTCCCGCCCCTTCCCCGTCCTGTGGCAGGTGTACGCCGACGAACGCCTGCGCCACGTCGTGCGCGCCGGCGTGGCCATCGCCTCGCCCGAATGGGGGCACGGCGTCCACGTGGAGGTCGGCGGCCTGCAGCCCGGGCGCGAGTACTGGTACCGCTTCCGCCTCGGCTCCTACGTCTCCCCCGCCGGCCGGACCAGGACCGCGCCCCACCCGCTGACCCTGGGCGGACCGCTCTCCATGGCGTTCGTGTCCTGCGCGCAGTACGAGCACGGGTACTTCACCTCCTACCGGCGCCTCGCCGAGGACCACCCCGACCTCGTGCTGCACCTCGGCGACTACCAGTACGAGTACACCAAGGACACCTACACGATCCCCGGCGGCAACGTCCGCGACCACGACGGCCCCGAGACCGAGACGCTGGCCGGCTACCGGCAGCGGCACGCCCAGTACAAGGCCGACCCCGACCTGCAGGCCGCGCACGCCACCGCCCCCTGGCTGGTCGTCTGGGACGACCACGAGCTCGACAACAACTGGGCCGACGAGGTGCCCGAGCGGCCCGACATCCCCCAGCCGAACTTCCTGGCCCGCCGCGAGGCCGCGTTCCGCGCTTACTACGAGAACATGCCGCTGCGCCGCACCTCGGTCCCGCGCGGCATCGACATGCAGCTCTACCGGCGGATCCGCTGGGGACGCCTGGCCACCTTCCACATGCTCGACACCCGCCAGTTCCGCGACGACCAGGCCTGCGGCGACGGCTACCGCGACTGCCCGGCCGCCCTCGACCCCGCCCGCTCCATCACCGGGCCCGAGCAGGAGGCATGGCTGATCGACGGCTTCCGCCAGTCCCGCGCCCAGTGGGACATCATCGGCCAGCAGGTCTTCTTCGGCCAGCGCGACAACAACGCCGGGCCCGCCAAGGTGACCAGCATGGACGCCTGGGACGGCTACGTCGCCTCCCGCCAGAGGATCACCCAGGGCTGGGTGGACGCCAGGGTCCGCAACGCCGTCGTCCTCACCGGCGACGTGCACGCGCACTGGGCCGGCGACCTCAAGCTCGACTACGACGACCCCGACGGCCGCGTGGTCGGCTCGGAGCTGGTCGCCACCTCGATCAGCACGGGCGGCGACGGCGCCGACTCCGACCCCGCCGGCCAGCCCTTCCTCAAGATCAACCCGCACCTGAAGTTCTACAACAACCAGCGCGGCTACGTGCTCACCAAGGTCGAACGCGACCAGCTCACGGCCGACTTCCGCGTCGTACCCCACGTCCAGACGCCCGGCGCCGCCGTCCACACCAAGGCCACCTTCGTCGTCGACGACCGCGTCCCCGGCGTCCGCCAGACCTACCTCCGCCCCGTCGACCCCGCCCTCAGAACCACCGGCGCCCCCACCATCGAAGACACCGTAAAACTCGAAACCGACCGCCCGTAACCACCTCACCGGCTCCCGGGCGACGACGCCCGGCCCCCGCCCGAGGGGCCGGGCGTCGTCCAGGCTCCTCGGTCATCCCCGTCGTTCTCCGAGAGAAGTCTCGGGGCCGCGCGGCTTGCCGACGTGCACTTCTGGAGAGGTCTCCAGACTGCGCCGCTCCCCGGCGTGCAGCTCTGGGAGGTCTCCGGACTGCGCGGCTCGCCGACGTGCACTTCTGGGGAAATCTCCAGACTGCACCGCTTCCCGGCGTGCCGCTCTAGGGCGGTCTCCAACCGCGCCGCTCCCTGGCGTGCACTTCTGGGTGGGATCGCGGCGCCTGACCACGACGGCGCGGCACGGGTGGGCTCAACACACCTCAACCACTACAAACCACCCTTCGCCTTGGCCTCGCCGTACAGCCGGCCATCCAGACGACTCCGCGCAATGATCGAAGTGATCGAGCCCACCCGAGCGGCACCGTCGTGGCCGATCACCGTGAGCCCACCCGATAGCGCGCAACCCCCAACCGGCAGGGATCAACACCGGACGGCTTGGAGCTCCCCTGCCACGCGGCGCGGAAGTCTCCGGGCTGCGCGGCCCGCCGGCGTCCACTTCTGGGTGGGATCACGACGCCCGACCACGACGGCGCCGCACGGGTGGGCTCAACACACCTCAACCACCACAAACCACCCCTTACCTTGGCCTCGCCGTACAGCCCGAGCGACCCCGTGCTGGATGGGGATTCAGTCCCAGGTCGGTTGTGGGGATTCGTGGACGGTTCCGTTGGGGTGGAAGATCAAATAGCGGTCGAAGTCGGTGGCGAACCAGCGGTCGTGGGTGACGGCGAGGACCGTGCCGGAGAATCCCTCCAGGCCCCGCTGGAGGGCGTCGGCGCTGGCCAGGTCGAGGTTGTCGGTCGGCTCGTCCAGGAGGAGGAGGGTCGCGCCCTGGAGTTCGAGGAGGAGGATCTGCAGCCGGGCCTGCTGGCCGCCGGACAGGGTCTCGAAGCGCTGCCGTCCGGCCGGGGCGAGTTCGTATCGGGCCAGCGCGGCCATGGCCTCGTTGAGCGTCAGCCCGTGCCGTTCGGTGATCAGGTCGGCGGGGGTGCGGCCGTGCAGGTCGGGGCGCAGGTGCGTCTGTGCGAAGTGCCCCGGCACGACCCGCGCCCCTAGCCGCACCAGCCCCTCATACCGCACCCGCCCCTTGTGACGCGCCAGTTCCTCATGCAGCACCAGCCCCTGCCGCAGCGCCAGCTCTCCATGCGGCGCCAATTCCTCATGCAGCACCAGTTCCTCGGGCAGCGCCGGCCCTTGCGGTGTCGGCGCGGCGGCCGTCGGCGGGGCTTCGCCTGTCGCCTCGGTGAGGAGGCGGAGGAAGTGGGACTTGCCCGAGCCGTTGGCGCCGAGGATGGCGACGCGTTCGCCGTACCAGATCTCGGTGTCGAAGGGCCGGGTCAGGCCCGTGATGGCCAGCCCCTCGCAGACGATCACCCGTTTGCCGGTGCGCCCGCCGCGCAGGCGCATGCGGACGTTCTGTTCCCTGGGCGCCTGCTCGGGCGGGCCCGCCTGCTCGAAGCGCTCCAGCCGTGTGCGTGCCGCGCGGTAGGCCGATGAAAGGGCGTCGTTGTTGGCGGCGGTCTGCCGGAGGGTCTGGACGAGGCGGGCGAGCTTGGCGCGCTCCTCGTCCCAGCGGCGGCGGCGCTCCTCCAGGCGGGCGACGCGGTCGCGCCGGGCCTGGGCGTAGGTGGCGAAGCCGCCGCCGTGGACCCACGCCCCCCGGGACTCGACGGTGACGATGCGGTCGGCGGCGGTGGCCAGGAGTTGCCGGTCGTGGGAGACGAGCAGCACGGTCTTGGCGGTGGCGCGCAGCGCCTCCTCCAACCGGCGCTTGGCCGGGACGTCGAGGTAGTTGTCCGGCTCGTCGAGCAGGAGCACCTCGTCGGGGCCGCGCAGCAGCGCCTCCAGCACGAGCCGCTTCTGCTCGCCGCCGGACAAGGTGACCACCGGCCGCTCCCTGATCGCGTCGTACGGCAGCCCCATGGCCTCGGTCGCGCAGGTGTCCCACACGACCTCCATGGCGTACCCGCCGGCGTCGCCGTACTCGGCCAGCGCGTGGGCGTAGGCGAGTTGCGCCGGTTCGTCGTCGCGCGCCGCCAGCGCCGCCTCGGCCGCGCGCAGGGCGGCGGCGGCGCCGCGCAGCCGTTCGGGCGCGACCGACAGGAGCAGGTCGTGGACGGTGCGGCCGTCGCGGACGGCGCCGATGAACTGCCGCATGACGCCGAGCCCGCCCGATCGGGCCACCCGGCCCGCGGCGGGGGCGAGATCGCCTGCGATCAGCCCGAGGAGGGTGGTCTTGCCCGCGCCGTTGGGGCCGACCAGCCCGGCGGTGACGCCTTCACCGACGCGGAAGGAGACCTCGTGGAGCAGGAGCCGCCCGTCGGGCAGCACGTAGGTGAGGCCGTCCACCTCCACATGTCCCATGACCGTCCGCCTCCACTCCGACCGGACCAACGTTCGAGTACCGGATCGCTGGTCCAGTACCGGAACGCCATACTAGACTGAGCGTCCATGAACGCGAACACGTCGGGATCGGACACGGCGGGGAACGTGTGGCTGCGCCCGGCGAAGGCCCGGCGCGCGACGGCTCCGCTCAGCCCCGAGCGCATCGCCGGCGAGGCCGTCGAACTGCTGGACGAGGAGGGCATCGGCGGGCTGACCATGCGGCGGCTGGCCGAACGCCTCGGCACCGGCTCGACGACGTTGTACTGGCACGTCAAGACCAAGGACGACGTCCTGGACCTGGCACTGGACACCATCTTCGCCGCGGTCCCGCTCCCCGCGGCGGCGCGCGAGCGGGCCGGATCGAGCGCCCCCGCGAACGATGGGGCTCCGCCGTCAGGAGGCCATGGCGGGAGCTGGCGGGACGAGATCACCCTCCTGATCAACGGCTGGCGGGCCGTCCTGCTGGCGCATCCGTGGTCGACGGCCGCGCTGGGCCGTCCGCTCCTCGGGCCGAACGTCCTCGGCAGGACGGAGTTCCTGCACGCCACCCTGGCCGGGGCGGGCTTTCGCGAGCCCCATCTCACCGCAGCCGCCTACGGACTGTTCAACTACGTCATCGGCTCCACGGTGATGCAGGTCATCGCGCAGGCGGGCGACGAGGCGCGCACCCGCGAGGCGACCGCGCGCCACCTGCGCGAGAACGCGGACCGCTACCCGACCCTGGCCGCGATGGACCCCACGGCCGCCGACTGGGACACCACCTTCGCCCTAGGGCTCGGCTACCTCCTCGACGGCATGGCGGGACCCGGCCCGCACTCCCCCGCCCCGCCACGCGGCTGACGGCGGTCAGATGGCGATGTCGCTCGCCGCGATGACCCGTTCCGCCCGGACGCGCACCACCACCTCGCCCGGCGCGCCGTTGCGGCGGCCGTACTCCGCGGCGAGGTCCGGGCCCATGTAGCGGCCGCCGAGGACGGTGGCCCACTTCCGGAGCTCGTCCAGGTCGTCCGACAGCGTGGCCGTGCCCTCGACCATGACGAACGCGTACGGCGGCCGCTCGTCGTCGACGCAGATCGACACCCGGGGGTCGCGCCGCATGCTCCGGGCCTTCTGGCCGGCGCGGGCGGTGGTGAACACGAAGTCGTCGCCGTCGAGGGTGAACCACACGGGGGTGACGTGCGGGCGGCCGTCCGCGCGCGTGACCCCGATCTTGCCGGTGCGCGTGCCTTCCCGCACGAACCGGCGCCACTCGTCGTCACTCATCCGTTTCATGAGGTCACGCTACGGCACCGCCACCCGCGCGCCGCCGGGCGGGGGCCGGGCGTCAGTGGCCGCGGAACGCCTCCTCCAGCCACCACGCGCCCCGCTCGCAGGTCACCTTGGCGTGGACGAGCAGCGGCCGGTCGCGCGGCCCGTCCAGCCATTCCGCCACCGCGGCGAGGTCTCCGGGCCCGCGCACGATGACCGCCGCGCACCCGTACCCGCGCCCGATCGAGGCGAAGTCCACGGGCGGGAAGCGCACCTGGTCCAGCGGATGGCCGTCCGGCCCGAAGTGGTGGACCTCCGCGCCGTACGCCTCGTCGTCGTAGATCACGATGACCATGGGCAGCCCGAGCCGTACGACGGTCTCCAGCTCCGAGGCACCCATGAGCGCGCCGCCGTCGCCGAGCGCCGCCACGGGCAGGCGGTCGGGCCGGGCGACGGCCGCGCCGATCGCCGTGGCCAGGCCGAGGCCCACGGACTGGAACGCCTGGGTGAAGCAGAGGCCGTTCTCGTCGGGGACGGACAGGAACATGGACGGATAGCCCATGAAGTTCCCCGAGTCGACGCCGATGATCCGCTCGGCGGGCAGCAGGCCGTCCAGCGCGATCGTCAGCGTCCTCGGGTCGATGCGCCCCGCGGCCGATTCGTCGGTGTAGGGGACGTCGCGCCAGGACACCTCGCGGGCGATCCGCTCCGCCAGCGCGGAAGTGCGCCTGGCGCGTCCGGCCGGGGGACGGTTCTCGCCCTCGACGAGGGCGGTCACCGCGCGGGCGGTGGCGGCGGCGTCGCCGACCACGCCGATGTCGATGGGCAGGTGCGCGCCGAGCGCCCCCGGCTCCAGGTCGACCTGGGCGATCATGGCGGACGGGCCGATGAGCCTGCCATGACGCATGGTCCACATGTTGAGCGCGCAGCCCCACCCGACGATCAGGTCGGACTCGCGGATCAGCGCGGCGGTGAGCGGGGAGGCGAACCCGCCGCTCACGTCCAGGTTCCAGGGGCTGCCCGCGAACAGGCCGCGGGCGACCGCCGAGGTGGCGAGCAGCGCGCCCGTGCGGTCGGCGAGCGCCTCCAGCTCGCGCCGGGCGTGCCGCGCCCCGCGTCCGGCGACGAACACGGGGCGCCGGGCGGCGGCCAGGGCGGCGGCGAGCTCGCCGGCCCGCTGGGGCGGGGATTCCGGCACGGCCCGCTCGGGCGGGGCCGGGACGGCGAGGGCGTCGTCGGCGAGCGTCAGCCGCTGCACGGCCAGGGGCAGGTTCAGCACGACCGTGCGGCGCTCCGCCGCGGCCAGGCGGAAGGCCCGCACGGTCTCGGCGACGGCGGTCTCCGCGGAGGTCACGCGCAGGGGCACGGCGCCGACGGCCTCGGCCAGCCGGAACTGGTCGATGTGGAAGTTCGACCTGGGTTCCATGGCCTCGCCGGCGAGCACGACCAGCGGCGTCCGGCTCTTGGCGGCCTCGGCGATGCCGGTGGTCGCGCCGGTCAGCCCCGGCCCCTGGTGGACGCTGAGCACGCCGACCGTGCCGCTCACGCGGGCGTAGGCGTCGGCCATGGTGGCCGCGCCGCCCTCGTGGCGCGCGGCGACGAATCGCACGCCGTGCTCGGCCAGGGCGTTGGTGACGTGGAAGTTCCCGCTGCCGACCACGCCGAACGCCGCCGTCACGCCGAGCCGTGCCAGCACGGCGCCGACGGCCCGCGCGACGATCATCGCTCGACGAGGGCGAGGACGCGGACGGGGCTGCCCGAGCCGCCCACGATCGGCAGCGGCGGGGCCACCACGACGGCGCCGGTGACGGGCAGCCGGTCGAGGTTGCGAAGCTGCGTGAGGCCGTACTTGCCGGCGCCGAGCAGGAAGGAGTGGCAGGGGAAGGCCGGGTCGAAGGAGTGGGCGGCCCCGGCGTCGGTGCCGACGGTCTCCACGCCGATGCCGGCGATCGGCGTCTCCTCCGCCAGCCACCTGGCGCATTCGGCGGAGACGCCCGGGGTGTGCGAGCCGGTCTCGTCGGCGTTGAGGAAGCCCTCCTGGTCGTTGGCGCGCACGTCCCAGCCGGTGCGGTAGAGGAGCCAGCCGCCCTCGGGCAGCGGCCCGTTGGCCGCCTCCCACTCCTTGACGTGCTCGATCCGCAGGAGGAAGTCGGGGTCGCCGGCCGCGTGGGCGGCGAAGTCGAGCACCACGGCGGGCGCGATCAGGCGGGCGGGCGGCACCGCGGCGACGTCCTCGCCGTCCCGGCCGGTCACCCAGTGGACGGGCGCGTCGAAGTGGGTGCCGGTGTGCTCGCCGGTGGTGATGTCGTTCCAGTACCAGGCGGGGCCGCGGTCGTCGTAGCGGCTGATCTCGGTGAGCCGGAAGGGGACGGTGTTCCCGAACGGCTCGGGCAGCTTCAGGACCGGCGTCGAGGAACTCAGCGGCGCCGTGAGGTCGACCACCTCGATGGCCCCGCTCCGGATGCTCTCGACGAGACTGCTCAACACCGACATCTACCGCACCTCACGTTCTCGGATCGTTCGGCCTCGATCCTCCCGCGCCGCCGGGGCCGTCCGCCACCACCCGGGCGTACGGAACGGCACTTCACCGCGAGGAGTCGAGCTTGCCAACACCTCCCTGGCAGGAGAGATTGGCCGGGGGACCGCCGACGGCCGGAGGACCAGATCATGAAAAAGCTGATCAACCACCCGGACGACGTGGTGACCGAGGCGCTCGCGGGGATGGCCCTGGCCCACCCGGGGCTGCGGGTGGACGTCGCGAACAGGGTCGTCTACCGGCGCGCGGCGCCCGTCCGGGGCAAGGTGGGGCTGGTGTCCGGCGGCGGATCCGGCCACGAACCCTTGCACGGCGGCTTCGTCGGCCATGGCATGCTCGACGCCGCCTGCCCCGGCGAGGTCTTCACCTCGCCCGTCCCCGACCAGGTGGTCGAGGCCACCAAGGGCGTGGACGGCGGCGCGGGCGTGCTGCACGTCGTCAAGAACTACACCGGCGACGTGCTGAACTTCCAGATGGCGGCGGAGCTGTGCGCCGAGGAGGGCGTGGAGGTGGCGTCGGTGCTGGTGGACGACGACGTCGCCGTCACCGACTCCCTCCACACCGCCGGGCGCAGGGGCACCGGCGCGACCGTGTTCGCCGAGAAGATCGCCGGGGCCCTGGCCGAGGCGGGGGCGCCGCTGGCCGAGGTCGTCAAGGCGGGCGAGGAGGTCGTCGCGCGCAGCAGGTCCTTCGGCGTGGCCCTCACCCCGTGCACGGTCCCCGCCGCGGGCCGGCCGACGTTCGCGCTCGAACCCGACGAGGTCGAGCTCGGCATCGGCATCCACGGCGAGCCCGGCCGCGCCAGGGCCGCCGCCGCGCCGGCCCGCGAGCTGGCCCGCGTCGCCATGGAGGCCGTGCACACCGACATGCCGCTGTCCGGTGACGTCCTGGTGATGGTCAACGGCATGGGCGGCACGCCGCTCGCCGAGCTGTACATCGTGTTCGCCGAGGTCGCCGCCTTCCTGCGCGAGAAGGGCGCCGCACCCGCCCGGTCCCTGGTCGGCAATTACGTCACCAGTCTGGACATGCAGGGCTTCTCGGTCACCGTCTGCCGGCTGACCGACGAGCTCACCGCCCTCTGGGACGCCCCCGTGGACACCCCCGCCCTCCGCTGGGGCCGCTGACCATGG
Organism: Sphaerisporangium siamense; assembly: GCF_014205275.1. Classification (NCBI taxonomy): domain Bacteria; kingdom Bacillati; phylum Actinomycetota; class Actinomycetes; order Streptosporangiales; family Streptosporangiaceae; genus Sphaerisporangium; species Sphaerisporangium siamense. The sequence continues at coordinate 6,704,891 of NZ_JACHND010000001.1, forward strand.
ACACCGGGTTCTTCGTCGCCTGGATCGAGGCGGCGGCGCGGGCCGTCGCCGCCGACCGGGAGCGCCTGACCGAGCTGGACGCCGCGATCGGCGACGCCGACCACGGGATCAACCTGGACCGCGGCTTCACCGCCGCGCGCGAGGCCCTCGCCGCCGACCCTCCCGCCACCCCGGGCCGGGCGCTCACCCTCACGGGCACGACGCTGATCCGCAAGGTCGGCGGCGCCTCCGGTCCCCTGTACGGCACGGTGTTCCGGCAGATGGGCACGGCGCTCGGCCCCGCCGCCGCGGCCACGCCGGACGCCCTCGCCGACGCGGTGGCGGCCGCCGTGGCCGGTGTGGAGCGGCTCGGCGGCGCCCGCGAGGGCGACAAGACCATGGTCGACGCCCTGGCGCCCGCGTCCCGGGCGCTGTCCGGCGCCGTGCGCGCCGGGACCGCGATCGAGGAGGCGCTGGACGCCGCCGTGGCCGCCGCCGAGGACGGCGCCCGCGCGGCGATCCCGTTGCGGGCCCGCAAGGGCCGGGCCAGCTACCTCGGCGACCGCGGCATCGGCCACGAGGACCCCGGCGCCGCGTCCTCCGTCCTCCTGCTCGCGGCCCTCCGGCAGGCCGCACGAGGAGGCCTGCGCCGATGAGCACCCCTCAGCGTCTGGTGGGAATCGTCCTGGTCTCGCACAGCGACACGCTCGCGTCCTCGGCGGCGGCCCTCGCCGTGCAGATCGCCGGACCCGACGTGCGCGTGGCCCCCGCGGGCGGCACGGAGGACGGCGGCCTCGGCACCAGCGCCGACAAGGTCGCCGCGGCCATCGAGACGGTCGACCAGGGGGTCGGCGTGGTGCTGATCCCCGATCTCGGCAGCTCGGTGCTCACCGCCCGCCTGCTCGAATCGCCGGGCCGGGTCGCCATCGCCGACGTCCCCTTCGTCGAGGGCGCGATCGCCGCCGCCGTCCAGGCCGGGATCGGCGGCAGTCTGCAGGACGTCCTGGCCGCCGCCGAGGACGCCCGCGTCTACCGCAAGCTCTGACGATCCGGCCCGGCCCCGAACCGTCATCCGGGACCAGCGCGTCGCCGTGTCGGCGGCCCGAAGACTGGGCAGGCCACCCGTAGGCGTGTGAGCTGCGACGACGGGGGGCCGCGTGTCCATGGGTGACGATGGCGACGCGTTCGACGTGATCGTGATAGGCGCGGGCCCGGCCGGGGAGATCGCCGCCGCGCGGGCCGTGCGGGGCGGCCTGACGGCGGCCGTCGTCGAGGAGCGCCTGGCCGGCGGCGAGTGCGCCTACTACGCGTGCATCCCGAGCAAGGCCCTGCTGCGGCCGGTGGACCTGGCCGCCGAGGTACGCGGTCTGCCGGGGCTGGAGCTGCGCGGCCCGATCGACGCGGCGGCGGTGCTGGCCCGCCGCGACGAGGTCGTGTCGCACCTCGACGACAGCGGCCAGGTGCGCTGGATCGAGGACCGGCCGGCGACGTTCGTCCGGGGCCGGGGACGCCTGGCGGGGCCGCTGCGCGTCGAGGTGACCGGGCCGGACGGGGACGTCAGGACGCTCCAGGCCCGGCACGCGGTCGTCGTCGCCACCGGCAGCGACCCGCTCGTCCCCGGCGTGCCCGGGCTGCGCGAGGCGCGGCCGTGGACGAACCGGGAGGCCACGGTCGCCGAGCAGGTGCCCAAGCGGCTGGTCGTGATCGGCGGCGGGGCCGTCGGCTGCGAGATGGCGCAGGCCCTGCACGCGCTCGGGGCGCTGGAGACGACGATGCTCGTGCGCGGCGGCCGCCTGCTGAGCCGGTTCGAACCGTTCGCCGGGGAGCTTCTCGCCGATTCGCTGCGGCGGGACGGCGTGGACGTGCGGTTCGGCCGCTCCGCCGTCCGCGTCGAACGCGCGTTCCTGGACGGCCCGGTGACCGCCCACCTCGACGACGGCGTGCAGATCGAGGCCGACGAGGTCATGGTCGCGACCGGGCGCAGGGCCGCCGTCGTGGATCTCGGCCTGGAGACGGTCGGCGTGCCGGCGGACGGGCCGATCGAGGTGGACGCGACCATGCGGGCGACCGCCGTCCCGGACGGCTGGCTCTACGCCGTCGGCGACGTCAATGGGCTGAACCTGCTCACCCATATGGGCAAATATCAGTCCAGGTTGTGTGGGGACGCGATCGTCGCCCGCGCCCGGGACCTGCCCGGCGAGCCGGCGCGCGACACCGCCGACCACGCGGGCGCCCCGCAGGTCATCTTCACGGACCCGCAGGTGTGCGCGGTGGGCCTCACCGAGTCGCAGGCGCGCGAGGCCGGCCTGCCGGTGCGGGTCGTGGAGGACGACCTCGCCACGGTGTCGGCCGCACGTCTCCAGGCCGACGACTACCGCGGCCGGGTGAAGATCATCGTCGACGAGGAGCGCCGCGTCCTCCTCGGCGCCACCATCGTGGGCCCCGCCGTGCTGGACCACCTGCACGCCGCCACGATCGCGGTCACGGCCGAGGTGCCGCTCGACCGCCTGTGGCACGCCGTCCCGGTGTTCCCGACGATGAGCGAGTTCTGGCTGCACCTGCTGGAGGCGTACGGCCTGTGAGCCACGGCTCAGGGCGCCGGGCGTGAGGGAGGAAGCGGTCGGCCATGCGCAGGGCCGGGTCCGTGCACCACTCGGCGTGGAGGAGTACGGCGAGGCCAAAGGCGTTCAGGCGTTCGATCGCTTCCTCTCTTCGAGCATAACGCCTGGTCATCCCACCCGCCGTGGCACGATCGACGACCTGTCCGCGCCCGCGCGGGCCGCTGCCGGTGGACCCGTCAGGCGTCCGAGGGCCCGGGCGTGGCGAGGACGGCGGTGAGCAGGCCGGGGAAGCGGCCCTCCAGGTCGTCGCGGCGCAGGCTCACGTAGCGCCGGCGCCCGGCGGGGACGTTGCGGATCACCCCCGCCTCGCGGAGCGTCTTGAGGTGGTGCGAGAGGGTCGATTTGGGGATCTCGCCCTCGATGGGCTGGCAGGCGGCCACTTCGAGCGGCCCCTCGGCGAGCCGCCGTACCAGCGCGAGCCGCGCGGGGTCGCTCAACGCGAACAGCACGTCGGTCACCACGAGGTCGGCGGCTTCGGGGTGCGCCAGCTCCCGCGCGGAGGACATCATGGTTCGATAATAGTTGAACAGTGCGCCCGGGCAGGCGTAGCCTCTAACCGTTCGAAAATTCTGGAACAGTTGGGGGCTTCATTGAGTACCAGAAGGAACGAGCGCACACCGGCGGCGCGGATGTCGCGGCGTGCGGGGTTCTGGACGCTCGGGGGCACGTTGCTGGCGTTCATGGCCGCCTCCAGCGCGCCGTCGCCGCTCTACGTCGTGTACCAGGCGCGATGGGGCTTCTCCTCCGGCACGCTGACCGCCGTCTTCGCCGTCTACGCCCTCGCCCTGCTGCTCGCGCTGCTCACCGTCGGAGGGCTCTCGGACTTCGTGGGACGCCGCCCGGTGCTGCTCGCCGCCCTGGCCGGCGAGATCGTGGCCATGGTGACCTTCCTGACCGCGGGCGGGGTGGCGCAACTGCTGGCGGCGCGCATCGTGCAGGGCCTCGCGACCGGCGCGGCCACCGGCGCCATCAGCGCGGGACTCGTGGACCTGCAGCCGTCCCCCGGCTCGCGGCTCGGCCCCCTGGTGAACACCGCGGCCCCGACCACCGGACTCGCCGTCGGCGCCCTCGGCACGGGACTGCTCGCCCACTACGCGCCCGCGCCGACCACGCTGGTGTTCGCCCTGCTCACGGCCGCATTCGTCCTGATCATCGCCGCGATCGCCCTGCTCCCGGACACGGTCACGCCCCGCCCCGGCGCCCTGGCCTCGCTGCGCCCCCGCGCGCGGGTCCCCCGGCAGGCGCGGGCCGCGTTCCTCGGGGCCGTCCCCTGCCTGATCGCCACCTGGGCCCTGGGCGGGCTGTACCTGTCACTCGGGCCCTCGCTCGTGGCCGGCGTCCTGCACGTCCCCGACCGCCTGGCCGGCGGGCTCCTGGTCGCGGTGATCACGACAGCGGGGGCCGTCGCCTCGGTGCTGGCGCGTGACCTCGCGCCGCGACGGGTCATGATCGGAGGCTCGGCGGCCCTGGCGGCCGGCACGGTCATCACCCTGACCGGCCTGGCCGTGACGTCGCTCCCGCTGTTCTTCGCCGGCGCCGCCGTCGCGGGCTCCGGTTTCGGCGCCTCGTTCCTCGGCACCCTGCGCTCACTCGCCGCCCTCGCGGCCCCCCGCGAGCGCGCGGAGCTGTTCGCCGCCGTCTACGTGGTCAGCTACCTCGCGTTCAGCCTGCCCGCCGTCCTCGCCGGCGAACTCGTCCCCGTCCTCGGACTCGCCACGACGGCCACCGCGTACAGCGTCCTGATCATCATCCTGGCCCTTCTCGCCGTGGCCACCGGCCCCCTGTCGAAGCGCCCCGTCCTCTCCCCCGACCCGGTCCTGACCGACCCCGCTCCCGCCGCCGAACGCGTCTGAGGCACCTCCCCCGGACCCCGCCCGCGACGACCATGCCGCCCGCCGAATCGCACCCGGACGCGGAGGGTAGGGCCTCCTTGAAGAGGAAGGACGCGGGGGCGGGGCCCGGTGACGACCTCGGCCGCGGGCGAGGTGAGAGCCATGTGGGGAGACCGCTCAGGAACCGAGCCGAAGACGGCGCGCAGCCCGCTCGGCCTGCGGGCCATCCTCTCCGGCGTGGCACTGCCCGTGGCCATGGCCGTCGGGGTCGCCTTCATCGTGGCGGGCACGAGCACCGGCGCCGGCATCTGGTACGCCGAGGCCGCCGTGGCCTTCGCCGTCGCGCTCATCGCCGCCATAGACCTCATAGTGATCCGCCACAGGGCCCGCCGCCGCTCCCAGGAGAACCACCCCCCATCCTCTTGACCCCAACGTTCACCATCCCCGTCCCACCGCGAAAGGGTGTCGCGCGCCGAGGCGGCCTTTGTTGGGCGAAATGTGGCAAGTATGCTGATTGGCGCTTGATCATCGGTCGATGTGGGGAGTCGTCGTGGCGGAGGGGTCGGAGATCGTGGAGGTCACCTCGGAAGCCGAGTTGCGGGCGCTGCTCGGCGCGCCGATTCCCCGGGCCCTGGCCAAGGAGCGGGTCACGCTGCACGAGCGGGACCGCGAGTGGCTGGCGGCGTCCCCGTTCTGCCTGGTGGCGACCTCCGGAGCGGACGGCACGTGCGACGTCTCCCCGAAGGGCGACCCTCCCGGCTTCACCTACGTGATCGACGACACCACGATCGCGATCCCGGACCGCCCGGGAAACCGGCGGGTGGACGGCTTCCTGAACATCCTGGCCAACCCGCACGTCGGCCTGCTCTACGCGGTCCCTGGCCGCAACGAGACGCTCCGTATCAACGGCCGCGCCCGGCTGGTCCGCGAGGCGCCGTACTTCGACGAGATGATCGTCAAGGGACACCGCCCCGCGCTCGCGCTGGTCGTGGACATCGAGCAGATCTTCTTCCACTGCGGCAAGTCGTTCATGCGCTCATCCCTGTGGAAGCCCGGCACCTGGAACCCCGACGCCCTGCCGTCCCACGCCACCATCGTCAAGAGCGTGCAAAAGACCGAGGAGACCCTCGAAGAACTGGAGCACTACTACGGCGCCCAGTACGCCACCCGCCTCTACCGCTCCTGACGCGGCCGTACGCGCCCTCGCGCCGCCCGCTCAGATGTGGAAGATCACACCCCAGTAGATGGGGAGGTCGTCGCGGGAGCTTCCCGGGTTCATCCTGGCCACGATGACGTTGCCGCGGCAGCCGGGTTCGGCGTAGAGGTAGGCGATCCGGTCGGTGTTGTTCCGCGCCTTTCCACCACCGTCCACCAGCCAACAGCGCCAGTCCTCAGGGTTCCCCAAGGTCTGCCAGCCGCCGTCGGGGGTGGTCGCTCTGAAGATGCCGGTCGCCGCGTGAGCCGGGGTGGGGGTGCTGAGGGTGAGCACGGCGGCGGTGATGCCACCGAGTAGAGCTGCCTTACGACGCACGATCATCACTCCTCGCAGTCTGGTCAACACAAGTAGCGTCGGCGACAGGGCGCGTGCTGCCGATAGGGCGGTCTGGTGGCGGTACGGCGAGGCTTTCATGGCTTCTGGGGCAATTGGCATCGAAGTCCCCGACCCGGCCTGGATTGAGCGCCGCAAGAGCGCGCGAACCGCGAAGGCCGAGTCGGTGAAGCCGCCGGCCCCGGCCCGCGAGAAGGTGGTCCCATGCACACTCGCGCAGGTCGAGGCGCTCAGGAAGCGGTACGCCTCAGGCGATCAGCTTGAGCGTTCAGCCTGGCGGACGCGCTACGCCGCTACTTGTGCCGGAAGTACACGAACAGGCGGCCGTGGTTCTTGGCGTCCTTGTCGATGCGGTGGTAGAGGGCCTTGATCTCTTTTTGGTCCAGGAAGCGCAGGACCTTCTTCTTGAGCTGGCCTGATCCCTTGCCGGGGATGATCTCGACCTCGGTGGCCTTCTTCCGGATCGCCTCCTGGATGATGCCGTGCAGCGCGCGGTCGATCTCGGCGCCCCTGTTGTAGATGTCGTGGAGATCGAGCTTCAGCTTCACGACCGCGATTGTACGTCCCCGGGCCTGGAACGTTCTTCCAACTGCGCCGATCACACGAACTAACCGTGAACTGTCCGCTTTTGGTCAGATATTGCCGCAGATCAGTCTGTAAATCGACCTAGGCCGGACTCAAGTCCGCACTTAGACTCCCCCTGTGTTCGACCATCCGGCGGCGGCCGGACGGCCGGCACGTGTCGCCCAACGGGGAGGGTGAAGTCTCCTTCCCGTGTCGTCGTACGCGGGCGGCACGGCTTCTCCATGCCCTTTTGGCGGCAGGTCCCAGTGGTCCTCCAGGAGGTGCCGTGCCAAGCAATCCCCCGCCCACCCTTTTATCCCGTACACGCCGGTCATCCCGTTCGCGCCGGGCGCTGGCCGTCGCAGCGAGCCTCGTCGTCGTCGGCGCGATCATCCCCGCCGTCCCGGCCTCCGCGGCCCCGACCCCCGGGCCGGAGACCGCGTCCACCAGCAAGTGGAAGGCCACCGCGCTCACGCCCGCCGACCGCGTCCAGGGCGCCAAGTCGCCGAGCGGCAAGCTGGCCAAAAGCGACACCGCGCTGTTCAAGGCCACCGGAAGCGCGCCGGTGAACGTGGTGGTCAAGCTCGACTACGACTCGCTCGCCGCCTACAAGGGCGGTGTGGACGGTCTCAAGGGCACGAGCCCCTCGGTGACCGGAAAGAGCCTGGACGTCAAGAGCGACGCCGCGAAGAAGTACGAGAAGCACATCGAAGGCGTCGAGAACGCCTTCCTCTCCGCCTTGGCCGGGAACGTTCCCAGCGCCAAGGCCGGGCAGCGCCTGCGCACGGTGTACGGCGGCATCGCGGTGAAGGTGCCGGCCAACAAGGCCGTTGAGCTGCTCAAACTGCCCGGCGTGGCCGCGGTGCAGGAGGACAGGCTCCAGCAGCCGCTGACGGATTCGAGCCCGGACTTCATCGGCGCCCCGACGATCTACAACAAGCTGGGCGGCAGCCCGTCCTCCGGCAAGGGCGTGGTCTTCGGCAGCCTGGACTCCGGCGCGTGGCCCGAGCACCCGTCGTTCAAGGATCCGGGCAACCTGCCCGCTCCCCCGCCCACCAAGGACGGCACGCCGCGCGTCTGCGACTTCGGCGACAACCCGCTGACCCCCGCCACCGACGTCTTCGTCTGCAACAACAAGCTGATCGGCGGCAGGCCGTTCCTGGACACCTACAACGCCGTGTACAGCGGCGAGGTGTACCCCGACAGCGCCCGTGACTCCAACGGGCACGGCACCCACACCGCCACCACCACCGCGGGCGGCCCCGTGGCGGACGCGAACCCGCTCGGCATCAGCCGGGGACCGATCCACGGCATCGCCCCGGCCGCCGCGGTCTCGGTGTACAAGGTGTGCGGCGCGGAGGGCTGCTTCCCGTCCGACTCGGCCGCCGCCGTGGGCCGGGCCATCCTGGACGGCGTCCGGGTGATCAACTTCTCGATCTCCGGCGGCAGCGACCCCTACAGCGACCCGGTGGAGCTCGCGTTCCTCGACGCGTACGCGGCCGGGGTGTTCGTGTCGACCTCGGCGGGCAACTCCGGCCCCGGCGCGGGCACGACCGACCACCGCGCCCCGTGGGTGACCACGGTCGCCGCCTCCACCCAGACCCGGACGTACCGGTCGACCGTCACGCTGACCGGCACGGGCGGGGCCACGGCCACCGTCTCCGGCGCCTCGATCACGGCGGGCGTCGACTCCCCGCTGCGCATCGTGTCGGCCGCGGCGCCCCCGTACTCCGACCCGCTGTGCCAGAACCCGGCTCCTCCGGGCCTGTTCAGCGGCAAGATCGTCGCATGCCAGCGGGGCCCGAACCGGGTCCTGAAGAGCTTCGCCGTCCGGCAGGGCGGCGCGGCCGGCATGATCCTCTACAACTCCACGCCGCTCGACGTGATGACCGACAACCACTGGCTGCCGACCGTCCACATCGATCAGCCGGACAGCACGACCCTGCTGAACTTCCTCGCCGCCAACCCCGGCGCGACCGCGAAGTTCACCCAGGGCACCAAGACCACCTGGCAGGGCGACGCCATCACCTCGTTCTCGTCGCGGGGCCCCGGCGGCGACTTCCTCAAGCCGGACGTCACCGCCCCCGGCCTGCACATCCTCGCCGGCACGACCCCCACGCCCGAGTCGCCGCTGGAAGGCCCGCCGGGCAACTACTACCAGGTCATCGCGGGTACCTCGATGTCGGCGCCGCACGTGGCCGGGGCCGGCGCGCTGCTGTTCGCGCTGCACCCCGACTGGACGCCTGGCCAGGTCAAGTCCGCGCTGGAGACCACCGCCAAGACGGCCGGCGTCACCAAGCAGGACCGCACGACCCCGGCCGACCCGTTCGACCACGGCGGCGGGCGCATCGACCTCACCAAGGCCGGCGACCCGGGCCTGACCCTGGACGAGACCGCCGCCAACTACGCGGCCTCCTCGAACGACCCGCTCAACCGGATCGACCTGAACGTGCCGTCGGTGAACGCGCCGGTCATGCCGGGCGTCATCACGGCCAAGCGCAAGGTCACCAACGTCTCCGGCAAGACGCTCGCCTACACCGCCACCGGAACCGCCCCGAACGGCGCCTCGGTGACGGTGCTGCCGCCGCTGTTCAGCGTCAAGCCCGGCAAGACCGCCGAACTGACCGTCGTGATCACCGCGGCGGACCTGCCGGACGGTCAGTACTTCGGCCAGGTCAACCTGAAGCAGGTCGGCGGCAGCCGTGACCTCCACCTGCCCGTGGCGTTCTACCGTCAGGAGGGCGCGGTGCCGGTCGACCAGACCTGCGCCCCGGCCACCATCGCGCGGAACACCGGCGAGTCCACCTGCACGGTCACCGTCGAGAACACCACGCTGAAGGACACCGAGGTCACCGCGCTCACCACGCTCGACGCCAAGCTGCGCCTCAACAGCGTGACGGGCGCGACCAAGGTCGGCACGCAGATCGCGACGACCAAGACCACGCTCGCGGCACGCCAGCCCGACAAACCGGGCATCGCCCCTGGAATCGGCCCGGCGGGCTACATCCCGCTCGACGTGTTCGGCATCACGCCGACCCCGATCGGCGACGAGGAGGCGATCAACTTCACCGTTCCGGCCTTCGTCTACGCGGGTAAGTCGTACAACCGCATCGGCGTCGTCTCCAACGGTTACAGCATCCCCGGCGGCAGCTCCGGATCCGGCGACGTGAGCTTCACGCCGCAGACCCTGCCGGACGTCTCCCCGCCGAACAACGTCCTGGCGTCCTACTGGACCGACCTGGACGGCACGGGCGCGCCGGGCATCCTCGCCGGCACGCTCACCGACGGCGTGTCCACCTGGCTCGTCCTCGAATGGCGCGTCCACCTGTACGGGCAGACCGGCCTGAAGGTCTTCCAGCAGTGGATCGGCGTCAACGGGGCCGAGGACATCACCTACGCCTACGACCCCACCGCCCTGCCCGGCGACCCCGGCGCCACCTACGGCCTGACCGTCGGCGCCGAGAACGCGGAGGGCACGGCCGGCGGCCAGATCTCCGGCCCCCCGACCGAGGACTACCGCGTCCAGAGCACCCCCGGCGCCCCCGGCGGCAAACTCACCTACACCCTGAAGGTGAAGGGCGTCTCCCCAGGCGTCGGCTCCCTCACCACGGCGACCTCCACCGCCGAAGTGAAGGGCATCACCGTCGAAGTAGACAAGATCACCGTCCAGTAGCACAACACCAGGCGGGGCCGGCACCAACCGGCCCCGCCCTTTTTCTTTCCGCCCCGGATCCTTGTGACCCGGATCCTTGTGACCCGGATCGACGGCACGAGCCGGGAAGCTCACCTCGCATGGGTGGCTACTCCAGCACCTGGAACCACACCGACCGGCCCGGCCCGTCGTCCCGAGGCGACGCCCCCCAGGCCGACGCGATCTCACTGACCAGCCAGAGCCCCCGGCCACCGGCGCTGCCGGCCTCCGCCGGGCGGGCGACCGGCGCCCCTCCCGCCGCGCCGTCGTCCGCCACCTCGACGTGCACCCCCCGCACCCGCGACAGCAAGGAAACGCGCAGCGTCACCCACCCGTCGGCCGAACGGCCCGAGTCCGAGTGGGTCACCGCGTTGGTGACCACCTCGCTCAGCAGGAGGAGCACGTCGTCGAGCACGGGCGCGACGATCCACACCGCGAGCAGCTCCCGCGCCCAGGCCCGGGCCACCGGCACCGACGCCTCCACCGCCGGGAACGCCCTGCGCCACCCTCCCGCCGCCACCTCCCCGCCGTGCCGCAGAACCTGGTCGCCCGTGGTCATGTCATCCCCGTGAGGCCGCATTTCTCCCGTCCCGGACATGGCACGCCCGGACGGAGAAGGGCCGTCTTTTCGATGAGGCATCACGCGCATCCGTCCCTCGCTCAGGCGGCACATACTCCGCTTTGATTTCGCGTTCGAATAAAGAAGGCGTGTGCTTAGATTGCTCTCGTGACCGGTGAATCCATGACCGATCGGCGATCCATAAGATGACCCGCGATACCGAACGCTGGTATATCGAAACCGCTTTTCGACATCACGGAGTCGCATACGAATGGCCCGTTTTTCGCTGTTTCTGGAGGAAGGCAATGAGCGTCGAACCGTTTCCCGACCCCGGTTCCCCCCGCGCGCTCTTCGGCGCGGAGATGCGCCGCCTACGCGAGGCCGCCCAACTGTCCCAGGCCGCCGTGGCCGCCCGCCTCGGCTGCACCCAGACCCAGGTCAGCCGCCTGGAGGCCGCCACGCGCACCCCGTCGAAGTCCGACGCGGAAAGACTGGACCGCCTGTTCGCCTCGGCGGGCGGCACTCATTTCGCGAACTTGTACCGACGCATCACCGTGCGCCCGGGCGGGCCGATCTGGTTCAAGGGCTGGACGGACGAGATAGAACCGAACGCCCTGGTCCTCCGCTCTTGGGACCCGCTCTTGATCCCGGGCCTCTTCCAGACCGAGAGCTATGCCCGACACATCTTCGCCCAGGAACCCCAGATGGCGCCGGAGCGAGCGGAAGAACTGGTCGAAGCCCGCATGCGACGCCGACGGGTACTCGATAGAGCCACCCCTCCGATCGTTCACGTTCTGATCGACGCCGGAGTACTACGCCGCAAGGTCGGCGATCCCGATGTGATGCGAGAGCAGCTCGAATACCTGCTCAGCGCGTCCACGATTCCACATGTCTCCATTCAGGTCGTCGACCCTGAGTGTCTTCCTGGAATGGCAGGGCCGTTCATGATCGCGGAGTTGCCGCACGGTCAGCCACATACCGTTCACGCGGACTCTCCCGTCGAAGGACAGATCACAGTGGCCCCGGATTACGTGAATTCAGTCCAAAGGCGATATGAAGCCATACGGCTTTGGGCCTATCCTGAGCGGATATCGCAGCGAATGATCGAGGATGTGAAGAACGAATGGATCTGAGCGTCGCCGTCTGGCGGAAGTCAACGTACTCTTCCGGGAACGGCGGGCAGTGCGTCGAGGTGGCGAGCAATCTGCCGCGGGTGGTCGCGGTTCGCGACAGTAAGAACACTGGCGTCCCTGCCCTCCTGACCGCCCCGGGGGCGTGGTGCGCCTTCATCGAAGGCGTCAAGGCGGGACACCTGGGCACTCGCGTTGTCGGTGGTCGCCGCTAGCGTGCAGGGATGATCAAGTTACGAGGGCTCCGCCTGGCATCGGGGGCTTTGGTCGTGGTGGTGATGCTGGGCGAGGCGGCCGATCAGCCTTGCGCCTGTCTCACCAGGGCGGCGATCCGCTCTTCCACCTCGGGTGTCACCTCGGTCAAGGCGAAGCTGGTCGGCCACATGGGGCCGTCGTCCAGGTTGGCCGAGTCGTTGAAGCCAAGGGTGGCGTAGCGGGCCTTGAACTTGTCGGCGCTCTGGAAGAAGCAGACGACCTTGCCATCCCGGGCGTAGGCAGGCATCCCATACCAGGTTTTCGGCGCGAGGTCCGGGGCGTTTTCGGTGACGATGGCGTGGACGCGCTCGGCGATGGCCCGGTCGGAGTCCGGCATATCGGCGATCTTGTCGAGCACGTCCTGGAGCGCCAGTGCCGCCTTGTCGGCGCGTGAGGTGCGGCGCGCCGCCTTCTTCTCCTCCTCGGCGTGCTCCTTCATCGCGGCCCTCTCCTCGGCCGTGAATCCCTCGTAGCCGGTGCTCTGCTTGCCGCTCATCTGTCGATCTCCTTCAAGGCGCTCGGCGCGCCGCGTCCGATGTGCTGGTGATTTCCTTGATTCCCAGATTGACCTGGGATGCCGCTACTGCGGCGGGTGTCGGCGGGTGTCGGCGGGTCAGACGGCCGCAGCCTGGACCATGGCGGCCATCGCGCGGATCAGAATTGAGCGTGGGTCATCGTGTACCACGTCGGGGCGAACGTCAGAAGGGCTATCACGGCGAGGGCCGCAAGCGACTTGAGGAGGCGGGGGGTGGTCAGAGTAGCCGCAGAGGTAGGCCTGAGCGTCCATCGTCCGACCGTGATGAACGCTGCAACGCCGCCCAGGACGAGATTCGCGGGTATGAGGCCGTACTCACCGCGGATGAGATGGAATCCCGTCGCGAGGATCATCGTCAGGGCCAGGCCGGCCGCGGCGAGCGGCGTGAGCTTCGGCTTGACGCCCGTCATCGCGGGCAGGATGAGGCCGAGACCGCCGAGCACCTCAACGACTCCGATGAAGACGATCAGCGGCTGCGGCACGACCGCATACCAGGCTACGGCCCGAGGTGCGGCCGCGTAGAGGGCATCGTCATACAAAAGGACCTTGCCGAAGCCGCTGCCTGCGAAGAAGAAACCCCACAGCGCTTGAAGCGACCACAACACGCCGTTCAGCGTCAGCATAGTGATCCTGGCCTTGCCGGCAGGGCCGTTGAAGGTCTTGGCAGCGGTCATCGCCGTGCGCCTTGGACGGGCCGCTGGGCCGGCATTCGCGGTCATGGGTGTTCCTTTTCCGGGTGGGGTGGCTAAGGCTGGGGCGTGTGGTGTTCAGCGGTCCTGGAGCAGGCCCAGAACGTTGCCGTCGGGGTCGGTGACGGTGGCGACCACCCGGCCGCCGCCGACGTCGTGCGCGGCCTCCTTCACCACGGCGCCGGCGGCGGTGAGCTCGGCGAGCTTGGCTTCGATGTCCGGCACGTGCCAGTAGGCCACCGGCGAGGTCATGCCCTGCGGCCCGCCGCCCGGCACCAATCCGATGTGCTGGCCGCCGATGTCGAAGCCGACGTAGTACGGGCTGTCGGTCTGCGGCGGGCCACCGAGCAGGGCCGCGTAGACCTGCTTGGCCTTGGCCAGGTCGGACACGGGGTGCAGCACGGTCTTGATGCTCAGGGCGGTGTCGCTCATCGTCACTCCTAGGGTCGCGGTCCGATGTTCATCGGCCTGTTGTTCATGTGCCCTCAGCTTCGCCTCTCGGCAGGTCGGACCACATCCGTGGCGGCCACGGAACGCGAGCACGGAGCCGGCCACGGAACGCGAGCACGGAGCGGAGTCCCGTGCTCGCCCGGAGGGGGCACATTGGGACCTACGGCAGAATGGGACGATGGCGGCCACGGTGGACGTATCACCTCGGGAGGCCGAGGTCCTGGAGCTGATCGGCGAGCATCTCAGCAACGCCGAGATCGGGGCTCGGCTGTTCATCTCGGTGCGGACCGTGGAGAGTCACGTCTCTTCGCTGCTGCGCAAGCTGGAGGTGCCGGACCGGCGGGCGCTCGCCGGCCGGGCGGCCAGGCCGATCGCGGCTGACGGGACGACCGGGACGACGCACCCCGCGCCGGTCCTGCCGACGCCGTTGACCTCGTTCGTCGGCCGGGCGAGCGAGCGGGCCGAGCTGACCAAGATGATCGAGACCGGGCGGCAGGTGACCGCCCTCGGCCCCGGTGGGGTGGGAAAGACCAGGCTCGCACTGACGGTGGCCGCGGACGCGGCCGAAACGTACGCCGATGGGGTGTGGTTCGTCGACCTGGTGCCGGTCACCGGCCCGGGCATGGTCGCGGCCGCGGCCGCCGGCGCGCTCGGCCTCGGCGAGGAGCCCGGCCGCGATCTGACCGAGTCGGTGATCGCCGCGCTGGCCGGCCGGCACGCGCTGCTGGTGCTGGACAACTGCGAGCAGGTACGGGACGGGGTGGCGCTGTTCCTGGAACGGCTGCTGGCGGCATGCCCCCGGCTGGCGGTGCTGGCGACCAGCCGGGCCCGGCTGATGGTGCCGTTCGAGCGGATCTACCAGGTGCCGCCGCTGTCGCTGGGGGGCGACGGCGATTCGGACGCGGTCGCGCTGTTCACGGAAAGGGCGGCGGCGGTCGGCCGGTCGCTGGACCCGTCGCTGCGCGCCCAGGTAGCCGCGATCTGCGACCGGCTGGACGGGATGGCGCTGGCGATCGAGCTGGCCGCCGCCCGGTACCCCACCCTCGGCCTGGACGGCCTCACCGCCGCCCTGTCTCACCCGCTTCGAATGCTGACCGGCGGCTCCCGCGCCGAAGACCGGCACCGCTCGGTACGGGCCGCGCTGGACTGGAGTCACGCACTGTTGGAACCGTCCGACCGCGCGCTGCTGCGCCAGGTGTCATTGTTCGTGGCGCCGTTCACCGCCGCGGCGGCGGCGGAGGTGGCCGGGGTGGATGGAGGCATCGTCGCCGACGGGCTGGCCCGGCTCGCCGAGCAGAGCCTGCTGGTGGTGACGCCCGTGCCCGGCGGCACCGGCTACCGGGCGCTGGAGACCATCCGGCAGTACGGGACCGAGCGACTCGCCGAGGCCGGTGAGCTGGCCGAGACCCGATCCCGGCACCTGCGCTGGTGCCTGGCCAGGGCCGCCGACCTCGCGGCGGTGTCCCCGGACTGGCGGGCCCGCTTCGACGCGGTCGCCGACGACCTGCGCGCCGCGCTGAAGTGGGCGGCCGATCTGCCGGAGCACCGCGCTGACGCCCACCGTCTCGCCCGTTCGCTGGCGGACCTGACCTTCACCCGCCACCTGGTCGGCGAGTCCCAGGCCCGCTTCGAGCAGGCCGCCGCGCTCGCCGAGGACCCGGCCGACGCCGCGCCGATGCTGCGAAACGCCGCCGCCGTCGCCGGTTGCCGGATGCGCGGCGACGACATGTACCGCCTGCACCGCGAGGCCGCGGACGCCGCCCGCCGTGCGGGCGACACGGCGGGCGCCGCCACCGGCCTGGCGACCGTCGCGACGACGGCGTTCCGCTTTTCCAGCAAGTTCGTCCGCGTCCCACCCCGGGAGGAAGCCATCGGCCTGATCACCGAGGCCCGCGGCCTGGCCGGGGAGTCCCCGTCCGCTCAGGCGGCGGTGGCATTGGCCGAGGCCGGGATGGCTCTCCTGGATGCCTTCGAGACGGCCCAGAGCGGTGCGGGGGGTGGGCGCGGCGACGCGCTGCCGGAGACGATCAAGTGGGCCGAGCGGGCAGTGGAGCTCGCCCGGCGGACCAATGATCCGCTCGCTGAATCCGCCGCGCTTGACACGTTCGCCGCCGTCCGGAGTTGGGCCGGGGACACGTTCGGCGCGGCCGAGACGATCCGGCGTCGGGCCGGGCTCCTGGCCGCCGCGCCGGTCACCCCGGCCGGCACCCATGAACTGATCGACGCCCTCGCCGAGGCCGCCGAAGCGGCCCTCGGCATCGGTGATCTGCCCGGTGCCCGCCGCTGGGCCCGGCAGCTGGCCGATCATCCGCTGCTGGCCGAGGTCGGGCATCGCGCGACGAGCCTTCTGCTGGTGGCCGACGCGCTGGCGGGCAACGTCGACGAGGTGCTCACTGGCGGCGTCCGGTTCCTGGACACGTGGCGGCGGAGCGGCAGCCGGGACACCCCGGTCCTCGGCGCGGCGGCGGCAGGGGTCATCATGGTCCACGGCCTGCGCCACGACGACGAGGCCCAGCGCGAATGGCAGGAGGTCCTGAACCAGCCCGAAACCTTGTCCGAACACGCCCATGGCTACGGCGCGGTCTTCGACGCGATCCTCCTGCTCCACCACGGCCAGGCGGCGCGGGCACTGGAGCGGATGGCGCCCGATCCCGAAGAGGTCTGGCGATGGATCACCTGGACCTGGCTTCACTGGTACGTAGCGCTGCGCGCCGAGGCCACGGTGCTCGCCGGTAGCCCCAACGCCGCCGAACGCCTCGCCGACGCCCGGACCGTCGTGAGCGGCAATCCGATCGCCACCGCCATCGTGGAACGAGCCCAGGCCCTGCTCGACAAGGACCGGAAACGCGTGCTCGCCACAGCGGACGCGTTCGAGACCGCCGGTTGCCGCTACCAGTCGGCACGAAGCCTGATACTCACGGGCGGCGAGCACGCCGCCCGTGGCACGGCCCTGCTCTCCGACCTCGGACTCGCACCCATGGCCGTACCTGGCGGATGATCCTGTCGTTCTCATGAAGACCGCTGAGACGTAGCCGTAATGGCCACGTCAGGCCAGGCCCCTTTCCCGGAGCACGGCAGGGGGTGCGCCATCGCAGGCGGACGAGCCGACATCCGAGACCGAAGATCACCGCCCTGCGCGGTGGAGGCGTCAGCCTCACCGCGGCCGCGCCGCCATCACCTCCTGGCTGACCTGGTGCCGGCCGGCGGCGGTGACACTGCGCCGGCGCACCGCCTGAGCGGAGACATCACATCTACGTCACGCCGAAGTGACGCTCGGCTTCTGATGATGGGCTTGCCCCCTGTCCCCAGAAGAAGGGATCGAAAAAAGGCAGGTCAGCCAGACGCGCTCACACGGGAGACAGCGATGACGAGAAAGTCCGTGCGCCGGGTGCTCGCCGGTGCCGTGGGAACCTGTTGCCTCGCGGGAATGGTTCAGATGGCGGCGAGTCCGGCCATCGCGCAGGCGACGCACAAGGCGACGCAGCCGATCACCACGTCGATGCCCGCGGACAACGGAGACGACTGGGGCCGCGACCGGGACCGCGACGGCGGCTGGGACCGCGACGGCAGCTCCAGGCGCGGCAGAGACCGCGACTGGGACCGCGACGGCAGCTGGGATCGGGGCGAAAGCTCCAGACGCGGCCGAGGCTTCGAGCGCGAGCGCGAGATCAGCCCCCGGCGCGGCCGGGAGATGGAACGCCGCGAGATGGAGCGCCGCGAGAGCTCAAGGCGCGACTGGGACCGCGACCGGGGCGAAAGCTCCAGGCGCGGCCGAGGCTTCGAGCGCGAGCGCGAGATCAGCCCCCGGCGCGGCCGGGAGATGGAACGCCGCGAGATCAGCCCCCGGCGGAGCCGCGAGATGGAGCGCGGCCGGGAGATCAGCCCCCGCCGGAGCCGAGAGAGTGAAAGGCGGTACTGAGAGCAGCGCCGCCACGCTCTGACCCGTCATCTCGGCGGGTCAGGACGGCGCAGGATCCGCCCGGACGAGCAGCCGTTCCGGGCGGTCCTCGCTCAGGGGTCAGGCCGTGGAGTGACGCGGGCGTCCCGCCGTCTGTCCTCCCCCGACAGCACAGACGTGATCTCACAAGCCGCAGAGACGGCGACGCCCTCGATCGAGTCGGCCTTCCTTGATGCGACCGCGCCCTTCGTCAGGATGTCCCGATTGACGTAACCGGACCGGGGTCCGTATCGTGGTTGACGGATCGGATCACAGTCCGTCCTCAGGGGACAGGTCGGTCACGGTCCCCCTAGGGGACAGTCGGATCACGGTCCACCCCCAGGCGAGCGATCGGGAGGGAAGATGACGGTGCCCGGCGACCCGCGGGTCTCCGCCGAGGAGGGCCTGCGGCTGGTCCGCGCGTACGGCGGCGCGGACAACTGGCTCGCGGTGCTGGTGACCACGCGCCCGGACGGGCAGCCCTCGGTCAGCGTGGTCAACGCGGGCGTGCTGCCGCACCCGCTGACCGGGACGCCTGCCGTCGCGTTCGTCTCGCGCGGCGGCACGGCCAAGCTGGCCAACCTGCGCCGGGACCCGCGCGCCACCCTGGTCTTCCGCGCCGGGTGGGAATGGGTCGCCGTCCGCGGCCCCGCCGAGCTGGCCGGACCGGACGATCCCCTGGCCGGACTGGACGCCGATCGCGTGCCCGGGCTGCTGCGCGACATCTACCACGCGGCCGGCGGCGAGCATCCCGACCTGGAGGAGTACGACCGGGCGATGGCCGCCGACCGGCGCACCGCCGTGCTGCTGCGCCCGGACCGGTTCACCACCAACCCGCGCGGCGCCGAACACCAGGAGTGAGAATGACGATCGCCCACGACCGGCCCCCGCGGCGCCGGGGCAGAGGAGCTGGAATGACGCCACCCCAGGACCGGCCCTCGCGGCGCCGGGCAGAGGAGCAGGGATGACGCCCCCCGGCGATGTCCCTGGCGATGTCCCCGCCGTGCCGCCCGTGCGGAGCGGCACGATCCAGGTCTGGTCGGACCTGCTGTGCCCGTTCGCCTACGTCGGCCTGCTGCGCCTGCGCCGGGCCCGCGAGCGCCTCGGGCTGAGCGCGGCCGTCCGGCTGGAGCACCGGACGTTCCCCCTCGAACTGTTCAACGGCCCCCACCCCCGACGCGGCACCGACACCGAGGCCGTCGGGCTCGGCCAGATCGAGCCCGCGGCGGAGTTCCGCGTCTGGACCGCCGACGAGGCCCTCTACCCCCACACCGTCCTGCTCGCCGCCGAGGCCGTGCACGCCGCGAGCGCGCAGGGCCCGCACGCCGGGGAAGAGCTCGACCTGGCGCTGCGCCGGGCGTTCTGGACCCGTTCCCGGTCGATCAGCCACCGCCAGGTCATCCTCGACGTGGCGGGCGAGCTGCCGGACGGCGTGATCGACGTGGCGGCGCTGGCCGCCGCGCTGGACGACGGGCGGCACCGGTCCGCCGTCATGGCCGACTTCGCGGTCGCGCGGACCGACGCCGTCTCGGCCAGCCCCACCTTCCGGCTCGCCGACGGCACGGCGGTCGCCAATCCCGGCATCGCGGTCCGCTGGGAGGGCCCGTGGGCGTCGGGCTACCCGGTCGTGGAGTCCCATGACCCGGACGTGTACGACGACCTGCTCAAGCGCGCCACCTCGTGAAGGCGGCCACCGAGGCCGTTCTGCGGCGCGTCGTCGTCGGCGTGCTGGACACCAACTGCTGGGTCCTGCACGCCCGCGGCGACCGCCGCGCCCTGGTCGTGGACCCCGGGGACGAGCCGGGCCGCGTGCTGGCCGCCGTCGCGGACCTCGACGTGGTGGCCGTCCTGCTGACCCACGCCCACTTCGACCACGTGCTCGCGGCCCCGGATGTGGCCGGATCCCTCGGCGTTCCCGTCCTCGCGCACCCGGCCGAGGCGCCGGTCTGGCCGCACGAGATCGAGACCGCGCGCCGCGCCGGGCACTGGGACGCGGGCACCGCCACGGCCGACCTGCTGGCCCGCGATCCCGCCCTGCTGGCCTTCTCGGCGGGCGCGGCCCGCTGGGACGGCGCGTACACGCCGGTCGCCGACGGCGAGGTGCTCACGGTGGGGCCACTGGAGGTCACGGCCCTGCACACCCCCGGCCACACCCCGGGCGGCCTGACCCTCTCGGTGGACGGCCACCTGCTCACCGGCGACACCCTGTTCCCCGGCGGCCCCGGCCTGACCGGCCCCGCCCTCTCGGACTTCCCGGCCATCATCGACTCCGTCCGGCGGCTCCTGACCTGGCCGGGCCCGACACGGATCCACCCCGGCCACGGCCCGGACACCACCGTCGCGGCCGAACGCCCGCACCTGGACAGCTGGATCGCCCGCGGCTGGTAAGCCCAGACCCACGGACGGCAGGACCCGCCGCCGGCATGGCCAGGCGCGTTTCCTCGTCGGCGGGGACGACGGGCATTTCGTCCACCCCCTTATTCCGGCGGTACACCCTGTTATTCCGCCTTTTACGGCGGACGCCGGTTCATCGGGTGACCAGATCGATATCCCGAATCCGCCATCCTGACCACGCCTTCCCCCGTCACAATGACGAAGCGCCGACGGGAGGAAACCCAGGGACATGAGCTTCATCGTCGAGGTCGAGACCGGCGACGCCGGTCATCTCCGCGACCTGCACGCGTGGACGGGCCGGCAACCCGCGCTCCGAGGTCTGACCCGCATCATCGCGGCAGCGCCCGCACCGGGCAGGCTCGGCCCGGTCCCGGAGATCCTCCAGGTCGTCGTGGGCTCGGGCGGCGCGCTCGCCGGACTGTCGGGCATGGTGATCGCCTGGCTCAATGCGCGCCCGGGTGAGGTGACGGTCAAACTGACCCGCGGCGAGGACCATCTGGAGATCACCAGCAAGTGCGTGAGATCCCTGTCGCCCGAAGAACTGCGCACGCTCGTCATTCAGGTTTCGGAAACCCTTGACGGTAGCCGAAAAATCGCTGGTGGCCGATAACCGGCAAATCCGAATATTGTCGCCAAAGGCCGGCAGGGCCCTCATCCCCGGCTCAGGCACGTACGGCCCCGGTCACGCCTCACTCCCCTGCCCGCCGTCCGGGCGACCGTCGGGCTCAGACGAGACGCTCCGGGCGGTCCTCACGGATCCAGGTGACGCCGTCGAGGCGGGCCAGGGCCTTGGCCGCCTCGGGGGAAGGGACGACCACGACGACGCGGGCGGGTGGGAGTTCGCGGATGAGTACCGCGCCCGGGACGGTGGTCAGGTGGGCGCGGAAGTCGGGCATCGGGATGGAGATGCCGACGATGAAGGCGGTTCTGGTCACCGCGTGGTCCTTCATCTCGCGGCCTCGCGGGTTCTCGGGAGGCCGGTCGGCGGGGTCGACGGGGCGGAAATCAGCCGTGGAGGTAGTCGACGAGGTGGGCTTTCTCGGCTTCCAGCTCCTCGATGGCGCTCTTGACGACGTCGCCGATGCTGACGATCCCGGCGAGGCGGCCGTCGCTGACCACGGGGACGTGGCGGATGCGGTGGTCGGTCATGGTCTTGCGCAGGTCGCCGGCGTCGGCGTCGGGCTCGCACGTGCGGACGGGGGTGGTCATGATGGCGGACACGGGCTCGGCGAGGACCTCGGGGCCGTTCTGGTGGAGGCGGCGCACGACGTCGCGTTCGGAGACGATGCCGAGGATGGACATGCCGTCCTCCGACACCACCACGGCGCCGATGTTGTGGTCGGAGAGGGTGGCCAGCAGTTCCGTCACCGTGGCCTGGGGGCGGACGGTGGCCACCGTGCTTCCTTTGCGCCGTAGGATCGCGCTGATGAGCATCGACATCACCTCGTGACGCTGGGGAACGCGGAGAGTACCTCTGACTTCCCCACCTGATGTCATCGTTAAGCGCGCGGGGCGGTAAAGCCGGCGGCATAAGGGGGACCCAAATCCGGGGCTCTTCCCGGAATGCCCGCGATGAGTAAAATGCCACATACCACCGTCTCCCTCAAGGACTGCGATGAGCGATCAGCTGAACACCGGCAGCCACGACCTGCCCTTCTCCGATGCTCTGGCCGCGTTCATGACCACCGGGTGGCAGGAGAGCGAGACCACCCACGCCCCGCTCCCCCTCGCCGCCTACACCGCCAAGCGGCGCGCCGCCCTGGCCCAGCGGTTCCCCGGCGAACGGCTCGTCATCCCCTCGGGCACGCTCAAGGTGCGCAGCAACGACTCCGACCACCGCTTCCGCCCGCACAGCGCGTTCTCCTACCTCACCGCCGGGCGCGAGCCGGACGACGTGCTCGTCGTCGCCCCGGACGGCCACGCGACGCTGTTCACCCGCCCCCGCTCGCCGCGCTCCGCCGACGGCGCGGCCGGGCAGGAGTTCTACCGCGACCGCAGGTACGGCGAGTTCTGGGTCGGCGCGCGCCCCACCCTCGCCGAGGCCGAGGCGCTCTACCAGATCGAGTGCGCGCCGATCGGCCGCCTGCCGGAAGCGCTGACCGGGCCCGCGCGGGTGCTGCGCGGCGTGGACGACTCCGTGGACGCCCGGGTGACGCCGCACGAGGGCGACGACGAGCTGGCCGCGTTCCTGTCGGAGATGCGCCTGATCAAGGACGAGTGGGAGGTCGCCGAGCTGCAGCACGCCGTGGACGCGTCGGTCCGTGGCTTCGAGGACGTCGTGCGCGCCCTGCCCCGCGCGCTCGCCCACCCGCGCGGCGAGCGCTACGTCGAGGGCGTGTTCGGGCTGCGGGCCCGGCTGGAGGGCAACGCGACCGGCTACGAGACCATCGCCGCCTCCGGCGCGCACGCCTGCGTACTGCACTGGATCCGCAACGACGGGCGGCTGAACCGGGACGAGCTGCTGCTGCTCGACGCGGGCGTGGAGACCGACGACCTCTACACCGCCGACATCACCCGCACCCTGCCGCTGTCCGGCCGGTTCAGCCCGGTGCAGCGGCAGGTGTACGAGCTGGTGCACGCGGCGCAGGACGCCGGCATCGCGGCGCTGCGGCCGGGCGCGCGCTTCCGCGACTTCCACCGGGCCGCGATGGCGGTGATCTCCGAGGGGTTGCGCGAGTGGGGCGTGCTGCCGCACGCGGACGGCGACCTGCACCGGCGCTACACGCTGTGCAGCAGCGGGCACATGCTCGGCCTGGACGTCCACGACTGCGCCAAGGCCCGCGCCTCGGCGTACATGGACGGCGTGCTGGAGGCGGGCCAGGTGCTCACGGTGGAGCCGGGCCTGTACCTGCAGCCGGACGACCTGACGCTGCCGCCGGAGCTGCGCGGCATCGGCGTGCGCATCGAGGACGACCTGGTGATCACCGAGCACGGCGCCCGGCTGATGTCGGCCGGCCTGCCGCGCCACCCGGACGAGGTCGAGTCCTGGATGGCCTCCCTGGCCGGCTGAGCGGACGCGGGGACCGGGACGCCGTCCGCGCCCGGTCCCCGCCTGTTCGCGGGAGTTCACCCGGCGGCTACGGGGCGGCCGTACGGGCCGTGGCCGCGTCGGCGTGTCGGCCCGGCTAATGATCAAATAGCCGTTAACCTGGGCTTTTCGTGAACTCCTTACAGCAATCGCTTCTGTCGCAGAGTGCGGCCCCCGACGGCCCTCTCGCCCTGACCGGGGTCACAGTGGTCGACACGACCGGAGGGCCGTCCCTACCGGGCACGACCGTCGTCGTGGCGGACGGCCGCATCGCCGCGGTGGACGCGCGGCCCCCGCTCCCGCCCGGCACGCGCGTGGTGGACGCGCCCGGCGCGCACGTCATCCCGGGCCTGTGGGACATGCACGTCCACGTGTTCGACGAGACCCGCCTGCCCCTGTTCCTCGCCAACGGCGTCACCGGCATCCGTCACATGGGCATGGCGCCCGTCCACACCGAGTGGCGCGACCGGCTCACCCGGGGCGAGCTGCTCGCCCCGCGCACGGTGGTCGCCGGCCGCATCATCGACGGCCCGAACCCGATGCGGCCGAACTCGATCGCGGCCGGCACCGAGCGGGAGGCCAGGGAGGCGGTGCGGATGAGCGTGGACGACGGCGCCGACTTCCTCAAGGTCTACAGCCTCCTGCCCCGGGACGCCTACTTCGCGCTCGCCGACGAGGCCGCGCGGCTCGGCGTCACGTTCGCCGGGCACGTGCCGTTCGGGGTCACGGCCACCGAGGCGGCCTCCGCCGGGCAGCGCAGCATCGAACACCTGGAAGGGATCTTCCTGGACACCTCGGCGCGGGCGGCCGAGCTGCGCGGCGAGGTCGCCGCGATCGACGGCACGGACATGGCCGCCATCTTCCGGATCTTCTCCGAGGTGCTCCCCGCCGCGGCCGCCTCCGCCGACCCGGCGCGGGCCGCCGCGCTCTTCGACACCTTCGCCAGGAACGAGACCTGGCACGTCCCGACGCTGTCCGCGCTCCAGGCGATGGCCTTCGCGGGCGGCGACGACTTCCCTCTTGAGAGCTACCTGCCCTACGTCGAGCCCGGCCTGCGGGACGCGTGGAGTTCGCACCGGGCGTGGGGCGGCGACCCGGAGCGGCGGGCGCGCAACCGCGACCAGTTCGACCGCCAGCTCGGGGTGACCGCCGGCCTGCACGAGGCCGGGGTGGACCTGCTGGCGGGCACCGACACCTTCGTGCCCGGGTTCAGCCTGCACGACGAGCTGGAGCTGCTGGTCCACGCGGGCCTGACGCCGCTCGCGGCGCTCCGCGCGGCCACCTGGAACCCGGCCCGCTTCCTGGGGGTCACCGACGCCTTCGGCAGCGTCGAGGTGGGCAAGGCCGCCGATCTGCTCGTCCTGGACGGCGACCCGCTCCGCGAGATCGGCAGCACGCGGAAGATCCGGGCGCTGGTCCACGGCGGCAGGCTCTTCGACCGCGCGGAGCTGGACGGCATGGCGTCCGGCTTCGGCGACGAGCAGGCGTGACCGGGAAGGCCGTCCCGGGACACCGGTGAGGCCGGCGCGGCGCCGGTCAGATCTCCCCGCCCCCGAGCGGCGGGGAGGCCGTGCCGGCGGCGCGGGCGGTGACGCGGCCGGGCGTGGGGTCGAGGAAGACGTGGCTGACCCGGGGGAAACGCTCCATCAGGTGGCTCTCCATGCGGTCGGACGCCGCCTCCAGCCGCGCGCCCGTGCACTCGTCCACGAAGTCCACCTTCGCGGCGACCAGCACGTCGTTGGGGCCGAGCATCATCGTCAGCAGCTCGACGACCTGGCTGACCTCGTCGTGGGAGATCAGCTCGTCCTCGATCGCCTCGCGCAGCCGGGGCGAGGCCGCCTGGCCGATCAGCAGCGAGGCGTTGGCCCGGATCAGGTGGAGCGCGACGCCGAGCAGCAGCAGGCCGATCACCACCGAGGCCAGGCCGTCCCACAGCGCCGAACCGGTGAACCAGGCCCCGGCCAGGCCGAGCGCCGCGATCAGGATGCCGGCCAGCGCCGCGGCGTCCTCGAACACCACGGCCTTGACGGCGGTGTCGGCGGTCTGGGCGACGTACCGGCGCGGTGTGACGCGCAGGCGGCGCGCCTCGCCGCGCACCTGGTGCAGGGCCCGCAGGAACGAGACCCCCTCCAGGACGAACGAGACGGCGAGGACGGCGAAGGAGACGCGCAGGTCGCCGAGCTCCTCGCCGTCCCTGATCGTCTGCACGCCGTGCGTCATCGAGAACCCGGCGCCGATGACGAGCGTGGCCCCGGCGGCCATGAGGGCCCAGAAGAACCCGGCCTTGCCGTAACCGAAGGGGTGGCGGGGGTCGGCGGGCTTCTCGGCGCGCCGCACCGACAGCAGCAGGAGGATCTCGGTCACGGTGTCGGCGGCCGAGTGGGCCGCCTCCGACAGCATCGCGGAGGAGCCGCTGAGCAGCCCGGCCACGAGCTTGGCCACCGCGATCGCCAGGTTGACACCGGCGGCCACCAGGACGGTGAGGAAGCTTTCCCTGGCGCCGTTCCGCCGCGTCGTGCCGGCGGTCTGTCCTTCACTCATTTCGCCGCTTCTTCCCCGCGCTGACCTTCACTATCGGTTCGGCGCGGAAAAGCTCGTCCATCAGTCACAATGGGGTAAGCAGCGCACCACCCACCGCACTTCGTTCCGCGGAGTCCCGAGAGATAGATCACCTATGAGCACGGCGGAATCCGACGAACTCGACCCCCACTGGCTGAGCAGCGGTGAGCAGCGTGCCTGGCGGGCTCACCTGTCCGCGCACAAGCTCCTCGAACACCGGCTCGACCGCGAGCTCCAGGAGTTCGGGCTGTCGATCAACGACTACGAGATCCTGGTCAACCTGTCGGAGAGCCCCGGGCACCGCATGCGCATGAGCGACCTGGCCGAGGCGACCATCCAGTCCAGGAGCCGCCTGTCGCACCAGATCGCCCGCATGGAGGCGTCCTCCCTGGTCTGCCGCGAGAGCTGCGCCGACGACCGGCGCGGCACGTTCGCCGTGCTCACCGAGCACGGCTGGGAGACGATCCAGCGGGTCGCCCCCACGCACGTCGCCAACGTCCGCTACCACTTCATCGACCGGCTCGCCCCCGAGCTGATCGGCGCCCTGGAGGCCGCTTACGCCCCGGTCGTGGCGCATCTGCTGAAGCTGCGGGCCGAGGAGCGCGCCTAGCGGTCCTGGAGCGATCCCGAACCGATACCCGCGAACGGGGCTGCGGACCCGGGAATGGTGGCTAGCATCCCGGCTGTGTCGAACAGGTCCGCTGAATCGCCGATGCCGCCCGCAGCGGGGCGGCGCACCCCTCGCGTCCGCACGCTCGTGACGTTGCTGGCCGCGCTCTGCCTGGCCGCCGCCTGCTCGTCGCAGGGCGAGCTGCCCGCCGGTCCCGATCTCATGAAGAAGTCCGCCGAGGCCATGCGGTCGGTCAAGAGCGTGGCGTTCGCGATCACCACCGAGGGCAAGCCGCCCGTCCCGCTCAAGCGCGCCGAGGGCTCGTTGATCACCAAGGGGGACGCCAAGGGGACCGTCCAGATCGAGGTGCTCGGCATGTTGCAGGAACTGGCGTTCGTGCTGACCGGCGACACCGTCTACTTCAAGGGCCCCACCGGCGGGTACCAGACCATGACCCGCGCGCAGCTCGCGCAGCTCTACGACCCGTCGGCCATCCTCGACCCGGACAAGGGGGTGGCGCGACTGCTGTCCGGCGCGACCGGGGCCACCACCGAGGCCGCGGAGGACGTCGAGGGTTCGCGCGCCTACCGGGTCGCGGCCACGCTGCCCCGGGAGGTCGTCACCGCCGTGGTGCCCGGGGTGCGGCAGGAGGTCAAGGGCACGTTGTGGGTGGACATGGCGAGCGGCCGGCTGGTGAAGGCGAGCCTGCCGATCTCCGAGGGGGCGAACTCCGGCACGGTCCTGGTCACGCTGACCGACTACGACGCGCCGGTCACGATCGCCACGCCGGCGCCGTAGCCGATGGCCGGTCCCTCCGCACCGGGCGGCGTCCCGCACGACGCCGCCCGCCCCTCCAGCGGCCCGCCCCCGCACGACGGCACGCCTCTGCACGACGGTCCGCCCCCGAAAGACGGTCCGCCCCCGCAGGACGGCATGCGCTCGCGGGACGGCATGCGCTCGCGGGACGGCATGCGCTCGCACGATGGTCCGCCCCTGCCGAGTGAGTCCCCCACGCAGGGTGAGCTGTCCCCGCAGGGTGACCCGACGCCTCGGGGCGGCTTCCCGTCACGGGCCGTGACCCGGCGCGCGGCGCTCGGGGTGGGCGGGGCGGCGGTGCTGCTCGCCGCCCTGGACGCCTACGTCGTGGTCACCGTCCTGGTGGACATCGCCACGGACGCCGGGGTGCCCGTCAACCACCTGGAGCGCGTCACCCCGGTCGTCACCGGCTTCCTGCTCGGGTACGTCGCCGCGATGCCGCTGCTCGGCCGCCTGTCGGACCGCTACGGCCGCAGGCCGCTCGTCCAGGCGTGCCTGGCGGGCTTCGCGGCGGGCTCGGCGGTGACGGCGCTGGCCGGCTCGATCCCCCTGCTGACGGCGGGCCGCACGCTGCAGGGCATCGCCGGGGGCGCGCTGCTGCCGATCACCATGGCGCTGATCGGCGACCTGTGGGACGAGCGCGCCCGGCCGATCGCGCTCGGCGCCGTCGGCGCGGCCCAGGAGCTCGGCAGCGTCCTCGGCCCCCTGTACGGCGCCGGGGTCGCCGCGGCGGTCGGCTGGCGCGGCATCTTCTGGATCAATATCCCGCTGGCCCTGCTCGCCGCCGTGGCCGTCCACCGGACGCTGCCCCGGACCGGCCCCGGGTCCGGCGTCAGGACCGGCCCCGCAACCGGCGCCGAGACCGGCGTGGGGAACGGCATTGCGACCGGCGCTGGGACCGGCCGGCGCGACGCGGGCCGCGTCCGGATCGACGTGGTCGGGGGACTGCTGCTGGCGCTGGCCCTCGGCCTGCTCGTGGCCGGGCTCTACAACCCCGAGCCGGACAAGGCCGCGCTGCCCGCGTGGGGCCCGCCGGCCATCGGGGCGGGCCTGGCTGTGGGCGTGGCGTTCGTGCTGTGGGAGCGGCGCACCCCGGCCCGGCTGCTGGACATGAGCGGCGTGCGCCGCCTGCCGTTCTCCGGCGCCCTGGTGACGAGCTTCCTCGCCGGGGCCGCGCTGCTGGTGACGCTGGTGAACGCGCAGCTCGTCGCGCAGACCCTGCTCGGCAGGGACGCCGTGGGCGGGGCGCTGGTGCTGTCGAGGTTCCTGGTCGCGCTGGCCGTGACGGCGTTCGCGGGCGGCCCGCTGGTCCGCCGCTTCGGCGAGCGGGCCGTGGCCGTGTCCGGGATGGCGGTGGCCGCCGCCGGGTACGCCCTGATCTCGCAGTGGCCGGTGGCGCTCGCCGACGCCCACTATCCCCTGGGCCTGGCCCGCACCGACGTGGACCTGGCCGTCGCCGGGCTCGGCCTGGGCCTGGTGATCGCGCCGGTGTCCTCGGCCGTGCTGCGCCTGAGCCCGGCCGACCGGCACGGGCTGGTCTCGGCCGCGGTGGTGGTGGCCCGCATGATGGGCATGCTGCTCGGCGTCGCCGCGCTGTCGGCGTGGGGGTTCCACCGCTTCCAGTCGCTGACGGCCGACCTGGACACGCCGCTGCCGTTCGGCGTGGAGCCCGCCGAGTACGCCCGCCGCCTGGCCGCCTACACCGCCGAGGTCACCCGGGCGCTGCATCAGGAGTACACCGAGATCTTCCTGCTGACGGCGATCGTCTGCGCGGCCGGAGCGCTCGCCGCGCTCACCCTGCCCGGACGGCGGCGCGAACGGTCGTGAGCCCGCGCCCCCCTTCGCGGGGGGGCGCGGCGGCGTCACTTCTTCTTCGCGGCGCCCCGCTTGTCGCGGATCCTCATGGTGACCTCCAGCGGGGAGCCCGCGAAGCCGAACTCCTCGCGGATGCGGCGTTCCAGGAAGCGCCGGTAGGTCTCCTCCAGGAAGCCGGAGGTGAACAGCACGAACTTGGGCGGCTCGGTCGACGCCTGCGTCGCGAAGAGGACCTTGGGCTGCTTGCCGCCGCGCACGGGCGGCGGCGTGGCCGCGATCAGCTCCGACAGGAAGGCGTTGAGCCGGGCGGTGGGGACGCGGGTCGTCCACGACTCCAGGGCGCGCTCGATCGCCGGGACGAGGCGGTCGATGTGCCGGCCGGTCTTGGCGGAGATGTTCACGCGCAGCGCCCACGGCACGCGGACGAGCTGGCGGTCGATCTCTTTCTCCAGGTAGTACCGGCGGTCCTCGTCCACCAGGTCCCACTTGTTGAACGCCACCACCATGGCGCGCCCGGACTCGATCACCATGCTGATGATGCGCAGGTCCTGCTCGGTGAGGACGTCGGAGGCGTCGATGAGCACGACGGCGACCTCCGACCGCTCCAGCGCGGCCTTGGTGCGCATGCCCGCGTAGAAGTCGGCGCCCTGGAGCTGGCGCTCCCGGCGGCGGATGCCCGCGGTGTCGACGAAACGCCAGGTCTTGCCGCCCAGTTCGACCAGTTCGTCCACCGGGTCACGGGTGGTGCCCGCCATGGGGTCGACCAGCACGCGCTCCTCACCCGCGAGCTTGTTGAGCAGCGACGACTTACCGACGTTCGGCTTGCCGACCAGGGCGATCCTGCGCGGGCCGCGCTCGGCGGCGAACCGCTGCGGCGGCGCCTCGGGCATCTTGTCCAGCAGGACGTCCAGCAGGTCGCCGCTGGAGCGGCCGTGCAGGGCCGAGACGGGCTGCGGCTCGCCGAGGCCGAGCGACCACAGCGCCGAGGCCTCCAGCTCATGCCGCTGGTCGTCCACCTTGTTGGCGGCCAGCACGAGCGGCTTGCCCGAGCGGCGCAGCACCGAGGCCACGGTCTCGTCGGCGTCGGTCACCCCGACCGTGGCGTCCACCACGAACAGGATCACGTCGGCCAGCTCGACCGCGACCTGGGCCTGCTCGGCGATGCGCAGCCCCATGCCGGTGGCCTCGGGGTCCCAGCCGCCGGTGTCGACCAGCGTGAACCTGCGGCCCCGCCAGACCCCTTCGTAGGTCACGCGGTCGCGCGTGACGCCGGGGACGTCCTCGACGACGGCCTCACGGCGCCCGATGATGCGGTTGACCAGCGTGGACTTGCCCACGTTGGGACGGCCCACCACGGCGACGACCGGCAGGGGGCCGGAATCCGGCTCCGCCTCCGGCGTGGCGCCGTCCTCCTCGAATTCGGCGAGGTGGGCGGCGATCCAGCCGCCCTCGTCCTCGTACTCCCCCGTCACGTCACGTCACGTCCGTTCCGTTGTTTCTCGGCGCAGTTCTGCGCAGTCCTCGGCACACCGGTTCCGGCGGGCCGGGACGCCCTGACGGGGCCCGCGCGGGCCACGGGTCAGGTGCGCTCCTTCACAAGTCGCAGCACCTCGGAGATGACCTCGTCCAGGTTGAGCTCCGTGGTGTCCAGTTCGACCGCGTCGGCCGCCATCACCAGAGGGTCGGCCTTGCGGGTGGAGTCGAAGGTGTCGCGCCTGGCCATCGCCAGGCGCTGCGCCTCGACCGTCGTGCCGGTGAGCTCGGCGCTGCGGCGCCGGGCGCGGGCCTCCGGGCTCGCCGTCAGGTAGACCTTGACCGGCGCGCCGGGGGCGACGACCGAGCCGATGTCACGCCCCTCCACGACGATGTCGCCGTCGCCGATGAGGGCGCGCTGCTCGGCGACCAGCCGGGCGCGGACCTCGGGGACGGCGCTCACCGCGGACACCGCGGAGGTGACCTCGTGGGTGCGGATCTCGGCGGACACCTCGCGCCCGTCCACCGTGACGCCGGGGGCGTCGGGGTCGGTGGCGATGGTGAGCACCGGCTCGGCGGCGCGGGCGGCCACGGCCGCCGGGTCGCCGATCTCGACGCCGTGCTCCAGCATCCACCAGGTGATCGCACGGTACATCGCCCCGGTGTCGAGATAGCGAAGCCCGAGCGCGCGCGCGACCCCGCGCGAGGCGCTCGACTTGCCCGACCCCGAAGGACCGTCCATGGCGACGACCAGTGCGGTCACGGCATCTCCCTCCGCCATCCCGATTGAGTTGTCCGCAACGAGGGTACCGGGAATCGTCCGCCACCCGGGCATCGACGGCCTAGGGCACGTGCCAGCCGTGCGCGCGCAGCGCCTCGGCCAGCGCCCCGGCCGCCTCGGGCTGCACCGACAGCTCGGCGGCGCCCAGCGGGAGGCCCGGGGCGTGCTCCAGGCGGACGTCCTCGATGTTGACCCCGGCGTCCCTGGCCACCTGGAACAGGCGGGCCAGCTCGCCGGGACGGTCGCCGACCAGCACCTGCACCACGGCGTACGACCTCGGGGGGCCGCCGTGCTTGCCGGGGATCCTGCTCTGGCCGGCGTTGCCGCGCCGCAACAGGTCGGTGACCTGGCCGATCGCCGGGGCCCCCTGGGCGGAGTCGCCCACCGCGACCTCCCGGAGGGCCCGCGCGGCCTCGTTCAGGTCGGCGGCCACCGCCTCCAGGACCTCGGCCACCGGGCGGGCGTTGCCCGACAGGATCACCGTCCACAGCCCGGGGTCGCCCCCGGCGACGCGCGTCACGTCCCGCACGCCCGGCCCCGCCAGGCCGAGCGCCGTCTCCGACGCCTCGGCCAGCCGGGCCGCGACCGCGGACGCGGCGACGTGCGGGGCGTGGGAGACCAGGGCCACGGCCTCGTCGTGCGCGGACGGCTCGACCGGGACGGGGTTGGCGCCGCACAGGCCGATCAGCGACAGCACCGCCGCGACCGCCTCGGGCGCCGATTCGGCCGCCGGGCAGTACGCCCACGGGCGGCCGAGGAAGATGTCGGCGCGCGCCGCCGCCGGGCCGGAGCGCTCGCGCCCGGCGAGCGGGTGCCCGGCGACGTAGCTGGACATGTCGCAGCCGAGCGCGGCCGCCTGGGCGATCGGCAGGGCCTTGACGCTGGCCACGTCGGTGTAGAACCGGGCGGCGCCGGTCTTCTGCAGGTCGAGCAGCCACTGGGCCACGTACTGCGGCGGCACGGCGATCACCGCCAGGTCGGCGGGCGGGCCGTCCTTGGACCACGGAGCGCCCGCGCCGAGTTCGCTGGCCAGCCGCACGGCCGCGGGGTCGCGGTCGGCGAGCGCGACCGTCACCCCGTGCTCGCGCAGCGCGAGGGCGACGGACGTGCCGATCAGGCCCGTGCCGACGATCAGCGCGGTCTCGACGGCCCGGGGCTCGGCGTTCACTGCGCGATGTCCACCCTCAGCGCGGCCGCGCCCTTGAGGTAGACGTGCTGGATCTCCTGCCGGGGCTTGGCCGTCTCGATGTGGGCCATCAGGCGCACCACGCGGGGCAGCGCGCTCGGCACGTCGATCTCGCTCGCGCAGATCAGCGGCACGTCGTGGAAGCCGAGCTTGCGCGCGGCCAGGGCCGGGAACTCGGAGGTGAGGTCCGGCGTGGCGGTGAAGATCACGCTGATCACGTCGTCGGTGGTCAGGGCGTTGCGCGCCATGACCTCGGTGACCAGCTCGGTCACCCCCGCCAGGATGGCCTCCCGTGTGTCGGCCTCGACCTGGACGGCGCCCCGGACCGCGCGCACCATGGCAAATTCCTTTCACCTACCGCCGCGCCCGCTCGGCGGGCCTGAACCGGCCCCGGGAAGGCCCGGGCGGCCGGGGACGTCCCCGGCGTGCCCGGTGATTCCCGGCAGGCCTCACCTTCCCGACAGGTTACATTCCCACGACCGCGTAAAGGTCGCCGACCTCCTTGAGGCTGAGCGTCCGCATCGTGCCCGGCTTGAGACGGCCCAGCTTGACGGGGCCGAACTCGATGCGGGCCAGATCGATCACGGGGTGGCCCACGGCCTCCAGCAGGCGGCGGACGACGTGCTTGCGGCCCTCGTGGATGACGACCTCCACCAGGGCCTGCTGGCCGTGCTCCTGGACGATCTTGAAGTCGTCGGCCTTGACGACGCCGTCCTCCAGCTCGACCCCGTCGCGCAGCACCCGGCCGAGGCCGCGCGGGATCGGGCCGGGCACCTTCGCCCAGTACTTCTTCTGCACGCCGAAGCTCGGGTGGGTGAGACGGTGGGCCAGCTCGCCGTCGTTGGTGAGGATGATCAGGCCCTCGGTCTCGGTGTCCAGGCGGCCGACGTGGAACAGCCGCTCGGCGCGGTCGACGACGTAGTCGGCCAGCGAGGGGCGGCCCTCGGGGTCGGACATCGTGCTGATCACGCCGATCGGCTTGTTGATCGCGAAGTACACCTGGTCGGGCGCGGTGGGGATGCGCTTGCCGTCCACGTGGATGACCTGCTTGGCCGGGTCCACGCGGGCGCCGAAGCGCCGCACGACCTGGCCGTCCACGGTGACGCGGCCCTCGCCGATCATCTCCTCGCAGGTGCGCCTGGCCGCGACGCCCGCCGTGGCGAGGACCTTCTGCAGGCGCACGCCGCCCGGCACCTCGGTGGTGTCGCGCTCGTCGGTGTAGTCGGAGGGGTAGAAGTCGGGGTCGCGCAGCGGCTGGCGCGCGCTCTTGAACGCCCCGCCCCGCCCGGCGCGCGGCGCCTGGGGACGCCCCTCGCCCCGGCGTCCGCGGACGTCGGCCTCGCGCCGCCCGCCCACGCCGCCCTCGCGCCGCCCGGCCGTGCCGCCGGTCCGTCCGCCCCCGCGGGCCACCGCGCCGCGGCCCTCCTCGGAGCGGCCGTACCGCCCCCGGGAACTCGCCGGGGTGCCGCCGATGGTGCGGATCTCGTCGCGTCCGTACCGGCCCTCGCCGGACTCCCGCGCGGGCCGATCCCTGCCGGCCTCGTCCCGCCCGTACCGCGGCCTGTCCCGGCCCGCGTCCTCACGGCCGAACCGAGGCCGGTCCCGGCCCGCGTCCTGCCTGCCGAAGCGAGGCCGGTCGCGACCCGCGTCCTCACGGCCGAACCGAGGCCGGTCGCGGCCCGCGTCGCCGCCGCCGGAGCGGGGACGGTCACGGCCCGCGTCCTCACGGCCGAAGCGGGGACGGTCACGGCCGGAGTCGTCGCGGGTGTAGCGGCCGCGCGTGGCGCCGCGCCCGTCCCTCGGGGCGCCGCCGCGGTCGTCATCGCGGCGGTCGCGGAAGGAACCCTCGCCGCGGGACGCGCCGCGCCGGTCGTCGCCGGCGAAGCCCCCGCGGTCGTAGGAACTCCTCCGGTCGTAGGAGGAGCCGCGGTCGTAGGAGTCCGCCCGGCGGCCGGCGGCGGAGGAGCCGCCCCGGCCCGCGCGGATGGACCCGCCGCGCTCGTCGTCGCCCCTGCCGTACCTGCCGCGGGACCCGCCCCGCGCCGCCCCGTACGCCGAGGAGCCCCCGGACGAGGGGCCGCCCCGGGAGCCGCCCCGCGGGCCGCCCTCGAAGGAGCGGGAACCGTCGCGCCCGCGGGGGTCGCGGTCGTCGTCACGGGCGAACGCGCCGCGCCCGCCCTTCGAGGCACCCCGCTCGCCGGTGCCGCGCCGCCCCTCCGGGCGGAAGGCGTCTCCGCGGTCGCCCGCGCCACGGAAGCCGCCCCGGGAACCACCCCGGGGCGCGCCTCCTCCGCGAGGGCCGCCGGAACCGCCACGGGATCCCGCGCCCGCCCGGGAACCGGGGGCGTCGCCGCGTCCTCGACCGCGTCCATCACCGGACGGGGTGCCACGCCTACTGTTCACTTCTGTTGCTCCTCTAAGGTTTCCACGTCGTCGGGGAGGAACGGGGCGAGCGCGGGGAGCTCGTCGAGACTCCGCAGCCCCAGCCTCTCCAGGAAGTACGAGCTCGTGCGGTAGAGCACCGCCTGGCTCTCGGGGTCGGTGCCGGCCTCTTCCACCAGGCCGCGCGCCACGAGCGTGCGCATGACGCCGTCGCTGTTGACGCCCCGGATCGCGGCGACCCGCGCCCGGTTCACCGGCTGCCGGTAGGCCACGACCGCGAGCGTCTCCAGCGCGGCCTGCGTCAGCCGCGTCTGCTGCCCGTCGCGGACGAAACGCTCCACGTGGGCGGCCTGGTCGGCCCGCGTGTAGAAACGCCAGCCGCCCGCCACCTCTCGGAGATCGAAACCACGGCCGTCGCGCGTGTATTCCGCCGCCAGCTCGCGCAGGGTCTCGGTGACCTCGCGCACGGGACGCTCCAGCACCTGCGCCAAGGTGATCTCGGCCACCGGCTCGTCCACGACGAGCAGGATCGCCTCCAGGGCGGCGCGCAGGGCCGTCCCGTCCCGGAGGGCGGGGACGCCCGGGGCGTCCTCAGGAGTCATCGGATGCTTCCTCCCGGCCGGAGCGCTCGCCCGGCCCGCTGTCGTCGCCTTGCGGGCGCTCCGCAGGCGGGGCGCCCTCGTCATAGTCGTCGGCCACCGCGATGTCTCCGTCGTCGGCGCCGGTCCAGATCACGTGCAGGTCTCCGAGCGGCTCCAACTGCTCGAAGGAGACCGCGGCCTCCCGGAAGAGCTCCAGGACGGCGAGAAAGCGCGCGATGACCTCGTAGGTGCCCGCGCAGTCGGCGGTCAGGGCCCGGAACGTCGCCCTGCGCACGCGCCGGAGCCGTGCGACCAGGATAGCCGCTTGCTCGCGGACGTTGGCGACGGGCTGATAGATGTGCGAGGTCGAGACGGTGGGGGGAAGCTTGGGGGTGAACGCGCGGGCGGCGATCTTGGCGAGGCGTTCGGGGCCGATGCCGAGGACCAGTTCGGGCAGCAGGCCGGCGAACCGGGCCTCCATGGGAACGACCCGGGGATAGCGCAGAGCCTCCTCGGCCATGCGGCCGGAGAAGACCTTGGCGACCTCCTTGTAGGCCCGGTACTGCAGCAGGCGGGCGAACAGCAGGTCGCGGGCCTCCAGCAGCGCCAGGTCCTCCTCGTCCTCCACCTCGCCGGTGGGCAGCAGGCGGGCGGCCTTCAGGTCGAGCAGGGTGGCGGCGACGAGCAGGAAGTGGCTGGCCTGGTCCAGGTCCCACTCGGGGCCGCGGGCGCGGATGTGGGCGATGAACTCGTCGGTCACCCGGTGCAGGGAGACCTCGGTGATGTCCAGCTTGTGCTTGGCGATGAGCCCGAGCAGCAGGTCGAACGGGCCCTCGAAGACCTCCAGGTGTAC
Source organism: Sphaerisporangium siamense (assembly GCF_014205275.1). Lineage (NCBI taxonomy): Bacteria > Bacillati > Actinomycetota > Actinomycetes > Streptosporangiales > Streptosporangiaceae > Sphaerisporangium > Sphaerisporangium siamense. The sequence goes on from NZ_JACHND010000001.1 coordinate 6,741,160, forward strand.
CTGGAAGGCGTCGGGCCTGGCCTGGCCGGTCGCGGGCTGCTCGGTCACCGGTCCATTCTCCCGTACGCGGGCGGCCGTGCACGCCACGCGTCCGCGCGGTCACGTACCGGACCGGCCGGCGCGGGACGGGTGCGGCTACGACCAGCGGGACAGCAGCTCGCGGGCCAGCTCGCGGTAGGCGGTCGCGCCCATGGACGCGGGGTCGAACTGGGTGATCGGCTCGCCGGCCAGCGTGGCGTCGGGGAACCGCACGGTGCGGTTGATCACGGTGTGGAAGACCTTGTCCCCGAAGCCCTGCATGATGGTCTGCAGGACCTCGCGCGCGTGCAGCGTGCGCGGGTCGTACATGGTGGCCAGGATACCGTCGATCTCCAGGTCCTTGTTGAGGCGCTCCTGCACCTTGGTGATCGACTCCATGAGCAGGGCGACGCCGCGCAGCGCGAAGAACTCGCACTCGAGCGGCACCATGACGCTGTGGGCGCAGGTCAGCGCGTTGACCGCCAGCAGGCCGAGCGAGGGCTGGCAGTCGATCAGGCAGATGTCGTAGTGCGGAAGCAGGGGCTCCAGGGCACGCCCGAGGGCGTACTCGCGGGCGACCTCGTTGACCAGCCGGATTTCGGCGCCGGACAGGAAGATGTTGCTGGGCAGCAGGTCCATGCCCTCGACGCTGGTGGCGAGCAGGACGTCCTCGGCGGTGACGTCGGGCTCTTCCATGATCAGGTCGTAGATCGTGGCTTCGAGCGGGCGCGGGTCGATGCCGAGGCCCACCGAGAGGGCGCCCTGGGGGTCGAAGTCGACGAGCAGGACGCGCTGGCCGCACTCGGCGAGCGAGGCGCCGAGGTTGATGGTCGTGGTGGTCTTGCCGACGCCGCCCTTCTGGTTGACCATGGCGACGACCCGCGCGGGGCCGTGCGTGGTCGGCGGGACCGGATCCGGGAAGACGGGACGCGGACGCCCTGTGGGACCGAGGAGACCCTCGTTCCTGGTGTCGCCCCAGGAAGAGTCGGTGCCGGGGTTGCCGGCGACCCCCCGGGCTGAAGCGTCTGTGGTCGCAGTCACCAGTTGAACCTCCCTGACGGCCCCGAACCGGACCGTCCGGACGGACACTATGGGGTCGGCACGTATGCGGCAAGGCGACGCGCCCTAGAGCTATGAAGTTGGGTGCCGGGCCCCCGGTGGGGCCGCCGCGTACGCGTCTCGGAGCCCGTCGACACCGACCAGGGTATAGACCTGGGTCGTCGTCACCGAGGCATGCCCGAGCAGTTCCTGCACAACCCTAACGTCCGCTCCTCCGTCAAGGAGGTGAGTTGCGAACGAATGGCGCAACATATGCGGCGACACCCCTTGCAGCCCGGCACGCTCCGCGGCCGAGCGCAGCACCTCCCAGGCGCCCTGGCGGGTGAGCCTGCCGCCCCGTGCGTTCAGGAACAACGCGCGGGTCTCCGGGGCGCGCGGCGAGATCAGCGGACGGGCCCGGTGCAGGTAGGCGCGCAGCGCCTCCCGGGCGTACCGGCCGAGGGGGACGACGCGCGCCCGGCCGCCCTTGCCGCGCAGGCGCACGTGCCCGGCCCCGGCCTCGCCGCCCGCCTCGACGTCGTCCACGGCCAGCCCGACGGCCTCGGAGATCCGTGCGCCCGTGCCGTACAGGACCTCCAGCAGGGCGCGGTTGCGGTGGGTGAGCGGGGCGTCGCCGGCGCCGGCGGCGGCGATCAGGCGTTCGACGTCGGCCACCCCGATGGCCCGCGGCAGGTGGTGCGGCCTGGTCGGCGGGTGCACCCCGCCCGCCGGGTCGTGCGCCGCCAGCCCCTCGCGCAGCGCGAACCGGTGCAGGCCCCGCACGGCCGAGACGGCCCTGGCGGCCGAGACGGCCGCCAGGGCCCGGTGGTGGGCGTCCCCTTCACGCAGGGAGGTCAGGAACTCCCGGACGTCCGCCTCGCCGACCTCGGCCAGGGAGAGACGGCCGCGCGAACGCAGATGCTGCAGGTAGCGCCGCAGGTCACGCCGGTAGGAGGCCAGGGTGTTGGCCGCGAGCCCGCGTTCGGCCGCCAGGTGGGCGAGGTAGCCGGCGATCGCGGCCTCGATGCCGGCGGGGGGGTCGGCGTGGGGGCGCAGGACGGAACCTCCCTGTCAGGCCTCCTCCGCGTCGGCGGGACGCAGGGTGGTGAAACCGTCCGGCGATGCGGCGTACACGGCGAGGATACCGGCGACGGCAGGTGCGTTGTGGATCATTCCGGACAGTGCCCTGCCGACCGCGTCCGCGAGGGGCACCCAGACGACGGGCATGTCGACCTCCTCGTGCCTGCGGACGAACCCGTTCTCCTCGTCGGGGATCGCCTCGACGTCGCGGGCGAGGAAGACGCGGATGCGCTCGTCGCTCGCGCCGGGCGTGGTGAGGATGTCGATCAGCGTGTGCCAGGTCTTGGCACGGTACCCCGCCTCCTCGGCCAGCTCGCGGGCGGCGCAGTCGACCAGCGGCTCGCCGCGCACGTCGCGGATCCCGGCGGGCAGCTCCCACAGCAGGCGGCGCGCCGGGTGGCGGTACTGCCGCAGCAGCAGCACCCTGCCGTGCTCGTCCAGGGCCACCACGGCCACCGAGCCGGGGTGGACGACGTAGTCGCGGTCGACGACCTCGTCGCCGGGCATGCGCACCTTGTCGGTGCGCACGGCGATCACCCGGGCCCGGAACCGCTCGGCCGACTCCACGACCTCCCAGGACGCCGGGAGGTCCCGGACGTCCTCCACGGTGAGATCCTTTGGCGCGGTGCCGTCCCGCTCGGCGGACTCCCGCATGCCGTCTCGCCGGGTGTCGTCCCGGGCGTCTGCTCCTGAGCCGTCCGCGGTCGTTCCGCTCACGCGCCCCCCTGTCTTCCGTTCGATCGGCTTGGTCGCTCTAGTGCGGTTGGTCGCCGCGCCGGGCGGCTCACGCGCCGCGTCCGGCCTTGGTGACCCTCTCGCGCGCGCCGGCGTACGTCAAAGCCGCCTCGACGAGGCCGCGGAAGAGCGGGTGCGGGCGCGTCGGGCGGGAGCGGAACTCGGGGTGGGCCTGGGTGCCGACGAAGAAGGGGTGGGTCTCGGCGTCCAGCTCGGCGTACTCCACCAGGCGGCCGTCCGGCGACAGCCCGGAGAAGACCATGCCGACCTTCTCCAGCGGCTCGCGGTAGGCGTTGCCGACCTCGTAGCGGTGGCGGTGGCGCTCGTCGGCGACGGCCGTGCCGTACAGCCGCTGGACGATCGAGCCCTCGGCGAGCTTGGCGGGGTAGAGGCCGAGGCGCATGGTGCCGCCCATGTCCCGCTCCCCCGCCACCACGTCCTCCTGGTCGGCCATCGTGCTGATCACCGGGTGCGCGGTGGCCGGGTCGAACTCGGCGCTGTTGGCGTCCTCGATGCCGGCCAGGTTGCGGGCCGCCTCGATGACCATGCACTGCATGCCGAGGCACAGGCCGAGCAGGGGCACGCGCCGCTCGCGGGCGTGGCGGACGGCACCCACCTTGCCCTCGATGCCGCGCACGCCGAACCCGCCGGGGATGAGCACGCCGTCCACGCCGTCGAGCTCGCGCTCGGCGCCCTCGGGGGTCTCGCAGTCGTCGCTCTTGACCCAGCGGATGTTGACCCGCGCGTCGCAGGCGAACCCGCCCGCGCGCAGCGCCTCGGTGACCGACAGGTAGGCGTCGGGCAGGTCGATGTACTTGCCGACCAGCGCGACCGTGACCTCCTTGGCGGGGCGGTGCACCCGGCGCAGGAGCTGGTCCCACTCGTGCCAGTCGACGTCGCGGAACGGCAGGCCGAGGCGGCGGATCACGTAGGCGTCCAGGCCCTCGGCGTGCAGGACCTTGGGGATGTCGTAGATGCTCGGGGCGTCAACCGCCGAGACCACGGCGTCCTCGTCCACGTCGCACATCAGGCTGATCTTGCGCTTGAGCGAGGTGGTGATGGGCCGGTCGGAGCGGCAGACGATCGCGTCGGGCTGGATGCCGATGCTGCGCAGCGCGGCGACGGAGTGCTGCGTCGGCTTGGTCTTCAGCTCGCCGCTCGGCCCGATGTACGGCAGCAGCGACACGTGCAGGAAGAACACGTTGTCGCGGCCGACCTCGTGGCGGACCTGGCGGACGGCCTCCAGGAACGGCAGCGACTCGATGTCGCCGACGGTGCCGCCGACCTCGGTGATCACCACGTCGACGTCCGGGCCGGCCATGCCGCGGATGCGGTCCTTGATCTCGTTGGTGATGTGCGGGATCACCTGGACGGTGTCGCCGAGGTACTCGCCCCTGCGCTCCTTGGCGATGACGTTGGAGTACACCTGGCCGGTGGTGACGTTGGCCGAGCCGTGCAGCTCGGTGTCGAGGAAGCGCTCGTAGTGGCCGACGTCCAGGTCGGTCTCGGCGCCGTCGTCGGTGACGAACACCTCCCCGTGCTGGAAGGGGTTCATCGTCCCGGGGTCGACGTTGAGGTAGGGGTCCAGCTTCTGCATGGTGACCCGCAGGCCGCGAAGCTTCAGCAGGCGCCCCAGGCTCGAGGCGGTGAGCCCTTTGCCGAGACTGGAGGCGACGCCACCCGTGACGAACAGATGCTTGGTGTTTGCGGCGCTGCGCAAGGAGGTTCTCCCGTGGTCCGTTGTGAGCGTGGCCGTCCGACGGGCGACCGCGTGTCCACGGGCTCTCAGAATATCAAAGCACGCTTGCGAAGTGCCCGAACATCACCCGGGCGTCCGTTCCCAGCATGCTAACCAAGCGGTAACTTTTCCGGTTATGTCACCCCGTGATGGTATTCGCCGGATCTTGACCGGCCTCGTACACCGAGCGTGGTCGGCGATCCGGGCGGCGGGCGCGATCACACCGAGGACCCCCGCCGGCTACCGCTTCCGCCGGCTCGGCGAGGGCGCGTGCCTCTCCTTCCCGCCCGGGGCGATCTTCGGCGAGGGGTGGATCGAGATCGGCGACCACACACTGGTCGGCGAGCGCGTCTCCATCTCGGCGGGCATGGGCCCCGGCGTCGACCTCGGCCCGGACTCCATCGTCCGCATCGGCGGCGGCTGCTCGATCGGGCGCGGCAGCCACATCGTCGGGCACCACTCCATCGACATCGGCGACGACGTCTTCACCGGGCCGTACGTCTACATCACCGACCAGAACCACGTGTACGACGACCCCGACACGCCCGTCGGCCGCCAGTGGCCGCGCAACAAGGCCGTGGTCATCGGGGCGGGGTCCTGGGTCGGCACCGGGGCCGTCATCCTGCCGGGCACCCGCATCGGCAGGCAGTCGGTGGTCGCCGGCGGCGCGGTCGTGCGCGGCGAGTTCCCCGACCACTGCGTCATCGCCGGCGTGCCCGCCAAGATCGTCCGCCGCTACTCCCCCGAGGACGGCTGGCACACCCCGGGCCCCGCCGACCCCAACCCCCTCCGAGCCCTCCGCCCCGGCGCCTGAGCCCTCCCCGCCGATCCCCGCGGCCCGCGGCCTTGACTCCCCTCCTGGTCACGGCCACGCACGGTTGCGGACGGGAACGCGGGGCAATCGGTCTTCGTTGCGGTGTGAGGAATCGTCGTGGTGGAGGGATGCGAAATGCTGGCGGCGCTGACCGGCCTCGGCCTGTCCACGGCTGCGGGGCTGAACGCCTACATCCCCCTGCTGGTGGTCGGTCTGCTGGCCAACTTCACCGACAGGGTGAAACTACCGGGCGACTACGCCTGGCTCACCAACGGCTGGGTGCTCGCGGTGATCGCCGTCCTGCTGCTCGCCGAGATCGTGCTCGACAAGGTGCCCGTCGTCGACCACGTCAACGACATGATCCAGACGGCCGTGCGCCCGGCGGCCGGCGGCGTCGTGTTCAGCGCCACCCAGGCGGCCTCCCAGCTCGACCACTCCGCCTGGATGGCCGAGAACCCCTGGGTGGGCTGGGTGGTCGGCATCGGCGTCGCCCTGGTCGTCCACGTCATGAAGTCCTCGGCCCGCCCCGTCGTCAACGCCACCACCGTCGGCGCCGGAGCCCCCGTCATCAGCACCGTCGAGGACGCCGGCTCCCTCGGCATGAGCCTCGTCGCCGTCTTCTTCCCCGCCCTCGTCATCCTCGCCCTCATCGTCCTCGCCATCCCCGCCTTCTTCCTCCTCCGCGCCCTACGCCGCCGCAGAGCCCGCCGCGCCCAACGCCTCTCCCAGGCATCCCAGCCGTCATAGCCATCGACCCCGGAAGGCTACGGAGCGTGGCAGGATGGTGCTGTCGCGTAGGGTCCTGACGCCGGCAGGGAGGAGTCGACCGGATGACCACGGCATTCCCCGAGTGGTTCTACCCCGGCCCGAAGGACGGCTGGACCGCCGACATGCTGGACGATCTTCCCCCAGACGCCCCCCGGCGCGTCGAACTCATCGACGGGTCCCTCATCATGATGTCCCCCCAGACGCAGTTCCACATGCTCATGATCAATCTGCTCATCGACAGGGAACTGGGCATCCGGCCGCCCGAGGGGCTGGCCGTGGCGCGCGAGATGTCGGTGACGCTGGGGTTGAGACAACGCCCCGAACCTGACGTGCTGGTGGTGAAGAGAGAGGCCATGGAGGACCTCTCGAAGACCTCCTACACCCCCGACGAGGTCCACCTGGTCGTGGAGGTCGTCGCACCCGACTCCGAGGAACGCGACCGGAGCGCCAAACCGATCAAGTACTCCAACGCCGGGATCAAGTTCTTGTGGCGCGTCGAGCTGGAGGAGCGCGACGCCGTGGCCTACACCTACGAACTCGACCCGGCCGTCAGAGCGTACGTCCCCACCGGAATCCACCGCGGACGCCTGCGCACCGACATCGGCTTCGACGTGGACATCGACCTGGACTTCCGCAAGCTGATCGGCTAGCCGTGACCATGCGTACGCTCCTCGCGGAGCGGACCGGTCCTGGACGCCGGGGCGGGGATCGCGCGGAGCAGGTAGGTGATGGTGTCGGTGAAGGCGGACAGGGTGCGGGCGGCGGTGGGGTCGCGGGTGAGGAGGGTGCGGAAGTCGGCGGTCCAGTGGGCGGCCGTCGCCACGGGGTCCTTGGTCTCCAGGAGCGCCGCGCGGGAGGCGTTCAGGCGGGCCGCGACCGCGTTCTCGCGCCCGCTGTCGCCCCGGCCGAGGAGGCGGGCCACCCGGACGCGGGCCACCGGCCACACCGCGCTGGTCATCGCCCCGGCCAGGCACCGCGCCGCCTCCCGGCACATCCGCTCGGCCGCCGCCTCCCGGGCCCTCCGTTCGGACGCCGCTTCCCGGGACGCGGGTGACCAGAGGGGGTAGGAGCGGCCGGACAGCCGGTTGACGGTGACCAGGACGCCCGTGGTGGTGACCACGGCGGCCATGAGGATCGTGAGCTGGCCGGGCGTGCGCAGCAGGCCGAGGGCGACGATCAGGGTGGTGGCGCCGCCGGGTGGGTGGGGCAGGTCGCCGAGCAGCATCCCGCCCGCGGTCAGCGCGAGCGCGATGGCGACGGCGGCGACGCGGTGACCGTTGGGATGGGACAGGTCGGGGCCGGCGCGGGTGAGGCCGGTGAGCGCCAGCGCGGCGTACCCGGCGCTCGCGCTGATCAGGTGCCCGGCCACGGTGTTGCGAGGGCTCGCGGCCGGGGTGGAGGCCGAGGTCAGCGCCAGGAAGACCGTCGGCCCCAGGGAGGGGAACACGAACGGCTGCCCGCTGACCCACGCGACCACCGCCGGGACGGCGATGCACACCGCGGCCTGCGCCGCGGTGACCAGCGCGCGATGCCATCGGGACCGCCCGGCCGGCGCCGGCGGGAGAGTGCCGCCGGGCCCGGTCGCGGAGGTCATGGCCGGTGCCGCGCGGTGGCAGGGGGCACGGCTCCGCCGCGGCGGCGGTAGACGACGTAAGGGCGCACCAGGTAGCCGACCGGGGCGGCGAAGGCGTGCACGAGGCGGCTGAAGGGCCACAGGGCGAACAGGGCCATGGCCAGCGCGGCGTGCAGTTGGAAGACCAGCGGCGCGTGCGCCATGTCGGGCACGTCCGGATGCAGCATCAGCAGGCTGCGGAACCAGACCGACACGCCCAGCCGGTAGTCGTAAGGGCTCTCGGCCTCGCCCAGGGTCGCCCACAGGCCGGCGAGCAGCACCGTGGCCAGGATCGGGTAGGTGAAGCGGTCACTGCGGCTGGTGGCCCGGCGCACCGCGCGGACCCGCAGCCGCCGCCACACCAGCACGGCGAGCCCCGCCACCGTCGCCGCGCCGGCCAGCCCGCCGACCATCAGGGCGTTGAGCCGGTACAGCGACTCGGGGACGTGCATCCGCTCGGTCAGGCTCTCGGGCACGAGCAGCCCCACGGCGTGACCGGCGATCACGAACAGCAGCCCGTAGTGGAACATCGGGCCGCCGACGGCCAGCAGGCGGCTCTCGTGCATCTGGCTGGAGCGGGTGGTGAACCCGAACCGGTCGTGGCGGTAGCGCCACACGCTGCCGAGGAGGAACAGCATGATCACTAGGTAGGGCAGCACGCCCCAGGCGGCGATCTGCAGGCCGTTCATCGGCGAACCTCCCGTGGGGATCCGGCGGGCGCGGCCGGGAACGGGTCCAGGCCCACACGTTCCACCGGCGGCGTGGCGGGGCCCGGACGGGCGGGCGGCAGGGTCTGCGCCACGGCCGCCACGACGTCGGCGTAGGGGCTGCGGTGACGGCACAGGGCCGCGTGCAGCAGGTCCAGGCCCGGACGGTGCCGCCACAACAGGTCGGCGCCCGGCCGCGGGCAGCGGGCGGCGAACTCCAGCATGAGCGGCAGGAAGTCGGGCAGCTCCGCGTCATCGGGCCGCCAGCCGTGCGCCCGGTACAGCGCCTTGATCTCGGCGAGCGACGCGCCGCGCCTGCGCGTGTCGCCGTCGGTGTAGTAGGTCATGTGCAGGGTGCGGCGCGCGCTGCGGTCGAAGGTGGCGACGTACTCGGCGGCCAGGCCGAGCGGCTCGGCGGCGGCCATGCCGGCGCAGAAGCCGCGCAGCGTGGCGGCGGGGTCGCCGCGCAGCGGCGCGAGCGCCCGCCGGACGAGGGCGAGACGGTCCCGCCAGTCGGCGCCGGGGTAGGTGAGCAGCAGGGACGCCGCCTGGTGGACGGCCCGGCCGGACGCGCGGCCCGGCAGCAGGCGGCCGACGGCGCCGATCACCGGACCGAACGCCGTTCCCAGCACGGGTGGAAGGACCGCGCCGAGCACGGGCCCGGACGGATGGAGGGCCGCGCCGGGAATGGAGCCGAACGCGGGATGGAGGGCCGCGCCGAGCACGGGCCCGGATGGATGGAGGGCCGCGCCGAGAGTGGGGCCGAGGGCGGGGACGATCATGAGCTCTGCTCCCCGCGCCGGGGGAACAGCCCGGTGGGCAGCCCCTTGCCGTCCCAGTTCAGCAGGTTGACGCGGCCGCGCAGGCGGTCGTCGGCCGGGGGCCGGTGGAAGCCCTCGACGGAGGCGGCGGACGGCTCCAGCATGCCGGGCCCGCCCGGGACCTCCAGACTGCACCCGTCCGCGCCGGGGACGGACGGTGCGGCGTACGTGGTGGGGATGACGTACCGCTCGTCGTACTTGGCGAGCGCGAGCAGCCGGTACATCTCCTCAAGCTGCCCGGCGGTCATGCCGGCGTCCGCGGCGATGCGCGGGTCCGGCTCCTCCCCGAGGTTGGCCCGGCGCATATGGGCGCGCATCGCGGCCAGCCGGCCGAGGGCCGCCTCGACCGGCCCGGTGTCCCCGGCCGTGAACAGCTCGGCCAGGTACTCCACCGGGATGCGCAGGGTCTCGATCGCGCCGAAGAGGTTGCCCGCGTCCTCGCCGTCGTTGCCGGTCTCGGCCAGCGCGTCCACGATCGGCGACAGCGGCGGCACGTACCAGACCATCGGCATCGTGCGGTATTCCGGGTGCAGGGGCAGCGCGACGCGGTAGCGGGAGATGAGCGCGTGGACCGGGGAGCGGCGGGCCGCCTCCACCCACTGGTGCGGGATGCCGGCCCGTTCGGCCGCCGCCGCCACGGCCGGGTCGTCCGGGTCCAGGAAGCAGCCGAGCTGGGCGCCGTACAGGTCGCGCTCGTCGGGGACGGCGGCGGCCTGCCCGACCCGGTCGGCGTCGTAGAGGATGACGCCCAGGTAGCGCAGGCGTCCGACGCAGGTCTCCGAGCACACGGTGGGCTCGCCGGCCTCGATGCGCGGGTAGCACAGCGTGCACTTCTCGGCCTTGCCGGTGCCGTGGTTGAAGTAGATCTTCTTGTAGGGGCAGCCGGTGACGCACATGCGCCAGCCGCGGCACCGGTCCTGGTCGACCAGCACGATGCCGTCCTCGATCCGCTTGTACAGGGCGCCGGACGGGCAGGCGGCCACGCAGGACGGGTTGAGGCAGTGCTCGCAGATGCGCGGCAGGTAGAACATGAACGACTGCTCGTACCGCAGGCGCACCTCCTGCCCGATCTTGCGCAGGATCGGGTCGCCCGCCAGATGCTCGGGGCCGCCGCCCAGGTCGTCGTCCCAGTTGGGGCCGTAGGTGACGGCGGTGGGCGCGCCGTCGATCAGCGAGCGCGGCGGCGCGGTCGGCACGTCGTCGCCGAGCGGCGCGGCGGTCAGGTTCTCGTAGTCGTAGCTCCACGGCTGGTAGTAGTCGTCCAGCAGCGGCAGCTCGGGGTTGGCGAACAGGCGGGTCAGGCGGCGGACGCGGCCCCCGGCGCGCGGGACGAGCCTGTCGCCCTTGAGCCGCCAGCCGCCCTTCCACTTGTCCTGATCCTCGTACCCGCGCGGATACCCCTGTCCCGGCCGGGTCTCGACGTTGTTGAACCAGACGTACTCGGTGCCCGCCCGGTTGGTCCACGTCTGCTTGCAGGTGACCGAACAGGTGTGGCAGCCGATGCATTTGTCGAGGTTCATCACCATGGCGACCTGCGCCATCACGCGCATCAGTAGATCACCTCCTGGGAGCGGCGGCGGATGACGGTGACCGCGTCGCGCTGGTTCCCCGTGGGCCCGTAGTAGTTGGGCGCGAAGGACAGCTGGCCGTATCCGCCGATCAGGTGCGTGGGCTTGACCAGCAGCCTCGTGAGGGCGTTGTGCACCCCGCCACGACGGCCGGTGGCCTGCGACTTGGGGACGTTCACCAGCCGCTCCTGGACGTGGTACATGAACACCGTCCCCGGCGGCATGCGGTGGGAGACGACGGCGCGCGCGACGACCACGCCGTTGGGGTTGACCGCCTCGATCCAGTCGTTGTCGGCCACGCCGATCGCCGCGGCGTCCTCGACGCTGATCCAGATGACCGGGCCGCCGCGGGCGAGGGTCTGCATCAGGAGGTTCTCCTGATATTCGGAGTGGATGGACCACTTGGAGTGCGGCGTGAGGTAGCGGACGGCCACCGCGCGCCCGTCCGGGGACGCGTCGGCGGCAGCCGTGTCCCCGGCGTCCTCTGCGAGCGCGGCCATGTCCAGAGGAGGCCGATATATGGGCAGTTGCTCGCCGTACTCGGCCATCCAGTCGTGGTCGAGGTAAAAGTGCTGGCGGCCGGTGAGCGTGTGCCAGGGCTTGGCGTTCTCGGTGTTGATCGTGAACGGCGCGTACCGGCGGTCGGGGGCCTCCTTGCCCGACCATTCGAAGCTCATGCCGACCTGCACCGGCCGCTCCTGGGTGTCGGAGAACACCACCCGGCGTTCCGCGACGGCGGCGCCCAGCTCGGCCAGCCCCGTGCCGGGCCCGCAGCGCGCGGCCAGCGCGGACAGGCCCGCCGCGGCGAGGCGGCCGTTGGTGGTGCCCGACAGGGCGAGGATCGCCTCGCACAGCTTGACGTCGGTGTCCAGCAGGGGACGTCCCTCGGCCGGCCCGGCGGGGGCCCGGCCGCACCGCGCGGCCAGCCAGCCCGCCTCCGGGACCGGGTGGACGGTGACGCCTTTGACCGTCATGCCCTGCTCCTCGGCCAGCGGGCCGAAGGCCGCGAGCTTGCCGGCGATCGCGGTGTAGTCCCGCTCCACCAGGGCGATGGCGGGCATGTCCCGGCCCGGCTCGGGCGCGCGGCCGTCCCCGCGCCAGTCGGGGACCGTCCCTCCCGGCTGCGCGACCTCGCCGGGCGTGTCGTGCTGCAGCGCCGTCGCGACGAGGTCGTGTGCGGTGTCCAGACGCCCCACGGCGAGCTCGCTGATCCGGCGCGCCAGCCCGTGGAAGATCTCGAAGTCGGTGCGGGCCTGCCAGGGCGGGCTGATCGCCGGGGAGAAGGCGTGGACGTACGGGTGCATGTCCGTGCTGGACAGGTCGTGCTTCTCGTACCAGGTGGCCGCGGGCAGCACGAGGTCGGCGGACAACGTGGTGGAGGTCATGCGGAAGTCCAGGGCCAGCAGCAGGTCGAGCTTGCCGCGCGGCGCCTCCTCGCGCCACGTCACCTCCCGGGGACGCGCCTCGGGGGGAGCCTCGCGCGCCGCGGCGTTGTCCCGCGCCCCGAGCAGGTGGCGCAGGAAGTACTCGTTGCCCTTGGCCGAGGACCCGATCAGGTTGGCCCGCCACACGGTCAGCACGCGCGGCCAGTTCTCCTCCGCGTCGGGATCCTCGCAGGCGAAGCGGAGCCGCCCGGCCGCGATCTCGCCGGCCGCCCACCGCGCCGGGTCCCCGCCGGCCGCCCGCGCCTCGGCTCCGAGCTTCAGCGGGTTCGCGGAGAAGGTCGGGTAGGACGGCATCCAGCCCAGCCGGGCCGACTGCGCCACGAGGTCCACGGTGTGCCGGTCGCCGAAGAGGCCCGGCCCCGCCGGGCTGGACAGCGCCGACGCCGCGAACTTCTCGTACCGCCACTGGTCGGTGTGGACGTACCAGTAGGGCGTCCCCGCCATCTGCCGCGAGGGGCGAACCCAGTCGGCCCCCGTGGAGAGCTGCTGCCATCCGGCCAGCGGGCGCACCTTCTCCTGGCCCACGTAGTGCGCCCAGCCACCGCCGTTGACGCCCTGGCAGCCGGTGAGCAGCAGCAGCGACAGGAACGAGCGGTAGATCGTGTCGGAGTGGAACCAGTGGTTGGTGCCGGCGCCCATCACGATCATCGCCCGGCCGCCGGTCTTGCGCGCCGTCTCGGCGAACTCCCTGGCGATGCGGGCCACGCGGGCGGCCGGGACCGAGGTGATCCGCTCCTGCCAGGCGGGCGTGCACGGCAGCGAGGCGTCGTCGTACCCCGTGGGCCACCGGCCCGGCAGACCGGGGCGCGCCACGCCGTACTGGGCCAGCAGCAGGTCGTAGACGGTGGTCACCAGGCGGCCCGCCACGCGGCGCACCGGGACGCCGCGGCGGACCACGCCGCCATCCTCGTCGAAGCGCGGCAGCACGACCTCGGCGGTCTCGCCGCCCTCCTCGTCCAGGCTGAGCAGCGGATCGACCTCGCCGAGGTCGAGGTTCCACCGCCCGGCCCCCGCCTCGGTCCACCGGTCTCCGAGGGTGCCGGCGGGGACGGTGATCCGCCCGTCGCGCGCGTCGGCCAGCACCGGGCGCCAGCGCGCCCCCTCCTCGGGGCCGAGGCCGGCGTCGGCGGCCGTGAGGAACTTGCCGGGCGCGTGGCCGCCATCGGGCCGCTCGGTCAGCGTGACCAGGAACGGCAGATCGGTGAAGCGTTGCACATAGTCGGTGAAGCGGGACACCGGATCACGGACGAAGAACTCCGTCAGGATGACGTGCCCCATCGCCATCGCCAGGGCGCCGTCGGTCCCGGGATGCGGGTGCAGCCACTCGTCGGCGAACTTGGTCGCGTCCGAGTAGTCCGGCGAGACGACGACCACCTTCTGCCCCCGATAGCGGGCCTCGGCCATCCAGTGCGCGTCCGGGGTGCGGGTGACCGGCACGTTCGAACCCCACAGCATCAGGTACGCCGCGTCCCACCAGTCCGCCGACTCCGGCACGTCGGTCTGGTCCCCGAACACCTGCGGCGAGGCGATCGGCAGGTCGGCGTACCAGTCGTAGAACGACAGCATCGGCGCCCCGATCAGCGCCATGAACCGGGCCCCCACCGCGTGCGAGGCCATCGACATCGCCGGGATCGGCGAGAACCCCGCCACCCGGTCGGGGCCGTAGGTCATGATCGTGTGCACGTGCGCGGCCGCGGCGATCTCCAGCGCCTCGTCCCAGTCGATCCGCACCAGGCCGCCCCTGCCGCGGGCCGACTGGTAGCGCCGGCGCCGGTCCGGGTCCCCGGCGACACTCCCCCACGCCGCCACCGGGTCGCCCAGTTCGGCCTTGGCCTGGCGGTACATCTCCACCAGCACGCCCCGGGCGTGCGGGTAGCGCACCCGGGTCGGCGAGTAGGTGTACCAGGAGAAGGCGGCGCCACGGGGGCAGCCGCGCGGCTCGTACTCCGGGCGGTCCGGGCCGACGCTCGGGTAGTCGGTCTGCTGGGTCTCCCAGGTGATCAGCCCGTCCTTGACGTACACCTTCCAGGAGCACGAGCCGGTGCAGTTCACGCCGTGGGTGGAGCGGACCACCCGGTCGTGGGCCCACCGCTCGCGATAGGGCGCGTCGTTGACGCGGTCACCCGGCCGGTACAGGGCCCGCAGGTCGGGCGAGGTGTCGGAACGGTGGAGCAGCTTGCCCGCCTCCAGCAGCCGCCGCGCGGCGGTGGCCGCCGCCTTCTCCGCGAGCGCTCTGGGCGCACGACCGAACATGCCGCCGACCTCTCCGTGGCATGGCGCCACACCCCTGGCCATGGCCGCCGCCCTCGCGAACACGACCGACGCCGAATCCGCTGATCGACGCCTCGGGACGTTGATCCAGGACGCACGGTAACTGTCCGACGAGAAACAGTTTCTATCATGCAACAGTCGTCAGACGGAATCTAACAACGCCACCAGCCATTCATTCAGACCCGAAAACCCCCCCAAAGTCCACCAAAAGGCAACACTATTAACAATCGATGTCAACTCTCTGAATACCAAGATGTAAAAACCCATTCTCCCCACCAATAACGGCCCCCGAACCCACCCCAAACCCCACCTACGGGAGGGCCGACGAGGGGTGTCGTGGCCGGTCGGTACGGGTCTGAGTCCTCCGTACGCGCCGTAGGACGGTCGGCCGGGGTGTCGTGGTGATCAGGGTGGGTGTGGGCGGTCGTTCACGTCGCGAGATCTTTCGAGGAGGGCGACAGACACAGGCAACTGACCCAGCACATCAAGTGCCCACGTACGTCAGTGATACCGACCGTGGTGCTGGTTGTAGCTGGAAGTGAGGGATTGTGGGCGCGGAGCCGGTGTCTTCGGGGCTGGGATAGGTATGGGAGCCCACCCGTGCGGGTCCTACGGCGCGGACGGACCACTCAGACTCGCCCGATCACCACGACACCCATCACCAGCGCCCCCGGGGCGCGCGCTTATGGGTGGGCCAACGGCGGCCAGCCACGACGGACCCGCACGGGTGGGGCTCACAGACCTCTGCCAGTTCGGCAGCCGCCCGCAACCCTCACTTCCGGCTACAACCAGCGCCATGATCGGTGGCACGGAAGCTCACGGAAGCTACGGAGGATCTCTACAAGTCGTCGTGGTCTCGGGACGCGTCTGCGGCGGTGAACTCCTGTAGGACGTGGGTCAGTTGGGCACGGGCGTCGGGGGTGAGGCGTTCGAGGACCGTGCCGATGCGGCGCCGTCGTGCCGAGCGCAGCCGTTCCAGAACCTCGCGTCCGTCCGAGGTGGTCTCGATACGGATCTCGCGCCTGCTGTGCGGGGCGGGGAAGCGCCGTAGCAGGCCGGAGCCGTCGAGACGGTCCACCATTCGACCGGCCGCGGACAGTGACATGTTCAACCGGGTGGCGAGAGAGCTGAGGTTCAGCGGCCCGTGCCGATCGACCGCGAGCAGTGCCCTGAGCTGCGTCAATGAGAGATCGCCCATCTCGGCCACCGCGTCCAGCGTCACCTCGACCAGCACCAGGGACGCCTCCTCGACCAGCCACGCCGAGTCGTGCGACACGCCGGAAAGACCCCGCTCACCGCCGGCTTCATGAAGTCCCCACCTATGGCCAGGCGCCGGTTCGGCGGTCATCACGGCCACCTTCCTTCACTGATCGGCATTGATGGGCACAGATCGGCGTTGATCCGCCCTCGTCGGCACCGGTCGACATAGACCGAACTTCACTGGTCGGTTCAGCCAACCCCCGCCGGTCGACACAGGCCGGCTTCACCAGTCGGCCCCGATCGCACCGACCGACCCTGGAGGGCCGTAGTTCGCCGGGAGGCAGGGAGAGCACGTGCGCGCGGGCTGTCCGGCGTGGGGCCGCCATTGAACCCCGCCGGACTTGTCCGCGTGCCCGCCGGTGACCGCCACACATGACCCCGCGCATCGGCCGGCGATCACATCTCCGACGAACCGGCGCCTGTTCCGCCGCGTGATCTCCACCCTAACGCCCGGCGACGTCACCGAGAACGTGCGGCGGCCTCGACTTCCCTAGAACTCCGAAGCCTGACGAGCCGCCCCACCCACCGCCCGCAGGCGCCTCCCGGCGGTGGGTGGGGTGAGGCGGCGTGGACGACTCTGGGCGGGCGGGTAGGGCGGGTGCGTCAGCGGACGGGATGGGCCGGGGGTCAGTGGACGCCGGCCTCCTGCATGTCTCTGAGTTCTCGCTTGAGTTCCTTGATCTCGTCGCGGAGGCGGGCGGCGACCTCGAACTGGAGGTCGGCGGCGGCGGTGTGCATCTGTTCGGTGAGCGACTGGACCAGGGATTCGAGCTGGGCGCGGGGCATCTCGCCCGCGATGGCCTTGGCGTGCTGGCCGGCCTGGCGGGCGGCGGCCATGCCGGGGACCGGCGCCTTGCCGCGGCTCTGCTGGCGGCCGGCGCCGAGGAGCCGGTCGGTGTCGGCGTCCTCCCTGGCCAGAGAGTCGAGGATGTCGGCGATCTTCTTGCGCAGGGGCTGGGGGTCGATGCCGTTGGCCTCGTTGTAGGCCACCTGCTTGGTCCTGCGGCGGTTGGTCTCGTCGATCGCGCGCTCCATGGACGGGGTGACGCGGTCGGCGTACATGTGGACCTGGCCGGAGACGTTGCGGGCCGCGCGGCCGATGGTCTGGATCAGGGAGGTCTCGCTGCGCAGGAAGCCCTCCTTGTCGGCGTCGAGGATGGCCACCAGCGAGACCTCGGGCAGGTCGAGGCCCTCACGGAGCAGGTTGATGCCGACCAGGACGTCGAACTCGCCCATGCGCAGCTCGCGGAGCAGCTCGATGCGGCGCAGCGTGTCGACCTCGCTGTGGAGGTAGCGCACGCGGATGCCGAGCTCCAGCAGGTAGTCGGTGAGATCCTCCGCCATCTTCTTGGTGAGGGTGGTCACCAGGACGCGCTCGTCCTTCTCGGCGCGCTCGCGGATCTCGTGGACCAGGTCGTCGATCTGCCCCTTGGTCGGCTTGACGACGACCTCGGGGTCGACCAGGCCGGTCGGGCGGATGACCTGCTCGACCACATCGCCCTTGGCCCGGCCCAGCTCGTAGGGCCCCGGCGTCGCCGAGAGGTAGACGGTCTGGCCGATGCGGTCGAGGAACTCCTCCCACTTGAGCGGGCGGTTGTCCATGGCGGAGGGAAGGCGGAAGCCGTGGTCGACCAGGGTGCGCTTGCGGGAGGCGTCGCCCTCGTACATCGCGCCGATCTGGGGGACGGTCTGGTGGGACTCGTCCAGGACGAGCAGGAAGTCCTCGGGGAAGTAGTCGAGGAGGGTGTTGGGCGCGGAGCCGGCCTCGCGGCCGTCGATG
This sequence comes from Sphaerisporangium siamense, assembly GCF_014205275.1. Lineage (NCBI taxonomy): Bacteria > Bacillati > Actinomycetota > Actinomycetes > Streptosporangiales > Streptosporangiaceae > Sphaerisporangium > Sphaerisporangium siamense. Next base: position 6,758,815 of record NZ_JACHND010000001.1, read on the forward strand.
TGGCGCGAGTAGTTCTCGATGCCGGAGCACGTGCCGACCTGGCGCATCATCTCGATGTCGTAGGTGGTGCGCATGCGCAGCCGCTGGGCCTCCAGCAGCTTGCCCTGCTTCTCCATGCGGGCCAGGGTGGCGGCGAGCTCCTCCTCGATGTCGCGGATCGCGCGCTCCATGCGCTCGGGGCCGGCGACGTAGTGGGAGGCCGGGAAGATGTACAGCTCGGCGTCCTCGGTGATGACCTCGCCGGTGAGGGGGTGCAACGTGGCCAGCTTCTCGATCTCGTCGCCGAACATCTCGATGCGGACGGCGAGCTCCTCGTACTGCGGGATGACCTCGATCGTGTCGCCGCGCACGCGGAAGGTGCCCCGGGTGAACGCGAGATCGTTGCGCGAGTACTGCATGTCGACGAGGCGGCGCAGGAGCCGGTCGCGCTCGATCTCTTGGCCGACCTTGAGGCGGACCATGCGGTCGACGTATTCCTGCGGGGTGCCGAGGCCGTAGATGCACGAGACGGAGGCGACCACGACGGTGTCGCGGCGGGTCAGCAGCGAGTTGGTCGCCGAGTGGCGCAGGCGGTCGACCTCGTCGTTGATCGAGGAGTCCTTCTCGATGTAGGTGTCGGTCTGCGGGACGTACGCCTCGGGCTGGTAGTAGTCGTAGTAAGAGACGAAGTATTCGACGGCGTTGTTGGGCAGCATCTCGCGCAGCTCGTTGGCGAACTGGGCGGCGAGGGTCTTGTTGGGCTGCATCACCAGAGCCGGGCGCTGCAACCGCTCGATGAGCCAGGCCACGGTCGCCGTCTTGCCGGTGCCCGTGGCGCCGAGCAGGACGTTGTCCTTCTCACCGCCCTTGACGCGGCGCTCCAGCTCGGCGATGGCCGTCGGCTGGTCACCGGACGGGGACATGTCGGTGACGACCTCGAAGGGCGCCACCTTGCGCTGCAAATCAGTTACCGGCCTCACACCTCCATAACCTACGCCGGGCCACCGACATTTCCGCCCGCCCGCCGGACGAGGCCGGGGCGGGACCGGCGTACGGGCGCGGGGAACCCGGAGAACGCGGCGTGAACAGGTGCTGTCCCGCGCGGCACTGGCCCAGGTTTTGCCTTCTCGTTACCATGACGGCGGGGACATGACGGCGGGGCTGACTGATCGTCGAGGGCGGGCGCTGTAACGCTGTGGAACGCATGGGGAAGTTCGTGGCGTGGGTGGGCAAGAACGCCGACGGCGTCGTCGCCCTGGTCCTGGCGCTGTTCATCGCCTTCCTGGGGCTCACCTCCGACGACAAGATCCTCGGCCAGAGCAAGAGTGACCTGATCAGCGGCGTCACGCTGCTGGTGCTGGGCCTGCTGACCGCCGCCATCCTGCGCGACCGGTGGCGTCAGGAGCCCATGGAAGACACGATCAAGGAGAACTTCCGCACCACCTCGGGCGCCCTGGCCGGTCTCCCGGCGCGGCTGGACCGCCTGGAGCGGCTGGAGGCCGTGGTCGAGAGCGCGCGCCGCGTGCTGGACGACCTGCAGGTGGTCGAGGTGCTCAACGGGGCCGACGAGATCGCCGAGGCGCACGCGGAGGCCAGGCGCGCCACCGACCGCTGGATTTTCAAGGGCGGCACGGGCACGTACATGCGCGCCGTGACGCTGCCCGACCTGGTACTCGCCGCCCGCAGGGAGCGCAAGGCGCTGCTCGTGCGCCTGGAGATCATCGACCCCACGCACGCCGGGGTGTGCGAGGCGTACGTCCGTTTCCGCAGGTCGGTGTCGGACACCCCGGACGGCACCGGCGAGTTCTGGACGGTGGACCGCACCCGCAAGGAGTCGTACGCGACGATCCTGGCGGCCTGCTGGCACCGTCAGAGGTTCAGCCTGCTCGACATCGACCTCGGCCTGTCGTCCACGATGACGACGTTCCGCTGGGACATGTCGGCCGGCTACGTGATCATCACCGTCGAGGACCCGAACCGCGCCCTGATGAGCAGGCGGGGCAGCTTCTACTACGACCACTGCTCCACCGAGCTGCTGGCCAGCCTGGACCAGACGCGCCGGGTCCCCATCGAGGCGGCCAGGTCCGCCACGCTCGGCGACGAGCCCACCGTGGACGAGACGCGCAAGCTGTTCGAGGCGCTCGGCCTCGGCCTGCCGCGCTCCTACACGGACCGCGACGTCGTCGAGATCATCCGCAAGGCCATCCGCGCGAAGAATCCGTATTAGCCATGAAGTATCAGGAACTGCACGACGAGCTGACCTCGGGCGCCGTCTCCCGGTCGCTGCCGCGCCGGGTCCTCGGCCTGCTGGAGGACGTCGCCGCGGGACGTTCCGCGATCAGGGCGGTGCGCCATCCGCTCGGTTTCGTCTGCCTGCCGGTGGAGCGCGGCGGCGCGTGCGGCGTCTGCCTCCACCTGTGGTCGGCGGACCTGCCGCGCGCGGGCAACACCACCTCGGAGGTCCACTGCCACAGCTGGGACCTGGTGAGCTACGTGCTGTACGGCCAGGTGCGCAACGAGCTGGTCGGGGTGAGCGACAGCGCGACGGGGGCGACCCACCAGCTCATGGAGGTGGTCAGCGCGGGCGGCGTGGACAGCATCAGCCCCACGGGCCGCACCGTCACCTTCCGCGAGGGCGCCGCCGGGGTGTACCGCACCGGTGACGTCTACACGATGCCCGCCGGGGTGTTCCACCGCAGCGTGATCCCCGACGGCGTCGACACCGCGACGATCGCGCTGGGCAGCGGACGCGCGGGCGCGGCCGACCTGTCGCTCGGCCCGCTCGGCACGCGCTCCCACCGCGTGACGCGGGAACGCTGCGACGATGAGGAGACCGCGCGGGCCGCCCGGCTGGCCGCGGACCACCTGGCGCGCACCTAGCGCGGACCTTGGAGGGCTCATGGATCTCGATCACGCTCGCCGGGTGGCGGTGGCGGCCGTGGAGGCCGCGGGAGATCTCCTGAGGGAGCGCGTGCGAGGGACGCTGGGGGTCCGCGCCAAGGAGGGCGGCGACATCGTCACCGACCTGGACGTCGCCGCCGAGAAGCTCCTGCTCGAACGCATCCAGGGCGCCTTCCCCGGCCACCGCGTCGTCGCGGAGGAGTCGGGCGTGTCGGGCGCCCCCGACGGCGAGTGGACGTGGCTGGTGGACCCGCTGGACGGCACGAACAACGTCGCGCTCGGGCTCCCTTTGTACGTGGTGGGCGTCGCGCTGTGCCACGCCTGCCTGCCCCGGCTCGGCGTCGTCCACGACCCGGTGGCCCGGCAGACCTGGTGGGCGGTCCGCGGGCAGGGGGCGTCCGGGCCGGCGGGCCCGCTGGCGTACCGCCCCGCCCGCGCCACCCCGCACGGCCCGGTGCTGGCCTGGACGCAGGGGCACGGCGTGGCCAGGGACGACCCGGCCCTGCGCGCGCTGAAGACGGCGCTGGACGTGCGCGCGCGGCGGGTGCTGCAACTGTGGGCGCCGCTGCTGGGCTGGGTGTTGCTGGCCCGGGGCGACATCGACGCGGTGGTGGGGTACCGGGCCGAGGCGGTGGACCTGCCCGGCGGCCTGCTCATCGCGCAGGAGGCGGGGCTGACCGTGCGCGGCTTCGACGGGAGCCGCTTCGACGGGCGCACCGACCTGCCGCCGGAGCGGCGCAGCTTCGTCGCCGCGCGCCCGGCCCTGGTGGACGACCTGCTCGGCCTGGTCACGGCGGCCACGGCACGGGCCCGCGCCTAGCGCGGCGCGGGGCTCAGGCCGTGAGCAGCAGAGCCGCGATCGTGGCGGCGAGCCCGGTCACGGCCAGGGTCAGCCCGGTGAGGACGAACTTCACCATCGGCACCTTCACCCCGCGGCGGCGGCACCATTCGAACCACAGCAGCGTGGCCAGGGACGCCCACGGGGTGATGACGGGCCCGACGTTGGTGCCGATGAGCAGCGAGAGCAGCTGGTCGTGGCCGGCCGCCGGGATCACGGCCTCCCCCGCGGCGTAGGCGGGCAGGTTGTTGACGACGTTGGACAGCGCGGCCCCGGCGGCGGCGGCGCGGTAGTCGCCGAGGGCGTCGCCGCCGGACCCGATCAGGCCGCGCATCAGGTCGTTCAGGCCGTACCGGCTGAGGGTGGGGACGACCAGGAAGAGCCCGCTGACGAAGACCAGCAGTTGCCAGGGGAACAGCGACCAGGTGAGCTTGGCGCGGTCGCGCCAGGCGAAGGCGGCGATGACGATCACGGCGGCGACGGCGGCGGCGACGCCGATCTGGACGCCGGCGAGGATGGCGGCGATGAACAACACGCACGCCACGGAAGCGACGCCGAACAGCACCGGGTCGCCGACGAGGGCGGGGGGCGGCGGCGTGTACCGGTCCTCGCCGCGCTCGCCGCGCCGCCAGAAGAAGATCCACAGCAGCAGCATGGTGACGGCGATGGCGGCGGCCTGCGGCGCCCACATGCGGCCGGCGAAGTCGCGCGTGGACAGGCCGACCCGGCCCATGGCGAGCAGGTTGGTCAGGTTGGACACCGGCAGCAGCAGGCTCGCGGTGTTGGCCAGCCAGATCGTGGTCATGGCCAGGGGCAGCGGGGTGATGCGGGCGCGCGGCGCGAGGGCGAGCATGACGGGCGTCAGCAGCACCGCCGTCGTATCCAGATTCAGAAATATCGTGACAAATGACGCGAAGGCCGTACAAAGCACGAAAAGGGCGGCATAGTTCCCGCGGCCGATGATCGCCAACCGGCCGGCGAGCACGTCGAAGACATTCGCCTCCTTGGTCAGCTCGGCCAGCACGATCACCGCGGCCAGGAAGAGCAGCAAGGGGCCGATGCGCCGGATGTTCGCGGCGGCCTCCGCGCCGGGGAGCAACCCCGTGGCCACGCAGAGCAGGCCCGCGGCCAGCACGCCGATCCTCACCCAGTCGAGGACCGTCGGCCGCCACTTCACGCCGCCATGATCGCACACCTCCCGGGTGATCAAAATCTCGAAAGCCCCGCCCGCAAAGGAGATAATGACGCCGGTGAACCGGCGCGCCGAGGCGGCTGTCCTATGAACGGGGGCCTCGCGGGACATCGGGCGCGCCGGGCCCACACAGCAGCAGGACACCCACGAAGACCCCGGGACGGCACGGAACGGCACAGCACAGGACGGCACAGCACAGGACGAACGGGGCGGCCTGCGGGTGGCGGCGCGGCGCACAAGAGATGAGGGACCGGCATGGACGACCGGAACGGCACGCGGACCGACATCTTCGTCAGCTACTCCCCCGCGGACGAACGCTGGGCGTCCTGGATCGCCTGGCAACTGGAGGCGGCGGGCTACCGCACCATGCTGCAGGCCTGGGACTTCGTGCCGGGCACGAACTTCGTCGACTTCATGGACCGCGGGGTCAGCGAGGCGGGCCTGATCGTCGCGGTCCTGTCCCGCAACTACCTCGGCTCCCGGTTCGGACGGCAGGAATGGCTGACGGCCTTCCGCGCGGACCCGGACAACCCGGGCAACCGGCTGGTGACCATCCGCATCGAGGACTGCCCCCTGGAGGGCCTGCTGTCCACGATCACGTGGGTGGACATGGTCGGCGTCACGGATGCGGCGGAGGCCAGGTCGCTGCTGCTCGGCCGCATCCGCCACACGCTGGCCGGCCGCGCCAAGCCCGCAGAGGAGCCCGGCTTCCCCGCCGTCCCGGCCCGCACCATCCCCGGCACCGTGGTCCGCGAGGCCGGGGTGGCGCGACGGCCGGAGCCGCCGCGCCCGCCCGCCGCCGTCCCGTCCGCGCGCAGGACGCCCGTGACGCCCCCCGCCTTCCCCGGGGAGGCCCCGGCCGCCAGGGAACGCGAGGCGATCACGCTGCTGCACGTCGCGGGCCCCCGCTTCGGGCGCGGCCTGGCCGACGCCGACGAGCCGCTGGACGCGGGCGAGCTGCAGTCCGGCATCTGGGCGGACCTGACGCGCCTGGCCGACGCCGGCGTCCCCCGCCCGGACCTGCTGCTGGTCACCGGCGACCTCACCGAGTCGGGCAGCGTCCGCGAGTACGGCGAGGCGCTCGCGTTCCTGACCGGCCTGCGCGTCCTGCTGGGGCTGGAGCCCCGGCGCCTGGTGATCGTGCCCGGCCCCCGCGACGTGACCAAGGCCGCGAGCCGCGCCTACTTCGCCACGTGCGAGGCCGACGACGTGGCCCCGCAGCCGCCGTTCTGGCCGAAGTGGCGTCATTTCTCCGGCCTGTTCAAGGACGTCTACCAGGGGCTGACGGACCTCGACTTCGACAGCGCCCAGCCGTGGAGCCTGTTCGCCCAGCCGGAGCTGCGGGCGGTCGTGGCCGGGATCAACTCGACCATGGCGATGAGCCACCGCGAGGAGGACGCCTACGGCTGGGTCGGGCAGGCGCAGGCGGCCTGGTTCGCCGAGCGCCTGCGGCCCTTCGAGGAGACGGGCTGGCTGCGCGTGGGGGTGGCCGGCCATCCTCCGGGCGCGCTGCGCGACGCCGCGACGTTCGGCCAGTTGCTGGGCCCGCGCCTGAACCTGCTGCTGCACGGCGGCGGCCCGGACGAGGTCGGCTGGATCGGCGAGGTGCCGTGCCTGCCGTCCCTGGCCCCGGGGCGTCACCAGGTCATCGAGGTCGGCCCGGCGGGCCTGCGCCGCTGGGCGCGCGACCGGATCGACGTCCCGCCGCCTCAGGAGCTCTCCTACGACCGCCGGGCGCTGCACGGCGCCTTCCCCCCGGCCACCGCCTCCCGGCCCGCCCCTGATCCCTTGGAGGCCCCTCCGGACGGCGGCGGCGAGCCCGAGCGCGAGGCCGACCCGTCCACCCTGCTGCTCGACATGATCGCCGAGGTGTGCGAGACGCGCAGCGAGCGCGCCCGCATCCGCAAGGTGCCCGGCGACCCGCCGCACCTGCTCGTCACCCTCGCCGAGGACGGCTTCGTCAGCCGGCAGCTCATCGGCGCGCACGCCGGCCCGCCCACCACGGAGGCCGTCACGTCCTTCCTGCGGCACGTCCACGCGGCGGGGCTCGACCACGGCGCCGAGCTGGTGTACCAGGGGCAGGGGCCCGCGCGGCAGGTGCGGGACGACGCGCTGCGCCGTGGCGTGCGCCTGCGCAGCTTCACCGAGTTCCAGGGCCTGCTGGACCTGTCCGACCACGTCGCCGACCAGAGCGCGCGCCTGCGCGACGACCGCCGCTACCCGCCGGAGCTGTACGTCCCGCAGCGGTTCAGGGAGCTGGACCGGGCCTCGACGGTGCGCGACGACCTGACCGGCGAGCTGATGCGCCTGCTGGCCGCCGACCACGGCAGGTTCGTGCTGCTGCTCGGCGACTTCGGCCGCGGCAAGACCTTCGCCCTGCGCGAGGTCGCCCGCAGGATCCCCGCCGAGCTGCCCCACCTGACGCCGATCTTCATCGAGCTGCGCGCCCTGGACAAGGCGCACTCGGTGGACGGCCTGGTGGCCGCGCACCTGGCCAACCACGGCGAGGAGCTGATCGACCTCAAGGCGTTCCACTACATGCTGCGCCAGGGCCGCATCGTGCTGCTGTTCGACGGCTTCGACGAGCTGGTCACGCGCGTCACCTACGAGCGCGCCGCCGACCATCTGGAGACGCTGCTGCGGGCGGCCGAGGACAAGGCGAAGATCGTCGTGGCGAGCCGAACGCAGCACTTCAAGTCCCACGCCCAGGTGCTGACCGCGCTCGGCGAGCGGGTGGGCACGCTGCCGCACCGCCGGGTGCTCAGCGTCGAGAAGTTCACCACCGCCCAGGTCCGGGCGTACCTGGTGAACCGGTACGGGGACGAGCACGCCGCCGACGAGCGCATGAGCATGATCACCCGCATCTCGGACCTGCTCGGCCTCGCCCAGAACCCGCGCATGCTGAGCTTCATCGCCGACCTTCCCCCCGAACGGCTGCGCGCGGCGGCCCAGGCCGGCGACACCCTCAGCGCGGCCGGGCTGTACGCCGAGATCCTCGGCCACTGGCTGCGGTTCGAGGAGCACCGCACCCACGTGCCCGGCGCGCCGGGCGGGCTCGGCGTCGAGGAGCTGTGGGGGGCGGCGACGACGCTGGCGCTGCGCCTGTGGGAGAGCGGCGAGTCCTACCTGCGGCCGGCCGAGCTGACCGAGGTCGCCGAGACCCTCGGCGAGCTGGCGAACAGCCCTCTTTCCGCCGGCCAGGCCGCGCACGCCGTCGGCACCGGCAGCCTGCTGGTGCGCACCGACGAGGGGTTGTTCGGCTTCATCCACTCCTCGGTGATGGAGTGGCTCGTCGCCCGGCACCTCGCGCTCACCCTCGACGAGCGGCTGACGCGGCGGCCGTTCTCGGCGCTGGTCGTCGACTTCCTGTGCGACCTGGCCGACACCGCGCGGCTCCAGGCGTGGGCGGGCGCCACCCTGGCGGACCCGGAGTCGGACGACACCGCGCGCGCCAACGCCATCAAGATCACCACCCGGCTGCGCACCCCGGCCAGGACCGACCTGCGCGGCGCCCGCCTCAGCGGCGAAGACCTGTCCTACCGCCACTTCGCCGGAGTGGACCTCAGCGGCGCCGACCTGACCGACGCGCGACTGGTCGGCACGAACCTCTCCCGCGCCGACCTGCGCGACGCCCGCCTCACCGGCGCCCGGCTCGACGAGGCCGTCCTGGCGGGCGCCGACCTGCGCGGCGCCGACCTCACCCGCGCCCGCCTCTCGCGCACCGACCTGCGCGACGTCGCCGTGGAGGGCGGCCGGTGGAACCGCGCGGCCCTCATCGACGTGACGGCCTCCCCCTCCCTGGCCGCCGACCCCGCGCTGTACGGCGCCGCCGTCGCCCCCGGCCACCCGGTGACGCCCGAGCTCGCGCCGCCGCAGGTCGGCGTGCCGTACGGGTACCACTACCAGAGCAGCCGCCTGCCCAGCCCGGTCGCCTACAGCCCCGACGGCGGGCTGATCGCCCTCGGCAGCGAGGACGGCGGGGTGCTCGTCTGCGACAGCGTCACCGGCTCCCCGCTGCGCACGCTGCACGGCCACCGGGGCCGGGTCTACACCGTGGCGTACGGACCCGGCGTGCTGGTGACCGGCGCGGCCGACGGCACCGTCCGCGTCTGGGACCCGCTCACCGGCGAGGTGCGCCACGTGCGCGCCGGGCACCCTCAAGGGGTCTGGCCGGTCGCGGTGAGCCCCGCGGGCGACCTGGTGGCCGCCGGCGGCGCCGACGGCGTGATGAACGTCTGGTCGGCCCGCACCGGAGCCCACCTCGTCGCGCTGCCCGGCCACACCCCGCCGATCTACACCGTGGTCTTCCTGCCGGGCAGGCTCGTGACCGGCGACGCGGCGGGCGTCATCCGCGTCTGGGACCTGGCCACCGGCGGGCTCGCCAACACCCTGACCGGCCACCGCGGCACGGTGTACCGGCTCGTGCTCAGCCCGGACGGCCGCATGCTGGCCACCGGGGACGGCGCCGGGGTCGTGCGCGTCTGGGACCCCGTCACCGGCGAGCCGCTGCACGACATGCGCGGCCACACCGGCCGCGTCTACGCCCTGGACTTCCACCCCTCGGGCGAGCTGCTCGCCTCCGGCGACACCACCGGCGCGGTCCGCCTGTGGGACCCCCGCGACGGCCGGGCCCTCAGCGCGCCGCAGGGCCACTCGGGGGCCGTCTACCAGGTGCTGTTCAGCCCGGACGGCGCCACGCTCGCCACCGGCGACAGCGACGGCGTCGTGCGCGTGTGGGATCCGGAGACCGGCCGGCAGCGGGCCGAGCTGGCCGGGCACCGCGCGTCGGTGTGGCCGTTCGCCTTCCGCCCGGACGGCCGCCAGCTCGCCACCTCCAGCAACGACGGCACCGCGCGGCTGTGGGACCCGGCGAGCGGCCAGTGCCGGCACACCCTGCGCGGCCACGGCCGCCGCATCGTCGCCGCCCGGTTCAGCGCCGACGGCTCCATGCTGGCCACCTGCGGCAACGACGGCTACGTCCGGCTGTGGGACCCGCGCACGGGCCGGCGGCTGCGCGAGATGACCGGCGCCGCCGACCGGCTCATCTCCGCGATCTTCAGCCCGGCCGGTCCCCTGCTGGCCACCGCCAGCAACGACGGAGGGGTCTACCTGTGGAACCTGACGGCCGGGGGGTTCGAGCGCGAGCTGAACGTCGAGACCGACCACGTCTGGGCGGAGGCGTTCAGCCCCGACGGCGAGATCCTCGCCACGGCCAACGACGACGACAGCGTCCGGCTCTGGTACCGCAGCAGCGGGCGGCAGGTCGGCAGCCTCGCCGAGCACCATGGCCGCGTGCGCTCGATCGCCTTCAGCCCCGACGGCGCCACCGTCGCCACCGGCTGCGACGACCGCATGGTCCGCCTGTGGGACACCGGCTCCGGCATGCGCCTGGCCACCCTGGAGGGCCACTCCGACCGCGTGTACGCCGTGCGGTTCGACCCGTCGGGCCGCCTGCTGGGCAGCGCCGGCAACGACGGCACGGCCCGGATCTGGCGGCTCGGTCCCGACGGCGCCTGGTCGGCCGACCTGCTGCACACCCTCAAGCGGCACACCGGCCGCCTGTGGTCGCTGGACTTCAGCCCCGACGGCGCCATGATCGCGACCGGCGGGGACGATCTGGTCGTCCGCCTGTGGGACACCACCTCCGGCGACCACCTGCACACGCTCGTGGGCCACACGCGGCGGGTCTGGTCGGTGGCGTTCAGCCCCTCGGGCGACCAGCTCGCCAGCGCGGGCGACGACGGCGTGGTGATCCTGTGGGACCTCACCGGCGAGGCGCCCGTCCAGCGGGCCACGCTGCTCGGCCTGCCCGAGGGGTGGGCGGCGTTCAGCCCCGACGGCCGGTACAAGACCGAGGGGGACGTCGCCGGGCAGTTCTGGTACGTGATCGGCATGTGCAGGTTCGACCCGGGCGAGCTGGACCCCTACCTTCCCGGCGTGCGGCAGATCGCCCTCGACGCGCCCTTCTGAACCGGTAGCCGGTGCCGAGCTGGACCTGACCCGGTCCTGGGCCGGTCCTGGGCCGGTCCTGGGCCGGTCCTGGGCCGGTCCTGGGCCGGTTGGAGGGTCAGGCGCCGCGGCGGGCCAGCAGCTCGGTCCACACCTCGGCCACGCGGGCGTCCAGCTCGCCGAGCCCGGCCTCGTTGGGCACGACGATGTCGGCGATCTTCAGGCGGTCCTCCCTGGCGGCCTGGGCCCCGATCCGGGCCAGGGCGTCCTCGCGGGTCATGCCGCGCCGGGAGGTCAGACGGTCGAGGCGGACCTCGTCGGAGGCGTCCACCACGATCACCACGTCGTACATGGGGGCCAGGCCGTTCTCGGCGAGCAGCGGCACGTCGTACACCACGACCGCGTCCGCCGGGGCCCGCCGCTGGAGCTCGGCCATGCGCTCGCCCACCCGGGGATGCACGATGGCGTTGAGCCGCGCCAGCTCGCCGGGGTCGGAGAAGACGATCCGGCCGAGCCGCTCGCGATCCAGTGTGCCGTCCTCGCGCAGCACGCCGGCGCCGAACGCCGCGACGACCTCGGCCAGGCCGCCGGTGCCCGGCTCGACGACCTCGCGGGCGATCCGGTCGGCGTCGATCACCACCGCGCCGTGCCCGGCGAGACGCCGGGACACCTCGCTCTTCCCGGATCCGATCCCGCCCGTCAGCCCGACCTTCAGCACGCTTGGAAGGGTAGCGGACGGCCTCAGGGAGCGAGCGGGGCGGGCTTGCGCATGTGGACGAGCGTCAGGTGCTCGTGGACGCGCTCGCGCCGGGTCTCCCGGTACCCGAGGCGGCGGTACAGCCGCAGGTTGCCCTCCGACAGGTGGCCGGTGAACAGGCCGAACGCGTCGGCGCGCGCGCCGAGCTCGCGCTCGATCGCCGCGAGCAGGGCGGTGCCGAGGCCGCGCCCCTGGTGGTCGGGGGCCACCACCAGCCGTCCGATGACGGCCGTGCGGTCGGCCATCTGGCCGCGCACCGCGCCGACGATCCGGCCGCCGCCGAGGGCCTTCAGGACCGTGGCGCCGCCGATCGCGGCGCGCATCTGCTCCAGCGACTCGATCAGCGGGGCGATGAAGGGGTCTCCGTAGAGCTGGGCCTCGGTCACGTAGGCGGCGCGCTGGAGGGTGAGGATCTCTCCGGCGTCCTCGGGCGAAGCCTGTTCGATCCGCGTCACGCGCACCACTGTAGGGCGGCCGGACCACCGCGGCGCGCGGGCCCCCGGACGCGAAGAGGGCCCCGCCGGATGGCGGGGCCCTCTGTCGTCGTGCTCAGAGCGTCAGCTCTGGCCGCCCGCGAGCTTCTCGCGGAGCGCGGCCAGGGCCTCGTCGGAGGCCAGGGCGCCCGCGGCCGGGGACGTGCCGCCCCCGCCCTGCTGGGCGGACGACTCGCCCGAGTAGCCGGTCGCGCCGGCGGCCTGGGCCTCTTCCTGACGGGCCTTCTCGACCTGCGACTTGTGGGCCTCGAAGCGGGTCTGGGCCTCGGCGTACTGCCGCTCCCACTCCTCGCGCTGCTTCTCGAAGCCTTCGAGCCACTCGCCGGTCTCGGGGTCGAACCCGTCGGGGTAGATGTAGTTGCCCTGGTCGTCGTAGGTCGCCGCCATGCCGTACAGCGTGGGGTCGAACTCGACGTCGGCGCCGATCGCACCCTCGTTGGCCTGCTTCAGCGACAGCGAGATGCGACGACGGTCGAGGTCGATGTCGATGATCTTCACGAAGATCTCGTCGCCGACCTGGACGACCTGCTCGGGAATCTCGACGTGGCGCTCGGCCAGCTCGGAGATGTGGACCAGACCCTCGATGCCCTCTTCGACCCGGACGAACGCGCCGAACGGCACCAGCTTGGTGACCCGGCCGGGGACGACCTGGCCGATCTGGTGCGTGCGGGCGAACTGCTGCCAGGGGTCCTCCTGGGTCGCCTTGAGCGACAGGGAGACCCGCTCGCGCTCCATGTCGACGTCCAGCACCTCGACGGTGACCTCCTGGCCGACCTCGACGACCTCGGAGGGGTGGTCGATGTGCTTCCAGGACAGCTCGGAGACGTGGACGAGACCGTCCACACCGCCCAGGTCGACGAACGCGCCGAAGTTGACGATCGAGGAGACGACGCCCTTGCGGACCTGGCCCTTCTGCAGGGTGTTGAGGAAGGTCTGGCGGACCTCCGACTGGGTCTGCTCCAGCCAGGCGCGGCGGGACAGGACCACGTTGTTGCGGTTCTTGTCCAGCTCTATGATCTTCGCCTCGAGCTCACGGCCGACGTAGGGCTGCAGGTCGCGGACGCGGCGCATCTCGACCAGCGACGCGGGCAGGAAGCCGCGCAGGCCGATGTCGAGGATGAGACCACCCTTGACGACCTCGATGACCGTGCCGGTGACGATGCCGTCCTCGTCCTTGATCTTCTCGATCGTGCCCCAGGCGCGCTCGTACTGCGCACGCTTCTTGGACAGGATGAGACGGCCTTCCTTGTCCTCCTTCTGGAGGACAAGCGCCTCAACGTGCTCCCCGACCTCGACGACCTCGGCCGGGTCGACATCGTGCTTGATCGAGAGCTCACGCGAGGGGATGACGCCCTCGGTCTTGTAGCCGATGTCGAGCAAGACCTCGTCTCGATCGACCTTGACGACGGTGCCTTCGACGATGTCGCCGTCGTTGAAGTACTTGATGGTCTCGTCGATCGCGGCGAGGAAGGCCTCCTCGGAACCGATGTCGTTGACCGCTACCTGCGGGGTGTTCGAGGTGGCCTCGGTGCTGCTCGTCATGTGTGGAATTGCTCCGAACGCGGACAGATGTCGATGTGGCGGACGCGCGGCAGGCCCTCTTGCTTCGCTCAAGCCGAGGATGGTCGGAATGACCCATGGTCGACGACATGACCGAGCGCGAGCCCGCTCCGTCCGAGGCACGCGAGCCCACAACGCAGCGATCAGCATATGAGAGTACGCGGGCGTGGTCAATCCGGCGTCCACCCGCACAACCCCGTCACCCGCTAATAAGCGATCATCGCCTCGCGGAACTTTGCCTGGATCTTACCCTTAAATCGACGGGGCATGGAGACGCGTGTGGGGTCGCCGTCGGAGGTATACCGCCTGTCCGGATGCTTGTCGAGCCATCCCAGCCAGTACTCGGAGCACCAGCGGCGGCATTCCCCTTTTTTACCGTTCGCCTGGATTCTCGGGATGTTGTACGGGTCGAACGTCTTCGCGTAGGGCGAAACCGACGGTTCGGACCCGGCCATGAACACCGCGCGGTAGGCGTAGGAGGTGCCGTCCCACTTCCCCTTGCGCGCGGCCGACCTCTTCTTCGGCCGGCTGCCGTAGGGCAGGGCGAAGGTGTACGACGGCGGCGCGCCGAGCGAGGTCACCAGCCGCTCGCCGCGCACGATCGCCTCGTTCACCTTCTTGGTGCGCAGCCGCCGCAGGTCGGGGTGGGAGTAGGTGTGGTTGGCCACCTCGAAGCCGTGCTCCACGAGCCAGCGCACGGCCTGCGCCTGCCGCTCGCGGTCGCGCAGGCCGAAGGGGGTCTTGTTGATCCAGAACGTGGCCACGGGGCGGAAGCCGGGGAACCTGGCCGCGACGTCGTAGAGCACCGCCACCACCGTGTCCGGCACGGGGGCCCCGTCCGGGCCGAGGGCGAAGTGCGAGGGATGCCCGTCGTCGAAGCTGAGCACGACCGGATGGGCGCCGGCCGGGACGTCGATCGCCCCGGAGGCGTACTGGGCGGCGGTGATCGGCACGTACCCGCCCTTGGCGAGCCGCTCCAGCTCGCGGCGAAGCTGGCTCGGGGTGCGGTCGATCGAGGCGACCGGCTTGCGCAGGATGCGGTGGTACATCAGCACCGGCACCATGCCGAGCTCGTTGGCCCGGACCCGCCGGGCCGACTCGGCCGAGGCGCGCTGCGGCTCACGGGTGGGCGTCGCGGTGGGCGAGGGCTGGGGAGACGGGGCGGTGACCTGTCCCGTGGTCGGCTCGTCGTCACCTCCCAGGGGATGGACGAGCAACACGACCGCCGCGACGATCATGACACCGACGTTGACGATGCCGATGAGGGGCGTCAGGCCGGGCGTGCTCCGCACAGGTTCACTCCAAGGTCGGCGGCGGGTCGTCTTTCTCCCTGGGAGACCCTTTTCGGGCTTTGTCCGCGGCCAGCGTACACGTCTGTCCTGTGCCGATATTCGATTGTGAATCCGGATGGGCGCGTCCCCGGACGGGAATGCGCAGGTGAAACCGCCGAAAAGCCGGCCCCGCCCGACGAGGCCTTCAGCGTCCTCAGGTCAGTGGCCGGCGTCCTGCCAGGTGCGGCCGACGCCGACCGAGACGTCCAGCGGGACGCGCAGCTCGTAGGCGGCGCACATCTGGCCGACGACCAGCTCGCGCAGCGCCTCCAGCTCGCCGGGGGCGACCTCGAACACCAGCTCGTCGTGGACCTGCAGCAGCATGCGCGAGCGCAGGCCCCTTTCGTGCAGCGCGCGGTGGACGTGGAGCATGGCGACCTTGATGATGTCGGCGGCCGAGCCCTGGATCGGGGCGTTGAGCGCCATGCGCTCGGCCATCTCGCGCCGCTGGCGGTTGTCGCTGGTCAGGTCGGGAAGGTAGCGGCGGCGGCCGAGGATGGTCTCGGTGTAGCCGTCGTGGCGGGCCTGGGCGACGATGGCCTCCAGGTAGTCGCGGACGCCGCCGAACTCCTCGAAGTACTCGTTCTTGAGCGCGCGGGCCTCGGCGACCGGGATGTTGAGCTGGCCGGAGAGCCCGAAGTCGGACAACCCGTAGGCCAGGCCGTAGTTCATGGCCTTGATGCGGGCGCGCAGCTCGCCGCCGACCTCCTCCGGAGGGATGTCGAACACGCGCGAGGCCGTGGCCTGGTGGAAGTCGTGCCCGGACTCGAAGGCGGCGATCAACGCCTCGTCGCCGGACAGGTGGGCCATGATGCGCAGCTCGATCTGGCTGTAGTCGGCCGTGAGCAGGCTCTCGTACCCCTCCCCCACGATGAAGCCCTGGCGGATGCGCCGCCCCTCCGCCGTGCGGATCGGGATGTTCTGCAGGTTGGGCTTCTCCGACGACAGCCGGCCGGTCGCCGCGATGATCTGGTTGTAGGTGGTGTGGATGCGCTCGTCGTCGGCGACCTCCTTGATCAGGCCCTCGACGGTGACGCGCAGCTTGGTCTGGTCGCGGTGGCGCAGCAGGATGGTGGGCAGCTCGTTGTCGGTCTGGGTGGCGAGCTGGGCCAGGGCGTCGGCGTCGGTGGTGTAGCCGGTCTTGATGCGCTTGGTCTTCGGCAGGCCGAGCTTGACGAAGAGGATCTCCTGGAGCTGCTTGGGCGAGCCGAGGTTGAACTGCTCGCCGACCACCCGGTGGGCCTCTTCGACGGCCTGCTTGACCGCGGCGCCGAACTCGGCCTCCAGGCCGGTGAAGTAGGCGCGGTCGGCGGCGATGCCGGCGCGCTCCAGCTCGGCGAGCACGCGCACCAGGGGCAGCTCGACCTCGCGCATGAGCCGGATGCCGCCCCGGGGCTCCAGGTGGGCCTCCAGGGCCTCGGCCAGCTCCTGGACCGCCTGGGCGCGGACGGCCAGCTCTTGTCCCGCGTCGTCCTCGGGGTCGTCGAAGAGGGCGGCCTGGCCGCCGGTGTCGGCCTCGGCGCGCAACTCGCGGTGCAGGTAGCGCAGCACCAGGTCGTCCAGAGGGAAGGACCGCTGCCCCGGCATGGCCAGGTAGGCGGCGAGCGCGGTGTCGCAGGTCAGGCCGCGCAGGTCGAGCCCCTGCGCCCACAGGGCCAGCAGGGGGCCCTTGGCGTCGTGCAGGGCCTTCGGCGCGTCCTCGTCGGCCAGCCACCCGCCGAGCGCGGACTCGTCCTCCGGGGTGAGGGCGGTGAGGTCGAGGTAGGCGGCGCGGCGGCGGCCCTCGGCGTCGGCGGGGGCGGCGATCGCCAGGTGGTCGAGCCGGCCGGTGCCGCTGCCGTAGGCGCCCTTGACGGCCAGCCCGGCCCGCCCCGCCGGCATCCCGGCGAGCCAGCCGGCGACCTGGCCGGAGCCGAGGGTGACGACCTCGACGTCGAAGCCTTCCTCCGCCTCGGGCTCGGCGGTGCCGATGCTCTGGTAGAGGCGGTCGCGCAGGACGCGGAACTGCAGGGTGTCGAAGAGCTTGTGGATCTCGTCGCGGTCCCACTGGCCCATCTTGAGGTCGGCGACCTCGACGTCCAGCGGGACGTCGCGCCGCAGCTCGGTCAGCTGGCGGTTGTGGATGACCTGGCCCAGGTGCTCGCGGAGCTTGTCGCCGACCTTGCCCTTGACCTCGTCGACCCGGTCGACCAGCTCGGTGAGCGAGCCGAACTCCCTGACCCACTTGGCGGCGGTCTTCTCGCCCACGCTGGGGATGCTCGGCAGGTTGTCGCTCGGATCGCCGCGCAGGGCCGCGAAGTCGGGGTACTGCCGGGGGGTCAGGCCGTACTTCTCCACCACGGCGTCGGGGTCGAAACGGGTCATGTCGCTGATGCCGCGGCGGGTCATGAGCAGGGTGACCCGCTCGTCGACGAGTTGCAGGGCGTCGCGGTCACCGGTGACGATGAGCACGTTCATGTCGCGTTCGGAGGCGCGGTGCGCCAGCGTGGCGATCAGGTCGTCGGCCTCGAACCCCGCCAGCGACAGGTACGGGAGGCGCAGAGCGTCGAGCACCTCGAAGATGAGGCTGACCTGGCCGCGGAAATCGTCGGGCGTCTCCTGGCGGTTGGCCTTGTAGTCGGCGTACGACTCGTGCCGGAAGGTGGGCTCCGAGCGGTCGAAGCACACCACCACATGGGACGGCTTCTCATCGCGCAGAACATTGATGAGCATCGAGGTGAAGCCGTACACCGCCTCGGTGTGCTGCCCCTCGGTCGTCATGAGGTTGGCGTCCTTGAGCGCGTAGAACGCCCGGTACGCCAGTGAGTGCCCGTCCAGCAGGAGCAGGCAGGGACGGGTGGGGGTCGCTTCCTTCTTCGGCACACCCGCAGCCTAGTCTCCATGTACGACAGAACACCCCTCGATGTGCCACTGGAGGGTCTCCCTTGACCATGACGAACCCCGATGACCTGGCCCGTCTCGCGGCCCTGCACGGCGGCGACCACTCCGGCACCCTGGTCGAGCGCATGGGCATCGAGTTCCTGGAGGCCGCGGCCGAGCGGGTCGTGGCGCGCATGCCGGTCGAGGGCAACACCCAGCCGTACGGCCTGCTGCACGGGGGCGCCTCCTGCGTGCTGGCCGAGACGGTCGGCTCCACCGGCGCGGCCCTGCACGCCGGGCCCGGCAGGATCGCCGTGGGCATCGAGATCAACGCGACCCACCACCGCTCCGCGCGCTCCGGTCACGTCACGGGTGTGGCGACCCTGCTGCACGGCGGCCGCAGCCTGGCGACCTACGACATCTCGATCACCGACGACGAGGGCCGCCTGGTGTGCACGTCCCGGCTTACGTGCATGCTTCGTGACGCGCCGTGAGATTTGCCCTCTATCTGGGCACGATTTGCCACTCTCTTTGCACGTGCCCGTCCGGGCTCGCTAGCGTTGGGACACCAGAGCCCGTGGGTGATCGAGTAGACAACGTGTGCGGCCGGGGAAGCCCTACATGGCCCCAAAGATCACCCGCGGGCTCCTGCCGGCGTCAGGCCCCTGAGGGCCTGGTGGCCGTCTCCTCCGCCGGGCCGTCGTCGTCGGAGTGCGTCGGGTCCAGCACCCTCCTGAGGAACGCGCGCGTGCGCGCGTGCCGCGGGTCGCCGATCACCTGCTCCGGCGGGCCCTCCTCGACGATCACGCCGCCGTCCATGAACACCACGCGGTCGGCCACCTCGCGCGCGAAGCTCATCTCGTGGGTGACCACCAGCATCGTCATGCCGTCCTGGGCGAGCTTGCGCATCACCGACAGCACGTCGCCGACCAGCTCGGGGTCCAGGGCGGAGGTCGGCTCGTCGAAGAGCATCAGGTCGGGGTCCATGGCCAGGGCCCTGGCGATGGCCACCCGCTGCTGCTGGCCGCCGGAGAGCTGGGGAGGGTAGGAGTCCCACTTGGCGCCGACGCCGACCTTGTCGAGGTTCTCGCGGGCGACGCGCTCGGCCTCCTGCCTGCCGCGCCGGAGCACCCGCCGCTGGGCGATCACGACGTTCTGCAGGACCGTCATGTGCGGGAAGAGGTTGAACGACTGGAACACCATGCCGAGCCTGCGCCGGGCGGCGTCGATGTCGACATCGGGGTCGGTCAGCTCGACGCCGCCGACCACGACCGTGCCCTTGGTGGGCTGTTCGAGCAGGTTCACGCAGCGCAACAGCGTCGACTTGCCCGAGCCGGACGGGCCGATGACGCAGACCACCTGGCCCTGGTCGACGGTGAAGTCGACGCCCTTCAGGACCTCCAGGGGGCCGAACGACTTGTGCAGGTGCTTGATCTCGACCGCGTGGGCCACCGGGTCACCGTCCCTTCGCCTGACGCTTTTCCAGACGGCCCGCCAGGTAGCCGAGCGGGATCGTCACCATCAGATATGTCAGGCCCACGACCATGATGGGCGTGGCGTTGGCCGTGGTGGAGGCGAGGTCGTTGCCGAACTTGGTCAGCTCGACGTACTCGCCGCTCACCCCGAGGAACAGCACCAGCGAGGAGTCCTTGAGCAGCGCGACGAACTGGTTGGTCGTCGGCGGGATCACGATGCGCAGCGCCTGCGGGATCACGACGGAGATCATGCCCCGCGCGTGCGACATGCCGAGCGAGCGCGCCGCCTCCATCTGGCCCTTCGGCACGGCCTGCAGGCCGGCGCGCAGCGTCTCGGCCATGTAGGCGGCGCTGACCACCGTCAGGCCCAGGATGCCCTGGCCGTAGGTGCCGCCGGGCACCTCGAAGCCCGGCAGGGCCAGCGGCAGGAACAGGATGAGCAGGAAGATCAGCAGCGCGGGCAGGCCGCGGAAGATCTCGATGTAGACGGTGGCGATCCAGCGGTAGGGCCGCACGGAGGACAGCCGCATGAGGGCGAGCAGCAGACCGCCCAGCGAGCCGAAGACGAAGCCTCCGACGGTGTAGATGATGGTGTTCTTGAGCGCGACCGTGAAGACGTCCGGCAGGGCCTGCTCCGCCACGTCGAGCTTGGCGAAGTTCTGGGCCAGTCCCTGCCAGTTGACGAGGAGCGCGAGCACGACGACCGCGGCGACCAGCACCGCGTACTGGACGCCGCGGCTGATGCGCTGCCTCTTGCGCGGGCTCATCCGCGCCCTGCCGGGCGCGGGCCCGGCAGGGCCGGCGGACCCGGCCGCCGTGGACTGGTCGGTCATGGATCAGGAGGTTCCGAGCTCGCCGGGCTTCTTACCGAACCACTTGACGTAGATCTGCTCGTAGGTGCCGTCGGACTTCGCCTTGGCGATCTCCTCGTTGATCACCTTGGCCAGGGCGTCGTTGCCGAGCTTCATGCCGATGCCGTACTGCTCGCCGGTGTCGAGGCTCGCGGCCAGTTCGAACTTGTCGGCGATCTCGGGCTTCTTGAGCCAGGTGAGCACGACGGGCAGGTCCTGGACGATGACGTCGGCCTGGCCGGACTGCAGGCCGAGCAGTTCCTTGGGCGAGTCGGCGTACTCGGTCGGGTTGAGGCCCTGCTTCTTGACGTAGTCGAGGCCGGTCGTGGAGGCCTGGGCGCCGAGCTTCAGGCCTTTGGCCTTGACGTCGGCGAGCGACTTGACGCCGCTGCCCTTCTTGGCGAGCAGGGCCTGCGTGGCGTCGAAGTAGGGCTCGGAGAAGAGCATGTTCTTCTTGCGCTCGTCGGTGATCGTCATGCCCGCCGCGGCGACGTCGCACTTGCCGGCGTTCAGGGCCGCGCCGCTCTTGATCACCGCGAAGTCGATGTCCACGATGTCCTGCTTCACACCGAGCTTCTTGGCCGCCAGGTCGACGATGTCGACGTCGAAGCCGACGACGTCCGCGCCGTCCTTGAACTGGAAGGGCTCGTACGGCAGGTTGGTGCACGTCATGAGCTTTCCTGGGCTGACGAGCTTGATCCCGCCGGCCTGTGTCGTGGCGCCCGACCCACCCGTGTTCGCGCTCGTGTCGGAGCCCGACCCGCCTCCGCAGGCGGAGAGAAGGCATGCGGCGCCCACGGCGACCGCCCCAATTGTGGCGAAACGGCGACGCCTGGACCAAAAGACCACTACGCCCTCCTCTGTAGCCGCGTGTCGGAGTCAAGTTAACTTACCGTAACCCTGGCCATGGTTCCGCACCTGGTCACCAGGGGTATTACCGGAATGAAACGATCGCACAACACCTGTCGCCGCCTGGTACTCCCGGCTCCGCGACCGGAATATCGTGCGATCGTGCGGGCACCGATCTTCGTTCTCGGCCTCGCGGCCGCGCTGCTGGCCTCGGGATGCACCTCCACGCCCGCCGCCCCCGCCACACCGTCGGCGAAACCCTCCCCCACGTACGTGGTCCCGGCCGGGACCGCGCGCCCCGGCGAGACGGTGATCACGGCCAAGCCGGTGGTCGACGGGCAGATGCGCTTCCGCGTGCTCGGCTTCCAGGACGGCATGCCGAGCGTCGTCGGCAGCCACGCCGAGTGGAACGCCAAGGGACAGTACGCCCGGGTGCGCGTGCTCATCGAGAGCACCGACCGCACCAACCAGAAGTTCGACGCCGGACAACAACTGCTGGTCGCGGCCGACGGGCGCGTCTTCCACGTCGACGACTTCACCCAGGCGATCAAGCGCCAGCCCGACGAGATCCCCGTCGGCAGCTTCGTGCGCATGGAGTTCGACCTCTGGTACGACGTGCCCAAGGACGCCAGGATCACCGCGATCCGCTTCGTCGCCGACCCGCCGCTCGGCGCCATCGGCCCGTCCAAGGGCGTCGACGTCCCCCTGCGCTGACCCACCGCGCTGACCCACCTCACTGAGCCCCCGCACTGAGCCCCCGCACTGAGCCCCCGTCGGCGGCGTCCACCGGCGTGCCGCCACACCGCGCCCGCCATGTCCCATACGCCATATCGCCGTACCGCGATATCGCCTGTAACACCGGTCACAACAACCCCACCATGCGAATCGAATTGCACCACGCCATGCCGGAAATGACTCCATGTAGCTACACGACGACCCATGGGCGATATTCAGAAAAGCTCTCCCCATGGTCCTTGACCAGGTCGGCGAATTGATGTCAACTGACAAGTGCCATTACCGAGGCCCAGCCGACCGAATGGAAACAGAATGCCGAGTGTAGCCGCCATCAGTGACCGAATCGTCGCCAAGCTCGTACCGAGCGTCGCCGCCACCGCGAGTAGCTGCTTCACCCAGAGCTGCGGATGCCAGGCCAACCGTTATTCGTATCGGGAATGCTGCTGGATCGACCAGCCGGGCGGGCCGTACACCTGCCTGATCTGCTACCGCAGCAATATCCCCTGCTGAAAAAGCCCGCGGCGAACGAGAACCGAACGCGCACCACCGCCCGTCCACCCGCGCCCCCGGAGAGACGAAAGGGCCCACGTGCCTCTCATCATCCCCGCACTGCTCCTCATCGGAGTGCTCTCGGTACTCAACCTGCTCCTGACCTACGGTGTGATCCGCCGGCTCCGCCGGCACGCCGCCCTCATCGAGGGCGGCGCGATGTCCGGCGGACCGTCGATGACCCTGCTGGAACCGGGCACGACCGTGGGCGACTTCGCGGTGCTCACGACCGACGGCGTCCCCATCACCCGTGACACCCTGCCCGGACGGACGCTGGTGACGTTCTTCTCGTCGAGCTGCCGGCCGTGCAGGGACAAACTGCCGGCCTTCGTCGAGCAGGCGCGCGGGTTCACCGGCGGCCGCGACACCACGATCTGCGTCGTGATCGGCGACCCGGCAGAGAGCGCCGACATGGTGGCGGCCCTGGAGCCGGTCGCGCACGTGGTGACCGGCGAACACGGCGACGACGAGATCTCCAGGGCCTTCCAGGTGCAGGGATATCCCTCCTATTACCTCACCAGGGACAAGGGGGTCGTCGAGGCCGCGGCCTTCGACCTCGCGGCGCTGCCCCTCGGCGCCTTCGGGAGATGAGCCCCGAGGCGGGCTCCGACGAACCATGGCGCCCGCGGGCCTGGGCGCGCGCGATGCGAACCGCCCTTGAGCTCTACTGGCACTCCGCCCGGGGCAGGTTCGCGCTGATCGTGCTCCTCACGCCCGTGGCCGCCGCCCTGCCGATCGGGTCGGCGTGGTTCCTGAAAGCGATCATCGACGGGCTCACCCGGGCCGGCTCCGGCCCGGGTGTCCTCCCCGCCACGGCGGGACTGGTGGCGACGTCCCTCGCCATCGCGACGATCCCCCACCTCACCCGCTACCTGCGCTCGGACGCCGACCGGGCGGCCGGGCGGCTCGCCCAGGAACGCATCTTCACCGCGGTCGAGCGCTTCACCGGGCTCGCGCGGTTCGAGGACCCCCGCTTCCTGGACCGGATGCGCCTGGCGCAGTCGGCGACCGCGCAGACGCCGGGCCAGGTCACGCAGGGTTCGCTGGAGACCGTCGGCGGCATCATCGTGATCGCCGGGTTCCTCGGCTCGGTGCTGGCGCTCAGCCCGCTCATGGCGCTCATCGTCCTGGTGGCGGCCGCCCCGATGTTCGCCGCCCAGATCGGGCTCTCGCGGCGGCACGCCTCCGCGATGCTGGGGCTCAGCCCCTTCGAGCGGCGCGAGATGTTCTACCGCATCCTGCTGACCAGCGTGGAGGCGGCCAAGGAGATCCGCCTGTTCGGGGCCGGCCCGTTCCTGCGCCGCCGCATGATGGGCGAACGGGAGAGGGTCGACGCCGGCCACCACGAGCTCGACCGGCGCGAGCTGGCCGTCCAGGGCGGGCTGGCCCTGCTGTCCGCCCTGGTCACCGGGGCCGGCCTGCTCGTGGCGGTGCGGCTCGCCCTCACCGGGCGGATCAGCCCCGGCGACATCGCCATGTCGATCGCGGCGCTCACGGGCGTGCAGGGCGCGGTGACGCAGGTGACGGCCTCGATCGCCACCACGCACCAGCAGCTGCTGCTGTTCGGCCACTACGTGGCGGTGACCACCGCCACGTCCGACCTGCCCGCCGCCGAACCGCCCGTGCCCGTGCCGGAACTGCGCCGCGGCATCGAACTGCGCGACGTCTGGTTCCGCTATGCCGACGACCATCCCTGGGTTCTCCGCGGGGTCGATCTGTTCATTCCGCACGGGCACACGATGGCGATGGTCGGCAGAAACGGATCGGGAAAAAGCACGCTCGTCAAACTGCTGTGCCGATTCTACGACCCGACCAGGGGCGCGATTCTCTGGGACGGCGTCGATATACGTGAATTCCAGATATCGGAGCTGAGGACAAGAATCGGAGCGCTTTTCCAGGATTTCATGCAGTACGACATGAGCGCGCGCGAGAACATCGGTCTCGGCGACCCCGCACAGGACGGGCGCCGGGTGGAATACGCCGCGGAATCGGCGGGCGTCCACGACGTGCTCGCCGCCCTTCCGCACGGTTATGACACGCTGCTCACGCGCATTTTCTTCAGCGAGGCCGACAAGAACAACAGCGAGACCGGGGTCATGCTGTCGGGCGGCCAGTGGCAGCGGGTCGCCCTCGCCCGGGCCCTGCTGCGCGGTGACCGCGACCTGCTGCTCCTGGACGAGCCCAGCTCCGGCCTCGACCCCGTCGCCGAGCACGAGGTGCAGGCCCGGCTCCGCCACACCCGGGCGGGACGGACGAGCGTGCTGATCTCGCACCGGCTGGGCGCCATCCGCGACGCCCACCGGATCGTGACGCTGGCGGAGGGGCGGATCGTGGAGGTGGGCACGCACGACGAGCTGATCGCCCGTGACGGGCACTACGCCGGGTTGTTCCGCCTCCAGGCGAACGCGTACGCGCCGGGGAACGAGCAACTGCCGGCTTTCGCCGAGGAGTGACCTATGACGTACCTGGAGATCGCCTGCCGCTGCCTCATCGGCCTGACGTTCGTCTTCGCCGCCGTGAGCAAGATCATCGGACGGGGCGCGGCCGCCGGCTTCGTCGCGACGATCCGCGAGCTGCGGCCGCTGTCCCGCGGCACGGCGCGACTGGTGGCGGCGACGGTCGTCGCGGCGGAGTTCGCGGTCCCGGCGCTGCTCCTGGCGCCCGCGACGGCCCGCCTGGGCTTCCTGCTCGCCGTGGCGCTGCTGGCCGCCTTCACCGCGGGCATCGTCACCGTGCTCAGGAGGCGCGTGAGCGTGCGGTGCCGGTGCTTCGGGCCCTCGGGCGCCCCGATGGCGCCCCACCACGTCGCGAGGAACGCCGTGCTCGCCCTCGTCGCGGTCACCGGGCTCGTCGCGGCGTCCGCGGGGCCCGCGCCGGCCGACCCGGGCGCCCTCGTCCTGGTGGCCGCGACGGCGGGCGTCGTCGCGATCGTCGTCGTCATGCTCGACGAGATAGTGGACCTCTTCCGGACGGAAAGCCTGTCCCCGCGGTCACGCTGACCCGTACCCGCCCACTCCCCCGAGATGGCAGGACCATGACCATGCCCGTCATCCCCGTCGTGACCGTCACCGTCCTGATCGTCCTTCTCCTCACGGCACTGCGCCGGTGCTTCCTCGTCGTCACCGTCGACGGCGTCAGCATGGCGCCCACGTTCCGGCCGGGCGACCGGCTGATCGCCCGCAGGTGGGGGCTGCGCGCCGTCCGCGCGGGAGACGTCGTCGTCCTGCGGGGCGGGACCCCGGACGAGGTGTTCGCCGCGCTGCGGCCGGACGCCGCCACCGCGGGGCGCGTCCTGCCTCCCATCGACGGGGGGCACCTGATCAAGCGGATCGTCGCGGTCCCGGGCGATCGAGTACCCCGCGCCGGGTTCCACGTCCTGCACGACTCCCCTGGCGACGTGGTACCGCCCGGGAAGATCGTCGTGGCGGGCGACAATCCGCGGTTCAGCGCGGACTCCCGGACCTACGGCTACCTGCGCCGGGAGCAGATCGTAGGGGTGGTGATCCGTGACAGAGACGTAGCGACGACCTAGCGACCCTCGCCAGACCTCGTGGATCCCGCGACTCGTCCCAGCGCGGCGGTCCGTCCCTCCGTCCGGGTCTTTCACCCGGCGGGCCGTGCCAACCCAGAGAGGAACTTCCATGACGCTCTTCGGCAAGATCAGTGACCGGATGCTCGCCCTCGTGGTGCCACACGTCGCCGCCAAGGCGGCCGACTGCTTCACCCAGAGCTGCGGCTGCCAGGCCGGCCTCATCAGGTACTACTGGTACCGCACCTGCTGCTGGAGGGGCGCCGCCGGCGGGCCGTACGACTGCCAGCCCTGCTACCAGAGCTCGATCACCTGCTAGACGCCGCACGATCCGTTCCCGGCGTTGATCCGAGAACAGACGAGGCTCTTCCGGGCCTGGCCCGGAAGAGCCTCGTCGTCGTGCCGGCTCGTCGCGTGCTCAGCTCCTGCCGGACTCCGCCTGCCCGAACTCCCCGCCCAGGTACGCCGCGCGCACCTGCGGGTCGTTGAGGAGGTCGGCCGCCGGGGCGGACTTGACCACCTTGCCGGTCTCCAGGACGTAGGCGCGGTGCGCCAGCTGCAGGGCCTGCTGGGCGTTCTGCTCGACCAGCAGGACGGTGGTGCCCCGGTCGTTGATCTCCTTGATGATCGAGAAGATCTGGGCGACCAGCATCGGGGCCAGGCCCATCGACGGCTCGTCCAGCAGCAGCACCTTCGGCTTGCTCATCAGCGCGCGCCCGATGGCGACCATCTGCTGCTCGCCGCCCGACATCGTGCCGCCGGCCTGGTTCCTGCGCTCGGCCAGCCGGGGGAACAGCTCGAAGACCTCGTCGAGGTCCTTGGTCACGTCGCCGGCGCGGGTGTAGGCGCCCATGAGGAGGTTCTCGGTGACGGTCATGCCCGGGAACACCCCCCGGCCCTCGGGCGACTGGCCGATACCGGCCAGCACCCGCTTGTGGCCGGGCATCTTGCTGATGTCGGCGCCGTCGAAGGTGACGGTGCCCGAGGTCAGCGCCCGCAGCCCCGAGATGGTCTTCAGGGTCGTGGTCTTGCCGGCCCCGTTGGCGCCGATGAGCGTGACGATCTCACCCTCGGCGACCTCCAGCGAGATGCCCTTGATCGCCTCGATCTTGCCGTAGTGGACGCGCATGTCCTTGACTTCAAGAAGCATCTGCCGGAGCTCCCAAGTACGCCTCGATGACCCGCGGGTCGTTCTGCACCTCGGCCGGGAGACCGTCGGCGATCTTCTGGCCGAAGTCCAGCACCGCGATGCGGTCGCTGATGCCCATGACCAGGGCCATGTCGTGCTCGATGAGCAGCACCGTGCGGCCGGCGTCGCGGATCTTGCGGATCAGCCCCTGCAGGGACTCCTTCTCCGCGGGGTTCATGCCGGCCGCGGGCTCGTCCAGCAGCAGCAGCTTGGGCTTGGTCGCCAGCGCCCGGGCGATCTCCAGCCTGCGCTGGTCGCCGTAGGGCAGGTTCTTGGCGGTCTCCTCGGCGCGGTGCGGGATGCCCACGAACTCCAGCAGTTCGAGCGCCATGGCCTTGCCGTCGCGCTCCTCGTGGCGGTGCCACGGCAGGCCGAGCGCCGCGCTGACCATGCCCGCGCGGTGGTGGGCGTCGGCCCCCACCATCACGTTCTCCAGCGCTGACATGTTGTGGAACAGCCGGATGTTCTGGAACGTACGGGCGACACCGCGCTTGGTGACCTTGTACCGCTTCATTCCGTCGATGCGGTCGCCGTCGAACACCACCATGCCGGAGGTGGGGCGGTAGACGCCGGTGACGACGTTGAACACCGTCGTCTTGCCGGCGCCGTTCGGCCCGATGAGGGCGAAGATCTCGCCCTCGTTGATCGTCAGCTCCACGTCGCGCAGCGCGACGACGCCGCCGAACTGCATCTTGACGTTCTGCAGCTCAAGGAGCGGGCGTGGATCGGTCATTTGGCTGCTCCCTCGGCCGCGGCCTGGGTCTCGGGACCCGGGACCTCGGCGCCCATGCTTCCCATACCACCGGTGCCCTCGGCCAGCTCGGCCTTCCGTCTGCGTGACGGCAGCAGGCCCTCGGGACGGAAGATCATGAGCGCGACGATCGCGGCGCCGAAGACCAGGATGCGGTAGTCGGACAGGCCGCGGAACCGCTCGGGCAGCCACGCGACGAGGAACGCCCCCAGCATGACGCCGGGGATGTTGCCCGAGCCGCCGAGCACGACCGCGGCGAGGATGGTCGCCGACAGCATGAACAGGAAGTCGTTCGGGTTGATCGAGATCGTCTTGCCGGCCCACATCACGCCCATCGCCCCGCCGATCGAGGCGCCGATCGCGAAGGCCAGGAGCTTGAACTTGAAGGTGGGCACGCCCATGACCTCGGCGGCGTCCTCGTCCTCGCGGATCGCGGCCCAGGCGCGGCCGACCCGGCTCTTCTCCCACCGCTTCACGAAGATGATGATGAGCGTCGCCAGGACGACCAGCAGGTAGTAGTACGGCCGGGGGTCGAGCACGCCGTACTTGAAGGGCTGGACCCCGAAGATCTCGATGGCCTCGAAGCTCGGCGGGTGCGGGATGCCGGCGATGCCGCGGGGGCCGCCGATCGCGTCGGTGTTCTCGGCCGTCTGCCGGACGATCTCACCGAAGCCGAGCGTGACGATCGCCAGATAGTCGCCGCGCAGCCGCAGCGTGGGCCCGCCGAGCACGATGCCGGAGATCGCCGACAGCACGACGCCGACGACCATGATCTCCCAGAAGTTCAGGCCGACCTTGGTGCCCAGCATGGCCATCGAGTACCCGCCGATGGCGAAGAACGCGACGTAGCCGAGGTCCAGCAGGCCCGCCTGCCCGACCACGACGTTGAGGCCGATCGCCAGCAGCACGTAGGTGCCGATGGGGAAGAACAGCACGCTCGGCCAGTCGGCGTAGGGCGACATGAAGGAGCCGATGGACTCCGACGGCAGCAGCAGCGCGCCGATGAACAGCAGGACGTAGACCGTCCAGCGCTGCCAGCCGGGCGCGGTGGCCCAGCGGTCGCGGATGCGGTCGAGGAACGAACCGACGGCGTTCCTGCGTGTGGTGATCGAGTTCGTGCTCATGCGCGCGCCTGCTGGAGTGATTCACCGAGGATGCCGGTGGGCCGGAACATCAGGACCAGGACGAGGATCGTGAACGCGATGACATCCTTCCATCCCGAGCCGAAGAGGGCGGCGCCGTAGTTCTCGATGAGACCGAGGAACAGGCCGCCGAGCAGCGCTCCGCGTAGGTTGCCGATGCCTCCGAGCACCGCGGCGGTGAACGCCTTGATGCCGAGCAGGAAGCCGATGGAGAACTTGGTGACCTCGAACTGGAGGATGAACAGCGCGCCCGCGACGCCGGCCATGAGGCCGCCGATCAGGAACGTCACCCGCACGATCTTGTCGATGTCGACGCCCATCAGAACCGCGGTCTCGGGGTCCTGGGAGGTCGCCCGGATACCGCGACCGATCTTGGTGCGGTTGACGAGCAGGTCGAGCAGGATCATCATGCCGATCGCCGCGACGAAGATCAGGACCTGGTCGACCCGGACCTGCGCGCCGCCGATCGTGAACAGGGTCTCCTTCTCCATGATGCGCGCGACGCCCATCTGGTTGCGGCCCTGCTGCGGACGGTTGAACACGTGCGGGATGATCACCAGGGCGAAGAGCTCCTGGAGGAACAGCGATGCGCCGATGGCCGAGATGAGCGCGGCCAGCCGGGAGGCGCCGCGCTTGCGCAACGGGCGGTAGGCGATGCGTTCCAGCAGCATGGCCGAGCCGGCCGAGGCGGCGCCGCCGGCGAGCACCATCAGCAGCAGGCCGCCGACGAGGGCGAAGCCGGTGAGCGGCTCGGTGATGCCCATGGTCATCACCACGAACGCCGACGCCATGGTGCCGATCATGAAGATCTCGGAGTGCGCGAAGTTGATGAGGCGCAGGACGCCGTAGACCATCGTGTAGCCGAGGGCGACTAGGCCGTAGATCGCGCCCAGGATGAGGCCGTCGATCGTGTACGGCCAGAAAGAACCGAGAAGGTTATCGAACACGGAGTATCGCTTTCAGGGGAGCCTTCCCGCGGGAAGGGAAGGGGGCGGGATCGCGCATGGCGTTCCCGCCCCCTCTACCTGGCCGGTAACTGTGGTCCGTCAGCCGAGCTTGGCCGTCGTCGTGTCGCCGAGCAGGCCGATCTGGCCTCCCTTGACCTGGTACATGTAGATCGACTTCGCCGCGGGCTCGCCGTTCGGGTCGAACTTGATGTGCTTGGAGATGCCGTCGAAGTCGGACTTGCCGATCGCCTCGTTGATCGCGTCGGACGTGGTGGCGCCGCCGGCGATGGCCTTGGTGTACGCCGTCATGGCGTCGTAGCCCTCGGTGGCGTAGATCAGCGGGTCGGCGCCGAACTTGGCCTTGTAGTCGGCCGCGAACTTCTTGACCTTCTCGTCGGTCTCGGCGGCGGTCGGGATGCGGCAGGGGCAGCCGATGAGGGCGCCCTCGGCCTGCGCGGAGCCGGCGCTCTCGACGATGCCCTTGTCCAGCGAGCCGTCGCCGGAGAAGAACTTGGCCGTCACGCCCTTGTCACGGAGCTGCTTGAGGAGCTTGCCGGCACCGGCGTAGTAGCCACCGAAGAAGATCGCGTCCGGCTTCGCGGAGTTGACCTTGTTGACCGTGGAGGAGTAGTCGGTGGCGGCCGGGTCGAGCGCGTCGTCGGTCGGGGTGACGCCCTTGGTCTTGAGCTGGGCGCGGACCGCGTCGGCGAGTCCCTTGCCGTACTCGGACTTGTCGTCCACCACGAACACCTTCTTGGCCGCGGCGGCCCCGACGATGAAGTCGGCGATGGCCGGGCCCTGCACGCCGTCGTTCGGGACGACGCGGTGCCAGTACTTCCACCCCTGCTTGGCCAGGTCCACCGCGGTGGCCGAGGCGGAGATGTTCGGGATCTTCGCCTCCTCCAGCACCGGGACGGCCTGCTTGGACTCACCGGAGAAGGCCGGGCCGACCAGGGCGACGATCTTGTCGTCCTTGATCGCCTGCTGGGCCAGGTTCACGGCCGTGGTGGCGTCACCGCGGCTGTCATAGGTGACCAGCTCAAGCTTGACCTTGGGGTTGGTGGCGTTGTACTCGTCGATCGCCAGCAGCGCCCCGTTCTTGGGGGGAATGACGATGCCGGAGTTCTCGCCCGACAGGTCGCCCATGAAGCCGATCTTGAGCGTGGAGGGCGCGGCCGCCGAGCCGGAGCTGCCCCCGCCTGGTTCTTCCGACCCGCCACATGCGGCGAGACCAACGGTAAGCGCCACACCGACGGCGAGCACGCCCCCGAGGCGAGCAATCTTGGGCCGCAAGGTTGCCTTCCTTTCGCCTGATCCCGTGTCGGGATCGGGTTCACAGAGCCACCCTGGCGATCTGGCCAGGGGTCATTGACGGCATTACACCCAGCACAAGTCACAGGTCGGTACAGAGTCACATCACGTTACCGCTTCGTTATCACACCGGTCCTCTTCGGCGATCGACTCGAAAAGTAAAGGTCACGTGGGGCGGGGAGGCATGGATGGTCCCCTCCATGCCCTGCCCGGAGACCGGCCCGCGGAGGGCCGGCGCCCACGCTTGACACGACCGGCACGGGAATCCTGACACGCTGGGTGCGTCCCTGGTGCGAAAACGTAACGAAGATCACAGGCCCCTGTCCGGTGTTCCCGAATCGGTCGCCCGCATCTCGTCATCTCCCCCAAACTGAACGCCGTGGAGAAGCGTCCCGATCCGCCGGAGCCCGAGGAGTTATCCTTCGGCGAGGTCTCCGAGCGAACCGCCCGTCTGCACGCCTGGATCCTCGCCCGCCGCCGCGCGCTCGCCGTGTGCGCCGCGGCCACGCTGCTGATCTGCGCGGCCGCGGCGGGCGGCTGGTACCTGCGCGACCTGTCCCGCAGACCGCTCCCTCCCCCGGACGGCCCCTGGCCGGAGCGCTACGAGATCATGGCCGGCCTGTGCAGCCCCCTGATCTCCGATTGCGGCTCCGGCGGGGACGCGGCGGCGAAGGACCCGGCGGCCGTACGCGCCGCGGTACAGGCCGCCACCGGAGCCGCCGCCGTCCGGCTCGTCGATCCCGCGGGCGAGCGGCCGGGCAAGACTGTGTGGACGTCGCGAGTCCTCGCCGGGACCCACTACGCCCCGTCCTCCGACACCGTCTACCTGCCCGTCCTGGTCGCGCGTCTG
Source organism: Sphaerisporangium siamense (assembly GCF_014205275.1). Lineage (NCBI taxonomy): Bacteria > Bacillati > Actinomycetota > Actinomycetes > Streptosporangiales > Streptosporangiaceae > Sphaerisporangium > Sphaerisporangium siamense. The sequence continues at coordinate 6,790,853 of NZ_JACHND010000001.1, forward strand.
GACCGGCGAGAGGACTACGCGCGTGCGGTGGAGCAGGCCGGATCCGTCCCCGGGGTGAGTCATGTCGTTCCCGGCACACCGGACTTCTGGACGGGCAAGGCGGACGTGGAGATCCGGTTCTGCGCGAACGGCCCGGACAGGCTCTGCACCGGGGTGCGCGACCGGTCGATCACCGAGGCGCAGAAGCGGGACATCGTCGACCGGCTCTGGGCGATCGAAGGCGTGGAGAAGATCTACTTCGAGGATCGGGCCCACGCGGACAAGGTGGCCGCCCATTACGCGGTGAACGGCACGAGGTTCGGCGACGACCGCCTGCTCTCCCTGCGAAGCCTGGAGGAGGCGTTCTACGTCAGGCTGACGGACCGCCGGGCCGTCAAGACCATCGGTGAGACCGTCAAGGACATGCCGGGCGTGCACGTCGTGCGGGCGCTCGGCCCGGCATAAGGGGCGGCCCGGCGCGGTCCTCTCGCGACCTGGCATGACGCCTCGCGCCGGCCTGACGCGCGGGCCGGCGCGAGGGCGGTCAGGGCCGCGGGGTGCCGGTCTCGGCGTCGGTGACGACCGCCTGGGCCACCTGGCGCATGCTCAGGCGGCGGTCCATCGAGGCCTTCTGGATCCAGCGGAACGCCTGGGGCTCGGTCCAGCCGTGCTGGGCCATCAGCAGCCCCTTGGCGCGCTCGACGAGCTTGCGGGTCTCCAGGCGCTCGCCGAGGGTGGTGACCTCCTTCTCCAGGGCGATGATCTCGACATGGCGGCTGACGGCCATCTCGATGGCGGGGACCAGGTCGGACTTGGTGAACGGCTTCACCAGGTAGGCCATGGCCCCGGCGTCCCTGGCCCGCTCGACCAGGTCGCGCTGGGAGAACGCCGTCAGGATCAGGCAGGGCGCCACGCGCTCGGACACGATGCGCTCGGCGGCCGAGATGCCGTCCAGGATCGGCATCTTGACGTCCAGGATCACCAGATCGGGACGCTGCTCCAAGGCGATGCCGACGGCCGCCTCGCCGTCCCCGGCCTCGCCGACGACGGCATAGCCCTCCTCTTCCAGCATCTCCTTGAGGTCGAGGCGGATCAGTGCCTCGTCTTCCGCGATCACCACTCGCCGCTGCGTACTCACGACCAAGAGGGTACCGACGTCCGCTAGATTAGGGGCACGAGCCTCACGGCGCCCCGATAGACCAACGGCAGAGTCAATGGCCTCAAAATCCATCAAGTGTGGGTTCGAATCCCACTCGGGGCACTGAGCCGGCGCGCGACACGTCCGCGGGCGGCACATCAGAGGCGAGACCCATACGAAACGGGAGCGTCCCCGCGCGGGCCGCTCCCGTTGTCGTGCGGGGCCGCCCACGCGGGCGGCGGGGCTCAGCCGGAGCTGGAGACCGCCGAGCCGATGGTGTGCACGCGCAGGGCGTTGGTGGAGCCGTGGCTCCCCGGGGGCGACCCGGCCACGATGACGACCTTGTCCCCCTTCTCGCAGCGGCCGAGCGACAGCAGGGCCGACTCGACCTGGCGCACCATGTCGTCGGTGTGATGGACGAAGGGGACCTCGAAGGTCTCGACACCCCAGGTGAGCGCGAGCTGGCCGCGGACCTCCGGGGCCGAGGTGAAGGCCAGCAGCGGGATCGGCGAGCGGTAGCGGGCCAGCCGCCGCGCGGTCTCGCCGGACATCGTGAACGCGCACAGGGCCTTGGCGCCGACGATGGCCCCGACCTCGGCGGCGGCGCGGGCGATGGCGCCGCCCGTGGTCTCGGGCACGCGCTCGAAGGTGTGGGTGGACTGCAGGGACTCGACCTCGGCGGCGCAGGCGATGCGGTCCATGGTGGCGACGGCCTCGATGGGGTGGCTGCCGACCGAGGTCTCGCCGGAGAGCATGACGGCGTCCGCGCCGTCCATGACGGCGAAGGCGACGTCGGACGCCTCGGCGCGGGTGGGCCGGGGGGCGCTCATCATGGAGTCGAGCATCTGGGTGGCGACGATGACCGGGTGCGCCTTCTCGCGGGACAGGGCGATGGCGCGCCGCTGCACGATCGGCACCTGTTCGAGCGGGAGCTCGACGCCGAGGTCGCCGCGGGCGACCATGATGCCGTCGAAGGCGTCGACGATCTCTTCGAGGCGCTCGACGGCCTGCGGCTTCTCGATCTTCGCCAGCAGCGGGAGGTGCACCCCCTCCTCGTCCATGATCGCGCGGACCAGGGAGGCGTCGTCGGGGCTGCGGACGAACGACAGCGCGATCAGGTCGAAGCCGGTGCGCAGCGCCCAGCGCAGGTCTTCCTCGTCCTTGTCGGTGAGGGCCGGGGCGGAGACGGCGACACCGGGCAGGTTGAGGCCCTTGTTGTCGGAGATCATGCCGCCGACCAGGACCTTGGTGACCACGCGCGGGCCCTCGACGTCGGTGGCCTCCAGGACGAGGCGGCCGTCGTCGACGAGGATCGTGTCGCCGGGGCGGACATCGGAGGGCAGGCCCTCGTAGGTGGTGGACACCAGGGAGCGGTCGCCCGGGACGTTCTCGGTGGTGATCGTGAAGACGTCGCCGTAGCCGAGGCGGACCGGGCCCTCGGCGAAGCGGCCCACCCGGATCTTCGGACCCTGCAGGTCGGCCAGGACCCCTACGGCCGCGCCGAGCTCGGCGGCGGCCTCCCTCACCCGCCCGTGAATCTCTTTGTGGAGCTCGTGGCTCCCGTGGCTGAGGTTGAACCGGGCGACGTTCATGCCCGCGACGATCAACTCGCGCAGGCGCTCCGGGGAGGAGGTGGCCGGCCCCAGTGTGCACACAATCTTCGCTCGACGACTCACAAGCCCTACCCTAATTGGTACAGACCACTTGGCGATGACGAAGTGCGCAGCGCCTGGGGAAATCCAGGTGACGTGAGATCGCCTCTGGGGTTCCGGCATGTTCCGTCGCAGCTGGGAGGCCCTGTCGCCAGGGCGGGCGCCGCGACGGCGCGGCCGGGCCCGCGTGGCCCGTCATGGTGTCCGTGCGTCTCACAGGATAGTTGCCGCGGGCACCCGCGCGGGCGCGCGCGCCGATTCGCGGGTCACGGCCGCCCGAGGCGGGCGGCCGTGACGGGTCAGCCCTTGACGGTGGCCGCGCGCGAGGCGCTGACGACGCCGTGGCCGTAGAAGCCGTTCTTGGCGCGGCTTCCGGCGCAGACGTGGGTCTGCTCGCTCACCGAGTACTTGGTGGAGCCCGAGGCGGGGCACGCGGTGGGCGTGGCCGTGGCGTACAGCAGCCGCTCCACGGTGGCGGGGGCGAGGGCGAGGCCGCCCTTGCCGGGCTTGCCCAAGCGGGCGACCAGGATCGCGGCGACGCCCGCGGCGTGCGGCGAGGCCATCGAGGTGCCCGAGAGGTACTGGTAGTAGGCGCACCGGCCGTTGTGGCAGTCGCGCACCACGGAAGGGCCGGTGGGCTTGCCGGAGGCGTCGATCAGCTTCTGCCTGCGCAGCGCCTTCTCCGGCGCGGCGGCCAGGATCTCGCGGGCGTTGCCCTTGAGGGAGGTGCCGGAGTCGCTGGGGTCGCCGCCAGGGGCCGACAGGTCGGTCTGCTCGATGCCGTAGTCGGAGTACCAGGCCTTGCGCCCGCTCGGGCCGAGGGCGGACACCGAGATGACGCCGCGGGACTCGGCCGGGACGTTGAGGCAGGAGTTGTTGATCTTACGCTCGCGCTCGCCGCCGAGCGGGTAGCCGGGGCTCTCCTTGTCCACGGTCGGGTTGCCGAGGTCGGTGGAGCCGTTGCCGAGGGCGGTGATGAGCGTGACGCCGCGGGCGCGGGCGTAGTCCAGGGCCCGCTGGACGCCCGTGATGATGCCCTTCTGCTGGAGCTGCTCGGCCCGGGAGTCTTGCGGGTTGTTCGCGCAGTTGAACGTCCAGGGGTCGACGAAGAAGCTCATGTTGACCACGTCGATGCCCGCGTCGCCCGCGTAGGTGAGCGCGTCGAGCACCGGCTTGAGGAAGAAGAACCCCGAGTCCGTGCCGGCGCGGATGTTGACCAGCGACACGTCGGGCGCGACGCCGGCCACGCCGAGGCCGTTGAGCGGCGAGCCGATGGTGCTGGCGACGTGGGTGCCGTGGCCGTCGTCGTCCACGTCGGCCGGGTCCTTGCAGCTCTTGACCTCACACGGCCCGTCCAGTTCCTTGCCGTTGGAGTCGTTCGGGCGGTCGGTGACGAAGTTGCGGCTGCGCGCGCGGTCGAAGTTCGGGGCGATGTCGGGGTGCTTGCCGTCCACGCCGGTGTCGATGATGCCGACCAGCACCTTCTTGGTGCCGCGCGCCTTGGCGTAGGAGCCGGAGGCGGTGGCGCCGATCATCTTCATGTCCCACTGGCGGGACGAGAGCGGGTCCGCCCCCGCCGTGGACGCCGGCGCGGCCGCGGCCGTGCCGGAGGCGGCCGTCGTGCCCGTCCGGCCCGCCGCGGAGGCGAGGGAGGTGGCGGCGCCGATCCGCCGGTCGGCGGTCACGCCGACGATGGAGGCGGAGGCGCCGAGGCGCTCGGCGAACCCGGCGCCCGCGCCGCGGGCCAGGACGTAGCCGAGCTTGGCGTCGACGGCGCCGGGCGTGCCGCCCGCGCCCTTGATGGCGGCCAGGGCGTCGTCACGCGCGCCGGGGGCGTAGAAGACCAGGTACTCGGCCGCCGTTCCCGTCGCGGGCGCGGCGCCGGCGGAGGCCGCTCCGGTCAGAAGAGATCCGGCGGCGAGCGCGCCCACCGTGACCGAAACGACAGCGCCTCTCAGGCGTCCGTACCCCCGCATTGACCCTCTCCTCAAGCCTGTCTCTATGACGAGGCAGCATCTTTCAGTGGATCGAGGACCAAAGCAACTTGTCTCCCGATTGCCACGGCATTCCACCCCACCCGTGCATATGTAACTACAAGCTATACGCGACGGCCCTTAAAACCCGCAAAAAGGACGGCGCTCCGGGGTGCGGAACGCCGTCCTCGCAGCTCAGCGGGCCGGCCGGACCCCCGGGAAGGGACGCCGGCCGGCGGCGCGTCAGACCAGCGGCCTGGCCGTCGGCGGGATCACCTCCGGCAGGGCCGTCTGGCCGGTGAGGTAGCGGTCCGCGGCGGCCGCGGCCGTGCGGCCCTCCGCGATCGCCCACACGATCAGCGACTGCCCGCGTCCCATGTCACCGGCGACGAAGACGCCCTCGACGCCGGTCATGTAGCCCTTGTCCCTGGCCACGTTGCCCCGGGCGTCGAAGAACGCCTCGCGGTCCGCGGCGAGCGCGGCGAGGTCGGTGAGCAGGGCGCCCTTCTCCGGGCCCACGAAGCCCATCGCCAGCGTGACCAGTTCGGCCGGGATCTCGCGCTCGGTGCCGGGCACGGGCTTGAAGCCGCCGGACGGGCCCTCGACGTCCACCAGGCGCAGGGCCTTCACCCGGCCCTGCTCGTCGGCGACGAACCCGGTGGTGGACACCGCGTAGACCCGGGCGCCGCCGTCGTCCTCCAGCTCCTCGTGGGCGCTCTCCAGCTTGAAGAGCATCGGGTAGGTCGGCCACGGCTGGGCGTCCGGCCGCCGCTCCGGGGGCCGCGGCATGATCTCCAGCTGGGTGACCGAGGCCGCGCCCTGGCGCAGCGCCGTGCCGATGCAGTCGGCGCCGGTGTCGCCGCCGCCGATCACCACGACGTGCTTGCCCTCCGCCGAGATCGGCGGCGTGGCGAGGTCGCCCTCCTGCACCTTGTTGGCCAGCGGCAGGTACTCCATCGCCTGGTGGACGCCGTCCAGCTCCCGGCCGGGAACCGGCAGGTCGCGCCAGGCGGTGGCGCCTCCGGCCAGCACGACCGCGTCGAACTCGCCGCGCAGCCGCTCGGCCGTGACGTCCACGCCGGCGTTCACCCCGGCGCGGAACTCGGTGCCCTCGGCGCGCATCTGCGCCAGGCGCCGGTCGAGGTGCCGCTTCTCCATCTTGAACTCGGGGATGCCGTAGCGCAGCAGGCCGCCGATCCGGTCGGCGCGCTCGAACACCACCACGTCGTGCCCGGCGCGGGTGAGCTGCTGGGCGGCGGCGAGGCCCGCGGGCCCCGAGCCGATCACCGCGACCTTCTTGCCCGACTTGGACGTGGGCCGCTGCGGCGTCACCCAGCCCTCGTCGAAGGCGCGGTCGATGATCTCCACCTCGACGCGCTTGATCGCCACCGGGTCGGAGTTGATGCCGAGCACGCACGCCGTCTCGCACGGCGCCGGGCACAGCCGCCCGGTGAACTCGGGGAAGTTGTTGGTCGCGTGCAGCCGCTCGACCGCCTCGCGCCAGTCGTCCCGGTACACCAGGTCGTTCCACTCGGGGATGAGGTTCCCGAGCGGGCAGCCGTTGTGGCAGAACGGGATGCCGCAGTCCATGCAGCGTGCGGCCTGCTTGGTCAGCGCGGGCTTGGAGAAGTCCTCGTAGACCTCCCGCCAGTCGCGGATGCGCACGTCGACCGGGCGGCGCGGCGGCAGCTCGCGGGCGTGCGTCAGGAACCCCTTCGGGTCGGCCATCGGTGGAACCTCCCTTAACCGTGCACGGCGGCCATGACCGCCTCGTCGATGTCCCGGCCCTCGGCGCGCGCGGTCTCGGCGGCCTTGAGCACCCTCTTGTAGTCGGACGGCATGATCTTGCCGAACCGGGTGAGCGCGATGTCCCAGTCGTCCAGCAGGGCCTTGGCGACGGTCGACCCCGTCTCGGCCAGGTGGCGCTCGACGATCTCGTGCAGGAACTCCGCGTCGTCCTCGGTGAGCTGCTCGATCTCGACCATCTCGCGGTTGACCCGCGCCGGGTTCAGGTCCAGCGCGTAGGCGATGCCGCCGGACATGCCCGCCGCGAAGTTGCGGCCCGTCGGGCCGAGCACGACCGCCCGCCCGCCGGTCATGTACTCGCAGCCGTGGTCGCCCACGCCCTCGACGACGGCGGTGGCGCCGGAGTTGCGCACGCAGAACCGCTCGCCGACGACGCCGCGGATGAACACCTCGCCGGAGGTCGCGCCGTACAGGCCGACGTTGCCGGCGATGACCTGCGTCTCGGCGCTGAACGGCGCGTCGTCGTGCGGCCGCACGGTGACACGGCCGCCCGACAGGCCCTTGGCGAGGTAGTCGTTGGCGTCGCCGGTCAGCCGCAGCGTCACGCCCCTCGGCACGAAGGCGCCGAAGGAGTTGCCCGCCGAGCCGGTGAAGCCGACGTCGATCGTGTCGTCCGGCAGGCCCTCGCCGCCGAACCGGCGGGTGACCTGGTTGCCGAGCATGGTGCCGACGGTGCGGTTGACGTTGCGGATCGGCAGTTCGAGCGTCACCCGGTCGCCGAAGGCCAGCGCACCCTCGGCGAGCTGGATCAGCGTGTTGTCCAGCGCCCTGTCCAGGCCGTGGTCCTGGGCGACGGTGCGGCGCAGCGGCGTGCCCTCGGGCAGCGCGGGCACGTGCAGGACCGGGGACAGGTCCAGGCCCGCGGCCTTCCAGTGGTCCTCCGCGGCCGCGGTGTCCAGGAACTCGGCGTGGCCGACGGCCTCGTCGATCGAGCGGAACCCGAGCGCGGCCAGGTACTCGCGGACCTCCTCGGCGATGAACTCGAAGAAGTTGACCACGAACTCCGGCTTGCCGCTGAAGCGCCTGCGCAGCTCGGGGTTCTGCGTCGCGACCCCGACCGGGCAGGTGTCCAGGTGGCACACGCGCATCATGACGCAGCCGGACACCACCAGCGGCGCGGTCGCGAAGCCGAACTCCTCGGCGCCGAGCAGCGCGGCCACGACCACGTCGCGGCCGGTCTTGAGCTGGCCGTCCACCTGCACGACGATGCGGTCGCGCAGGCCGTTCAGCAGCAGGGTCTGCTGGGTCTCGGCCAGGCCGAGCTCCCAGGGCGCGCCCGCGTGCTTGATGGAGGTCAGCGGGGAGGCGCCGGTGCCGCCGTCGTGCCCGGAGATCAGCACGACGTCGGCGTGGGCCTTGCTGACGCCCGCCGCGACCGTGCCGACCCCGACCTCGGCGACCAGCTTGACGTGGACGCGGGCGTCGGGGTTGGAGTTCTTCAGGTCGTGGATGAGCTGGGCCAGGTCCTCGATCGAGTAGATGTCGTGGTGCGGCGGCGGCGAGATGAGGCCGACGCCGGGCGTGGAGTGCCGGGTCTTGGCGATCCACGGGTACACCTTGTGGCCGGGGAGCTGGCCGCCCTCGCCGGGCTTGGCGCCCTGGGCCATCTTGATCTGGAGGTCGGCCGCGTTGACCAGGTACTCGCTGGTCACGCCGAACCGGCCGGAGGCGACCTGCTTGATCGCGCTGCGGCGCGCGGGGTCGTAGAGGCGCTCCGGGTCCTCGCCGCCCTCGCCGGTGTTGGACTTGCCGCCGAGGCGGTTCATGGCGATGGCGATGGTCTCGTGCGCCTCCTGCGAGATCGACCCGTAGGACATCGCGCCGGTGGAGAACCTGCGCACGATGCTCTCGACCGGCTCGACCTCCTCGATCGGCACCGGCGGGCGCAGGCCCTCGCGCAGCCGGAACAGGCCGCGCAGCGTCATGAGCCGCTCCGCCTGGCCGTCCACCAGGCCGGTGTACTGCTTGAAGATCTCGTAGCGCCGGGTGCGGGTGGCGTGCTGGAGGCGGAAGACCGTCTCGGGGTTGAACAGGTGGGGCTCGCCCTCGCGGCGCCACTGGTACTCGCCGCCGACCTCCAGCCGGCGGTGGGCGTTCTCGGCGCGCGGGTAGGCCCGGCGGTGGCGCAGGGCCGCCTCGCCGGCGAGCACGTCGAAGCCGACGCCGCCGAGCCGGGAGGTGGTGCCGGCGAAGCAGGCGTCGATGACGTCCTTGCCGAGGCCGAGCGCCTCGAAGATCTGCGCGCCGGTGTAGGAGGCGACCGTGGACACGCCCATCTTGGACATGACCTTCAGGACGCCCTTGCCGTACGCCTTGATCAGGTTGCGCACCGCCGCGCGCGGCTCCAGGGCCAGCGCGCCGGAGGCGATCATGTCCTCGACGGTCTCGATCGCCAGGTAGGGGTTGACGGCCGAGGCGCCGTACCCGATGAGCAGCGCCATGTGGTGGCACTCGCGGGCCTCGCCGGTCTCGACGACCAGGCCGACGCGGGTGCGGGACTTCTCGTGGATCAGGTGGTGGTGCACCGCGCCGGTCAGCAGCAGCGACGGGATCGGCGCCATGCGGGCGTCGGAGCCGCGGTCGGACAGCACGATGATGCGGGCGCCGCCGGCGATGGCCTCCGAGACCTCGGCGCAGATCTCCTCAAGGCGGTGCAGCAGCGCCTCGCCGCCGCCCGCGACCTCGAACAGGCCCGACACCACGTGCGGCTGGAAGCCGGGCAGCGCGCCCTCGTCGTTGATGTGGATGATCTTGGCGAGCTCGTCGTTGTCGATCACCGGGTAGGGCAGCACGAGCCTGCGGCAGGACGCCGCGCCCGGGGCCAGCAGGTTGCCCTCGGGGCCGATCGTGGTCTGCAGCGAGGTGACGAGCTCTTCGCGGATCGCGTCGAGCGGCGGGTTGGTGACCTGGGCGAAGAGCTGGCTGAAGTAGTCGAACAGCAGCCTCGGCCGCTCGCTGAGCACCGCGACGGGCGAGTCGGTGCCCATCGAGCCGATCGGCTCGGCGCCGGTCCTGGCCATGGGCGCCAGGATGATCCGCAGCTCCTCCTCGGTGTACCCGAAGGTCTGCTGGCGCTTGACCAGCGCCTCGTGGGTGAGGATCGGGCGCACCCGCTCGGGCAGCTCCTCGAAGCGGACCAGCCCGGCGTGCAGCCACTCGCCGTAGGGGTTGGCGGCGGCCAGCTCGGCCTTGATCTCGTCATCCTCGATGATCTTGCCGAGGGAGGTGTCGACGAGGAACATCTTGCCCGGCTGCAGGCGGCCCTTGCGCACCACCTTGGACGGCTCGACGTCCAGCACGCCGGCCTCCGAGGCCAGCACGACCAGGCCGTCCTCGGTCACCCAGAAGCGGCCGGGGCGCAGGCCGTTGCGGTCCAGCACCGCGCCGACCAGCGTGCCGTCGCTGAAGGTGATCGACGCCGGGCCGTCCCACGCCTCCATGGCGGTGGAGTGGAACTCGTAGAACGCCCGCCGCGCGGCGTCCATCTCGGTGTGGTTCTCCCACGCCTCGGGGATCATCATCAGCACGGCGTGCGGCAGGCTCCTGCCGCCGAGGTGCAGCAGTTCGAGGCACTCGTCGAACGACGCGGTGTCGGAGCCGTCGGGGTCGCAGATGGGGAAGAGCCGGGCGAGGTCACCGGGAATCAGATCGCTCGCCAGCATCGCCTCGCGGGCGCGCATCCAGTTGCGGTTGCCCTTGACGGTGTTGATCTCGCCGTTGTGGGCGACGTAGCGGTACGGGTGCGCCAGCGGCCACGACGGGAAGGTGTTGGTCGAGAAGCGCGAGTGCACCAGCGCGATCGCGCTCTCGAAGCGCGCGTCGGTCAGGTCGGGGAAGAACCCTTCGAGCTGCGGCGTCGTCAGCATGCCCTTGTAGACGATCGTGCGCGACGACAGCGAGGCGAAGTACACGTCCGCCTCGTGCTCGGCCCGCTTGCGCAGGCAAAAGGCCAGGCGGTCCAGCGCCAGGCCGCTCTCGCCGCCCGGCGAGGAGACGAACAGCTGCGCGAAGAACGGCATGACGGCCCGGGCGCTCGGCCCCGCCTGCGAGGAGTCGATCGGCAGCTCGCGCCAGCCGAGGACCGTGAGGCCCTCCTCGGCGGCGATCTCCTCGATCATGCCGGTGGCGACCGCGCGGGCCTCGCCGTCGGCGGGCAGGAAGGCGATGCCGGCCGCGTAGGAGCCGGCGGAGGGCAGGGGAAAGCCCACCGAGACGCGGAGGAACGCGTCGGGCAACTGCGTCAGGATGCCGGCGCCGTCGCCGGTGTCCGGTTCACTACCCTTGGCTCCTCGGTGATCGAGATTGCACAGTGCCGTCAAGGCCTTCGCGACGATCTCGTGGGTGCGCCGGCCGTGGACGTCGGCCACCATGGCGACACCACAGGCGTCATGCTCGTGCGAAGGGTGATACAGGCCCTGGGGCTCGGGGAGACCGAGGCGGGCAGCAGGCATTGAATCCCTCCCGTCGTCTTCGTCTGCTTCGTCGGATTGGCGAGTGCAGGCAAGAGGGACGACGTTGGCCCTGCTGCAGTTAGGTGTGTAGAGACTACCTCACCCTGCCGGAATGGTGCCCGCCAGGTGGGGATCGCGAACATTCACCATCGGAGTGCCCACATCTTGGTGTACACAGCCGCACGTCCCAGGCCGCAGTCAAAGGAACGGCGCACGGCAGGACGTTATTCCAGGTCAGAGCACCCGGGAATTGCCCGGACCCAGTCAGGGAGCGGTCAAACGCGCGCCCGCCGCGATCACCCGGCGGCCAGCACGCGCCGCTGCGCGAACGCGCCGATCCGCTCCAGCGCGAGCTGCGGGAGGGTCAGGTCGGCGCCGCGCTCGTCCCCCACCGGGCCGACCCAGTTGACGACGACGAAATGGCCGAGCGCGCGCACCGCGGCGCGGCTGTGCCCGGCGTCGAACGACGGCGGCTGGCCGGGCGCCGTCCGCAGGAAACCCCCGCCGCGCCGCGGGTCGAGCGCCGCCACGAGCCGGTCGGCGGCGGCGCCGTCGGGCATGTCGAACACCGCGTACTGGCCGGAGACCGCGCCGCCGGCGCCGGCGAACGAGGCCCGCGCCACCCCCGCGCACCCGGCCGCCGCGGCCTTCACCCCGCTCCCCCACAACGCCTCCGCGCAGTCGGCCGACAGCGCGGCCTCGCGGCGCTCCATGGTCACCCCCTGCTCGACCAGGCGGGCGGCCTGCCCGAAGACCTCCTGCTCGGTCAGCGGACCCGGATCCTGGCGGCGGGTGGCGATGGGGGCGTACAGCGCGGAGGTGCCCTCCCCCCGGAAGTAGGCGGGGCTCGGACCGGTCTCGGGCCGGGTGACGACGAACAGGACCGCCCCCGCGGCGGCCAGCACCCCGGCCACCGCGGCGACGATCAACGCACGGCTTGGCACGGCAGCCGACCCTACCCCGCCGGAGACGCCTGTGGCCCGGTGACGGCCACCACACGGCGGTAGATCGCCTTCTCGGCCCCCCGGACGGCCAGGGCCAGCGAGACGAAGTCGTCCTTCGGGCCCGGTTCCCGGCCGTCGGCCCGGCCCACCCAGACGAACCCCGCGAAGTGCCCCATCGCGTGGCCGCTGCCCTCGGTGTAGCCGTCCCCGGTGAAGACACCGGCCCCGGACTGCAGCGCCCGCACCCACCCGCCGCCGCGCGACAGCGTCGCCATGTCGCGCACGAAGGCGTCGGCGGCCTGGGCGCTCGCCATGTTGAACAGGGTGTACTGGGCGACGTAGCGGCGGTCGGCGCTGAGGTACACGCCCCGCGCCGCCTGCGCGCACCCGGTCGAACCGAGCCGGGCCAGCACGCCGCCGCCCCACACGACCGGCGCGCACGTGTCGTCCAGGCGGCGCTCGGTGAGCCGCAACGCGACCCCGCCGCTCTTCAGCGTCTTGACGTTGAACACCTCTTCGGCCCGCAGCGGGGCCGGATCGGCGCCGCGGTCGGCGATGGGGCCGAAGAGCTTGGGCGAGGGCCACGCCTGGTAGTCGTCGGGGAGCGGCAGGCCGATCAGGTCGCCGGAGCTCTGGCCGGGCGCGGCGTCGGAGATCCCGAGGTTGCTGACGATGGCGGTCAGCGCGAAGCCGCCCGCGAACACGGCCAGGACCGTGCCCACGATGATCAGCACGCGCTGCTGACGCCGGGTCAGCCCGCGCTCGGCCAGGGCCGGGACCTCGAACGAGGACCGGCGCCTCTTGTTGCGGGCGCTCACAGGCCGCCGGCTCCGCGCGGCGCGCCGTGCGCGGCCCGGCGGGCGCCGGGCGCGTCACGGTACCGGTCGTGGACCTCGGCGCGCCCCCCCGAGGAGCGGCCGTGGATCATCGTGGATTCGCCTCCGGGTCCGGCGTCGCCGACGTGGAGGTGGCCGCCCCGGCGACCTTGGGCTCGTCCGCGCCGGCCTCGCGCGCGGCCGCCTCGGTGTCCCCGGACGCCTCGTCCCCGCCGGGGGCGCGAGGAGCGGCCTCGTCCTCATCGGCCTGCCCGGCGTCGTGCGCCGGGTCGGCCGCGGCCGTCTCGTGCTCGTCGGCCTGGTCCGCGCCGTGCGCCGGGTCGACGTGGACGCCGCCCGCGGCCGGGACCACGACCTCTTCCGTGGTCCTGTTCCTGGTCAGGTAGAAGTACAGCAGGGCGGCGGCGAACAGCAGCAGGGACGTCCACTGGTTGAGCCGCAGGCCGAGGATGTGGTGCGCCTCGTCGACCCGCATGCCCTCGATCCAGAACCTGCCCAGGGTGTACCCGGCGACGTACAGGGCGAACAGGCGGCCGTGGCGCAGGCCGTACCGCTTGCCGGCCCAGATGAGCACCGCGGCCAGGGCCAGGTTCCACAGGCACTCGTACAGGAACGTCGGGTGGTAGGTGGACACGCCCGCCACCGTGCCGTCCCGTCCCGGGTCGATCTCCAGACCCCATGGCAGGTCGGTCGGGCCGCCGAACAACTCCTGGTTGAAGTAGTTGCCCCAGCGGCCGATGGCCTGGGCCACCGCGATGCCGGGCGCGCAGGCGTCGGCCACCGCCGACAGGGAGATGCCGCGCCTGCGGCAGGCGATCCACACGCCGACGGCGCCGAGCGCGATGGCGCCCCAGATGCCGAGGCCGCCGTGCCAGACGTACAGGACGTCGATGGGCCGGTTGCGCGCGTCAGGACCGAAGTAGAGCTGCCAGTCCGTGATGACGTGGTACAACCGGCCGCCGACCAGGCCGAACGGGACTGCCCACACGGCGAGGTCGGTGATGGTGCCCGGCTCGCCGCCGCGGGCGCGCCAGCGGCGCTCACCCATCCAGACGGCGACGATGACGCCGAGCACGATGCAGAAAGCGTAGGCCCGCAGGGGAATCGGTCCGAGGTACCAGACCCCTTCGGACGGGCTGGGAATGGAGGCCAGGGGCATGTCAGGTGACGTTACCGTTTCCGTGCCTACTTCGCGGCATCAAGAATGGTCTGACGCAGCGAAGCCGGGCTGAACGCGACGTTGTTGTCGACGATCTCGCCGTTCAGCCGGAGCGTGGGCGTGCCCTCGGGCACGAGCTTGGCGTCGAGGATCTTCGTGCTGTAGGCCGCCTGGGCCTGCGCGTGCTTCTGGGACCTGACGCAGGACTCGAAGCCCGGGTCGGTGACGCCGGCCTCCTTGCCCCACTTCACCAGGTCGTCCAGTGAGAAGCCCGACCGGGTCTCCGGGGGCTGCTCCTTGAAGAGCCGGTCGTGGAAGGCCAGCCACTGCCCGGCCGGCACGCACCGCGCGGCCGAGGAGGCGCGCATGGTGTTCCCGAGCGTGGGCTCCTGGCTGAAGATGTTGATCGGGTGGTAGACGACCTTCACCTGGCCGTCCGCCGCCATGTTCTTCAGCGTCGCCGAGCTGGTCTGCTCGAACGCCTGGCAGGCGGGGCACTGGAAGTCCTCGTAGACGTCGACCACCGGCTTCTGGACGCCGGGCTTGGCCATGGCGACCGAGCCGTCCTGCTGGAAGGTGATCGGCGCGAGCCCGCCGCCGACGGTCTCGGATTTACCTCGGTCGACGTACCACCAGCCGCCGCCGATGACCGCGAGCACGACCACCACGACGGCGACGATGGTGACGACGCGGCGCCTGGCCTGCTCCTTGCGCTCACGCTCGCGCTGCGACTTGATCCGGTCGCGGGCGGAGACCTCCCGCGCGGCCTTTCCCATCAGTGATCCCCCTTCATGGCGGGCTCCTCGCCCTGCTCGTCGTCGTCCCGGCCCCCGGCCCATCCGGCGTCCAGGTCGTCGTCCCTGTCCCGCCCGGGCGCGAGCCCGAGCGCCGCGTCGAGCGCGAGGCGGCCCGGGGCGAACCAGGCGACCCATGCCCCCAGCAGGAACAGCCCGGCGTCGCGCAGGATCTCCCACAGGTAGCCCGGATCGGCCCCCGCGGCGAGCTTGCCGCCGCCGCCGAAGCACCCGCAGTCGATGCGCAGGCCGCGCGCCCACGCCGACGCGATGCCGACCACGAAGGCCAGCATGAGCAGCGCGGAGACGACGCCCGCCACCCGGGTCAGCAGCCCGGCGACGAGCAGCACTCCGACGACGATCTCGATGATCGGCAGGCCGTGGCCCACCGCGGACGCGACCGACTCCGGCAGCAGCTCGTACGCCTCCACCGCCTGGACGGACAGGGCGGGCGTGCCGATCTTCAGCCAGCCGGCCGTGATGAGCACGCCGGCGACCACCAGCCGGGCGACGGTCGTCACCCAGGGTACCGCCGGATGCACGTAAAGCCACCTCATCGGCGCGGCCTCTTCCCGCTTGGCACGTCAACGTCTCCTTAGCCCTGGACGGGCGCCCGAACGGCGCCACGCGGCCCCAGCCCGCACGCGGCGGCCCGCCGGCGGACCGGGCCGGCGTCGGCGCTCATGCCGAGGGTACCGGCCACCAAGCTCATCATGAACGCGATAAGCCCCGGCTAAGCGCTGGTGGCGCGGCCGAAGCCGGACGCCGCCGTGCCCGCCGGGGCCCTGCGGATACCGCGTATCAGGGAAGATCAGGAAAGATCAGGAACGCACGCCCGCGGCGAGCTCGGCGCCGAGCTCGCGCACCGCCGCCAGCCCGGCGGCCTCGTCGGGCGCGTCGAGGAGGCGGCGGATGAACGCCGAGCCGACGATGACGCCGTCGGCGTACTTGGCGACCTCCGCGGCCTGGGCGCCGGTGCCGACGCCGAGGCCCACGCACACCGGGAGCGAGGTGTGGGCCCGGGTGCGCTCGACCAGGCCCTCGGCGGCCGAGCCGACCGAGTCGCGCGCGCCGGTGACGCCCATGAGCGAGGCGGCGTAGACGAAGCCGGTGCAGCAGTCGGCCACGGCCTGGATGCGCTCGCCCGTGGAGCTCGGGGCGACCAGGAAGACGGTGTCGATGCCGGCCTCGGCGCTGTACCGGCGCCAGGGCCCGGCCTCCTCGGGGGTGAGGTCGGGGGTGATGGTGCCGACGCCGCCCGCGGCGGCGAGGTCGCGGGCGAAACGCTCGGCGCCGTAGCGGTCGATGGGGTTCCAGTACGTCATGACCAGAACGGCGGCGCCGGTCTTGGCCACGCCCTCGACGGTGCGCAGCACGTCGGCGATGCGGGTGCCGCCGGTGAGCGCGCGGTGCACGGCGGCCTGGATGGTGGGGCCGTCCATGAGGGGATCGGAGTAGGGCAGGCCGATCTCGATGACGTCGCAGCCGGCCTCCACCATCGCGCTCGCGGCGGCGATGCCGCCGTCCTTGCTGGGGAAGCCCGCCGGGAGGTACCCGACCAGGGCGGCCCGCTTGTCGGCCCGCGCCTTCTCGAACACCGTCTGAAGAGTCGTCATGTCAGAGAGTCCCGCTCACAGGTTCTGGGGCCCACAGGCCTACAGGTTGAAATATTTCATGGCGGTGCCCATGTCCTTGTCGCCGCGGCCCGAGAGGTTCACCAGGATGGTGGCCTCGGGGCCCAGCTCGCGGCCGAGCTTGATCGCCCCGGCGAGGGCGTGCGCCGACTCGATGGCCGGGATGATGCCCTCGGTGCGCGCGAGGACGGAGAAGGCCTCCATCGCCTCGGCGTCGGTGACGCCGTGGTAGGTCGCGCGGCCGGAGTCCTTCAGCCAGGCGTGCTCGGGGCCGACGCCGGGGTAGTCCAGGCCCGCGGAGATCGAGTGGGACTCGATGGTCTGGCCCTCGTCGTCCTGCAGGACGTAGGTGCGCGCGCCGTGCAGGACGCCGATCGAGCCCTCGGTGAGGGTGAGGGCGTGCTCGCCGGACGCGAGGCCGTGGCCGCCCGCCTCGTAGCCGTGCAGGGCGACGCCCTCGTCGCCGATGAAGGCGTGGAAGATGCCGATGGCGTTGGAGCCGCCGCCGACGGCCGCGGCGACGGCGTCGGGCAGCCGGCCGGTCAGCTCCAGGACCTGGCGGCGGGCCTCGACGCCGATGATGCGCGCGAAGTCGCGGACGATCTCGGGGAACGGGTGGGGGCCGGCGACGGTGCCGAACAGGTAGTGCGTGGAGTCGACGTTGGTGACCCAGTCGCGGAAGGCCTCGTTGATGGCGTCCTTGAGCGTGCGGCTGCCGTTGGCGACGGGGACGACCCGGGCGCCGAGGAGCTTCATGCGGGCGACGTTGAGCGCCTGGCGCTCGCAGTCGACCTCGCCCATGTAGATGACGCATTCGAGGCCGAGCAGCGCGCAGGCGGTCGCGGTGGCGACGCCGTGCTGGCCGGCGCCGGTCTCGGCGATCACGCGGCTCTTGCCGAGGCGCTTGGTGAGCAGGGCCTGGCCGAGCACGTTGTTGATCTTGTGGGCGCCGGTGTGCGTGAGGTCCTCGCGCTTGAGCAGAACGCGGGCGCCGCCGGCGACCTCGGAGAACCTGCGGACCTCGGTCACGGCGGTGGGCCGCCCGGCGTAGGTGCGCAGCAGGTGGTCGAACTCGCGCAGGAACGCGACGTCGGACTTGGCGTCCTCGTAGGCCTTGGCGACCTCGTCGAGGGCGGGGATCAGGGCTTCGGGCACGAATCTGCCGCCGAACACCCCGAATCGCCCGCGGACGTCGGGATCGTCGCCTGCCGCGCCGTTGCCGGCGAGGTCGGCCGCGGTGATCAGGGTGCCCTCTGTGCTCACTGCTGCCTCTCGGGTCCGTTGTCGAATCGGGACGCGGGGTGCGCTCCGGCCGTGACCAGGTCGACCACGGCGGCCCGCGGGTCCTTGCCGGTGACCAGGCTCTCGCCCACGAGCACGGCGTCGGCGCCCGCGCGGGCGTAGGCCAGCAGGTCGTGCGGGCCCCGGACACCGGACTCGGCGATCTTGATGACGCCGTCCGGGATCTTGGGGGCCAGCCTGGCGAACACGTCGCGGTCGACCTCAAGGGTTTTGAGGTCGCGCGCGTTCACGCCGATGATGCGCGCGCCGGCGTCCAGAGCCCGGTCGAGCTCCTCCTCAGTATGCACCTCGACCAGCGGCGCGAGGCCGATCGACTCGGCCCTTTCGATCAATGAGATCAAAGCGTTCTGGTCGAGGGCCGCCACGATGAGGAGCGCGAGGTCGGCGCCGTACGCGCGGGCCTCCCACAGCTGGTAGGAGGTGACGACGAAGTCCTTGCGGAGGATGGGGATGTCGACCGCGGCGCGGACCGCGGCCAGGTCCTCCAGGCTGCCGCCGAAGCGGCGGCGCTCGGTGAGCACGCTGATGACGTGCGCGCCGCCCGCCTCGTAGTCGCTCGCGAGCGCCGCGGGGTCGGCGATGGCGGCCAGCGCGCCCTTGGAGGGGCTGGACCGCTTGACCTCGGCGATGACCGAGACCTTGTCGCCGCCGAGCGCGGCGTAGACGTCCTTGGTGGCCGGCGCGCGCTGGGCGCGCTCCTGGAGCTCGGTCAACGACACGTCACGCTGCCGATCGGCGAGGTCGGCACGCACGCCGTCCAGGATCTCGTCGAGCACGCTCACTTGATCTCCTCGCTTGGCTCGCTCACCCGATCAGGGTCCCCTCCGGTCGACTGCGCCGCGGGCGAGGACGTCCCGGCCCGCGTTCAGCGATCGCCGCGCGGGCCTCCGTCCTCATCCCGACCTTGCCCTGCCGATGGTATCGGGCTTACCGCCGTCGGCTCGCCACAGGGTGGCGGGTCTGGGGGGCTCGCGGCGCCGAGCCGGGGGGCCTCACGGTGCGAGAAAGGCACCGAACGGGAGATTCCTCACGATCCAGTACACAATGATCAATCCCAGGAAGGACCAAATGTAAACCGGACGCGTCAAGCGGGTGCGGACGGGCCGCCCGCGCCAGGTCCTGACGAGCCAACGCCCCCACCAGAACACCAGGAAGGGAATGGTGAGCACCGCCAGCGGATTCAGTCCGAGCGCCGCCACCGGGTCGGCGTGCGCGAGCGCGTGCAGGGCGCGCAAGGTGCCGCACCCCGGGCAGTACAGCCCGGTCACCAGCAGGAACGGGCAGGTCGGGTAGTGGCCGGGCCGGTTCGGGTCCACGACGCCGACGAAGGCGACGGCCGCCCCCGCGAGCGCCGCGGCCCCGAGGGGCGCGAGCAGTGCCCCCGCCCGTCCGGTGCCGCGCCCCCCGGCGCGCGTCCCGCGCACGCCGTCCGCGCCGCTCACTCCGCTCACGCCCTCGACGCCGTCCGTGCCGCCCACGTCATGAGTATGGACCGCCGTTCTGCATGTTCTCGATGCCGTTGAAGAGGGACACGCCGATGGCGAGCCACAGGACCAGGTACAGCACCCACATGCCGAGGCCGACGAACAGCGAGATCATCCACCACTTCTTGGCCTGCTGGGACGCCTCCAGGGCGCCTTGGTAGTCCCCGGCCTCGTACTTGCCGTTGACCTTGCCGGCGTAGAAGATCGCCGGGAGGCTGAACGGGCCGCAGCAGAACAGCGTGGTGAGGATCGCCGGGAGAAGCTGGTTGTTCGGCGGCTCGGGGGCGTAGGGCTGGCCGTAGCCCCCGGGCGGGTAGCCGCCGGGAGGGGGATAGCCGCCTCCGGGGGGAGGCGCGTTGTAGCCACCGCCGCCGCCCTGCTGACCGTAACTCATCGATGGTCTCCTTGCCGTGACGCGGGGCCGGGCGCCCAGTGCCCGGCCGGTGTGATGCCGATGAGCGCGAGACCGGCCGGGATCGGCGGCAGGACATGCCCGGAGATCACGCCGAGAACGTGCCGGCCGTGCCGGTGATACCGGCCGCCGTCGCCGTACGGCCCGTGCCGCCCCCCGGCGTCCCGCGGCCGGTCGCCGTGGCACATGCCGCATGCCCCCTTGAAGCCCGCCCGTAGCGCATCGCGCGGCGGAAGCTTAGCGACGTCAGGGGCGTCACAGGGACATTGTTTTACTTTGTCGGCAGATCGTCACTAAATCCGGCGGACAGGCCGGACGCGCGCGGGGCACCGGCCCGGCGTCAGCCCCGGCCGCCGTCGCGCTCGCCCGGCTCGCCCTCGGTCGGGTCCACGCCCTGGTCGAGCGCGTCCCACAGCGACCGCTCGGCCTGGCCGGCGCGCTCGGCGGGTCTCGCCGTGGACCCGCCCGGCCTTTCGTAGCGGTCGGACATGCCGGGCCAGCGGGCGCCGCGCGCGACGGCCAGCACCCCGGCCGCCAGCAGCAGCGCGCCGCCGGCGACCGCGGCCACCGGCCAGGCCCAGGAGTAGGCGACGGCGGCGTGCGCGGCGGCGCCGGTGACGCTGGTGTGCTCCTCGGCCAGCGCGACCAGCCGGGAGGAGGGCGTGACGCCCCGCAGCGCGGACCCGGCGACGGCGAGCCCGATCAGCGCGATGACCGCGCCCACGACCGCGCGCCACGCCCCTCGGGTGGCGAGCACGGCGACGGCGGCGGCCAGGGCCGCCAGGGCGAGGGGGCTCAGGACCGGCGCGATGTCGCTCCCGGAGAGCGGCACGGGCGCGGCGCGCCCGCCGGCCGGGCCCGCGCCGAGGGCGACGGTGGCCCAGGTGCGGCCGGAGGCGGCGAGCGTCAGCACGGCGCCGGCCACGGCCAGGGCCAGCCAGGCGAGCAGCGCCCGGCGCGCGGACCGCGGCGGGCCGGGCGCGGGCACGGCGGCGGTCGCCGCGGGGCCGCCGGAGTTCGCGGGGCTCATGGGACCGGCAGGACGTCGGCGTCGAAGCAGGTGCGGTCGCCGGTGTGGCAGGCGGCCCCCACCTGGTCGACCTTGAGCAGGATCGTGTCGCCGTCGCAGTCGAGCGCGACGTGCCTGACCCACTGGGCGTGCCCGGAGGTCTCGCCCTTCACCCAGTACGCGCGGCGGCTGCGCGACCAGTAGGTGGCGCGGCCGGTGGTCAGCGTGCGGTGCAGCGCCTCGTCGTCCATCCAGGCCAGCATGAGCACCTCGCCGGTGTCGTGCTGCTGGACGACCGCGGGCACCAGGCCGTCGCGATCACGCTTCAGGCGGTCCGCGATCTTTGGGTCAAGAGGCATGGCCCAATTGTGCCGCAGAGGCGCGCCGGTGCCGGTGACCACCCCGCGTCCCCGGCGCCTCCCACCCGTCAAGCAACATCGCGCAACATATGGGCATAAGCGGAAAATCTCACGCTACGGTCGGGGTGTCAGCGAAAAAGAACGCGTCCCCAGAGGTGCCCCCATGGCCTCACCGCGCATAACCGAGGCGAAGGGAATACTCGCCGCACGGCTCCGCGAGATCCGCAACGAGGCCAGCCTGACCGGGAGGTCCCTGGCCTCCAGGGCCGGCTGGCACTACTCCAAGGTGTCCAAGATCGAGCACGCCTCGCAGATGCCCAACGAGAACGACATCCGCGTGTGGTGCCGGGTCTGCGACGCCGAGGAGTACGTCGTGGACCTGATCGCGGCGGTGCGCAACATCGACTCCATGTACACCGAGTGGCGGCGGCTGGAGGCCACCGGGCTGCGGCACATGCAGGAGTCCTTCCACCCGCTGTACCGCGAGACCCAGCAGTTCCGCGTGTTCCAGCACTCGGCGGTGCCCGGCCTGCTGCAGACCGCCGGGTACGCCCGCGCGCACCTGCGCACCGTGATCGAGTTCCGCGGCATCCCCGACGACCTGGAGGAGGCGGTGCGGGCGCGCCTGCGGCACCAGGAGGTGCTGACCTCGGGCGGCAAGCGCTTCATGTTCATCGTCGGCGAGCAGGCGCTGCGCACGCCCGTGTGCGGCGCCGAGGAGATGTCCGTGCAGCTCGCGCGGCTGGCGGAGCTCACGGTCAACATGCCGCAACTCAGCTTCGGGGTGATTCCGGCTCGGGGGCGTCCCGCACTCATGCCGCCCGAAAATTTCTGGATATACGACGACAATCAGGTCCGAGTCGACACCATCCCCGGCCAGTACCGGATCAAGACGCCCACCGACGTGGCCCTGTATGAGAAGGCGTTCTCGGCGCTCGCCGACGCCGCCGTCTATGGTCAGGCGGCCCGCGACCTGATCAACGCGACCGCGGGCGAAATACGAGGAACATGAAGCAACATCATTGATCTCGCGATCACGGTGGGCCTAGCCTCACGGCAGAACTCCGTCGCGGCGCGGGGCCTCCCCCGTATCGCACCCTTCCGGACAAGCCAGGCGCGGTCGCCGCGCCGGTGAGGAGTCACGCCGTGCCCGCCGTCCACGTCGAAGCGGCAGCCCTGGTCTGCAGGCGTCCCTCGGCGGAGATCAGGCGCGTCGCCGAGGAGCTTCAGGCGTCGCTCGCCCGCCGGGACGTCCCGTCGTACATCTACTACCTGGAGGACGGGCAGGCCGCCGTCTCCCTGTGGCAGGGGCTGCTGGCGCGCGTCGACGGGCACATCATCTGGTGGACGAGCCCGTATCTGAGCCGCAGGGGCGGCGCGCTGCGCACCTTCGCGGTCGCGCCGGCCACGGCGGCCGTCCGGCTGGCGGAGCACTACGCGACGCTGCGCGCCCGGCACATCCCCCAGCTCTACGCCCACCCGGAGTGACCGCATGATCCACGGCCCGGCCGCCGGGCCGCCGAACAGGGAGGCCCCGATGACCGGTGCCGGCGAGGCGGCGGGCGCCACCACGGCCACCGCGCACCTGCAGGCGCTCGGCGACTCGCTGCGGGCGCGGGGCCTGCACGCCCGCGTCGGCGAGACCAGCGGGGGGCTTCCCCAGCTCATCGTCCTCAGCACGGCGGCGCCGAGCCTGTCGGAGGTGGTGTTCGCCGCGCGCAGCGAGGGCTCCTGGTGGTTCTGGTGGTCCTGGGCCGAGCGCATCGCGCCGGTGGAGGAGCTGGCCACCGCCGTCACCCGCGTGTGCGGGGTGCTGACGCCGGCGGGCCGTGTCCGCGAGTGACCCGGCGCCGGGGGGGCGCCGGGTCCTCGCCCTCCATAAAACCCACTAAATTAGTAGGTCTTGACGGGAATCTGGGCCTGTGCTGGAGTGGACGCATGCGGGCCGATATCCGATTGGTGATTCGCGGGCACATCGATCTGTGCCGCGTGTGGTCCTCCTCCTGTCAGCGCTGAGGCGGCGCCCGGCACCGCCGGGCCCGTGACCCGGCTCCTCCCCCGGTCCCGCCGCGGGGCCCATCACCCCACCCATGGCACCCGTAGCCGCACGGCCAGAAAGGCTTCCGCCATGCCCATCGAGTTCCTCGGAATCGGCGGCACGCACGACGGGTCGGAGACCACCCAGCGTTCCGGCCCCTCCTTCGACAAGCAGTACACGCTCAGGCTCGCCCGCGCCCACCAGGAGTACGGGTGGGACCGGGTGCTGTTCGCCTACGGATCCGGCTCCCCCGACCCCGCCCAGGTCGCCGCGTACGTGGCGAGCCGGGTCGAGGACCTGGAGATCCTGCTCGCCCACCGCCCCAACCTGTCCACCCCGACCTTCGCGCTGAAGACCTTCGCCACCCTCGACCAGATCAGCGACGGCCGCCTGACCGTCCACTTCATCACCGGCGGCAACGACCACGAGCAGCGGCGCGAGGGCGACTTCCTGACCAAGGACGAGCGCTACGCGCGCACCCGCGAGTACATCCGGATCGTCAAGAAGGGCTGGACCTCGCGCACCCCGTTCGACCACGCCGGGGAGCACTACCGGTTCGACGACTTCGTCGCCGACGTCTTCCCCGTCCAGAGCCCGAGGCCGCTGGTGTCCTTCGGCGGCTCCTCCCCCGCCGCCTACCGGGCGGGCGGCGCGGAAGCCGACATCTACTGCCTGTGGGGTGAGCCGCTCGCCCAGACCGCCGAGCAGATCGAGTCGGTCCGGCGCGCCGCCCGCGAGGCCGGGCGCGAGGACGTGCCCAAGATCCAGGTGGCCTTCCGGCCCATCATCGCGCCCACCGAGGAACTGGCCTGGGAGAAGGCGCACCGCACGGTGGCCGCCATCAAGGCGCGCCAGAACGGCTCGGGCGCGTCCGGGCGCGGCGACCACCCCCGGCGCGCCCCGGAGAACACCGGCTCCCAGCGGCTGATCGCCATCGCCGAGCGGGGCGAGCTGTTCGACCGCGCCCTGTGGACGCCCACCGCCGCGGCCACCGGCGGGGCCGGCAACTCCAACGCCCTGGTCGGCACGCCCGAGACCGTCGCCCAGGCCCTGCTGGACTACTACGACCTCGGAGTGGACATCCTGTCCGCGCGCGGCTACGCCCTGCTCGACGACGCCATCGACTTCGGGCGGCACGTCATCCCGATCGTCCGCGAGGAGGTCGCCAAGCGGGACGCCGAGAGGAAGCGGCGCGAGACGGCGCACGTCCCCGGGCCCCGGCCGGCCGGCCTGTCCGGGACCTGAGGACGGAGCCGTACCGATCATGACCGTTCCCCCCGACATCGCGCACGCCCGCACCACACCGGACAAGACACCGGCCCCCGAGACCGTCCATGACGGCGCCCATGACGGCGCCCATGACGCTGAGGCGCTCAAGGTCGTCACCGCGCGGCATCCGTGGCGCCTGGCCTCGGCCGCGGTCGTGCTGGTGCTGCTGGCCATGGCGGCCAGCGCCCTGATCACCAACCCCGCGTGGGACTGGCCGGTCGTCGGCGAGTACCTCTTCGCGCCGGCGATCCTGCGCGCGGTGGCGTTCACGCTGCGGCTCACGGCGCTCGGCATCGTGCTGGGCTTCGTCATCGGCACCGTCGTGGCGCTCATGCGGATGTCGAGCAACCCGCTGCTCACCTCGGCGGCCTGGGGCTACACCTGGCTGTTCCGCTCGGTGCCGCTGATCCTCCAGCTGCTGTTCTGGTACAACCTCGCCCTGCTGTACAAGTACATCGAGTTCGGCGTGCCCTTCGGCCCGTCGTTCTTCTCGATCGGCACGATGGAGCTGATCGGCCCGGTCACCGCCGCGGCCATCGGCCTCGCCCTGCACCAGGGCGCCTACGCCGCCGAGATCGTGCGCGCCGGGTTCCTGTCGGTGGACCCGGGCCAGCTGGAGGCCGCCGCCGCGCTCGGCATCCCGCGCACCCGCCAGATCTTCAGGATCCTGCTGCCGCAGGCCATGCGGACGATCGTCCCGACGGCGGGCAACGAGATCATCGGCCTGGTCAAGGGCACCTCGGTGGTCTACATCATGGCGCTGCCCGAGCTGTTCTACCAGGCGCAGGTGATCTACAACCGCAGCGGCCGGGTGATCGCGCTGCTGCTGGTGGCGGCGATCTGGTACCTGATCCTGACCACCGTCCTGTCGATCGCGCAGTACTACCTGGAGCGCCACTACGCCCGGGGCACGAGCAGGGGGCTGCCCGACCCGCCGCTGCGGCGCCTGCGCCGCGCGCTGGCCGCACGCGGCGCGACCGTGACGAGGAGGGCGCCGTGACCCGGCCCATGGTGGAGCTGCGCGGCGTGCACAAGCGGTTCGGCCCGCTGGAGGTCCTGCGCGACGTGAACCTGCGCGTCGATCCCGGCGAGGTCACCGTCGTCGTCGGGCCGTCCGGGTCGGGCAAGTCCACCCTGCTGCGCAGCGTCAACCACCTGGAGAAGGTGGACAGGGGCGCGGTGCTCATCGACGGAGAGCTGGTCGGGTACCGCAGGTCGGGCGACCGCCTGCACGAGCTGCCCGAGCGGGAGATCCTGCGCAGGCGGGCGCGCATCGGCTTCGTGTTCCAGAACTTCAACCTGTTCCCGCACCTGACCGTCCGCCAGAACGTCACCGAGGCGCCGCTGTCGGCGCAGCGCCGTCCCCGCGCCGAGGTCGAGGAGCTCGCCACCCGGCTGCTGGACCGCGTGGGCCTCGCCGGCAAGGCCGGCGAGTACCCGCGCCGGCTGTCCGGGGGGCAGCAGCAGCGGGTCGCCATCGCGCGGGCGCTGGCCCTGCGGCCGAAGGTCGTGCTGTTCGACGAGCCGACCTCCGCGCTGGACCCCGAGCTGGTCGGCGAGGTCCTCGACGTGATGAAGGACCTGGCCCGCAGCGGCACCACCATGATCGTCGTCACCCACGAGATCGGCTTCGCCCGTGAGGTCGCCGACACGGTGGTCTTCATGGACGCGGGACGCGTCGTCGAGCAGGGGACGCCCGGCCAGGTGCTGGACTCCCCCCGGCACGAGCGGACCCGCGCCTTCCTGAGCAAAGTGCTCTGACCCACCCGAAAAAGGATCTGAAATGCGCTCGTTATCCCCGCATGCGGTTCGCCGCGCCCTCCGCCCGCTCGCCGCGCTCGGGTTGCTCCCCGCGCTCCTGCTGACGGCCTGCGGCTCCGGGACCTCCGCGGCGAAGGAGTCCGCCGCGGTCCCGGCCGCCGCCGCGTCCACCCTCAAGATCAACACCAGCCCGGAGCAGAACCGGATCCGCGCCGAGAAGGCGGAGGAGATCGCCGCGAAGGTGCCCGCGGCGATCCGTGCCCGCGGCGAGCTCGTCGTGGGGATCACCGGCGACGGCATCCCGCCGCTGTCCTTCCTGGCCGACGACGACAGCACGGTGATCGGCGTGGAGTCCGACATCGCCCAGCTCGTCGCCGACGTCCTCGGGCTGCGGCTGCGGCTGGACCGCACCTCGTGGGAAAACCTCTTCCTCGCGGTGAAGTCGGGCAAGGACGACGTCGGGTTCTCCAACATCACGGTCACCGAGGAGCGCAAGGACATCTACGACTTCGCGACCTACCGCGTCGACCAGGTCGCCTGGGAGGTCGCCTCCGACGGCAGGATCACCAAGATCACGCAGCCGTCGGACATCGCGGGACTGAAGGTGGCGGTGGGCACGGGCACCAACCAGGAGAAGATCCTGCTGGAATGGGACGAGCGCAACAAGAACGCCGGGCTCGCCCCCATCGAGATCCAGTACTACCAGCGGCCCGCCGACTACTACCTGGCCCTGAAGTCCGGGCGCATCGACGCCTACTTCGGCCCGAACCCGACCTCGGCCTACCACGCGGCCGTCAGCGGCGACACGAAGATCGTCGGCACGGTGTCCGGCGGCGGTGATTCGCTGCAGGGGCTGATCGCCGGCATGACGCAGAAGGGCAACGGGCTGGTCGAGCCGGTGTCCGAGGCGCTGAACACGGTGATCGAGAATGGGAAGTACGGCGAGGTGCTCAAGCGTTGGGGCATTTCGAACGAGGCCCTTCCCGCCTCACGGGTCAACCCCCCGGGCCTGCCGCGACCGACCAAGAAATGAGCCTGCCCTGAGCATCCGGCGCACGACCGCAGAGCCCTCCGCCCCCATCCGGGTCCGCCTCGTCCCGGTGCGCGACCCCGCCGCCGCGCCCCTGCTGGAGGACCTCCACCTGGAGTACACCACCAGGTACGGGCCGAACGAGGAGCTCAACCGGTACCCCGACGCCGAGTTCACCCCGCCGGGTGGCGCGTTCCTGGTGCTGGTGGCGGATGGGCACACGATCGCGGGCGGCGCGTTCCGCCGGTACGACGCGACGACGGCCGAACTGAAGCGCGTCTGGGCCCACCCGGGCCACCGCAGACGGGGCCTCGGGAAGCTGGTGGTGCGGGCCCTGGAGGAGGAGGCGGCGCGCCGGGGATACCGGCGCGTCTACCTCACCACGGGCCCGCGCCAGCCCGAGGCCGCGGCCCTGTACCTCAGCACCGGGTACCGTCCGCTGTACGACGTCACCGCGCCGCCCGAGACGCTGAGCCACCTGGCCTTCGAGAAGGACCTGACCGCCGGCGCGCCGGATCGGGCTCAGGAGGTCCGGGCGGCGGAGGTCCACGACGCGTAGAGGTCGGCGTACACCCCGTCGACCCGCAGCAGCTCCGCGTGCGGCCCCCGCTGCACGATGCGGCCGCGGTCGAAGACCAGCACCTCGTCCGCGGCCTCCGCGGTGGACAGGCGGTGGGCGATCGACACGGCCGTGCGGCCCCGGGTGACTCCGTCCAGGGCGCGCGCGATGCGCACCTCGGTCGCCGGGTCCACCGCGGAGGTGGCCTCGTCGAGCAGCAGCAGGTCGGGGTCGGCGAGGTAGGCCCTGGCCAGCGCGACGAGCTGGCGCTCGCCCGCCGACAGCGACTCGCCGCGCTGGCCGACCGGCGTGGCGAGGCCCGCGGGCAGGCCCTCCAGCCAGTCGGCGAGGCCCAGCTCGGTGACGGCCAGCGCGATCTCCTCGTCGGTGGCCTCGGGACGGCCGTAGCGGATGTTGTCGGCCAGCGAGCCGTCGAACAGGAAGCCGTCCTGGGGCACCATGACGACGCGCTCGCGCAGCGAGGAGAACCGCACCCTGCGCAGGTCCACGCCGTCCACCAGGACGCGCCCCTCGGTGGGGTCCATGAGCCGGGTGAGCAGCTTGGCGAACGTGGTCTTGCCCGAGCCGGTCTCGCCGACGACCGCGACGCGTGTGCGGGGCGGGATCTCCACGCTCACCTCGTGCAGCACCGGAGGGCCGCCGGGGTAGGAGAAGCCGACGTTCTCGAAGGTGACCGTGATCGCGCCGCGCGGCAGCACGGCGCCGGCCTCGCCGGGGTCGGCCACGTCGGCGGCGGTGTCGAGCACGCCGAGTATCCGGCGCCATCCGGCGAGCGCGTTCTGGGCGTCGTTGAGCACCTCGGTCGCGGTCTGCAGCGGGCTGATGAACAGTGTGATCAGGAACAGGAACGCGACCAGCCGCCCGGGGGAGATCATGCCGTCCACGCCCAGCCTGACGCCGAGCAGGACGACGCCGGCGATGGCGATCGCGCCCACCAGCTCGGTGATCGGGAAGGTGAACGCGATGATCTTCTGGGCGCGGGTCTGGGCCG
The DNA here is from genome assembly GCF_014205275.1 of Sphaerisporangium siamense. Taxonomy (NCBI): domain Bacteria; kingdom Bacillati; phylum Actinomycetota; class Actinomycetes; order Streptosporangiales; family Streptosporangiaceae; genus Sphaerisporangium; species Sphaerisporangium siamense. The sequence goes on from NZ_JACHND010000001.1 coordinate 6,819,454, forward strand.
CGCGGTGGGCGTCGACGGCCTCGTCGATCCGCCGGGCGGTGCGCTCCTCGGAGCCGTAGGCCCGGATCACCGCGCTGCCGACCACGCTCTCGCTCACCGCGGCGAGCATGTCGCCGGTGCGTTCGCGCACCTCGGTGTAGGCGCGGGCCACCCAGCGCTGGAACCGCGGCAGCACGATCACCAGCGGCACGAAGCAGGCCCAGACCAGCAGCGCGAGCTGCCAGGAGTAGACGGTCATCAGCACGCTCGCGATGAGGAGCTGGCCCAGCGAGACGATGACCATGAGCCCGCCCCACTGCATGAACGTGCTGATCTGGTCGACGTCGCCGGTCACCCGCGAGACCAGCGCGCCGCGCCGCTCGGTGTTCTGGGTGAGCACCGACAGGTCGTGGACGTGCCGGAACCCCTTGCCCCGCAGCGTGGCGAGGCCCGACTCGGTCGAGCGGTAGAGGCGCACGTTCATCAGGTAGCCGCACAGCGCGGTCACCAGCACCGCGACCGCGCACCAGATGACCGCCGCCCTGATGAAGGGGATGTCGGGCGTGGCGCCCTTCAGCCCGCGGTCGATGACCTGCTGAATCGCGATGGGGACGATCACCTTGCCGAGCGTGGCGGCCACGGCGAGCAGCAGCGTGACCGGCAGGCCCGTGCGGAACTCCGGCGAGAGCGCCAGCCCGCGGCGGAACGTCGCCACCGCCGAGCGTTCGTTGCTGGTCAGCGTCATGCCACGATCTCCTCACCGGCGTCCAGCGCCGCGCGCTCGGCCTCTTCGCGCTCGTAGGCCGTGACGAGGTTGCGGTATCCCTGGCAGCGGGCGAGCAGCTCGTCGTGCGGGCCGCGGTCGGCCACCCGGCCGTGCTCCACGTAGACCACCTCGTCGGCCAGCGCGATCGTCGCCATCCGGTAGGCGACCACGATCACCGTCGTCTCCGGGGACCCCTCGCGCAGGCCGGACAGGATCCGGCCTTCGACCTGTGGGTCCACGCTGGAGGTGGCGTCGTCCAGGATCAGCAGGCGGGGTTTGCGCACCAGGGCCCTGGCCAGGGCCAGGCGCTGCCGCTGACCTCCGGACAGGGTCGCGCCGCGCTCGCCGACCCGCGTGTCGACGCCCTTGGGCAGCGCGCTGACGAACCCTTCCGCCTGGGCGAGCCGCAGCGCCGCCCAGATCTCCTCGTCGGGGACGTCCTGCGCCGCGCCGAGGCTGAGGTTGCCGCGCACGGTGTCGTCGAACAGGAAGGTCTGCTGGGGCACCAGGGCCGCGGCGGCGCTGAGTCGTCCCGGCGCCAGCGCGCGCAGGTCCACGCCGTCGACCAGCGCACGGCCGGCGTCGGGGTCGATCAGCCGGACCAGGAGCTGGGTGAGCGTGGACTTGCCCGAGCCGGTGGGTCCGACGACGGCGACCGTGCGTCCCGGGCGCACCTCGAAGGACACCCCGGAGAGCACCGGCGCGTCCTCGGCGTACCCGTAGGTCAGGTCCCGCGCCTCCACCCGGGCGGGGCCGTCGCCGGGCAGGTCCTCGGCGCCGTGCTCCATGGACCCGGTGGCGTCCAGGACGGCGCGCACCCGCGTCCAGCCGACGACGCTGCGCGGCAGCTCGGCCAGCACCCAGCCGAGCGCGCGCACCGGGAAGGCGAGCAACGTGAACAGGTAGGCCACTTGGACCAGCTCGCCGGAGGAGACGCCGCCGGCCTGCAGCCGCAGCGCGCCGAACAGCAGGACGGCCAGCACGCCGAGCGTGGGCAGGGCCTCAAGGAGCGGGTCGAACAGGCCGCGCACCCGGCCGACGGCGATGTTGGCGTCGCGCAGCAGGTCGGCCTTGGCGCGGAAGCGGGCCGCTTCGGCGTCCTCCCTGCCCAGCGTCTTGACGACGAGCGCGCCGTCGAAGCTCTCGTGGGCGATCTCGCTGACATCGGCGCGCAGTTGCTGGGAGCGCATCACCAGGGGCGACAGGCGGCGCTGGTAGACGAAGTTCAGCACGGCGATGAGCGGGAAGATCAGGAAGCCGACCAGGGCGAGCAGCGGGTCCACCAGCAGGATCGCCACGGCGGCGGTGACCAGCATGACCACCACGCCGACGGCCATGGGCAGCGGGGCGAGCGGGGCCCAGGCCGCCTCGACGTCGGAGCTCGCGTTGGACAGGAGCTGGCCGGTGGGGTGGCGGTGGTGCCAGGCGAGGGGAAGCCGCAGGTACTGGCGGGTGACGTCGCGCCGCGACCGGGCCTGCATGCGGTACTGCATGATGCCGGCCAGCGTCCTGCGGCCGATCACGCCCGCGGCCTTCAGCACGGCCACGCCGATGATCAGCAGGGCCGCGGCGATCAGCGCGCCCGTGCGGGCCTCGCCGTCGCGGAAGCTGGGCAGCATGGCGTGCTCGGTGGCCCAGCCGAGCGCCCAGGAGGAGGCGACCGTCATGATCCCGTAGAGGGCGCTGGCGAGCACCGCGCCGGTGAAGACGCCCCTCTCGGTCTTGATGGCATGCCCGAGGACGTGGAATCCCTCGCGCATGACGGTCGGATTGGAGTCGCGCTCGCTCGGCACGCGGGAGGTCCTCTCGAACGGGGGCCCGTCGGCGGGGACGGGGGCTTCCGGGGGATGCGATGGGGTTCGCCTGACTAAATGCCTATCATCCTTGGCAAAACGTTTATTCCCACCCCTACCACGCCCGATCTCCGTACCACCCGCCTGAGTAGGGTGATCAGGGTGAACCACGCACGCGCCGAGCGCGCCGCCCTCTGTGACCTTCTCGACGAGCTGGGCCCGGACGCTCCCACCCTCTGCCAGGGGTGGACGACCGCCGACCTCACCGCCCACCTCGTGCTGCGCGAGCGGCGGCTCGACGCCGCCGCCGGCATCGCCGTCCCCGCCCTGGCCGGCCGCACCGCCGCCGTGCAGGAGCGGATCAAGAACCGCGGGGGCTACCACGAGCTCGTGGACGCCGTGCGCCAGGGCCCGCCGCGCTGGTCCCCCTACGGCCTGGTGCCGGGGCTGGACGCCGCGGTGAACACGCTGGAGATGTTCGTCCACCACGAGGACGTGCGGCGGGCCCGGCCGGACTGGGAGCCGCGCGCGCTGCCCGCCGACCTCGCCGAGCTGCTCTGGAAGCGGGTGGCGGCGGGTGCCCGGCTGATGTTCCGCAGGTCGCCGGTGGGCGTGATCCTGCGCCACACCGACGGGCGCAGGGCCGGGGCCAAGAAGGCCGAGCCGCACGTGATCGTGACCGGCGACCCGGCCGAGCTGCTGATGTTCGCCTTCGGACGGCAGGACCACGCGCGCGTCACCTGCGCGGGCGACCCTCCGTCGGTCGCCCGTCTCACCGCCGCCCGCCTCGGCGTCTGAGCCTCCCCCGGACGTCGATTACTCGGTTTTCGGACATCCCGGCCATGTCGGCGATATGATCACAGCGGGGTCGTTCCATGACCGTTTGTGGAGATCAGGGCTTTCGGCTTCCGGGTAGGACCCCGTCACCGGAACCGCGGGAGGCGGCAGATGAAGACCAAAAAGGTGCTCCTGTACCTCGCCATCGCCTTCGCGGTCTTCTACACCCTGTCCCGCCCCACCGACGCCGCGAACGCCGTCGAGGGCATCTTCCAGGGCGTCGGCTCGGGCGCCGGTCAGCTCGCCACGTTCTTCACACGCCTGCTGAACTGACCCCGGCCCGGCCCCCGTCCGCGGCCCTCACTTCTCCACGGCGAGCAGGCACAGGACCCAGCCCACGCCGCCCGGCTTGCCTTCCCAGTAGGCCTGCTCGACCTTCTCGTCCTTGCACATCCTGAGGTTCTTGTCCGCGTCGAACTGGGCCTCGGTCTTGCCCTCGACCTTCTGGGAGACCTTCCACTCGGCGGTCGCGTCCGTGCAGTCGACCACCTTCAGCGTCTTCTCGTTCTGGCCCGACATGCAGTCGCCCACGGCCGCGACGCGCGGCGCGCCGTTGATCTCGTCCTGGACCGCGTGCGCGCCCTCGCGGACGCCGAACTTCACCACGCCGATCACGGCGATGACGACCAGCGCGCCCACGATGCCGAGCAGCTTGCCGCCCACCTTCTTCTTGAACGACGGCGCCGGCGGGGCGGGCGGGGCGCCGAAGCCGGCCTGCGGGCCGTTCCCCGCGGCCTGCTGGGCGTAAGGGTCGCCGCCGGGGGGCTGCGCGTGCCCGGCCTGCCGGTACGGGTCCTGGTGGCCCTGCGCGCCGCCCTGCTGCTGGTAGGCCGCGTAGGGGTCCTGGGGCTGCCCCGGATACCCCGCGTACGGGTCCTGGCCCGCGCCGGGCCCGGCCTGGTTCCGGTACGGGTCCTGCGGCGCGCCGCCCTGGCGGTAGGGGTCCTGCGGGGCGCCGTACGGCTGCCCGGCGCCCGCGCCCGGCTGCTGCCCGTACGGGTCCTGCGGGGCGTGGCCTTGCTGGGGATACCCACCCTGCTGGGGGTGACCCCCCTGCTGCGGATAGCCGCCCTGCTGGGGGTACCCGCCCTGCTGAGAGTAGTCGCCCTGCTGCGGATAACCGCCCTGCGGAGAGTAGTCGCCCTGCTGCGGATAACCGCCCTGCGGAGAGTAGTCGCCCTGCTGGGGATGGCCGCCCTGCTGGGGGTATGTCGGCTGCCCGCCGCCCGCGGGGGGCTGATAGGGGTCCGGCTGGTAGGGCGAACCGTGCCGGCCTGAAGAAGGAGGAGTGGTCACGGAAATCCTTGTGGTCAAACGGGATCGTCGAACGACCCGCCTGACCGTAGCGGATCACCACCCACTATGGGATGTCATTCCACCATTCGAGCGGGTTTGGAGCGCTCCCAGGAGGGGTAGAGTCATTTGTCGGTATTGCGGGCATGCCACCGGTCCCTTCCCGGACGCGCCCCATCACCCCCGCGCCGGACCCGCGCGCCGCCGGGACCCGACGGCCCCGGCGGCCGGCCGTCACCGGACCGGATGCCCCGCCGCACGCAGCGCGCGCTTGACGTCCCCGATCGTGAGCTGGCCGAAATGGAAGACGCTGGCCGCCAGCACCGCGTCCGCGCCCGCCTCGACCGCGGGCGGGAAGTGGTCCAGCCCGCCCGCGCCGCCGCTGGCGATCACCGGCACCGTCACCGCCGCGCGTACGGCCCGGATCATCGGCAGGTCGTAGCCGTCCTTGGTGCCGTCCCCGTCCATCGAGTTCAGCAGGATCTCACCCACGCCCAGCTCCTGGCCGCGGCGGGCCCACTCCACCGCGTCGATGCCGGTGCCCCTGCGCCCGCCGTGCGTGGTCACCTCGTACCCCGACGGCGTCGGCGGGCCGTCCACGACCCGCCGGGCGTCCAGCGACAGCACCACGCACTGCGCCCCGAAGCGGTGCGCGGCCTCGGTGAGCAGCTCGGGACGGGCGATGGCGGCGGTGTTCAGCGACACCTTGTCCGCGCCCGCGCGCAGCAGCCGGTCGACGTCCTCCACCGAGCGCACTCCCCCGCCCACGGTGAGCGGGATGAACACCTGCTCGGCGGTGCGGCGCACGACGTCGAGCATGGTCCCGCGGTCGCCCGAGGAGGCGGTGATGTCCAGGAACGTCAGCTCGTCCGCGCCCTCGGCGTCGTAGCGGGCCGCCAGCTCCACCGGATCGCCGGCGTCCCTGAGGTTCTCGAAGTTCACGCCCTTGACCACCCGCCCGGCGTCCACGTCCAGGCAGGGGATCACGCGCACGGCGACCGTCATGCCCGCACCGCCTCCAGCGCCTCCTCCAGCGTGAACGCCTGCGCGTACAGCGCCTTGCCGACGATGGCGCCCTCGACCCCCTCGGGCACCAGCGTGGACAGCGCCCGCAGGTCGTCCAGCGAGGAGACGCCGCCGCTGGCGATCACGGGCTTGTCGGTGCGGGCGCAGACCTGGCGCAGCAGGTCCAGGTTCGGGCCGCGCAGGGTGCCGTCCTTGGTGACGTCGGTGAGGACGTAGCGGGGGCAGCCGTCGGACTCCAGGCGGTCCAGGACCTCCCACAGGTCGCCGCCCTCCTTGGTCCAGCCCCGCGCGGCCAGCGTCGTACCGCGCACGTCCAGCCCGACGGCCACCCGGTCACCGTGCTCGGCGATGATCTTGGAGCACCAGGCCGGGTCCTCCAGGGCGGCGGTGCCGATGTTGACCCGCCGGCAGCCGGTGGCCAGCGCGGCCTCCAGGGAGGCGTCGTCGCGGATGCCGCCCGACAGCTCCACCTGCACGTCCAGCGCGTCCACCACCGAGGCCAGCAGCTCGCGGTTGGAGCCGCGGCCGAACGCGGCGTCCAGGTCGACCAGATGGATCCACTCGGCGCCCGCGTCCTGCCAGGCGAGCGCGGCGGCCAAGGGGTCGCCGTAGGAGGTCTCCGTGCCCGCCTCCCCCTGGACCAGGCGCACGGCCTGGCCGTCGGCGACGTCAACGGCGGGCAGCAGCACCAGCGACATGTTCACGACCTCCGGTCGAATACGACGGTGACGAGCACCGGGACGAGCAGAAGGGACAACACCAGGACGCCCACCCGGGCGGCCCAGCCATCGAGCAGAATCCACGCCAGGGCCTGGACCAGCACGAACAGCACGGCCACGACGGCGTTCTGCGCGCGCTGCCGCCGGGCGATCAGGCCGCCCTGGCGCGCCACGCGCACCGGCCGGGGCACCAGCGCCAGCAGGCGCCCGCGCCGCCGGCGCCACCGGGCCGACCGTGCGTGCCGCTCGGCGCGCCGCGCGGCCAGCCGCTCTCGTTCGGCCTCGCGCTCGGCGCGGCGGCGGGCGCGCTCCTTGCTCACGCGGGGCCGCCGGGGACGGCGCCGGGTAAGGACGTGCCCGCGCTCACAGCGTGCCCAGCCAGTTCTTCAGCAGCGCGGCCCCGGCGTCCCCGGACTTCTCCGGGTGGAACTGCGTGGCCGACAGGGGGCCGTTCTCGACCGCGGCGACGAACGGCACGCCGTGCTCGCCCCACGTGACCAGCGGCGGCCGGAACCCGGGCCCGGCCTCCAGCTCGAACTTGCGCACCCCGTAGGAGTGGACGAAGTAGAAGCGCGTGGCGGCGTCGAGCCCGGCGAACAGCGCCGACCCCTCCGGGGCCTGCACGGTGTTCCAGCCCATGTGCGGCAGCACGGGGGCCTCCAGCCGCTCGACGACGCCCGGCCACTCGCCGCAGCCCTCCGCGCGCCGGCCGTGCTCGACGCCCTCGGCGAAGAGGATCTGCATGCCGACGCAGATGCCGAGCACGGGCCGCCCGCCGGCCAGGCGGCGGCCGATGATCTGCTCGCCCCGCACGGCCCGCAGGCCCGCCATGCACGCGGAGAACGCGCCCACGCCGGGCACGACCAGCCCGTCGGCGCCGAGCGCGGTGTCGAAGTCGGAGGTCACCGTGACCGCGGCGCCGGCGCGGGCCAGCGCGCGCTCGGCCGAGCGCAGGTTGCCCGAGCCGTAGTCCAGGACGACGACGTTCACCACCACAGCACCCCCGCGACGAAGGCCAGCACGGCTCCGGCCCCGACGAGGACGGCGCCGGACTTGATGCCCTGCCGGGCGAAGGAGAACGCGCCGCCGACCAGGAAGAGCCCGACGGCGATCATCGCGATGGCCGTCCAGTTGGAGGTCACAGGACTCCCTTGGTGCTCGGCACGCCGGTGGCGCGGGGGTCGCGCTCGGCGGCGGCCCGCAGCGCGCGGGCCAGCGCCTTGAACTGGGCCTCGACGATGTGGTGGGCGTTACGCCCGTACGGCACGCGCACGTGCAGGCAGACGGCGGCCTGGGCGACGAACGACTCCAGGATGTGGCGGGTCAGCGTGGTGTCGTAGTCGGGGCCGATCATCGGGGCCATGCCCTCGGGCTCGGTGTGCACGAGGTAGGGGCGGCCCGACAGGTCGACGGTGACCTCGGCGAGCGCTTCGTCCAGCGGGCAGGACGCGTTGCCGAACCGCCGGATGCCGGACTTGTCGCCCAGCGCCTCGCGGAAGGCCGCACCCAGCGCCAGCGCGGTGTCCTCGATGGTGTGGTGGGAGTCGATGTGCAGGTCACCGTCGGTCTTCACCGTCAGGTCGAACAGGCCGTGCTTGCCGAGCTGGGCGAGCATGTGGTCGAAGAACCCGACGCCGGTGGCGACGTCGACGCGGCCGGTGCCGTCCAGGCCGACCTCCACCAGCACCGAGGTCTCCTTGGTCGTACGCTCCACGCGGCCGGTGCGCGGCCTCGGCTCGCGTACGGCGGGACTGGTCACAGGATCGCCTCCAGGTCGCCGCGCCCGGACGTTCCGGCCGCGGGGGTGTCTCGGGTAGAGCGGGCGCCGGGGACCGGCACGGCCGCCATGGCCGCGCGGAAGGCCGCCATCTCGTCCTCGGTGCCGATCGAGACGCGCAGCCACTCGGGCGGCCCGACCTCGCGGATCAGCACCCCGTGCCCCAGCAGGGCCTCCCACACCGCGCGGCGGTCGGGGAAGCGGCCGAACAGCACGAAGTTGGCGTCGGAGTCGGCCACGGCCAGACCCCGCGCGCGCAGCCACTCCACGCAGGCGTCGCGCTCGGCGCGCAGACGGTCGACCGTGCCGAGCAGCTCGCCGCGGTGGGCGAGCGCGACCCGGGCCGCCGCCTGGGTGAGCGTCGACAAATGGTACGGCAGGCGGACCAGCAGCAGCGCCTCGATCACCGCGGGATCGGCGGCGAGGTAGCCGAGCCGGGTGCCCGCCATGGCGAACGCCTTGGACATGGTGCGGGTGACGATCAGCCGCGGATTGTCCGGCAGCAGGCTCAGCGCGCTCGGCGTGCCGGTGCGGGCGAACTCGAAGTACGCCTCGTCCACCACGACCATGCCCGGCGCGGCCTCGGCGATCCGCGCGATGACCTCCAGCGGCAGCGCCGTGCCCGTGGGGTTGTTCGGGCTGGTCAGGAAGACGACGTCCGGCCGGTGCTCCTCGACGGCGGCCACGGCCTTGTCCGGGTCGATGCCGAAGTCGTCCTCGCGGGCGCCGGAGATCCACCGGGTGGCGGCGCCGGTCGCGATGATCGGGTGCATGGAGTAGGACGGCTCGAAGCCCATGGCCGACCGGCCCGGCCCGCCGAACGCCTGCAGGATCTGCTGCAGGACCTCGTTGGACCCGTTGGCCGCCCACACCCGCTCCACCCCGAGGCCGTGCCCCAGGTAGGCCGCCAGCTCCTCGCGCAGGGCGACGGCGTCCCTGTCGGGGTAGCGGTTCAGCGACACGGCGTCGCGCCGCACGGCCTCGGCCAGGCCGGCGGCCAGGCCGGGCGAGGGCGGGTAGGGGTTCTCGTTGGTGTTCAGCCGGACCGGCACGTCGATCTGCGGCGCGCCGTACGGCGAGCGCCCGCGCAGGTCGTCGCGCAGCGGCAGGTCGGCGAGCGTGATCGCGCGCTGCGGGGTGGTCATCGCGTGCCACCGCCGAACCGCGCCCGCACGGCCGCGCCGTGGGCCGGGAGGTCCTCGGCCTCCGACAGCGCGTACACGTGGGCGGCGGCCTCGGCCAGCGCCTCGCGCGTGTAGTCCACGACGTGGACGCCGCGCAGGAAGGTCTGCACCGACAGCCCCGAGGAGTGGCAGGCGCACCCGCCGGTCGGCAGCACGTGGTTGGAGCCCGCCATGTAGTCGCCCAGGGACACCGGGGAGTACGGGCCGACGAAGATCGCCCCCGCGTTGCGCACCCGCGCCGCGACCTCGCGGGCGCCGGCGGTCTGGATCTCCAGGTGCTCGGCGGCGTAGGCGTCCACGACCTTCAGGCCGTCCTCCAGGCCGGAGACCAGCACGATGCCCGACTGGCGGCCCGCCAGGGCCTCGGCGATGCGCTCGGAGTGCCGGGTGGCGGCGACCTGGCCGGGCAGTTCCTTCTCGACGGCCTCGGCCAGCCTCTCGCTGGGGGTGACCAGCACGGCCGCGGCGATCACGTCGTGCTCGGCCTGGCTGATCAGGTCGGCGGCGACGTGCGCGGCGTCGGCGGTGTCGTCGGCCAGGATCGCGATCTCGGTGGGGCCCGCCTCTGAGTCGATGCCGATGCGGCCCTTCAGCAGGCGCTTGGCCGCGGCGACCCAGATGTTGCCCGGCCCGGTGACCATGACCGCCGGCGCGCACTCCTCGGTGCCGTAGGCGAACATCGCCACGGCCTGGGCGCCGCCCACCGCGTAGACCTCCTCGACGCCGAGCAGCGCGCACGCCGCCAGGATGGTCGGGTGCGGCAGCCCGCCGAACTCGGCCTGCGGCGGGGAGGTCACCGCCAGGGACGGCACCCCCGCCTCCTGTGCGGGGACGACGTTCATGACCACGCTGGACGGGTACACCGCGCGCCCGCCCGGCACGTACAGGCCCACCCGCTCGACCGGGATCCAGCGCTCGGTGACCGTGCCGCCCGGCACCACCTGCGTGGTCGTGTCCGTACGCCGCTGGTCGCGGTGGACGAGCCTGGCGCGGCGGATCGACTCCTCCAGGGCGGCGCGCACATCGGGCGTGAGCGCGGCCACGGCGTCGGCGAGGGCGGCCGCGGGCACGCGCGTGCTCTCCAGCTCGACGCCGTCGAACCGGGCCGTCAGCTCCCGCACGGCCGCGAGACCCCTATGGCGCACGTCGTCGCACACGGGCCGCACCTGTGCCAGGGCGGCCTCGACGTCGAGTTCGGCGCGGGGCAGCACGTCGCGCAGGTTCTCCGGAAGGGGCCCGCGCAGGTCGATACGGGATATCACCGCACCAGTCTACGAAGGCCGGGACATGGATCCGGTCTTGGTCCGCCATTCGGACAGCCGCTTTACATTGTAGATTTTAACCTGACGTTAAGCTGGGCGGCGTGAGCAAGACGAAGAGCAAGGGCGGCCAGGGCACTCCCGCGACCGTGGCCCTGACCCGCGCCGGAGCCACCTTCACCCTCCACCCCTACGACCACGACCCGAACGCCCAGGCGTACGGCGAGGAGGCCGCCGACGCGCTCGGCCTGCCCTACGACCGCATCTTCAAGACCCTGGTCGCCGAGGTCGAGACCGGCCTCGCCGTCGCGGTCGTGCCGGTCTCCGGCCGCCTGGACCTGAAGGCGTTCGCCGCCGCGCTCGGCGGCAAGCGCGCGGCGATGGCCGACGCCGCCAAGGTCGAGCGGGTCACCGGGTACGTCGTCGGCGGCATCAGCCCGCTCGGCCAGCGCAAGGCCCTGCCCACCGTGGTCGACGCCTCGGCGCTGGACCACGAGACGATCTACTTCTCCGCCGGCCGCCGCGGCCTGCAGATCGAGACCGCCCCGGCCGAGCTGGTGCGCCTCACCCGGGCCGTCACCGCCCCGATCGCCAAGTCCTGAGGCGGCGCCATGGGGAGCGAGCTCAACTACCTGCCCGCCACCGAGACGCTCGCGCTGCTGCGCGCCCGCGAGGTGAGCGCGGTGGAGGTCGCCGAGGCGAGCCTGCGGCGCGTCGAGGAGGTCAACGGCCGGGTCAACGCGATCGTCACCGTGACCGCCGACCTGGCGCTCGCGCGGGCCAGGGCCCTGGACGACGCCCTCGCCCGCGGCGAGGAGCCCGGTCCGCTGCACGGCCTGCCGATCGCCTACAAGGACCTGACCGACACCGCGGGCGTCCGCACCACCTACGGCTCCCCCCTGTTCGCCGACCACGTGCCCGGCTCCGACGCCCTGGTCGTGCGGCGCGCCAAGGCCGCGGGCGCGGTGACGATCGGCAAGACCAACACGCCCGAGTTCGGCACCGGCTCCCACACCGTCAACGCCGTGTTCGGCGCCACCCGCAACCCCTACGACCTGACGCGCAGCGCGGGCGGCAGCAGCGGAGGCTCCGCCGCCGCCCTGGCCGCCGGCATGGTGGCGCTGGCCGACGGCTCCGACATGGGCGGCTCGCTGCGCAACCCCGCGTCCTTCTGCAACGTCGTCGGCCTGCGCCCCACCCCCGGCCGGGTGCCCGACCACTCCCCCACCGCGGCCTGGTTCAGCCTGGGGGTGGCCGGGCCCATGGCCCGCACGGTCGCCGACGCCGCGCTGCTCATGAGCGTGATCTCCGGGTTCGCGCCCACCTCGCCGTTCGCGGTCCGCGAGGACGGCTCCCTCTTCGCCGGGCCCCTCGAATGCGACCTGTCCGGCCTGCGCGTCGCCTACAGTCCCGACCTCGGCGGCCTCCCCGTCGACCCGCGCACCGCGGCCGTCACCGCGCGGGCCCCCGAGGTGCTCGCCGGGCTCGGCGCCCGCGTCGAGCGGGCCGACCTCGACCTGTCCGGCGCCGAGGACGCCTTCCGCGTGCTGCGCGCCTGGCACTACCTGAACGCCTTCGGCGGCCTGCCCGCCGACCAGCTCGGCGCCAACGTCGCCTGGAACGTCGACCAGGGGCGCCGGGTCACCGCCGCCGACCTCGCCCGCGCCGAGCGCCTGCGCAGCCTGCTGTTCCACCGGGCCGGCGCCTTCTTCGACGCCTACGACGTGCTCGTCGCCCCGGTCAGCCAGGTGCCGCCGTTCCCGGTCGAGGAGCCGTACGTCACCGAGGTCGCCGGCACTCCCATGCCGGACTACCTGGCCTGGATGCGCTCGGCCTACTGGATCAGCGTCCTGCACGCACCCGCGGCCTCGGTGCCGTGCGGCTTCACCCCGGAAGGGCTGCCCGTCGGCGTCCAGATCATCGCCAGGCCGTGGGCCGACCTCACCGTGCTGAAGGTCGCCCACACCTTCGAACAGGCCACCCGCCACAGCGCCCGCCGTCCCCCGCAGAACTCCGCCTACGCCTAGACCTCCGCCCGGACCCATCACCGGCCCTGCCCGGGAGAGCCGGGCGCGTGCTGACACGGTGGGTGCCTCCGCTGGCCGCGGGGCGCGCTCGATGAGGATGCCGCTGATCGGCGACTCCGGCTTCTCCTCCGTCCTGAACCTGCGGGCTTCTTGGACCTGCGGGACGGTCCGGCCGGCGCCTTGGCCGGGATCTATCACCAGCGGTGGTCACACGGGACCGGGAATGATCAGATCAAGACGCATCCGCGCGGGGCGGCATTGGCTCAAAAGATCCAGTACCGCCCGCGCCTCGTCGACGGATGCCTCGCCGAGTCACGGAAGCCGTAGTTCGTGAAGCCGGGGGATCACGAACTACGGCTTCCGTGACAGAGGACCTGAACAGTCACAGATGACAATCTACGACTGGGCCCGCGTGACACCGACCTGACCATCACAGCAGGAGTGTAATCACGCGCATCAAGGATCAGTAAGGCGTCTTCCGCAGTCACTGGAATCAGATCGGTCAACCCAAAACGAAATGATTCTAGCGGGCCATTTCCGATCTCTTCATACGCCTGGGATCAACACAGCCTGGATAATCTACTGTTACCCTTTGGAGCGGCGATTGAGCTAAAGCCAGATGGCGTTATCCCAAGAACCGCACGAGTAATCTCCACCCGCCTCGGTGAGGCACTCTTTGACTTGGACGGCGTCATCGCCGTTGCTGACATTGATTCGAGGGTAGCTGATAACTCTTTCTTGATATGCACCACTACCAGAGGCGCTGACGCTATAGGGAGATGAAGAGCCACCCGTGGCGAGTCCAAATCGGATGTAGAGGCGGGCACCGTGACTATCGGTGGCGGTATCAGTAACCGCGATGGTGAGTGCGATGTCGCCGTTGGCGTCGAAATCGAGGTCCCCACGCCCGTAAGCGCCCACTACATCTCCGGCCGTTCCGGTCGCGGTCCACTCGGGGGTGACTGAGGCAGCAGCCGGTACAGCACTCGCGACGACAGCGCTGAGAGCCAATGCTCCAGCCAAGATAAGGGACGACTTCTTCATGAGCATCCTTTCGCGTACACCGATCCATGGCAGGCTAAAGGGATGACCGATATGCAGGCGGCCATGAAGGTCCATATGACGCCACGCATGTCCAGGCTAGAAATAGTCCAAATACATCACCCCTTTTCGGCGTGTTTCTCTGCCTGACTGCAGGATGTCAAATTCACCTAAGGAAATCAAGTGGCATGTTCCGGTATATGAACTCTCACCGTCGGCCGCCATCCTGTTATCAGCTGATAGCTGAGCGTGACAGGAAGGTTGGTAACGGTCTCAGCGTCTCGCGTCGCCGTGGCGGCCGAGGAGTCATGGTCACGGCTCAGTACTCAATGCCGCTTACCTAAAAATGATCAAGTGGCGAGGGTGGGTCAAGGCAGGTTGGGGCGAGGTTGATCACGGCGGGTCCATCGCGGCGTACGCCAACATCGCCAGGCCTTTGAGCGCGAAGGAGTTGTGGTGGGCACGCTTGACCACCGCGGGTAGCTGCGGTCGCGCCGCTTGGGGTGACATGCTGTTTCGCGTGATGTCCTTCCTGAGGACCTCGCTCACCGATCCTGCCGATCAGGAGGAAATCCACAGCTCATCGGCACGGCCACGGACTTCGTGGACGGGCCAGGTGAACTTGACCCGGTCCGGGCCGATCTGGGCCTCGGTCGCGGCTTCGCAGATCAACACCGACAGCGCGTAGTGGGTCAACAGGTAGCCGCACATTCCGGCGAGCACCAGGTCCGGTTTCTTGGACCGAAGCACCCGGCCCGCGCGGATGCGTCTTGATCTGATCATTCCCGGTCCCGTGTGACCACCGCTGGTGATAGATCCCGGCCAAGGCGCCGGCCGGACCGTCCCGCAGGTCCAGGAGCGCGGTGACCGAGCACATCAGCGCGCCGTCCTGGCCAGGCTCGCGATTGGGATCCGTGTACTCGACCACCCGGATCAGGGCTGCCTGGTCCGGGCCGAACTCGCCTCCCGCACGGGTCGCCTCCACCACCGCGTCCCGACGTCCTGCGCAGCCTGCTGTTCCACCGCGCCGGCGCCTTCTTCGACGCCTACGACGTGCTCGTCGCCCCGGTCAGCCAGGTGCCGCCGTTCCCGGTCGAGGAGCCGTACGTCACCGAGGTCGCCGGCACTCCCATGCCGGACTACCTGGCCTGGATGCGCTCGGCCTACTGGATCAGCGTCCTGCACGCACCCGCGGCCTCGGTGCCGTGCGGCTTCACCCCGGAAGGGCTGCCCGTCGGCGTCCAGATCATCCCCAGGCCGTGGCCCGACCGCGCCGCTCCGGCCCCGCGTCGCGGAATTTCGCGGTCAGGACGGTCCGCCCCGGACCAGCGCATATAACGCTCGCCCGGGCGCCCGCGCACATAACATTTCCCAGTAACGCCGGTGCTATATCACCGTCCGGCGTTCTCGTCGCCGCAGGCCAGACCCCTGAGAGGCGCGAAACGCCCACGGCTCCGGGCTTCTTGACGCCGTAGATGACATATGTCATCCAATTGGGTAACCCCCAGCCCCCCGGAGGATACCGATGCGAAGAGCTGTGCATTTCCTCGCCATCCTGGCCGTCACCCTCACGTCTTTTCTAATCAGCGCCCCCGCCGGCCACGCGAAGTCCCTCGTCACGGTCCTGCGATATGACGCCAGCCGTGCCCAGGAGTTCCGCCCCTACATCGACCAGGCCGCCGCGATCTGGAATTCCAGCGTCCGCAACGTCCGGCTGGAACCGGGAACGCCCGCCCACTTCGTGGTGTACGCCGACAACGGATGGCCCCGTGCCATGCCCACCAGCCTCGGCCGCGGAACGGTCTGGATCGGCCGTCAGGCCACCCAGCAGGGCCACAACCCGCTGCGCATCTCCACCCACGAGATCGGCCACATTCTCGGTCTGCCCGACCGCCGCACCGGCCTGTGCACGGACCTGATGTCGGGCGCCAGCGCCGGCACGAGCTGCACCAACCCCAACCCGAACACGGCGGAGAAAGCCGAGGTCGACCGCAACTTCGCCGGCAGAACCCCGCAGATCACCTTCAACACGCTGTACGTCAACCGCTGACGAACCGGACAGGCGATAAGCGGCGGCCCGGAGGGCTCCTGCCCCCGGGCCGCCGGAATTCGCGGCCTGCGGGCCCGCGCGGACGACGCGGTGACCGGTCGCGGTGACTAGGAGTCCAGCGGGCCCAACTCCCCCGCGTACGGCTTACGGAGAGGCGAGTCGCGGTAGCCGTCCACGGACTCGACGATGCCGAAGACGGCGACCGCGATCAGAGGCCAGGCCAGCAGCACGCCGTAGGCCGTGACGGTGAGGACGTCGACGCGGGAGCCGATCGCCGCCGCGCCGGTGGAGGCCGCGCGGATGGTGGAGTCGCCGAGCGACATGCCGACGCTGAGCGTCAGGAACCCGGCGAGCAGGCCGCCGACGGCCAGCCCGGCCAGCAGCGCCACCGGGCGCCCCCGGCGGGAGATCAGGTAGGCGACGATGCCGCAGGCCAGCCCACCGACGCCGGTGACCACGGCGAACCAGCCGTCGGCGGCGATCAGGGACTGGGAGGTGGGATCGGTGAGCTGGGGACCCGTCCGGGTGATCAGATACGGCGTGCGGGGGGCGAGGGCCGACCACGTGAACCCCGCGACCACCCCCAGGACGGCGAGGACGACCACGGTCGCTCCGAAATCGCGCACATGCCGCACCGGATCACTCCGTCCTGTCGCGCGCCCCTGCACCAGCGTGCGGATCCGCATATGTTACCCACGGGAGCACGCCGCCGTACCTTCGGCCACGCGCGCCGCATGGTTAGGCTGTCCCCCGTGAGCGATGAGGTATGGCTGATCGATCCGAGCGGCCCCCTGCGCGGGGACGTCGAGGTACGCGGCTCGAAGAACGCGGTGTCCAAGCACATGGTCGCGGCCATGCTGGGCATCGGCCCGAGCACGTTGCACAACGCCCCCGAGGTGGGCGAGGTCGGCATCACGGCCGCGATGCTCTCGGCCCTCGGCATCGAGGTCGACATCACCCAGCGTGAGATCACCCTGGAGCGCGGCCCCGAGATCCGTCCCCGCGTCCCCGAGGCCTTCACCGGCCTCAACCGCATCCCGATCCTGATGCTCGGCCCGCTGCTGCACCTGGCGGGCGAGGCGTACGTCCCGCTGGTCGGCGGCGACCCGATCGGGCGGCGGCCGGTGAACTTCCACGTCGAGGCGCTGCGCGCCCTCGGCGCGGAGATCGAGGTGCGCGACACCGGCATCTTCGCCAAGGCGACCCGGCTGCGCGGCGCCCGCATCGAGCTGCCCTACCCCAGCGTCGGCGCCACCGAGACGATCCTGCTGTCGGCGGTGCTCGCCGAGGGCAAGACGGTGATCAAGGGGGCGGCCACCGAGCCCGAGGTGGTCGAGCTGGCGCTGTTCCTGCAGCGCATGGGCGCGCGCATCGAGCTCAGCCCGGACCGCCGCATCGTCATCGAGGGCGTCGAGCGGCTGCGCGGCGCCTCGACGTGGCTCGCGGGCGACCGCATCGAGGCGTTCTCCTACCTGGTGGCGGGCCTGATCACCGGCGGCGAGGTGCGGGTGCACGGCTGCCCGCAGGACCGTCTGGTGACCGCGATCACCACCCTGGCCCGCATGGGGGCCCGGTTCGACATCACCGACGAGTGGCTGACCGCCTCCGCGCCGCACGGCCTGCGCGCCGCCGCCGTGCAGACCGACACCCACCCCGGCTTCATGACCGACTGGCAGACCCCGCTGATGGTGCTGTTCACCCAGGCCGAGGGCATGTCGGTGCTGCACGAGACCGTCTTCGAGAACCGCCTGGTGTACGTGCCGGCGCTGCAGAAGATGGGCTGCGAGATCGAGACGTTCGACGTGTGCCTCGGCGGGCCCGCGTGCCGCTACCACGACACCAACGCCAAGCACTCGGCGGTCGTGCGCGGGGTGTCCAAGCTGCGCGGCGCCGACGTCACGCTGCCCGACATCCGGGCCGGGTTCTCGGCCGTGCTCGCCGCGGCGGTGGCCGAGGGCACCTCCACGCTGCGCGGGGTGAATCACATCGAGCGCGGCTACCATCGCGTTTTCGACCAGTTCACCTCACTTGGGTTGAAGATCAGCCGGGGAGCGTAAAGGTTCCGCGAGGGGCGTTTGCGGACGTTCCTCCTGTGAGCACCTTTATCCCGTGACCTCGGGATCCGACCGCCGCACCGAAGCGGGTGGCGAGCCCGCACGGCTCCGGTGGCCGGGGCCGTCGGTGCCGCTCGCCATCGCCACGCTCGGCATGGCGGGCGTGGTCGGCGGCCTGCTGGTGGCGGCCATCGCGCTCCCGGCCGTGGGCGGCGCCGGCGTCCTGACCCGGGACGCCGCGCACGACTTCTTCGAGGTGCCCACCATGCTGCGCGAGCTGCCCCTGCCGGAGCGGACCCGCCTGCTGGACAAGAACGGCCGGCAGTTCGCGCAGTTCTACGTCCAGAACCGGCAGTCGGTCGACCTCCAGGCGATCGCCCCGATGATGCGCAAGGCGATCGTGGCCATCGAGGACGCGCGGTTCTACGAGCACGCGGGGCTGGACGTCAAGGGCACGCTGCGCGCGCTGGTGACCAACGCCAGGGCGGGCAGCATCCGGCAGGGCGGATCGTCGCTGACCCAGCAGCTCGTCAAGAACATCCTGCTGCAGAACGCCCGCTCGGAGGGCGAGCGCGACCTCGCCCGCGCGCCGAGCATCCGCAGGAAGATCCAGGAGCTGCGGTACGCCATGGGCCTGGAGCGCAAGTACACCAAGGACCAGATCCTGCTGCGCTACCTCAACATCGCCTACTTCGGCGGCGGCGCCTTCGGCGTGGAGGCCGCGGCGCGGCGGTTCTTCGGCGTGCCGGCCTCCGCGCTCACCCTCGCCCAGGCCGCCACCCTCGCCGGGGCCGTGCGCACGCCGTTCGTCACCGATCCCACGCTCGGCACCGAGCACCAGTCCGAGCTGCTGACGCGTCGCAACCTCGTCCTGGACCGCATGTCCCAGCTCCGCATGGCGCCGCGCGCCGAGGCCGAGGCCGCCAAGGCCGGGCCGCTCGCGCTGAACATGCGGGCCGAGCCGGGCGGGTGCTCCGAGAGCGACTCCCCGTACTTCTGCCTCTACGTGCAGAAGGAGATCGTGACCAACGCCGCGTTCGGGCGCACCCGGGCCGAGCGGGAGCGCCGCCTGTACCGCGACGGGCTGGTGATCAAGACGACGCTCGACCCCGTCGCGCAGCGGGCCGCCGAGCGGGCCATCGCCGCCCACGTGAGCCCCAAGGACCACCAGGTGGCCGCCGAGGCCATGGTGGAGCCCGGCACCGGCAGGATCCGGGCCCTCGCCGCGAGCAAGAAGTTCGGCGTCAACCCCGGCGACGACGGGCCGAAGACGACCTACAACCTCGTCGCGGACATGGCGCACGGCGGCGGGCAGGGCTTCCAGGCCGGGTCGACGTTCAAGGTGTTCACGCTGGCCACCGCCCTGGCCAAGGGCTGGAGGTTCGACCAGGGCTTCGACACGCCCGGCAGCTTCGTGCCGTCCTCGGGGTACAAGGACTGCTCGGGCCGGCGGGTGAACGCGCCGGGCACGGTGATCCACAACGCGGGCGGCGAGGGCAAGGGCGGCCCGCACAGCCTCGCCACCGGCACCTGGCAGTCGGTGAACATCTTCTACATGATGCTGGAGCGCGAGGTCGGCCTGTGCGACGTCGTGAAGACCGCCCGCGCGCTCGGCGTGGTCCGCGCCGACGGCAAACCGCTCAAAGAGGTGCCCACCTTCACGCTCGGCGTCAACGAGATGGACCCGGTGACGGTGGCGGGCGCGTTCGCGGCGTTCGGGGCGCGCGGCCGGTACTGCCGCCCCATGGCCATCCTGGAGATCACCGAGCGGCGCGGCCGGCGCACCACCGTCGCGCCGAGCTGCTCGGCCGCCCTGGACGAGGACGTCGCCGACGCCGTCAACCACATCCTGTCCGGGGTCTTCACCCGCGGCACGATGAAGGGCCAGGGCATCGGCCGCCCCGCCGCGGGCAAGACCGGCACCAACAACGACTACACCTCGGCCTGGTTCGCCGGCTACACCCCCGACCTGGCCGCCGCCGTCAGCCTGGGCGACATCCGCGGCGCCTACAAACACCCGCTGACCGGCGTGGAGATCGGCGGCCGCTCCTACGGCGGCGTCCAGGGCGCCACCCTCCCCGGCCCCATCTGGGTCCACTCCATGGACAACGCCCTCCGCGACACCCCCGCCACCTCCTTCCACCCCCCGAATACCTCCCGCTTCGGCGGCGGCACCACCCCCAGCCTCAAGCCCGAGGACATGGAATCCGCAGACCCCCGCAAACGCCGCGACGGCGAGGACCCCCGCACCGGCCCGGGAGCCCCTGACGACCACGGCGACCCCGGCGGCTACGCCGAGGGCCCCTACACCGACGAGGACCGCGGCCACCGGCCACGCCCCCACTGGAGACGATCCTCCATCGACCCCTACCGGTACCTCTGGGACCTCTACCACGGCCGCGACCACCGCCACCCGTGGTTCCTGGAGGAACCACCGCGAAGCCGCTGGTAGTGCGCGCCGTCCCGCCACTGAGGCCTGGGACGCCGTCGAGGGCCCCCGGGTCAGCGGTTTGCGGAGGAATCGCCGGGCGGGAAGCGGAAGAACGGGCTCTGGAGGTTCTGTGGGAATGGCCGGCGGGTCGTTGGATTCGGTGGGGTGGGGAGTTGGCGGCGTGCCGGGGGTGGTGTGCCGGGTGTGCTGGACCGGGCTGGGTTCGGGAGGACGAAACCGACGCGGGGCTTGGAGGGGGGCGTCAAGGTCAGGGTCGTGAGGGAGGGGCGGCTCAGGGTGAAGGTCTTGGTCTTGCCGGGAGCGACGCGGTTCTGGGCGGGGAGCGTGCCGTTCACGGGAACTTCGACGATCACCGCGGCCTGTGTCAGCGACACGGCGATCCACTCGGCCCTCCTGTTGCGGACCTTGAACTTCACGGTCCCGCCGGACCCCGTGCGCCCGAGAGGACTCGCGAGAGGACGCTGTCCGGGTGTCCTGGGAAAGAACGCCGGCCTGGGCGGCACGGAGGTGCCCAGCGACCATGAGTTCGGATCCGCCGACGGGACGATCCCTCCGCCGGAGCGCCGGACGAACCGGGTCGGGGGCGGGTTGGGGGCCGTCGAACGCGGACGTGGCGCCGTCGGGGGCTCAGGGGCCGTCACGGCCTCCACGTTGACCTCGACGTCCGCGCATCCGACCCAGTGCCCCTGAACCGCCGTGACGGCGAGACGCGCCCCCGGCGTCGGCGCCTGCCCGCTCCTGGGGATGACGGGAAGCCCGGTCGAGGCCGGCCGCTCGCCCAACGCCTTGCACAACGAGAGCACGTCCTTGTACGAGGCCGCGAGCGGAGCGGCGCCGAAGAGGATCTCCTGTTCCAGAATGCGGCGGGCGGCCCCCACGGTCTTCGTCACGTCGTTCATCGACGGCACCCATAACCAGCAGCCCGCGATCGCCACGTCCGCCAGCGCCTGCCGGTGCGCGTCCTTCATCCGCTCGGCGACGCCGAACGCGCGGACGAACTCGTGGCGGGCGTCGCGGACGAGCTCGCGGCGGTCCTGCGCGGTGCGCCACGAGTCCGGGAAGTCGCGCACATATCTGCGGCCGGCGGCCATGTGGTTGTCGAACTCCCGGGCGGGAAGGGCGTCGATCCGCCGCCCGAGATCGTCGATCTGCCGTCCGAACTGATCCAGTCTCTGTCCCACCTGCTGGAACCCGGACCGCTGCCCGGTCGCCGTGGTGATGAGCGCGTCCACCACCTGGGCCGCGACACCCGCCCAGTCGTCATTGCTCAGGTAGGCGCCGCGGATCAACTGGGCGACGGCGGTCCGCGCCGCGATGACCCCCAAGGCGACCGCCAGCTCGATGGCCATGTGAATCCCCCTCGAATATCCCCTCTGATATCGGTTTCGACTTGATCACCGTTCCCCCGCCACCATGGTGCCCGGCGCAAAGAACACCGTCCCCGCACAAGCCGGATGGGACCGGCGAGAATGATCGTCTCCAACCCTTCGGACAGAGGCCGTCTTCGCCCGTACGCACGGGAAAACGGCTGAATCACTCGTTCCCGAAGAATGACGCGCGTGCCCCTGTTCCCGGTTTACGC
This sequence comes from Sphaerisporangium siamense, assembly GCF_014205275.1. NCBI lineage: Bacteria > Bacillati > Actinomycetota > Actinomycetes > Streptosporangiales > Streptosporangiaceae > Sphaerisporangium > Sphaerisporangium siamense. The sequence continues at coordinate 6,841,293 of NZ_JACHND010000001.1, forward strand.
ACCCAGCCCACGAACAGACTGTGAATCACAGACCGGAACACCACACCCCGATCAAGCTCAACGGCCGCCCGCCTGGATCCGGCGCGATCACCCGCGGTCTTCAGCCGTCCCCGCCGCGATGGACCACCCCGGCCACTGGCGATCCCCTCGCGACGATCCCGGCCACGCCCGCCCGTGGCCCCTGGAGCACCACCCCGGAACCGCCGCTTTATACCGCACGCCGCCCACCGACGGATACAACCGGATATTCGTGATGTCGCACGATTAATACGGCACGGCACCCGGATTTCGCTCCGGCGATTATCCGCGGTGCGGTACACCGAAACCCCGAAAGCGGTGCCCGGAAAACCGCGCGCCGATTCCACGGCTCGCACTTCAGAAGTTGCCGCACGGTGAATTTGGAAAGACGCTGGGGTGCATTGGATCGCGCTGGGGGGGATTCATCGGCGATCCGTGCGTTCCGACAGGAGGACGGACGTGACGCAGCTTCATGATCTCAGCACTCCGCAAGGCCGGACCGGCGAGCGGGAGAATCCCGGCACGGAACTCCATCGGCCGCGCGGCCGGACAAGACGGCGGCCCGGCGACTTCGCGCCCCTGCCCCTGGCGATCCTCACCATCGTGTTCCTCGCCTTCCAGATCCCGAAGTACTCCGCGCTCGACCCCGCCCGGGCGCAGCGGCCCGTGGAGTCCGCGGCGCACTATTGGCTGATCGCGGCGCACGTCGCGACCGGCACGCTGGCGCTCGTGACGGTCGTCGTGCAGATCTGGCCGTGGCTCCGGCGGCGCCACCCGGCCGTGCACCGGTGGGCCGGCCGGGTGTACGTGTTCGCGGGGGCGATCCCGTCCGCGCTGCTCGTCCTCGTCATGCTCCCGGTCTCCAGTCCGGTGGGCAAGGTGGGCAGCGCCATGGCCGCGGTCCTGTGGGCGAGCACGGCGCTGATCGGCTGGGTCGCGCTGCGACGCCGCCGGTACGCCGAGCACCGGCGCTGGATGATCTACAGCTTCGCGGTCGTGTGGGGCGGCCCCGTCTGGGCGTTCTTCGTGGGAATGTCGTGGCTCTGGTGGTCCCCGTGGGCCGAGCAGGTGGACTTCGACCACGTCCTGGACACGATCAGCTGGGCCGGCTGGATAATCAACCTCATCATCGCCCAATGGTGGATCGAGCACACCTCCGGCCGACGGCTCACCCTGCCGCCGCGAGAGATCCCGACATCGGGCGCACGCGGGCACTGACGAACCGCAGGCCGGATCACGTCGTCCCAGTCACGGGCGAGGATCCTACGCCGCGCGCGGCAGCGGCGACCAGGCGTCCCCCTGTCGGCCGGTCTCCTACCCGGGTGAGCAGCCGACCGAGTGGAGAGAGTCGAGGCGGGCCAGTTCGGCGCCGGACAAGCGCAGGGCGCCGGCGGCGATGTTCTCGGCGAGGTGGGCCGGGTCGCCGGTGCCGGGGATCGCGAGGACATGCGGGCCCCGCTGGAGGGTCCACGCCAGGCGCACCTGCGCCGGCGAGGCGCCGTGCGTACGGGCGATCTCGGTGACGGCATCGTCGTGGGTGGCGGAAGCGCCCTGCTCGCGCCCTTCACCGGCGATGGCGAAGAACGGCACGAACGCGATGCCCTGCTCGCCGCAGACCCGCAGCACCTCCTCGGAGCCGGCAGGCCGGACGTCAAGGCCGTAGCGGTTCTGCACGCAGACCACCGGGGCGATGCCCTGAGCCTCGGCCAGCTGCTTCGCGCTGACGTTGGAGACGCCGAGATGGCGAACGAGACCCTGCTCCCGCAGATCGGCCAGCGCGCCGAAGTGCTCGGCGATCGACCCGGTCCTGTTGACGCGCAGGTTCACCACGTCGAGGTGGTCCAGGCCGAGCTGGCGGATGTTCTCCTCCACCTGGCCGCGCAGCTCCTCGGGAGTCGCCCACGTGGCCCACGCCCCCGACTCGTCGCGCCTCGGCCCCACCTTGGGAACGATGACCAGATCATCGGGGTACGGAGCCAGCGCCCGGTTGATCAGTTCATTGGCGGACCGCAGCGCCGAGAAGTAGAACGCGGCCGTGTCGATATGGTTCACCCCCCACTCGACCGCCCGCCGCAGCACGGCGATCGACCGTCCCCGATCTCTCGGCACCCCCAGATGAAACGCCGCACTCCCCGTCAGCCGCATGGCCCCGAACCCCAGCCTGTTGACCGTAAGGTCCCCAAGCTCCCAAGTCCCCGCCGCCCCCGCGGCAACACTGTTCAAACCCATTGACGCAGTCTCCCACCTGGAGCCCCCGCTCTGAACTGGGACACCTGCGGCACGCCGGGCTCGGTGTACTACAGCGCCAAGAGCATCGAGGACGCCACCGGCACGCCCTCCGGCGGCACCGTGACCGCCTGTATCACCCCGCCCCCGGCCGGGTTCTACGCGACGTCCTTCTCCTACTCGTTCTCCTGCGAGATGACGAAGACGCCCAACCGCATCTTCAACGACCAGCACACGCTGACCAACCTCAACGGCCGCCCGGCCGGATCCACCGCGATCATCTGCGGACTCCAGTCGTCCCCGCCGGGATGGACCACGACCGCCGTTGTCCAGGCGTACCAGTGCATCTACCCGCGCTCCGGCGGCCTCGGCGACAACGCCATCGCCATCCGTAAACTCTGAAATCCCGTCACCTCCCGGCGCCCGGCCGGCGGCTCCGGCCGCGACGGACGGGCGCGCGGGGCGACGCGGACGTCGAGCGCTACCGGCCGGCCTCGCAGACGGTTCCCCGGGCGGGGAGCCGACCCGTGAGCAGGTACCGGTCGACTTGGTCGGTGGCGCAGGCGGAGCGCAGGTAGGCGGTGTGGCCGGTGCCGTCGTACGTCAGCAGGCCCGAGCCGCTGATGTGGGACGACAGGCTACGGGCCCAGCCGGCCGGGGTCGCCGGGTCGTGGGTCGTGCCGACGACCAGGATCGGCGGGGCACCGTGAACGTCCACGGGCCGCTGGGGATTGGCGGGCGGCACGGGCCAACCGAGGCAGCCGGCCGTCATGTCCCAGAACTCCGACGTGCCCTTCATGTGCGGTGACAGCGCGCGGGCCTTCTCCAGCCGCGCTCGCAGGTCGCGGTAGCCGTGGATCCGCGGGTCGATGTCCAGGCACAGCACGGAGCGGTACGCGGCGGTGCTCACCGGGTCGTCCAGCGCCTGCCCCCGCATGGAGGCGAAGATCGAGGCGTCGCCCCGCTCGGCCTGCGCGAGGGCCGTCGCCAAGCCTCCGGCGAACTCCGGCACCATCGTGAGGAAGGCGTACGCGACGTACCGCAGTTCCTCGGCCGTCAGCGGGCGTCCGTCCTTGACGGGAATCGGTTCGCGTTCGGCCAGCGCCACAAGGCCGTCCCACACGCGGCCCACGTCGCGGCCGTGCAGCGCACAGTTCTCCGTGCGGTCGCACCAGGCCGCGAACTGCTCGAACGAGTCCTCCACCGCCCTCGTCGCGTCGGTGACCAGACGCCGGGAGCTCATGCCATGGTCGACCGCGCCGTCCAGCGCCATCGCGCGGATCCGGTTCGGGAACAGCTGGGCGTACTGGGTGCCGAGGATGGTGCCGTAGGACTTGCCGAGGAAGGTGATCTTCGATTCGCCGAGCGCGGCTCGCACGGCGTCGACGTCGCGCGCCACGCTCACGGTGTCGATGTGCCGCAGCAGCGGGCCCGTCTCCGCCAGGCAGCTCTCCCCGACGGCCTTGTTGTGCGCGACGAGCGCCTCGTAGCCGGCGGGGGTGTCAGGATACTCGCTCACCTCGGGATCGTGGACGGGCAGACCGCACCGCACCGCCTGGCTCTCCCCCACGCCGCGCGGGTCGACGCCGACGACGTCGAAGCGGCGGAGCAGTTCCGCGCTGAACGCGGTGGAGGGGTAGTCACGGACGATCAGCACCGCCTGCCCGCCCGGCCCGCCGGGGTTGTAGAAGAGCGTGCCGACGCGAGCGGCGGGATCGGCCGCCTTCCGGCGGGTGACCGACAGCTTGATCGTGGCGCCGGTGGGGTGCGTCCAGTCGAGGGGGACGTCCAGGGAGCCGCATTCGGCTCCGGGCTGGTCGCCGCACTGCCGCCAGGAGATCGGGGCGTCGGCGGCGGCCGTCGTGCCGCTCAGCGTGACCGGCAGGACGGCCGCCAGCGCGAGCAGGGAGGCCGTGAGCGTTCGCTTCATGGAGTGCCATGGTCCCCGTCGGACGCGGATGAGGTCCTCGGCCGAAAGTACGGTCGCCACCGGCCGGATGGACACCGTCCGCAGATGACGAGCCGCGGACTCGGCGTCCGCGCGATCGGCGTCCACCGACCGCACGTGGGCGTCACGTCCTACCCGCTCCTCATGGCCGCTGGAGACGTTGGGGGTCGCCGGAGGGGAGAGAGTTCAGGCGGGTGAGGTCGGCCGCGGAGAGGCGGAGGGCGGCGGCGGCGACGTTCTCCTCAAGGTGGGCGGGGGTCGCCGGTGCCGGGGATCGCCAGGACGTGCGGGCCCCGCTGGAGGGTCCACGCCAGGCGCACCTGCGCCGGCGAGGCGCCGTGCGCACGGGCGATCTCGGTGACGGCATCGTCGTGGGTGGCGCAAGCGCCCTGCTCGCGCCCTTCACCGGCGATGGCGAAGAACGGCACGAACGCGATGCCCTGCTCGCCGCAGACCCGCAGCACCTCCTCGGAGCCGGCAGGCCGGACCTCGATGCCGTAGCGGTTCTGCACGCACATCACCGGGGCGATGCCTTGGGCCTCGGCGAGCTGCTTCGCGGGCCGGGCTATCGGGGCCGGGCTATCGGGGCCGGGCTATCGGGGCCGGGCTATCGGGGCCGAGGTGCCGGCTTCCCGGTGTGTCATGCGACTTGGCGCGTACTTCTGGGTGGGATCGCGGCGCCCGGCCACGGCGGCGCCGCACGGGTGGGCTCAACACACCTCAGCCACCGAACATCTTCACCCGACCATTCAAGATCCAGAGCATGCACGGCCGTGTGACCAGATGGATCGACCACGCGCTGATACCGATCTTCAGGCTGATCTGGTAACGCCGAGCCCACCCGTGCCCGTTCCGCGTGGTGACTCACCGTAATCCCACCCAGACGTACACCGGCAGCAGGCACCGGACAGAAGACATGCGGAGGTGAGGACATCAAGATCTGCTGAGCGCACCCAGAAGTACGCGGAGTCGAACATGCGCGATAACGTGCGGGCGCATCCGGTCACACCGGGCAGCCGCTCGTCATACCCGAGGAGCCGGGCTCTGGCCCGGGCACGGCGCACCGACACCGATGTGGACCTGCCGCGGTTCACCGCCCATCGAATGCGCATCCCATCAGTGTGCCCGCAATCGTGATCTCCGCCATCGCCCCGTCCGGAACCCCGTGGAATCACATACCGGCGCCTTTCACACCAGCAACGAACCGGCTCCACGACTCGGCGCCGAAGACCAGAACAGGCCCGTCGGGCACCTTGCTGTCCCGAACCGCCACCACGCCTGGCAAGTTACGCGTCGTCTCGACGCAGTTCCCGCCTTCCACCCCCGAACGGCGCGGCTTACGCCATACGGCCTTGGCCAAATCCGGGTTCAGGTCCTTTGGTTCCATCGGTCCCTTGCGTCCTTCATCATCTTGAGCGAGATGGCTGCCGTGTATGCTTCGGCACGAATTCTGTCATATGCGCCCCATATGTGGGCCACTAGCTCGCGGTCCACACTTACCTCCCCCCTGCCCGCCGACTCGACGGAAACGACCACGGCTCCATCGCCAAGTTGCGCGATCACAAAACCGGACGACAGGCCCGCTGGACAACAGGCGTCCCCTGGAACGAGCTGAATGTTGACGTTATGCCGTCCTGACACCTCGATCAGGTAATCCAGTTGCTCACACAGGACCGCCTCCCCACCCATAGGACGCCGTAGAACCCATTCGTCTATCAGCGCCCAGATGGCCGGCGGCTTTTCGCGCTCCAGGATGTCTTTCCGACGCATACGAGCGCCGACCTGGCCCTCAACGTCGCGCGGGACCGTATCTGGGGTCCCTAAGAAGATGGAGCGGGCGTACGCCTCGGTCTGCAGCAGTCCGGGGATGAGCAGAGGGTCCCAGCTCCGGAGGATCAGCGCCTCCGGCTCCACCTCTTCCACCCAGCGCATATACCAGCCGGGTCCGCTAGGGCGCGCGGTTATGCGCTGACGAAGTCCCACGAAGTACTTCTCGTCCGTCAGGCCGAACAGGCGGTCCAACGTCTCCGCCTGACACTGTTGCGGCATGCGCTTCCCCAGTTCCAGACGGGACACGTGCGTCTGCGTGATCTGCAGTCGCGCCGCCATCGCCTCCTGCGACAGCCCGGCCTCCTCGCGCAGGCGACGCAACTCGGCTCCGAATCGCCATATCGGAGACCCCGGGTCGCACACCGGCTCATCTTTCATGCTTCCCCCGCCCTCGGCAGTCGCGATATTCCACGTGCTGGTCTATATGGCTGTTGCAGTCCTCGATAGTCCGCGGCCCTGACATCCTTTGACGTCCAGCGGCCTGGTAATCAGTCGGCAAAGCGTCGCTTCACCCGGCAGTGTAAACACACATCACCCGACATCGCGACGCGATTCCAAAGCCCGGTGACCGAATCCGGCGCCCGTCGACAAGACGAGAGGTATCAACCACATACAAAGTCGCAATTCGGGCGCCGACCGGCCGCACCAGCGCGGAATGGAGCCGCAATGAAACACCTATACCCTTCCCCTCGCCGATTCGGCGGGAATGCGCACCACCTGGCCATCAGTTCACGAAGCCCTCGGGCGGTGCGGGAGGAGCAGTACTTTCAGCTCGCCCGCCTGGCCTGGAGTCTGAACACGAGAGGGCTGCGCACGGTGGTGGAACTTCCGCTCAGGTCAGAACCGGTGCTGCTCGTCCCCCGTCCCGACGGCACCATGAGAATCATGGCTTTCACCCGAAAGGGAGCCTGGACCTACACCTGGGGTCGAGGCCGGGCCCAGAAGGTCACGGCGCCCGCGGACGAGGCGGCCGACCGTATCTGGGGGCTCGCGCAATGAGAACGACGACCTTCCTCGGTTTCGTGGAACTCCTCGGAAGGACCAGCTCGGTCACACTGGCCCGCGCCTATGTACGGGGGCTTCTCATGGCCGCAGGGCATCGCGACACCGACGACGTCGAACTACTGGCCGGCGAGCTCGTCGCCAACGCGGTGAATCACTCCAACTCCGGCCGCCGCACCAGCGGAACGATCAAACTACGCGTGTCAGCAGAAGACAGAAACGTGCGGGTCGAAGTAACCGACGAGGGCTCGGCCATGCCCATTCCGCCGATCCCGGCACAGGTGGACCCTCTCCAGGAAAGCGGACGCGGCCTGTGGCTCGTCCGGGAACTTTCCTCGGCCTGGGGCTGGACACAGTCCGCCGCGGGCCGCACGGTCTGGTTCGAGATGGCGAGCCCTCAGCGGACGGGAAGCCCGGACTCGAACGGCGACGACGCCACGGAGCGATGAACGCGGCCGTCGAGCCTCATCGGGTCATCGATCACCACGTCATCGATGCCGAGGTCTCCCATTCTCGGTGGTGCCGATCCCTGGCTTCGGGTAAGACCCATGTATCCCTGCGGCAAGTATGCGCGCCTTCCGTGGATCTCGACCATGAGTGCGATCACCGTCGATCCCGTTCGGGAGGCACAAGGCATGAGGAAAGCAGTCATCGCAGTAGCCATGGGCGCCGTCGTCACCGGCGCCCTGCTCACCATGCCCGCGACGTCGGCGAACGCCGCCGCGGGCTGCCAGTACAACTTCGGCACGCCAACCCCCTGGGGCGGCACGAACGGGTTCGCCGCCAAGTGCGACACCGACGGCCCGGCCTACGAGTTCCGCGCGTGGGTGCAATGTGAGAACGGCCGCCGTGACGGAATCTGGGTCCGCACCAACTCCGGCGCGTGGTCCGAGACCAGCTGCGGTCCGTACTACATCATGCGCCTCAACTACGGCATGGACACGCGCCCCGTCGCCTGACGGCCGGCAGATCCGCGAAGCCTGGGCCAGGTAGCCCTTCCCTACCTGGCCGGCATCCTCTCTGCCGGCTCGCCGCAGGGCGCAGTGACCCGACGTACGATGACCGACCCCGTGGCGGACGGTCTGAGCGGTTCTCTGTGTCCTGCGGCTCGGTTGCGCGTGGTCGTGGGGTCAGGCGCCCAGGCAGGTGGGGCCCAGGAGTTGTTTCAGGTCGCCCATCAGGGAGGGGGAGGGGGCCACGCGGAGGCGGTCGTCCAGGCGCATGATCGTGGTCTTGGGGCCGTTGTGGAGCTGGAGGTGGACCTCGGTGGTGCCGCGGTGGGTGGTGAGGACCTCCTTGAGGCGGCCGATCACCGGGGGGGTGCAGCGGGTGAGGGCGAGGCTGACCACCAGGGGGCCGCCGGCCTCCTGGGTGAGGTCGGGGGCGGTGACCTCCATGGCGACGACCTTGGCGACGTCCTCGCGCTTGTCGAGGCGGCCCTTGACGAAGACGATGGCGTCCTCGGCGAGGACGGTGGAGCAGAGCTGGTAGGCCGAAGGGAAGATCATCACCTCGATGGCGCCTTCGAGGTCCTCCAGGGTGGTGAGCACCCAGGTGTCGCCCTTCTTGGTGACCTTGCGCTGCAGGCCCGTAAGAATGCCGCCGACCGTGACGACCTGGCCGTCCGGACGCTGGTCGTCCTGCAGGGCGGCGATGGAGCAGTCGGCTCCGGCGGACAGGATGTGCTCCACGCCGAACAGCGGGTGGTCGGAGACGTACAGGCCGAGCATCTCGCGCTCGAACACCAGCAGCGTGGACTTGTCCCACTCGCCGGGCGGGATCTGCACGTCGAAGGTCTGGTCCTCGGCGCCGTCGATGGCGCCGAACAGGGAGTCCTGCCCGATGGCCTCGTTCTTCTTGATGTCGATGATGGCGTCGACGGCCTGCTCGTGCACCATGACCAGGCCCTTGCGCTGGTGGCCGAGGGAGTCGAAGGCGCCGGCCTTGATCAGGGACTCGATGACGCGCTTGTTGCAGACCAGGGCGGGCACCTTGCGCAGGAAGTCCTTGAAGTCGCTGAAGCGGCTCTTCTGCTTGCGCGCGGTGATGATGCCGTCCACGACGTTGCCGCCGACGTTGCGGATCGCCGACAGGCCGAAGCGGATGTCGCTGCCGCGCGGGGTGAAGTCGAAGTCGGAGTCGTTGACGTCCGGGGGGAGCACCTTGATGCCCATGCGGCGGCACTCGTTGAGGTAGAGGGCCGACTTGTCCTTGTCGTCCTTGACGGAGGTGAGCAGGGCGGCCATGTACTCGGCCGGGTAGTTGGCCTTGAGGTACGCCGTCCAGTACGAGACGAGGCCGTAGGCCGCGCTGTGGGCCTTGTTGAAGGCGTAGTCGGAGAACGGGAGGAGGATGTCCCAGAGCGTCTTGATCGCCGCGGCCGAGTAGCCGTTGTCCTTCATGCCCTGCTCGAAGGACTCGAACTGCTTGTCCAGCTCGGCTTTCTTCTTCTTGCCCATCGCGCGGCGCAGCAGGTCCGCCTTGCCGAGCGAGAACCCGGCGACCTTCTGCGCGATGGCCATGACCTGCTCCTGGTACACGATCAGGCCGTAGGTGGTGCCGAGGATCTCGGCCAGCGACTCGCGGAACTCCTCGTGGATCGGGGTGATCTCCTGCTGGCCGTTCTTGCGCAGCGCGTAGTTGGTGTGGGAGTTGGCGCCCATGGGGCCGGGACGGTAGAGGGCGCCGACGGCGGAGATGTCCTCGAAGTTGTCGGGCTTCATGAGGCGCAGCAGCGAGCGCATGCCGCCGCCATCGAGCTGGAACACTCCGAGCGTGTCGCCCCGGCCGAGCAGCTCGTAGGTCTTCGGATCGTCCAGCGGCAGCTTGAGCAGGTCGATCATGCTGCCGGTGTTGCCTTCGATCATCTTCAGGCAGTCGTCGATGATCGTGAGGTTGCGCAGGCCCAGGAAGTCCATCTTCAGCAGGCCGAGCGTCTCGCAGGTCGGGTAGTCGAACTGCGTGATGATCGCGCCGTCGGAGTCGCGGCGCATGATCGGGATGTAGTCGGTGAGGACCTCGGCCGACATGATGACGCCGGCGGCGTGCACGCCGGTCTGCCGGATCAGGCCCTCAAGACCCCTGCCGAGGTCGACGGCCGCCTTGACGTCGACGTCCTCCTCGTAGAGCTTGCGCAGCTCGCCGGCCTCGTTGTACCGGGGGTGGTCGTTGTCGAAGATGCCCGACAGCGGGATGTCCTTGCCCATCACGGCGGGCGGGAACGCCTTGGACACCTTGTCGCCGAGCGCGTAGGGGTAGCCGAGGACGCGGGCGGCGTCCTTGATGGCGGCTTTCGCCTTGATGGTGCCGAAGGTGGCGATCATCGCGACCTTGTCGGCGCCGTACTTCTCGGTGACGTAGCGGATGACGTCGGCCCGGCGACGTTCGTCGAAGTCGATGTCGACGTCGGGCATGGAGACGCGGTCGGGGTTGAGGAACCGCTCGAAGATCAGGCCGTGCGGGAGGGGGTCGAGGTCGGTGATGCCGAGCGCGTACGCCGCCAGCGATCCCGCCGCCGAGCCTCGGCCCGGACCGACCCGGATGCCGTTGTTCTTGGCCCACATGATGAAGTCGGCGACGACGAGGAAGTACGAGGGGAACCCCATCTGGAGGATGACGTCCATCTCGTACTCGATCTGGCGCTGGTGGACCTCGTCGATGCCCTCGGGGAAGCGGCGGGCCATGCCGCGGGCGATCTCTTCACGGAACCAGCTCTCCTCGGTGTGGCCCTCGGGCACCGGGAAGGTGGGCATGAGGTTCTTGAAACCGAACATGCCCGCGGGGTCCACGCGCTCGGCGACGAGCAGCGTGTTGCGGCAGCCCTCGGCCCACAGGTCGGAGGAGTCGACCGCGCGCATCTCGTCGGCGGTCTTGACGTAGTAGCCGCTGCCGTCGAAGCGGAAGCGGTCGGGGTCGGAGAGCTGCTTGCCGGTCTGGATGCACAGGAGGGCGTCGTGGGAGGTGGAGTCGGACTCGTAGGTGTAGTGCGAGTCGTTGGTCACCAGCGGAGGAATGGCGAGTTCCTTGGAGATGCGGGTGAGGCCGTCGCGGACGCGGCGCTCGATGTCGAGGCCGTGGTCCATGACCTCCAGGAAGTAGTTCTCCTTGCCGAAGAGCTCCTGGTAGCGGGCGGCGGCGGCGAGGGCCTGGTCGTACTGGCCGAGGCGCAGCCGGGTCTGGACCTCGCCGGAGGGGCAGCCGGTGGTGGCCATGAGGCCGTCGGAGTGCTCGGCGAGCAGCTCGGCGTCCATGCGGGCCCACTTGCGCACGAAGCCCTCGGTGTAGGCGCGCGAGGAGAGCTTCATCAGGTTGCCGAGGCCGGTGGCGTTGCGCGCCCAGATGGTCATGTGGGTGTAGTAGCCACCGGCCGAGACGTCGTCGCTCTTCTGGTGCGGCTCGCCCCACAGGACGGGCTTCTTGTTGAGCCGCGACTCGGGCGCGACGTACGCCTCGATGCCGATGATGGGCTTGATGTCGGCGGCCGTCGCCTGCTTGTAGAAGTCGTAGGCGCCGTGCATGTTGCCGTGGTCGGTGATCGCGATGGCGGGCATGCCGAGATCGCCGACCTGTTTGAACATCTGCTTCAGCCGGGCCGCTCCGTCCAGCATGGAGTACTCGGTGTGAACGTGCAGATGCACAAACGAATCAGCCATGCGGCCGTCCCTCTCCCCTCGATCCGGTGCGGCGGATCAGAGCCTACGCCGTCGCGGCGGCCTCCCGGAGCACACGGGCCGCAGCAGTCTCAATCGTGATGCCGCCGGGCCGCGGCCGGCGTCTCCGGGCCGGGCGCGGGTTCCCCGCCATTGTCCCCCGGCGACCCTCTGAGCTCCTCGGCGAGGTGAAGGCCGCTTTCGATCACCGCTTTCATGATCGGCGCGAGCCGCCGCTCGCCCAGGCGCGGCGCGCGGCGGGCCATCGCGGCGACGATCCGGCGCTCGCGCTCGGGGTCGCGCCCGGCGAACCCCCCCACCGGCTTGAGGCGCTGGACGACGCCCGCCAGCGCGGCCCGCCGCTCCAGGATCACCGCCAGCGCGGCGTCCGTCCTGTCGATCGCGTCCCGGGCCGCCGCGACGGTGGCGGGACGCTCGTCCCGCAGGAGCGCGCCGACCACGGTGACGGCCTCGCGGGCCGCGGCGACCTGGCCGGCGGGGGCGTCCTCGGCCAGCCAGATGCCGTCCACTCCGGCCGCGACCGCCGCGGCGGCGAGCCCCGCGCCGTCCCCGGCCGCCGCCAGGACCGGCAGCTCGCCGCGCTCGCGCGCCGCCCGCGCGAGCCCGAGGTCCACCCCCTGGCCGGTGTCCTCGCACAGCACCACGCCCGGCGCCCCGGCCTCCGCGCAGCGGCCGGCCGCCTCCAGCCACGCGGCGAGCGAGGCCCCCGGTGCACGGCGCACGATCACGGGAAGTCGCAGGCCCGCGGCGGCCCTCAGCAGCGCGGCGTCCTCCGTCCACTCCGCCCCGATCACCACGGCGTCGGCGTGCTCGGCCACGGCCGGGAGATCGCCGGGCCCCGCGGGCTCGGCGAGCAGCGGGCCGTCCCACGAGGCACGGGCCTTGGCCAGCACGGCCGGACGGTCGCCCGCAGTGACGCGCGCGAGGCTCAGCCGCAGCCCGTCGGCGTGGGGACCCCTCCCCTGAGCTCCCCCGAACACCACCGCGGGACCGTCCCCCACGGTGAGGCTTCCGATGCGTACCACGCGCCTGCCCGGCTGCCCGGTCGATGACATGTCGGCTCCCTCGCTGGACGCCGGCCGCGCGCTGACCGCGAGCCGGCGGGGTCTGAAACGACGAAAGGCAGAGACGCCATCGTCTCCGCCCTGTGCCGGCTCCGGAAATGGTCGCTAGATCATGCCACCGCGACCGGCCCCTCCCGGAACCGGCCTGGTAAACATGAAACTGCTAGTCACGGCACCGAGGTTAGCAGCCCCCCGCCACCAGGTGGACACTCTTTCTCACATACCGGACTCTTCCGCCGGAGCCGCGTTTGCACGTGCGCACCGCTATGGGACGATTCACTCGCCTGAAAGGGGGTAGCGGCGAGTGATGTCGGAAGCACGGCCGGGTGGGCGGCGCCAGGGACGCCGCGTGGCCGGACGCTACCAGCTTGAGGAGCAGATCGGCCGGGGTGGCATGGGCGTCGTCTGGCGCGCCCACGACGAGCTTCTGGACCGGGCCGTGGCGGTGAAAGAGGTCCGCTACCCCGGAGACCCGGACGACGACGAGGTGGCCGAGCTCAACCGCCGCACCTTGCGCGAGGCCCGCGCCGCCGGCCGTCTCAGCCACCCGAACGTCGTCGTGGTGCACGACGTCATCGAGGAGGGCGGACGTCCCTGGATCGTCATGCAGCTCATCGAGAGCCGCTCGCTCGGCCAGGTGCTGCGCGAGGATGGGCCGCTGCCGGTCCGCATGGTGGCCGAGATCGGGCTGCAGGTCATGGAGGCGCTGCGCACCGCGCACGCCGCCGGGGTGCTGCACCGCGACGTCAAGCCCGAGAACGTCCTGCTCACCGATGACGGCCGCGTGGTGCTGACCGACTTCGGCATCGCCCGCATGGAGACCGACACGACGATGACCCGCACCGGGCTCGTCGGCACGCCCGCCTTCATCGCGCCCGAGCGGCTGCGCGGATCCCCGGCCCAGCGCGAGTCGGACCTGTGGTCGCTCGGCGCCACGCTGTACGCCGCCGTCGAGGGCCGCCCGCCGCACGACAAGGGCATGGCGATGGCGACCATGCACGCCGTGCTGACCGACGAGCCCGAGCCCGCGCCGCGCGCCGGGCGGCTCGGCCCCGTGCTGCTCGGCCTGCTGGAGAAGAACCCCGCGCGCCGCCTCACGGCCGACCAGGCCGAGCGCCTGCTGCGCGCCATCGCCGAGGACCGTTCCGCCGCGCCGACGTCGAGCATGCAGACGCTGCCCGCCACGCCGCGTCCCGTGCCCGAGACCAGCCCGCCGCGCCGGCGTCCTCGTCAGGACCTTCCTTCGCCGCCGCTCCCCCACCAGGACGACGCGGGGGACGACGCCGCGCCCGCCGGGGAGCAGGACGGGGCGCTGGACCGCGTGCGGGCGCTCCGCCAGGCGCCCGGCCGGCCCGGAAAGTCCGCGCCGAAGTCCGCGCCCGCGACGCCCCCCGCCGGGCCCCCGCCGTCCTCAGGACGCGCCGAGCCCGCCGAGGCCGAGCGTCCGGCGTCCGTCGGCTCCCCCGCCGAGGCCGCCCCCGAGGCCGCACGGAAGCCGGCGCCCGCCGGGGTTTTCCCCTCCTCCGGGGCGGAGGCGGCGGACGGAAAGGGCGTCCGCGGCGGCGAGGGTGACGGCGGCGCGCCGTCCCCGGGCTCCGAAGGCGAGCAGGCCCCGCGGCCCGCCCCGTCGAAGTCCTCCGCCAAGCCGGCGAAGCCCGCCAAGCCCGCCGCGGGTAAGTCCGCCGGGCCGTCCGCGCCGAAGGACGCCGAGGAGGCCCCGCCGTCCCAGGGCTCCGAGCGCCCCAAGGCGCCGCCGGTCACCGGGGCGGTCGCCGCGCCCGTCCAGCCGGTCACGCCCGATGCGCCCGGCCGGAGCGCCGGCCCGGCCCCGTACGGCCCGGAGTCACGGGAGGCCCTGCGGCCGACGCGCGTGCCCCGGCCCGGCGGACGGCCCGAGGCCGAGACCCGCCCCGAGACGCGCAGGCGGCCGTACGGGGACGCCGGCCCCGACAGGGCCGCGGCCGAGGAGGTCGTGGCCCCGGGACCGGGCGTGGCACCGGCGCCGGGCACCGACCGGGCCACGGCCGTCCGGGCCGGGGAGTCGTCGGCGTTCTCGGGTTTCTGGCAGACCGGCCCCGCGCGCGAGGACGGGGACGACGGCCCGCCGAGGCGGCCGCTGCCGGTGGCGCGCATCGTCCTGGTCACCCTCCCGGTCGTGCTGATCGTCGCGGGCGTCGCCCTGTGGCTCGGCCTGCGCGACGCCTCCGACACCCCCGACCCGTCGGCGTCCGGCAAGAACGCCGCGCCCCCGGCCACGAACTCCTCCGCGGGCGCCTCGCCCTCGCAGAGTTCCTCGCCGCCGCCGTCCCCGACCCCGAGCGAGAAGCCCAAGCCGTCGTCCACCCCCAAGCCGGACGAGATCGGTCCGGGGGACGTCCCGGAGGGCTGGCGCAAGCACAAGCACGGCGGGTTCTCCCTCGCGCTGCCCAAGGGCTGGCGCGTGGACGGCAGCGGCAACGGCGAGATCCGGTTCCGCGGGGACTCGCACACCTACCTGGAGGTCCACCACACCTCCAACCCCGAGTCGGACGCGTTGAAGACCTGGCGGCGGGACGTGCCGGGCATGAGCGGCAACTTCCCGGGCTACAAGCTGATCGCGATCCGTGAGGTCAAGGGGTTCTGGAAGACCGCGGCCGACTGGGAGTTCACCTTCGGCGACAGCCGGTTCCGGTCGCGCGTGATCGACCGCGGCTTCGTCACCGACAAGAACAACGGCTACGCGCTGCTCTACAAGACCCAGGACAAGGACTGGAAGAAGAAGAAAAAGCTCTTCGAGAAGCTCGCCGCGACCTTCAAGCCCGCCAAGTAGCGGGCGCGCCGCCGGGCGGCCCGGGGGACCGCGAACCGCGTCTACTCCGTCGGGTCGCGGGCGCCGGTCCCGTGCCCGGCGGTGTCGGGATATGGGACGATCAGTGGCGGGCGACGGGAGGGGTGCGGTGACGTCGGAGACGCAGCGCCGGATCGCCGGCAGGTACCGCCTGCTGGAGGAGATCGGCCGCGGCGGCATGGGCGTGGTCTGGCGCGCCCACGACGAGCTGCTGGACCGCACCGTCGCGGTGAAGGAGGTCCTGCACCACGCGACGAGCGAGCAGGACCGCGCGGCGTTCAACCTGCGGACCGTCCGCGAGGCGCGGGCGGCCGGGCGGCTGGACCACCCCTCGGTGATCGTCGTGCACGACGTCATCGAGGAGGACGGCCGTCCCTGGATCGTCATGCAGCTCGTGCGGTCGCGGTCGCTCGGCCAGGTGCTGCGCGAGGAGGGGGCCCTGTCCCCGCGCCGGGTGGCCGAGATCGGCGCCCAGGTGCTCGACGCGCTGCGGGCCGCGCACGCCGCCGGGGTGCTGCACCGCGACGTCAAGCCGGAGAACGTGCTGATCACCGAGGCCGGCCGGGTCGTCCTGACCGACTTCGGCATCGCCACGATGCCGCAGGAGACGGCGCTGACCACGACCGGAAGCCTGTCGGGCACGCCGGCGTTCCTGCCGCCGGAGCGGCTGCAGGGCCTGCCCGCGATCCCGGAGTCCGACCTGTGGTCCCTCGGGGCGACGCTGTACGCGGCGGTGGAGGGGCGTCCGCCGTTCGACCGGGGCGCGCCCGTGCCGACGATGGCGGCGGTGCTGAACGACGAGCCCGACCCGCCGCGGCGCGCCGGGCCGCTGGTCCCGGTGCTGGAGGGGCTGCTGCGCAAGGACCCCGCCCTGCGCGCGCCCGCCGCCTGGGCCGCGGAGGTGCTGGGCAGGGTGGCCGCAGGCGATCCCGCCGCGAGGGGCCCGGCCGAGGGTTCGTGGCGCTCGACGGCGGCGACCTCGGAGGCCGCGATCCCGTGGGCGGCGCCCGGCCCGCAAGGGTCCCCCGGGCCCTACGGCCCGCAGGGTTCCCAGGCTCCCTATGGCCCGCAAGGGTCCCACGGCCCCTATGGCCCGCAGGGTTCTCACGCTCCCTATGGCCCGCACGGCCCCGGCACCGGTTCGCCGGGGGCGCGCAGGCGGGTGCGGCCGGGAGTGCTGGTGCTGGTGGGCGTGCCGCTGCTGGTGGCGCTCGGCGCGGCCGGGTGGTACGGCTACGGCGTGCTGACCGACGGGCGGGTGACCGTCACGGTCTCCGAGGACGACCGCGGGACCGCCTCTGCCTCCATCCCCTCCCCTACCGCGGGGGACCCGTCGCCGACGGCCTCCGCGACCCCGAAGCCCACGGATCCGCCCGTCACCCCGGCCCCGTCGCCCGCGGCGACCGGCCTGCCGGACGGCTGGCGCACCCATGCCGACCCGCTGGGGTTCCGCATCGCGCTGCCCAAGGGCTGGCGTCCGGTGGACCGTGAGGCCACCCGCGTGTGGTTCCGCCCGAAGGGTTCGCAGACCTATCTTCTGGTCGATCTGACCCGCTGGGGCGAGAGGGACCCGCTGACGGCGCTGCGGACGGTCGAGCGGCAGGCTCTGGGCCAGGAGAGGCTGCCCGGCTACCGGCTGCTGTCGCTGCGCGCGCTCACCCAGAAGGGCCGGGAGGCGGCCGAGTGGGAGTTCACCTGGCGGATGGACGCGGGCGTGGCGCACGTCCGGGACCTCGCCTTCTACGACGCCGACGGCCGCCAGGTCGCGGTGTACCTGCACACGGCCGAGAAGCGATGGGCAGCGGAGTCTGCCTATTTTGACACGTTTGCGGCTAGTTTCCGACCTTCCTGATTTTGCGGGAATGCCCCTTGCCATTTCGGGTAGCTCGGGTTGTATGCCGGAATCCTCCCAGGTCACAGACAGAGTCGTGGCAGGCAGGTACCGTCTGCTGGAGCACATCGGCCGCGGCGGTATGGGCACCGTCTGGCTGGCCCGAGACGAGATCCTCGGCCGCCAGATCGCCGTCAAGGAACTGATCGCGCCGCCCGAACTCACCGGGCCCGAGCGCGAGATCTTCACCGCGCGCACCTTCAGGGAGGCCCGCGCGGCGGGCCGGGTGAGCCACGCGGGCGTCGCCACCGTGTACGACGTCTTCGAGGAGAACGGTCACCCCTGGATCGTCATGCAGTTCGTGCCGTCGGACACCCTGGGCGCGGTGGTCCGCGACCAGGGCCCGCTGCCGCCGGACCGCGTGGCCCGCATCGGCCTTGAGGTGCTCGGCGCGCTGCGCGCCGCCCACAAGGCCGGGGTGCTGCACCGCGACGTCAAGCCCGACAACGTCCTGCTGGACAAGCGGGACGGCCGTGCGGTGCTGACGGACTTCGGCATCGCGATGCTCGACGACGACTCCCCCGTGACGCGGACCGGCACGCTCATCGGCACGCCGGCGTTCATGGCGCCGGAGCGCGCGGAGGGCGGGCAGGCGACGCGCGCCTCGGACCTGTGGTCGCTCGGCGTCACCCTCTACGTGGCGGTGGAGGGCCGCTCGCCCTTCCAGCGCGGCAACCCCCTGGCCACGCTGGGCGCGGTCATGCACGACCCGCCCGCGCCGATGCGCCGGGCCGGCGCGCTGGCCCCGGTGCTCGCCGGGCTGCTGCGCAAGGACCCGGCGCAGAGGCTCACGGCGGCCGAGGCCGAGCGGAGCCTGCGCATGGTGGCCGAGGGACTCCAGCCCGAGCCCACCGCGCCCGCCGCCGTGCCGATCCCGGCGCCCCGGCGTCCGGACAACAGCGGTCCCGTCCCCGTCGCGGCGCCCGCCGCCGCCCCGCGGACCTCCCCCGTGCCGCCGCGGCGGCCCGCCGGAGGGCGCGGCATGGCGGTCGCGGGCCTGACCTCGCTCATCCTGTCGGTGGGCCTGGTGGCGGGCGGGCTGGCGTGGGTGCTGGCCCGCACGCAGCACACCGCCCAGACCCCCGCGGTGTCCCCCACGGTGCGGGTGACGGTGTCGGTCACGCCCACCGCGGAGCCCTCCACGGCGGAGCCGGTGACCAGGCGCTCCTCCGGTGGCACCACCCCGCCGCGGTACGACCCGCCGTCCTCGCAGCCGCGCCGCTCCTCCCCGCAGCCCACCGAGGACAAGCCCAAGCCCGAAAAGACCGACAAGCCGGACAAGAAGGGTCGGCCGAGCCCCTCCCCCAAGCCGACGGGCTCCGGCGACTCCGACGGCGACACGAAGAAGAACGGGCAGGACAACACCGTGCCCCCGGCCGACGGCCTCGACACCCCCCGCGACGACCCCGGAGGGAGCCAGGACGACCCGGGCGGCAGCAACGGCGACGACGCGACGACCGACGGCTCCCAAGCCGAGGGCCACGGCGTCCTCCAGGGCGACCCCGTGACGAAGATCTGACTCAGGACTCCTCGCGCGCGATCTCCAGCGCGCGGGCCAGGTCGGCGGGGTACTCGCTGGTGAACGAGACCCACTCGCCGCCGACGGGGTGCTCGAAGCCCAGCGACACGGCGTGCAGCCACTGGCGGGTCACCCCGAACCGCGCCGCGAGCGTCGGATCGGCGCCGTAGGCCAGGTCCCCCACGCAGGGGTGCCGGGTGGCGGCCATGTGCACCCGGATCTGGTGGGTGCGCCCGGTCTCCAGCTTGATGTCCAGCAGCGAGGCGGCGCGGAACGCCTCGATCGTGTCGTAGTGGGTGACGGACGGCTTGCCGCCCGCGACGACCGCGAACCTGCCGTCCCCGGCCGGGTGCCGGTCGATGGGGGCGTCCACGGTGCCGCGCAGCGGGTCCGGGTGCCCCTGCACCAGCGCGTGGTAGCGCTTGTCGACCGTGCGCTCCTTGAAGGCGCGCTTCAGCCGCGAGTAGGCGACCTCGCTCTTGGCGACCGCCATGACGCCGGTCGTGTTGGCGTCCAGACGGTGCACGATGCCCTGACGCTCGGCGGCGCCGCTGGTGGCGACCTTGTGGCCCGCGCCGAGCAGGCCGCCGAGGACGGTCGGGCCGGTCCACCCGACGGTCGGGTGCGCGGCCACGCCGATCGGCTTGTCGATCACCACGATGTCGTCGTCCTCGTACAGCACGCGCATGCCGGGCACCGGCTCGGCCACGGGCACGGGCGCGGTGGGCGGCGGGGGGATCACGACGTCGAGCCACGCGCCGGCGTGCACGCGGTCGGACTTGGCGGCGGGCGCGCCGTCGACCTGTACGTCGCCCGCGGCGATCAGCTCGGCGGCGCGGGTGCGCGAGAAGCCGAACAGCCGGGCCAGCGCGGCGTCGAGGCGCTCGCCCTCCAGCCCGTCGGGCACCGGGAGGCTTCGCTGCTCAGGCACCGGCCTCACCGTCCCGCTCCGAGGGCTTCACGCTCTCCTGCGGCTCGTCGCCGGCGCGGGTGCCGTCGAGCTGGTGGCCGCGCCAGGCGAGCAGCACGGCGAGAATACCGCCGCAGACGATGCCGGAGTCGGCGACGTTGAACACCGGGAAGTGGCCGGGGAACGTCTCGATCCAGTCGACGACGTGCCCCTGGAAGGGAGCGGGGTAGCGGAAGACGCGGTCGGTCAGGTTGCCGAGCGCGCCGCCGAGGAGCAGGCCGAGAGTGATCGCCCAGGGGAGGCTGCGCAGCCGGCGGGCCGTGCGCAGGATCGCGACCACCACACCCGCGGCGATGACCGTCAAGATGATCGTCATGCCCGTGCCGGCGCCGATGCTGAACGCCGCCCCGGAGTTGCGGATCACGCGCAGTTGCAGCAGGTCGCCGATCAGGCGCAGCGGCTCCTCGCCTTCCAGCTCGGCGACCACAAGCGTCTTGCTGATCAGGTCGAGGGCGTAGACGACGACCGCGACGGCGGCGAGCCAGGCCAGGCGCCGGGCACGCGCGGGCCCCCGGCCGCCGGGGGGGCGGCCCGTGGCGTCCGGCGTCGCGTCCGGCGTCGCGTTCAGCGGCGCTCCTCCCGCTGCTTGCACGACACGCACAGCGTCGCCCTCGGGAACGCCTGAAGGCGTTCCTTGCCGATCGGCTTGTGGCACGATTCGCACACTCCGTAGGTTCCCGCGTCTATGCGGGCGACCGCCCGCTCGTTCTGCGCGATCAGGTCGCGCGCATTCAGGGTAAGGGCGATCTCGCGTTCCCGCTCATAGGTCTTGGCGCCGGCGTCCGCCTGGTCGTCCCCGGCGCTGTCGCTGATGTCGCCCGAGGCGATCTGCGACTCGGCCTTGGCCACCTCGGCGTTGAGCTCCTCGATCTCCCCTTGGAGGCGGTGCTTGACCTCGGCCAGCTCCTGGGTGGTCCAGACGGCGTCGCCGCCCGTCTCGGTGGCGGTCTTGGCCGCCCGCGTCATGCCCGCCATGAAGGTCTCCTCGCCGATGGACCAGATGAACAGTGCGGGAAGCATAGGTCGGCCATTTCGGAAGAACAAACGACGCGCCGACCGTTTACGCCATCCGTAACGCCCTGGCCCTTTCGGTCAATTCCTGGTCGTTGCCGAGGATCTCCACGACCTTATCCCTGCTTGTCGCTCCGCTTACCAGGCGGACGTCCGCCCTGCGGACTCCGAAGGCCGCGGCCAGCGCGCGCAGGGCCGCCTCGGTGGCCCTGCCGTCGACCGCGCGGGCGTTCACCCGCACCACGACGGCCTGGTCACCGTACGCCCCGCCGACGCCCTCGCGCGCCGAGCCCGGCCGTACTCTGATCGCCAGCCTCATGAACGTGTCGGTCCTCTCGCCCGGGTGGGATATCGTTTTAGTTTGCAAGGCGTTGATGGGACGAGTACCTCCGAGCCCACCTCGCAGGAGCGACCCGGGGACGGTGCGAGCCCGGGGCGAGAGCCGGAGGGAATATCACCCGGAGCCGCCGGAAGAACGGCCGAGGCCGGGCCCAGCCCGCCTCCCCGGCTCAGTAGAACCGGCAGCGGCAGACAAGAGTGGGCCTCTTTTCGGGAGATTCTCTCGCAGGAGGTCAAGGAGGGTGGTACCGCGGGGCCTCCGGCCTCGTCCCTCCACGCCATGGAGAAACACTCGCGTGGAGGTCCACCCCTACGATGTCACCTTCCTCACCGTACTTCCGGCCGCTCCCGCCGCAGGCCGACCTGCCCGCCTTCGAGGCCGAGGTGCTCGACCGCTGGCGTGACGGCAAGGTGTTCGAGCGCTCCCTGGAGCAGAACGCCGGCGGGCCGTCCTGGGTGTTCTTCGAAGGGCCGCCCACCGCCAACGGCATGCCCGGCGTCCACCACGTCGAGGCCCGCGTCTTCAAGGACGTCTTCCCCCGCTACAAGTCGATGCGCGGGTTCCACGTCGCGCGCAAGGCCGGGTGGGACTGCCACGGCCTGCCCGTCGAGGTCGCCGTCGAGCGCGAGCTCGGCCTGTCCGGCAAGCCCGAGATCGAGGCGTACGGCATCGCCGAGTTCAACGCCCGCTGCCGGGAGTCGGTGGAGCGCCACGTCGACGCCTTCGAGGCCATGACCGAGCGCATGGGCTACTGGGTCGACATGTCCCAGGCCTACCGCACCATGGACGCCTCCTACGTCGAGGCCGTGTGGTGGTCGCTGAAGGTCATCTGGGACAAGGGGCTGCTGTTCCGCGACTTCCGCATCACGCCGTACTGCCCGCGGTGCGGCACGGGGCTGTCCGACCACGAGCTGGGCCAGCCAGGCGGGTACGAGAACGTCACCAGCCCGTCGGTGTACGTCCGCATGCCGGTCACCTCCGGCCGGTTCCAGGGCGCCGACCTGCTCATCTGGACCACCACGCCGTGGACGCTCGTCTCCAACACCGCCGTCGCCGTCCACCCCGAGGTGACCTACGTCGTCGCCTCCCGGGAGGGCGAGAAGCCGGTCATCGTCGCCGAGCCGCTGGTGGACGCCGCCCTCGGCGACGGCTGGACGGTCACCGAGCGCGTGCCCGGCACGGAGCTGGAGCGCACGCCGTACTCCCGGCCGTTCGACCTGGTCGACATCCCCGGCGCCCACTACGTCGTCCTCGCCG
This sequence comes from Sphaerisporangium siamense, assembly GCF_014205275.1. NCBI lineage: Bacteria > Bacillati > Actinomycetota > Actinomycetes > Streptosporangiales > Streptosporangiaceae > Sphaerisporangium > Sphaerisporangium siamense. Next base: position 6,863,866 of record NZ_JACHND010000001.1, read on the forward strand.
ACTACGTCACCGTCGAGGACGGCACCGGCCTGGTCCACCAGGCCCCCGCGTTCGGCGCCGACGACATGACCACCTGCAAGAGGTACGGCCTGCCGGTGGTCAACCCGATCGGCCCCGACGGGCGCTTCCTGCCCACCGTCCCGCAGGTCGGCGGCGCGTTCTTCAAGGACGCCGACGAGCGCCTGACCGAGGACCTGCGCGCGCGCGGCCTGCTGTTCCGCGGCTCGCACTTCGAGCACGCCTACCCGCACTGCTGGCGCTGCCACACCGCGCTGCTGTACTACGCGCTCCCGTCCTGGTACATCCGCACCACCGCCGTCAAGGACCGCCTGCTGGAGGAGAACGCCCGCACCAACTGGTTCCCCTCCACGATCAAGGAGGGCCGGTACGGCGAGTGGCTGCGCAACAACGTCGACTGGGCGCTGTCCCGGTCCCGGTACTGGGGCACGCCGCTGCCGCTGTGGGTGTGCACCGCCGACGAGTCCCACGTCACCTGCGTCGGCTCCCTGAAGGAGCTCGGCGAGCACGCCGGGCGCGACCTGTCCGCCCTGGACCCGCACCGGCCGTTCGTCGACGACGTCGTCCTGCCCTGCCCCGACTGCGGCGCCGAGGCGCGCCGGGTGCCCGACGTCATCGACGCCTGGTACGACTCGGGGTCCATGCCGTTCGCGCAGTGGGGCGCGCCGCACGTCAACCAGGAGACCTTCGAGCAGTCCTACCCCGGCCAGTTCATCTGCGAGGCGCTGGACCAGACGCGCGGCTGGTTCTACTCGCTGATGGCCGTCGGCACGCTGGTGTTCGACCGGTCCTCCTACGAGAACGTGCTGTGCCTGGGCCTGATCCTGGCCGAGGACGGGCGCAAGATGAGCAAGCACCTCGGCAACGTGCTGGAGCCGATCCCCCTGATGGACCAGCACGGCGCCGACGCGCTGCGCTGGTTCATGGCCACCTCGGGATCGCCGTGGGCGCCCCGCCGGGTGGGCCACGCCGCCCTGGAGGAGATCGTCAGGAAGGTCCTGCTGACCTACTGGAACACGACCTCCTTCTTCACGCTGTACGCCGGCGCGGAGTCCTGGTCGCCGTCCGGCCTCGCCGCCGCCCCGGCGTACGCCGACCGGCCGCTGATCGACCGGTGGGCGCTGGCCGAGCTGAACCGCACGGTGGCCGAGGTCACCGAGGCCATGGAGTCCTTCGACACCACCCGGGCCGGGCGGCGGCTCACCGAGTTCCTCGACGACCTGTCCAACTGGTACGTCCGCAGGTCCCGCCGCCGTTTCTGGTCCGGCGACGCCTCCGCGTTCGCCACCCTGTACGAGTCGCTGGAGGTCGTCACCCGGCTGCTCGCCCCGCTGGTGCCGTTCCTGACCGACTACGTGTGGGACGTGCTGCGCGCGCCGGACGCGCCCCCCTCCGTCCACCTGGCCACCTGGCCCGAGGTGAACCGCGAGCTGCTCGACCCGGCGCTGTCGGAGCGGATGGCGCTGGTGCGGCGGCTCGTCGAGCTGGGCAGGTCCGCGCGGGCCGGCAGCGGCGTCAGGACCCGCCAGCCGCTCGGGCGCGCCCTGATCGCCAGCCCCGGCTGGGCGTCGCTCCCCGCGTCGCTGCGCGAGCTCATCGCCGAGGAGCTGAACGTGCAGACCCTGGAGGACCTGTCCTCCTACTCGTCCGACCTGGTGTCCTTCACGGTCAAGCCCAACTTCCGCGCCCTCGGCAAGCGGTTCGGCAGCGCCACCAAGGAGGTCGCGGCGGCCGTGACCGCGGCCGACCCGGCCGAGCTGGCGGCCGTGATCCGGGGCGGCGGGACGGCGACGCTCGCCGTGCACGGGGAAGAGGTCACGCTCGGCGCCGACGACGTCATCGTCACCGAGCAGCCGAAGGCCGGCTGGGCGGTCGAGACCGGCGCCGCCGGGTCGGGCGGCGGCGAGACCGTCGCCCTGGACCTCGCCGTCACGCCCGAGCTGCTGCGGGCCGGGCTGATCCGCGAGGTGATCCGGCTGGTCCAGGACGCCCGCAAGTCCACCGGCCTGTCCATCACCGACCGCATCACCCTGTGGTGGACGGCCTCGGACGAGCTGGCCGAGGCGCTGCGCGCGGACGGCGCCAAGGTCGCCGAGGAGGTCCTCGCCACGACGATGACCGAGGGCACCCCCGGCACCGCCCTCCCCACCCACCACGACCCCGACCTCGGTCTCAGCTTCCACCTGTCCCGCGCGTCGTCCTGACCCCGGAGAAAGGCGCCCGTGAGCGCCGCACAAAGAAAGGGCCCCGGAACCACTCCGGGGCCCTTTTTCATGCCCTCATCCCCCACGAGACCGCAAACCGGGCCCCGCCTTTCTCCGCGACCGCCCCGCCGGGCCGTACAAGAAGATCACTGACCGACCCAGGGAGGCTCGCGTGTCGCGAGAACGGAAACCTCACACGCCGGACGACCACACGCAGCCGAAAGGCCGGCGCCGGCGATCGGCGCGCGGCCGCTGGACGGCCGCCGCCATCGCCGTAGCCCTGACAATGGCGACCCCCACCACCCCCGCGGCCGCCGATCAGCAACCACGTCAGTTCCTCTACGTGGCGGCCGAGTCGGAGGTGGTCGTGATCGACACCGAAACCGATACGCCCACCGCCGGCGTGCCGGTCGAAAATCCCGGATCCCTCGTGATCACGCCCGACGGCCGCCACGTCTACGCGGCCGGCTCCAAGGGGATGGTGATAGCGATCGACACCGCGACCAATACCGTCACCCGCCCCATTCCGGTCGCCCCGGCTCCGTCTTCGATGGCGATCACCCCGGACGGGGCCAGGCTCTACGTCGCCCACAACGCGTCGGACATCGTGACGGTCATCGACACATCCACGAACACCGTCATCGCCGTCGTCCCCGTAGGCGGCCACCCCGACGATGTGGCCGTCACCCCTGACAGCCGCCGCGTCTATGTGACCAATACGAACGCGAATTCGGTATCCGTGATAGACACCGCCACCAGCACGATCGCCGCCACCATCCCCTTGGGGGATCTCCCCAAAGGCGTGGCGATCACTCCGGACGGCCACAAGGCCTATGTGGCCTGCTCAGGATCGGTGGCGGTGATAGACACCACCACGGAGACCGTCGCCGCCACGATAAAAGACGCGCCCTCGGACAATCCCCCGATGGTCAGTCCGGACGGCACCCGTGTGTACGTCGCGGCTTGGCGTGGCCTCCTGTCGGTCATCGAGACCGCGACCGACACGGTCATGTCCACCATCAGAACAGCGGTGGAGGCCAGGGCCATGGCGATCACGCCGGACGGTTTCCGGCTCTACGTCGCGTCCTGGATCGGCGTCACCCAGGTGATCGACACGGCTACCAACCAGGTCCTCGCCGACATCATCCCTACCGGTTGGCCTCCGCGTATGCAGATCACGCCGGACGGCTCCCGGCTCTACATCGGCGCATCGTCCTGGCCCCTGCTGGCGGCCGTCGACACGAAGCTCAACCGCCTGGTCAATATCTTGAATGTCGGAAGAGTCTACGGAGGGATGGCGATCACTCCCGCCCCGCCAAAGGTGAAGACGTCGGTGAGCCTGACCGCCTCGCCCGACCCGGTGACGGCCGGCACCTTCGTCACCCTCACGGCCACCGTCACCGAGACACCGGCTCCGGCGAAGGCGGCCGGACGCCTGTCATCCACCCCCACGGGAAACGTGACCTTCTTCGACTACACGGCCACCCTCGGCGTGATCCCCCTGACCAACGGCACGGCCGCCTTCAGCACCTCAGCCCTTACGCCAGGCCCGCACAGGATCACCGCCCGCTACAACGGCGACGACTCACACACCGCCTCCCGAACTCCTCCTTTCATCCTCATGATCACGCCACCCGCCCCCGATACCCCGCCCTGCGCCGAACCCATCGAAGGGGAGGAACCCCGGCCCTGTCCTCAGAAATTGCACAAAAGGGACCAGCATCCCAGAAGCCCACACAAGCGACACCAATCCTGCTCAGCAAGCCACCGAAAACCGCCGTGCCATCACACGGGACGGTGACGGCTCGCGCGGCTCAGCGGCTCCGAACCGTTCCGGCGCCCTCCCTGGCCTCCCTCGCGGGCCAGGGGAATGCCGGCCATCACACCGCGCTCCTTCATCGGACGCGGCACAGGCCGACGATCTCCACCTACGATCGCCGAAGCCTCACACGCGGTGGCCGTGACGCCGGACCGGAACCAGGTTCCAGCCGGTTATGCGAAGGATATCTTTTCTATGTAATTTCACTATGGTCAGGGAATATCGATCGGCGGACAATCGCGGGCGTCGAAGACTTCGACATGCGCCCCGTGATTGGAGATCGCGTGCGTAGAACTCTTCTGTCACTCACGGCCGTCCTGGCGGCCACCGTCGCGTTATCCCCGCTCGCACCCGCGCGGGCCACACCCACGGCGCCCGCCGCCGCGTCCGGTGAGATCGCCTGGACGCCGTGCCCGCGCAACCCCGCCGCCGAGTGCGGCACGCTCACCGTGCCGGTGGACTGGGAGGACCCCGGCGGGCCGACGTTCAAGCTGGCCGTGGCCAGGCTCAAGGCCACCGACCCCGCGGCCAGGATCGGCACGCTGCTGTTCAACCTCGGCGGACCCGGCGTCTCCGGGGTCACCTACACGCAGTTCGGGAACACCTTCAGCCCCGAGGTGCAACGCCGGTTCGACGTCGTGGGCTTCGACCCCCGCGGCGTGGAGGGCAGCAGCCCCGTCAAGTGCTCGTTACCGATCCTGACCCAGTTCCCCGACCCGCTCATCAAGAACCAGGCGGAGTTCGACTCCTGGCTCGACTACAGCACGCGGTTCCGCGCCGACTGCCGCGCCCGGACCGGACCGGTGTTCGACCACGTCGACAGCGTCAGCGTGGCCCGGGACATGGACGCGATCCGCGCCGCGCTCGGCGAGCAGAAGATCACCTACTACGGCCTCTCCTACGGCACGCTGATCGGCCAGATGTACGCCGAGCTGTTCCCCCGGCGGATCCGCGCCCTCGTCCTGGACAGCAATGAGGACCACAGCCTGAGCACCGGCCCCTACCTCGCCTCCTGGGCCGCGAACGTCCAGGACTCCTTCGACGAGTTCGTGAAGTGGTGCGGCACCGAGACCCGCTGCGCGCTGCACGGCAAGGACGTACGCGCGCTCTGGACCAGCCTGCTGGAACGCGCCGACCGCGGTGAGATCCGCAACCCGAGCTCCCCGAGCAGGCCGCTCACCAGGATGGACGTGATCCGCAGCGCCTTCCGAGCGGGCTACGGGCCCACGTGGTACGAACTCGCCACCCTGCTCGCCGCCCTCGATGCGGGCTCGCGTCCACCCGCCTCGACGGCCACCCTCACGCGCGCGGCGACCGGCACACAGACGAACCCGTTCCAGGCGGCGACCAACGATCCTAAGACGGACACGGATGCGCGCCAGGCGGCGGCCGAGGATCCGGCAGTCAGCTACCCCAACCTGATCTTCTGCGCGGACTTCCGCTGGCCGATCCGCGACTACAAGGAGTACGCCAAGCACCTCCGTCGCGCCCAAGCCGTCGCGCCGGACATGGGGATCGTCCCGACCAGCCTGACGCTCACCGGCATATGCCTGTCCGCGCCGGACCCGATCCCGAACCCCCAGCACCGCCTGCGCGTGAAGGGCACGCCGCCCCTGCTGCTCGCCAACGCCCTGCACGACCCGGCCACCGGCTACCTCTGGGCACTGAACTCCGCCGCCCAGATCGGCAAGGAGGCACGCCTGCTCACCTACGAGGGCTGGGGCCACGGCGTCTATGGCCGCAGTGAGTGCACCACGACCGCGATCGACCGCTACCTGATCTCGGTACGCCCGCCCGCCCCCGGCACCCGCTGCCCCGCCATACCCCCGGTACCTCCCAAGGCCGCGAGCGGCCTGTCCGACGGCCGACCCGCACCATGGCCGCCCCTCTCGGACCTGCTCCCGTCTGACCGCTGACCTCTCGTATCGTCCACACACCCGGAATCCCGCCATCGACAGTCGGCGTCCCGCCGTAGAGAAGGGCTCCGGACAAGTCCGGAGCCCTTGACTTTGTAGATCAACTAAATGCGTACTGATCGCCGGCGTCGCGGGACGCCACTCGTCGCCACCGGTGGGCCGTCGCCGGGGTGGTCGGGCTAGCAGCCGCCCTGGTTGTACACCCGGAAGACGTTGTTCCAGCGGCCGAGGTGCTTCACGGCGCCTGCGGGGACGCAGTACGTCTGGTTGGAGCTCCAGATGTAGGTGACGTAGATCTTCTCGGCGGCGCCCGAGCAGTTCCGGTACTGGGCGGCGTCCTCGTCGCGGTACAGGCCGCAGGCGGCCCTGCCGGCGGCGACGTCGCCGGCCGCCGCGGTGGCCGCGGCGCCGGCGGCGGGCAGGCCGGTCGCGATGGAAAGGGCCAGGGTCAGCGCGGCCCATCGCGCCGTGCCGGTCCTGCCGGCGTGGCGCGACTTGTCCGTCCCGCTCGTGTGGCGTGCCGTGTTCGTCCTGCCCATGTGCCGAGCCTTGCTGGTCTTGCTCATGTGGGATCTCCTCTCGTGGCGTTCGCGCCGGGGCGGTCTCGTCCGGGGTGACCGTCCGCCGGCCCTTCGTCGTCGTGGTGCGCCGCTCGCGTCTCGGCCGGTCACCACGCTCGAACGTCAGCCAAGCCGGGCCGTCCAGGTGTCCAACAGAGCCTCGGACGGACTCGTCCGGAATCGATCCACCCTGCGCCCACGGCCGGACAGCGGAGGGTAATCGTTTGTACACTGTCGGACACGACGAGCGGCGGGGTGGGCCGGACGGCCCGGTTCGGAAGAGGACGGGCCTGAGAAGCGATGAGCACGGAGCCGGGTGGCGGCAGGGCGCACCGGACGGCCGGTGAGGCGTACGACGCCGCGGTCGGCCAGGTGACCCGTCACGAGGAGCTGGTGAGGCTTCTGGCCGAGGAGTTCGCGCGCGCCGACGTGTCGCTGCGGGAGCTGCAGACCAGGGCGGACAGGGCGGGCGGCACCCGGCTGCCCCGGGCCACCTGCTCGGACATGCTCGCGGGGCGGCGCTTCCCCAAGAAGGCGGTGATGGTGGCGTTCCTGCGCGCGTGCCGCGTGCCCGAGGAGCGGCTACCCGCCTGGGAACGGGCCTGGGAACGGGTCCGGATCGCCCACCTGCCCGCCGCCTATGGAACGAACCGGACGTTCAACCTCAGCGGAGGCATCGAGTCCGCCACGTCTACGTCGGAACAGGCCCCTACCGAACCGGTCCGAACGGAGCCGCCCCAGGCCGAAGCAGCCCGCACGGGACCGCCTCCGACCGACCCCACCCGCGCAAGAGCGCATCCGACCGAACCGGCCCCGGCGAAACCGGCGCGGGCGCGGCCCGCCCGCGTTCGCGGTTCGCTACGCCGGAGGCTCGTGGCGGTGCTGTGTGTGGTCGCCGCGATGGTGATCCTTGTCGCGGGGGCCGTCGTGTGGAAGGCGCTGCACGGCGTCACCGACGACGGGCGGGCGTTCGGGCCCGGTGGGTCGAGCCGGTTCACGATCAAGATCGATCCGGCGAACGGCGGCGTGCGGCTGATCCGCCGCCTGGACGCCAACGTGCCCTGGCAGCGTGCCGCCATCAGCGTGGACGGCGTCCGGGCCGGTGAATGGAAGCCCTTGCGCGGCGGCACCTACGGGTGGCTGGACCAGAGCGTCGACATCCCGCCGGCGCTGACCGAAGGCCGAAGTTCGCTCACCCTGACCAACACGTTCGTGTCCTCCGTCTGGGACTTCAACGAGTTCTTCTACCTCGCCCAGCAGAAGATCAACGGAGCCTGGTCGACCGCCGACACCCTCGACGTCGGCAACGCTCGCAGCGAGGCCGCCCACGGCTACCACATCACCCGCGAGACCTTCCACGGCACCCGGACCTTCGACTATCCCCCCTCAGGCCGACATATCGGCTGATCACCCCGCGGAGCGACGTCCCCGTCACCCGCCCGTACGCCCGTGGCGCCGGCCCCTCACACCCGTCACCCACGCGTACCCAGAGGAGAGAGCGATGCGATCGTCTCGCCACCCCATGCTGCTCGCCGCCGCCCTGACCGCGGCCACCTTGCCCGTCGTTCCCGCCGAGGCCGCCGTGCGCGCCGGCTCCGTTCCCGCCGAGGCCACCGCGCCCGCAGCCTCCCTTCCCGCCGCACACATCCCGCCCAGCGCTTTCCTTCCGGCCAAGGCCACCGCACCGGTCGCCCCGGTGCCGGCCGTGGCGACGGTGCGACCCGTGGCCGCGATCACCGCCGACTTCCCGGACCCCGACGTGGTCCGCGCCGGGTCCACCTTGTACGCCTACTCCACCAGCGGCTCGGCGGGGACGGTTCCCGTCGCGAGCGCGCCGTCGGCCACCGGGCCGTGGACGATGCGCGGGGACGCCCTGCCCGGCAAGCCCTCCTGGGCGGGTGAGGGAGGATTCTGGGCGCCCGACGTGTCCCGGCGCGCGGACGGGCGGTATCTCATGTACTTCACCGCGCCCAGCGCCGCGGCCGGGCGGATGTGCGTCGGCGCCGCCCTCTCCCCCGGCCCGCTCGGCCCGTTCCGGCCGCTGGGCGACGGCCCGCTCGTCTGCGACGCTCGCGAGGGCGGCGACATCGACCCGGCGAGCTTCGTCGACGCCGACGGGAAGCGGTACCTGCTCTACAAGAACGACGGGAACGCGCTGACCCCTCACGCCCCTTCGATCATCTGGCTGCAGGAGGTGCGCGCCGACGGCGTGACCTTCGCCGGCCCGCGCCGGGAATTGATCCGCAACGACCGTCCCGACGAGCAGGGCGTGATCGAGGCGCCCGTCCTGGTGGGACGCCCCGACCGGTACGTGCTCTTCTACGCGGGTGGCTCCTACACCGGCGACCGCTACTTCACCGGCTACGCCACGTCCGCCACGCTCGCGGGTCCGTTCGCCAAGGCGGGGCAGCCGCTGATGACGACCGGCGGCCTCGGCGGAGCGGTTCAGGGCCCGGGCGGCGCCGACGTGCTCGGTGAGCGCATCTTCTTCCACGGCTGGGCGGGCAAGGTGCGCTGGATGTACACGGCAGAGCTGGGCTGGGTGAACGGCAAACCGGTCCTCCGGTAAGGCGGTTTTCGGCACGGGACCGTGCGATCAGCCGATGGTTCCATCGATCACAATTCACGCGGAGTGGATTTGATCTAGTAGTCGTATTCTTGCGGATTTGGCACACTTTGTTCAGCTTGACGATCTCGACCCGCTTCGCAGAGCCGAATAGTGGAGGTCAGTGTTGATCATTGGTGTGCTCAGGGAGTCGCCCCCGGGCGAGGCTCGCGTGGCGGCGACGCCCGCGAGCGTTGTGGAACTGGTCAAACTGGGCTACGAGGTGGTGGTGGAGCAGGGTGCCGGTCTGGCCGCATCGTTCTCCGACGACGCGTACGTGAAGGCCGGCGCCGTCATCGGAGACGCGCTGGCGGCCGACATCGTGTTCACCATAAATCCGCCGCCGGTCGAGCGACTGGACCAACTGTCCAGAGGCGCCATGTTGATCAGCATGCTGAATCCGCGCCTTGACCCTAATATGGTCGAGGACCTTTCCCGGCGGCCGATCACGGCGCTGGCGATGGACGCCGTACCGCGGATCTCGCGGGCGCAATCGCTGGACGTCCTGTCATCGATGGCCAACATCGCCGGCTACCGCGCGGTCGTGGAGGCCGCGCACGTGTTCGGCCGGTTCTTCACCGGCCAGGTGACCGCGGCGGGCAAGGTCCCGCCGGCCAAGGTGCTCGTCGCCGGGGCGGGCGTCGCGGGCCTGGCGGCGATCGGTACCGCCGGCAACCTGGGCGCGATCGTGCGGGCGACGGACCCGCGGCCGGAGGTGGCCGATCAGGTCAGGTCGCTGGGCGGCGAGTACCTGGCCATCGAGACGGCGGACGTGGAGGTGTCCGCGACCGGCTACGCCAAGGAGATGTCGGACGACTACAACCAGCGCGCCGCGCGACTGTACGCCCAGCAGGCCACGGACGTCGACATCATCATCACCACGGCCCTCATCCCCGGCAAGCCGGCGCCGCGCCTGATCACCGCCGAGATGGTGGCGAGCATGAGACCGGGCAGCGTGATCGTCGACATGGCCGCGGCCAACGGGGGAAACGTCGAGGGCACCGTCCCGGGTGAGGCGGTGGTCACCGGCAACGGAGTGACGATCATCGGCTACACCGACCTGGTGGGGCGTCTGCCGGCGCAGGCGTCGCAGATGCACGGCACCAACCTGGTGAACCTGATGAAGCTGATGACACCGGACCGGGACGGCCGGTGCGTGCTCGATTTCGAGGACGTCGTGCAACGCTCGATCACCGTCGTACGCGACGGCGAGCTGACCTGGCCGCCCCCGCCGGTGCCGGTGTCCGCGACGCCCGCGGCGACGAAGCCCTCCGCCGCTCCTTCGACCGCCCCACCCGAACCGCAGGAGAAACGACGGGCCTTCGGGCGATGGCGGTGGGCGCTGGTCGGGTCGGCCGCGCTGTTCGCGGTCACGGCGCTGGCGCCGGCCGCCCTGCGGGGGCATCTCACGATCTTCGCACTGGCGATCGTCATCGGCTACTACGTGATCGGGCACGTGCACCACGCTCTGCACACACCGCTGATGTCGGTGACCAACGCGATCTCGGGGATCATCGTCGTCGGCGCCCTGCTGCAACTCGGGCACGGCGGCAACGTCGTGACCGCGTTGGCGTTCGTGGCGATCCTGGTCGCCAGCATCAACGTCTTCGGCGGCTTCGCGGTGACCCGCCGCATGCTCGCCATGTTCTCCAGGAGTTGATCCGGTGACCATCGAAACGGTGGCGCAGGCGGCGTACATCGTCGCCGCCCTGCTCTTCATCCTGGCGCTGGCCGGTCTGTCCAAGCACGAGACCGCCAAGGCGGGTAACACCTTCGGCATCACCGGCATGGCTCTGGCGCTGGCGGCGACCACCGCGCTCGCGGTGAATCACGACATCGGCGGCCCCGGCCTCGCCCTGCTGATCGTGGCGGTGATCATCGGCGCCGCGATCGGGCTGCACCGGGCGAGCAGGGTCGAGATGACCAGCATGCCCGAGCTGATCGCGCTGCTGCACAGTCTGGTGGGTCTCGCCGCCGTGCTCGTCGGCTGGAACGGGTACCTCCACGTGGAGGCCGACCCGGGCGGCGCCGAGGCCGGCCTGCTGCTCACCCAGAACATGCTCGGCATCCACAGCGCCGAGGTCTTCATCGGCGTGTTCATCGGCGCGGTGACCTTCACCGGCTCGATCGTGGCCTACCTGAAGCTGTCCGCCCGGATCAAGTCCAACCCGCTGATGCTGCCGGGCAAGAACATCCTCAACCTCGGTGCGCTCGCCGCGTTCGTCGTGCTCACGGCATGGTTCGTGATCCAGCCGCGACTCTGGCCGCTGATCGTCGTCACAGCGGTCGCCCTGCTTCTGGGGTGGCACCTGGTCGCCTCCATCGGCGGGGGCGACATGCCGGTGGTCGTGTCGATGCTCAACAGCTACTCCGGCTGGGCCGCGGCCGCCTCGGGGTTCCTGCTCGAAAACGATCTGCTCATCGTCACCGGCGCACTCGTCGGCTCCTCGGGCGCCTATCTGTCCTACATCATGTGCAAGGCGATGAACCGGTCCTTCATCTCCGTGATCAGCGGTGGTTTCGGCATCGAGGCCGCCGCGCCCGCCGAGGACGCCCAGTACGGCAAGCACCGCGAGGTCACGGCCGAGGAGGTCGCGAAGTTGCTCGCGACCGCCGACTCCGTCGTCATCACCCCCGGGTACGGCATGGCGGTCGCCCAGGCGCAGCACGGCGTCGCCGAGCTCACCCGCAAGCTGCGGGAGAAGGGCGTCAACGTCCGCTTCGGCATCCATCCCGTGGCAGGACGCCTCCCCGGACACATGAACGTGCTGCTCGCCGAGGCCAGGGTGCCCTACGACATCGTCCTGGAGATGGACGAGATCAACGACGATTTCGCGGACACCTCGGTCGTCCTGGTCATCGGGGCCAACGACACGGTCAATCCCGCGGCCATGGACGACCCGGGCAGCCCCATCGCCGGCATGCCCGTCCTCAAGGTGTGGGAGGCCGACAACGTGATCGTGTTCAAGCGCTCGATGGCCTCCGGCTACGCCGGCGTGCAGAATCCTCTGTTCTTCCGGGAGAACAGCGCGATGCTCTTCGGCGACGCGAAGGCCCGGGTGGAGGACATCCTCCGCGTTCTCTGACCTTAGTGGCACGGCCGCACGCGGTTGTCGTGCCGACGCCCTCGCAGGTTCCGCGCCGCTCCCGGGACGCCTCGCCGGCCCCGGGAGCCCGCGCGCCACCGCTCGGGGGAGCTAGTCCTGGTCGGCCTCGGGCCAGCCCCAGGAGTGCCAGGTGTCGATCTCGATCCAGCCGGTGATCCGGGGCCGTTCGCGGTTCGGGTACGGCTCGCCGGTGTAGTGGACGGACAACCGGTCGATGTCCTCCATGTTCGGGTCGTCCTCCATCGACACCACACGACCCTGCAAGCTGATGTGGCGGTACCAGCTGTCGGAGTCCAGCACCGTCAGCGAGACCCGGGGATCGGCGCGCAGATGGTCGAGACGCTTACGACCGGCGTCCATGTTGACCAGCACCTTTCCGTCCTGCCACAAGTACCAGGTGGCCACGGAGACCGGCGCGCCGTCCGGGCGCACGGTGCTGATGACACAGGGATTCGGGCGGGCGAGAGCCGCGAGGAGGTAGTCGGGCAGGGGCGCGGTGGACATGAAGGGAAGCCTTCCTCGATAGCGGGACGTGCGATGAGATGTCCCACCCTAGAGGGGCCCGCAGCGGTCGCCGCGAGCAGGTGCCCGAAGACGCGGCAGCCGCGTTTCGCTGCCGAGCGCAGGTCTCGCAACCACGCGGGCCGGGTGCGAGGATGTGCCAAAGTGCGTGCGCATACCAACAAACGGTGACAGAGCACCGTCCCACCTGTGGGACCCGCTGCGAAAGCGGCCAAGCTGTCGCACCGTCCCGCTTCACAGGGCGCCGGCCGCCCTGCATCACGACCGGACGCCGGCAGTCGTCGTCGCGACCGGACAGAGGCGAAGCACGACCACAGGAGGCCGCACATGACCGTGCCGCAGAGGACGCTGCGCCCCATGGCGGGTCGCGAGCAGGACCACGTCTCGCCCGAGGAGATCCTGGCGCGCGCGCAGGCCGCGGCTCCTCTGCTGCGCGAACGCTCCGAGGAGATCGAGCGCGGCAGGCGCCTTCCCCAGGATGTCGTCGAGCTGCTGCGCGCCACGGGTGTCTTCCGCGTCGGCATGCCCAAGGAGTGGGGCGGGCCGGAGCTCACCTTCGCCCAGCAGTGCGAAGTCATCGAGGCCCTCTCCTACGGGGACGCGTCGGCGGGCTGGTGCGCCATGATCGGCATGGACACCTGGATCTACGCGGGCTACCTGGACCAGGCCGTCGTCGACGAGATGCTCGCCGACCCCGACGCGATCACCGCCGGTCTGATCTTCCCGGTGGGCCGCGCCGACCGGGTGCCGGGCGGGTACCGGGTCACCGGCCGCTGGCCCTTCGGCAGCGGCGTCACGCACGCCGACTGGGTCGTCGGAGGCTGCGCCGTGTACCGCGACGGCGCGCGGGAGCCGGGGCCCGGCGGCGCGCCGACGAACTGGCGCCTGATGCTGGCGCGCGCCGGCGAGTTCCAGCAGGTGGACACCTGGCACACCACCGGACTGGCCGGCAGCGGCAGCATGGACTACCAGGTCACCGACCTGTTCGTGCCGGAGGAGCGATCCTTCGACTTCATGAGTTCACGCAGGTCGGGTCCCCTGGCCGCGCCCGACGCCTTCCTGAGCGACGCGCCGGGCGTGCCGCTCGGAGTCGCGCGCGCGGCCCTGGATCACGTGCGTGCGCTGGCCTCCGGCCGTGCCGACAGGGCGACGGGCACGCCGTGGCCGGACAGTTACCGCGTGCAGACCGTCATCGGCCAGGCGGAGATGGAGATCACCGCGGCGCGCTACGCGGTCTACGGCACCCTGAACGACCTGTGGCAGCGGCTGGAAGCCGACATCGAGCCGACCCCCGACCAGCAGGTGTCCACCGCGCTGGCGCGGGTCAACGCCTTCAGGACGGCCCGGTCGGTCGTCTCCCGCCTCGCCGACCTCGTCGGAACGGCCTCCATCTACCGGACCTCTCCCCTGGACCGCTGGCTTCGCGACGCGCACACCATGTGCCAGCACATCCTCGCGCAGGAGCAGATCGTGCAGTCGGCGGGAGCTCACCTGCTCGGCGGAACCCCTCAGGCGCCTTTCCCGCTCGGGCTCAGGACGTGACACGGACGGCGACCACGGGCCGAGGAGACGCGATTCCCCGCCCTTGGCCGGACCGCCGGTAGCGGCGGAGAAAGCCGTGGGATCGTCCTGACGGCGCCCTACGCGGAGACGTTCAGGCGGAGTCGCAGACCGAGCAGTGGGTGAGGCCCCTGGACTCGGCCTCGGACTCCGTCATCGATTCGAGGGTGTCGGGGTCCGACCCCTGGATCAGCGGGCACGCCGAGCTGTGGTAGCGGCGGGTGCCGGGGATGACCTTCACGGTTCCCGCGCCCTTCGCCGGGCCCTTTCCACTCCCCGGTCCCTTGGCGGGGCCCGGCCGGGCGTCCTCACGGGAGGATCCGGCCGTCCGGTCCTCACCGGCCTTCGGGGCCTGACCGGTTCTCGGGTCCTGAGCCGGCTTGGCGTCCTGCGCGGCCTTCGCCTCCGGGGCGCCGTCCGCGCGGTCGGCGTCGCTCTTGTCGCCGGTCTTCTTTCCCTCGGCCGGTCGCGCGGCCACGACGACGATCGGGTCGTCGTCCTCGCCTGTGGGGTCCGGGCGCTTGAACGCGTTGAAGGGACTGGACGCCTCGGGGACCACCGGCGCCGAGAAGGAGATCAACGGCCGGTCCGCGGGCTTGGACGGCGGGGGCGCCGGCTTGGAGGGGGTGGACGCGGCGGGGGTGGCCTCGGCGGGGGTGGACGCGGCCGGGCGCGGGGGGACGGCAGGCGGACGGACGGGGCGGGTGTCCTCGGAGCGGTACCCGCCGGAGGGCTCCCCGCGCGAAGGGGCGGGGCGGTCGGCGGGCGGGGGGACGGCGGCCTTGGGGGCGTCCGCGGGGGGAATGACGATCGGGTCCGCGGCCGGAGGGATGACGATGGGGTCCGCGGCGGGCGAGCGCGGGGCCTCCAGGGACGGGCGCGGGCCCTCCAGCGAAGGGGTGGCGGGGCGCCGGGACGTCTCCACGGAGGGGGTGGCGGACGACCGCGGCGGCGCCTCCACGGAGGAGGTCCACTGGGGCGTGTCCAGGGTGACGACCGGCTCGGCCTTCAGGGGGGCGTTGACGGGCTGGGCGCCGTCGGGCAGGCAGCTCGTGCAGGCGGAGAAGCCCTCCTCGCGGGCCTCCTCGTAGGTGAGCTCCTCGGTCTGGCGGCCGGAGAGCTGGCGGCACCCGGCCAGGTGGAACCGCTTGCGCCCGGGGACGACGAAGACGATCGCGTCGGGAGCGAGCCTGCCACTCGCCCCCGCGACCGGCGCGGTCGCGGGAAACGCGGGCGGCGCGGCCAGGGTGGCCGTGGGATGCGCCATCTGGGGTGTGGCCGTGGGACGGGCCACGGGGGAGGCGGGCCCTCGCGGCGGGGCCGCTGAGGAGGCCACCGCCCCGGGTCGGGCCATCAGGCCATCGGCGACGCCGGCTCCGGCCGGGGGCATGGGCGGCATGGCCGCCGGCACGCCGCCGGAGGGGAAGAGCTCATGGCGTCGCAGCAGGGCGCCGATCATCAGGAAGACCGCGGACAGCACGCTGACCACGATCGACCACATGACCAGGACCGCTGTTCCGGTCACAACACCCGCGACCAGGAGGCCGAAGGCGAGCACGACCAGAATGGCGCTGAGGTAGATCACAGATACTCCCAGTCACGGGCCGGAGAGAGCCGACCCGTTACTTTAACGGCGATCGTTGTGAGGGCCGTCGACTCCCTGGAAGGCGCCGGAGTGCTGTGCGGGCTCGGGACCGAACGGGTTGTTCTGGGGGCCGGGGATCTGGGGCTGGCCACCGGGGGCGCCGGCGTGGGACATGGCGGGGGCGCCGCCCATCTGTGCGCCGACGACGGGGAAGGCGCCGCTGCCCTCGGCGGAGACGTTCAGCTCGGCGAGCTGGTTCTCGAGGTAGAGCTTGAGCCTGCTGCGGTACTCGCGCTCGAAGCTGCGCAGCTCGTCGACCTTGCGCTCCAGCTCGTCGCGGGTCTGGACCAGCGAGCCCATGGCCTGGCGGTGGCGCTCCTGGGCGTCGCGCTCCAGCGTCTCGGCGCGGGCGCGGGCGTCGCCGATGATCTGCTCGGCCTGGCGGCGGGCCTTGCCGAGGATCTCGTCGGCCTCGCGGCGGGCGCGGGTGACGGTCTCGTCCGCCTCGCGGCGGGCGTCGGCGATGGCCTGGTCCGCGGTCTGCTGCGCGAGGGCGAGCACGCGGGCCGCGGTGTCCATGTTGTCCTCGGCGGGGGGCATTCCCATGCCGACGGGGACCGGCTCGGGCCTGATCGGCTCGGGGGCCTTCATGGGCTCCGGCTGGGGCATCATCATCTCGGGCTTGGGCTCGGCCACGGGGGCGGGCGCCATGCTCATGCCCATGCCTCCGGGGACCTTGCCCCGCAGGCACTCGGTCAGCTTCGCCCGAAGCTCCTCGTTCTCCTGGATGAGGCGGTCGAGCTCGGCTTCCACTTCGTCGAGGAAGGCGTCGACCTCTTCCTCGTCGTACCCCGGCCTCAGCCGGGTGGTACTGAACTGCTTGTTCCGCACATCAGCGGGCGTCAGCGGCATTTCGGTCTCCTTGGCGCGCTCGGAGTCTGTCCGGAGGACGGTACCCGATCAAAGCGCGGACACGATCTGGATCATGACCAAGACCACAATGAACAGCACTGTGAAGCTTAGGTCAAAGGCCACCGTACCCAACCGGAGGGGCGGAATGAAACGGCGAAGGAACTTGAGAGGCGGGTCGGTCACGGTGTACGTGGCCTCGGCGAGCACCAGGACGACACCACGCGGGTGCCATGAACGGGCGAACGCCTGCACCGTCTCGAAGATCATTCTGCCGATCAAGAGCACGAGATAGATCGCCAGGATCGCGACCACGATCTCTTTAAGAACCCCCACGGTCGCGTCCTGCCTCCGTTTCGCGCTGCCGGCCTCGGTCGGGGTGGGCCCTGCGGGCCAAGCTGGTCGTGCCGGCCGTGTCCGGCCGTGAACTGTTCATGGTGGAACTCTAGCTCTGATTGAAGAACCCGCGTTCCGCGATTCGGGCCTTGTCCTCGGCGGTCACCTCGACATTGGCTGGGGACAACAGGAACACCTTGTTCGTAACACGTTCAATGCTTCCATGTAGGCCAAAAACCAGACCTGCCGCGAAATCGACTAGCCGCTTCGCGTCACTGTCAACCATTTCGGTCAAGTTCATGATGACGGGCGTGCCCTCACGGAAGTGCTCCCCGATGGTACGCGCCTCGTTGTACGTGCGGGGGTGAAGCGTGGTGATCCGCGCCAGATCGGTCGTACGGCGCTCGGCCACCGCCGCCCCCGCCCGGGGTGCCGGGACGGGGGTCTCGGTCTCCTCCGGGCCGTCTTGGGGCGTTCCAAGCCCACGCTCGTCGCCGCGCCGCCGATCGACGTACTCGTCGGGGTAGTCCTCGTCCTCGGCGTAAGTGCCATAATCCGGGTAGCGGTCGTCCTCCACGAGACCGAGGTAGACCGCCATCTTGCGCATCGCGCCGGCCATCGCTACGTCGTCCTCCTGCTCAGGGTCGCCGTACCCAGGGCAACCTAAGGCACCGCCATCGACCTCGGATACATGGACATCAAGGTCCACTCGGGGGGACATTACCTGACGAAGGGCTTCCGGCGACCGAGCAACGCCGTACCGACACGCACGTGTGTCGCTCCGTAGGCGATGGCCTCGGCCAGATCTCCGCTCATTCCGGCCGATACGACCGTCGCGGACGGGTGGTCCGCCCGCAGGGCGGCGGACAGCTCGCGCAGCCGCGCGAACGCCGGGGCGGGGTCGGCGCCGAGCGGCGCCACGGCCATGACGCCGCCGAGGACCAGCCCCTCCGCGCCGGCGATGGCGTCCGCCAGCGGCGCGAGCCCCGCGGGGCCGACCCCTCCCCTGCCGGGCTCGTCGCCGAGGGCGACCTGCACCAGGCAGGTGAGGCGGCGCCCGGCCCGGACGGCCTCGCGGGACAGCGCGCCGACCAGGCGCTCCCGGTCCACCGAGTGGATCACATCGGCGTAGGAGACGACGGACCTGGCCTTGTTGGTCTGCAACTGGCCGACGAAGTGCCAGGTCAGCGGGAGGTCCGCGCAGTCGCCCGCCTTGGGCTCCGCCTCCTGGTCGCGGTTCTCACCGATGTCGCGGACGCCGAGGCCGGCGAGGATGCGCACGTCGGAGGCGGGGTAGGTCTTGGTGATCGCCACGAGCGTGACCTCGCCGCGCGCGCGGCCCGCGGCCTCGCAGGCGTCCGCGATGCGGCGCTCGACCTCGGCGAGGCCCGCGGCGATCTCGTCACGTCGCGTCGTGTGGGTGTCGTTCACGTGGGGGTCGCGTCACTTCGGTGGTCGGTACGGGTGGCCGGGCATCAGCGTACGGGCCGCGCCGGACCCCGGCCGCGCCGCCCCCGCCCGCGCGGCGCGCGCCCCCGCGAGGGGTGCGCGCGCCGGGGCTCACTTCAGGAAGTCGGGGACGTCCAGTTCCTCCTCCTGCTCCTCGAAGACCACCGGACGGCGCCGGGCGGGCTCGGAGACGCGGGAGGTGATGGGGGTGGGCGGCTCGGGCGCCGGCCTCGGGATCGACACCGGGCCCTGCGGCTCGGCGTGCGGGACCGCCTCGGCGGCCTCGCGCGCGAAGGAGGCGGGCCCGGCGGCGGCCGGAGCCGGGGCGGGCTCGGGGGCCGGGACGGGCTCGGGCGCGGGCGCGACCGGGGCCGCCTGCGGCGCCGGATGCGGGGCCGGGTGCGCCGGAGCCGGGTGTGCCGGGGCCGTGCTCGCCGGGGCGGCGTGCGGGGCCGGCAGCGGGCGGACCGGGGCGGGCCGCTCGGCGCGCGGCGGCTCGGCCCTGGCCGGCTGTGGGGCCGGCTGCGGGGCCGGCGCGGCGGCGCGGGCCGGCGGCGCGGCCGGCGGCGGGGTCTGCGGGGCGGGCCTCGCGGCCGCCTGCGGGCGCGTCACCGGCTGGGCGGCCGCCTGGTTCTCCGCACCGGGCTCGTCGAACCCGGCGGCGATCACCGTGACCCGGACCTCGTCGCCGAGGGCGTCGTCGATCACCGTGCCGAAGATGATGTTGGCGTCCAAGGCCGCGGCGTTGGACACGAGCTGGGCCGCTTCGTTGATCTCGAAGAGTCCGAGGTCGGAGCCGCCGGCGATGGACAGCAGCACGCCGTGGGCGCCGTCGATGCTGGCCTCCAGCAGCGGGCTGGAGACGGCCATCTCGGCCGCGGCCACCGAGCGGTCGTCGCCGCGGGCGTGGCCGATGCCCATGAGGGCCGACCCGGCGCCGGACATGACCGACTTGACGTCCGCGAAGTCGAGGTTGATCAGGCCGGGCGTGGTGATCAGGTCGGTGATGCCCTGGACACCGGACAGCAGGACCTGGTCGGCCGCCTTGAAGGCGTCCAGCACGCTGACCTGGCGGTCGGAGATCGACAGCAGGCGGTCATTGGGGATGACGATCAGCGTGTCGACCTCGTCGCGCAGGGTCTCTATGCCGGCCTCGGCCTGCATGGCCCTGCGGCGGCCCTCGAAGCTGAAGGGCCGGGTGACGACGCCGATGGTGAGCGCGCCGAGCGAGCGGGCGATGTTCGCCACCACGGGCGCGCCGCCGGTGCCGGTGCCGCCGCCCTCACCGGCCGTGACGAAGACCATGTCGGCGCCCTTGAGGACCTCTTCGATCTCTTCGCGGTGGTCCTCGGCGGCCTTGCGTCCGACCTCGGGGTTGGCCCCCGCGCCGAGGCCCCGCGTGAGCTCGCGCCCGACGTCCAGCTTGACGTCGGCGTCACTCATCAGCAGCGCCTGGGCGTCGGTGTTGATGGCGATGAACTCGACGCCCTTGAGTCCCTCCTCGATCATCCGGTTCACGGCGTTCACTCCGCCGCCGCCGATGCCGACGACCTTGATGACCGCGAGGTAGTTCTGCGGTGCTGCCACGACGAGGGGCCTTTCCGCTCGTTTACTTGCATTACGTGAAGCCCGAAACGGTGCCGGACCTTCTTGTTTAACTCTCACCCTCAAGTTGAGATTTAGAGTTATGTCAACCTGAGGAATGATACGGACAGTAGGGTTGCCCGTCCCCCAGGGTCAACTCACCGCGCCGCAAGCGCGCCCGGCGTGTTGCCGCCTGTCCCTTTCGCTCCTGCGGCCTCCCGCCGGGCTGTGGGACAAGTCACTTGATCGTCACGACGTCCGGAGAGCTGACGTCGTACCGCTGGGCGGGGCGTTCCAGCAGCGTGAGCACGATGCGCGCCTTGTCGCGCGTGCGCTCGGCCCCTCCCCACATGATCGTACGGCCGTCGCCGAGCCGGAGCGAGACATCGGCGGCGGATGTCGCGCTCACGGTCCTGATCATGCGGGTCAGGTCGCCGGGAAGCCCGCCGGCGACCTTGAGCGCCGCCATGGTGGCCGGGTCGCCCACGGCGAAGCGGGGCACCTGGAGCGTGGGCAGGCCGAACGGCGCCGAGCCCTTGGTCTCGATCACCACGGCGTGCCGGTCGACGACCGCCGTCGCGCCGCCCCAGGAGACGACCGCGACGGGCCTGCGCTCGGCCACACGGATCTTGAGGGTGTCCGGCCAGGCGCGCTCCACGGCCGCCGACTCCACGCGGCGCATCCCCGCGACCGCGCGCCGCACGGCCTCCAGGTCCACGGTGGCCATCGGCGTCAGCTCGCGGACCGCGGCGGCCCGCCTGACCTCCTCGTCGGTGACCATGGCGTTGCCGGACACCGCGACGTGGCGCACGCCGAGGACCGGCGAGAAGAACACGAGCCACGCGGCGGCCCCCACCACCCCGCAGGTCAGCAGGGCGGCCAGGACCGTGCGCCGGGCCCGGCGGCTCACCGCGCGGCGAGCTCTGCGACGATGAGCGGCCCGAGCTCGGTGACGTCGCCCGCGCCCATGGTGAGCACGATGTCCCCCGGCCTGGCCCGGCCGGCGACCAGGCCGGGCACCGCGCCGCGGTCGGGCGCGTAGGCGACCCGCTCGGCCGGCAGCGGCACCTTGCCGGCCACCAGCGCGCCGGACACGCCGGGCTCGGGGTCCTCGCGGGCGCCGTAGACGTCCAGGACGATCGCCTCGTCGGCCAGCCCCAGCGCGGCCCCGAACTCGTCGGCGAAGAAGCGCGTGCGCGAGTACAGGTGCGGCTGGAACACCGCGATGACCCGCCCGGAGGGCCCGGAGAAGGACGCCACGACGTCGCGGGCGGCGCGCAGGTCGGCGGCCAGCTCGGTGGGGTGGTGGGCGTAGCTGTCGAAGACGGCCACCCCGGCGCCCTCCCCCTTGGCCTCGAAGCGCCGCTTGGCGCCGGTGAACGCCGCGAGGCCCTCACGGAACTCGTCGAAGGGCACGCCGAGCTCCTCGGCCACGGCGAGCGCCGACAAGGCGTTCAGGGCGTTGTGCCGGCCGGGGACCGAGAGCCTGACCTCGCCCTTGCCCTCGACGCGGAACGCGACGCCGAAGCCGTCGGGCGCGATGCCCGTCACGCGCAGGTCGGCGCCCTCGGACTCGCCGTAGGTGCGGACCCGCAGGCCCCGGGCCCGCGCGGGCGCGGCCAGGGCCGCGGCCCCGGGATCGTCGGCGCAGATGATCAGGGTGGAGCCGACCCTCTCGGCGAAGCGGGCGAACCCGTCGTACACCGCCTGCGGGTCGCCGTAGTTGTCCAGGTGGTCGGGCTCGACGTTGGTCACCACCGCGATCTCGGGGGCGAGCATGAGGAACGAGCCGTCGCTCTCGTCGGCCTCGGCCACGAACACCTCGCCCGCGCCCTCGTCGGCGCCGAGGCCGGTGGTCACGAGCTGGCCGCCCACGCAGTAGGACGGGTCGCGGCCGCACTTCTGCAGGGCGACCGTGAGCATGGAGGAGGTGGTGGTCTTGCCGTGCGTGCCGGCGACGGCGATGCCGCTGCGGCCGACCATGACCGCGGCCAGCGCGGCGGCCCTGGGGATCACGCGCAGCCCCTGGCGCAGGGCCTCGCCGAGCTCGGGGTTGGAGTCGCGGATGGCGGTGGACACCACCACGGTGTCGACGTTCTTGATATGGGACGCGGCGTGGCCGACGTGGACCAGGGCGCCGAGCTCGCGCAGCTCGTTGACCATGGCAGAGCCGCGCGCGTCGCTGCCGGAGACCTTCACGCCTCGCTTGAGCAGGATGCGCGCGATGCCCGACATGCCCGCGCCGCCGATGCCGATGAAGTGCACCCGGCCGAGCTCGTCGGCGGCGACCGGGGCGACCGGCTTGACCAGGCTCATCGCCGGCCTCCCGCGGCCACCACGCCGAGCACCTTGCTCGCGAGCACCTCGTCGGCGTCCTTGCGGCCCATGCGACCGGCGGCGGCCGACATGGCGACGACCCGCTCGGGGTCGCGCAGGATGGGCAGCACGTTGCGGAGGATCCACTCGGTGGTGAGGTCGGCGTTGTCGACCATGATGCCTCCCCCGGCCTGGACGATCGGCGCCGCGTTGAGGCTCTGCTCGCCATTGCCGTGCGGCAGCGGCACGAAGGCCGCGGGCAGGCCCACGGCGGTGAGCTCGGCGCAGGTGAGCGCGCCGCTGCGGCACAGCACGAAGTCCGCCGCCGCGTACGCCAGGTCCATGCGGTCGATGTAGGGCAGCACGACGTACTGCGGGTCGCCGGGCGGCGGCTCCTGGATGATCTCGTTCTTGGGGCCCACCACGTGGACGACCTGGACGCCGGCCTGGCGCAGCGCGGGCGCGGCGGCGAGGGCCGCCTCGTTGATCGCGCGGGCGCCCTGGGAGCCGCCGAACACCAGCAGCGTCGGCCGGTCGCTCTCCAGCCCGAAGTAGGACCGCGCCTTGTCGCCCATGGACAGACGGTCCAGCATGGCGATCTCGCGGCGCAGCGGGATGCCGACGTACTGCGCGCGCGGCAGGACCGCGTCGGGGTGGCCGGTGAAGACGTGCTCGGTGAGCCGTGCGCCGAGCCGGTTGGCCAGGCCGGGCCGCGGGTTGGCCTCGTGCACCACGATCGGCACGCCGCGCCGCCGCGCGCCCAGGTAGGCGGGCGTGGCGACGTACCCGCCGAAGCCGACCATCACGTCGGCCCGCAACCGGTCCAGGATGCCGGCGGCGGTGTTGATCGCGCCCGCCAGGCGGCCCGGCACCGTCAGAAGCTGCGGCGTGATGGCGCGCGGCAGCGGGACCGCGGGCACCAGCGCCAGCTCGTACCCCCGCGCGGGCACCAGCCTCGACTCCAGCCCGCGCTCGGTGCCGAGGCAGGTGACCCCGATGGAGGGGTCATACCTGCGCAGCGCGTCGGCGAGCGCCAGAGCGGGTTCGATGTGGCCGGCCGTGCCGCCGCCTGCGAGGACCACCCTCATGTCGGTCCTTTCACTCCACGTGCCTCGATGTCGGCCCTGAGACGCCCCGGACGGCGCCCCTTCGCCGATGGACGACCCAAACCAAGCCAGCTTAGAGCCCGCGCCAGGGGGCCGGGGCCGCGAGCGGCCAGTGCGTCGGCCGCGCCCGGCTCCCGTTTGGCGAATGACAACAACATGCCAAGCGCCGCGAGCGTGGGCAACAGTGCCGAACCACCGTACGACACCAGCGGCAGCGGAATGCCCGTGATGGGCAACGCGCCGATCACCGCGCCGATGTTCACGATGGCCTGCCCGGCGATCCAGGCGACCGCCGCGGAGGACGCCAGGCGGATGAACGGGTCCTTGACGCGGGAGGCCACCCGCAGGCCCGCGTACCCGAGCAGGCCGAACAGGGCGACCACGACGAGGGTGCCCATCAGGCCGAGCTCCTCGCCGATGATGGAGAAGATGAAGTCGCTCTCGGCGTGCGGCACCCAGCTCCATTTCTGGCGGCTGCTGCCGAGGCCGAGGCCGAACCAGCCTCCCGAGCCCATCGCGATCTGGCCCTGCGCGGCCTGGTAGCCCGACCCCTGGGCGTTGCCCCAGACGTCCAGCCAGCCGGTGATGCGGTCGGAGCGGTAGCCCTCGACGCTGATCATGATGACGGTGGCCAGGGCGGCGACGGAGAGGATGACGCCGAACAGCTTGAGCGGCGCGCCGACCACCCACAGCAGCGCCAGGAAGATCAGCATGAGGACCAGCGTGGTGCCGAGGTCGCTCCCGAGCAGGACCAGGACGGCGAGGATCACGGTGCCGGGCAGGAGCGGGAGCAGGAGCTGCCGCCACTCGATGCGCCCGTTCTTGGCCTTGCGCGCGAGCAGGTCGGCGCCCCACAGCATCAGGCCGAGCTTGGCGGGCTCCGACGGCTGGATGGTCAGCCCGCCGATGTAGATCCACCGCTGCGCGCCGAGCTCGGTCTCGCCGATGAAGATCACCATGATGAGGCCGATGATCGAGAGGATCATCAGCGGGTACCCGGCGAGGCGGAAGAAGCGCTGCGGCAGTCGCGAGCAGATCCACATCGCGGGCAGGCCCAGGCCGACCGACAGCGACTGCTTGAGGAACCAGTAGAACGGGTTGCCGGTCTTCTGCAGCGCCTCGATGCTGGACGCCGACAGCACCATCATCAGGCCGAGCGCCAGCAGCAGCAGGCTGCACCCGAGCACCAGGTAGTAGGAGGTGAGCGGGCGGTTCAGCAGCTCGCCGAGCGCCGCGAGCCTGCCGCCCGCGTGGGCGCGGCGCGCGCCGGCCGCCACCGTGCTCTCGGCGGGGGCCGTGGACCCGGTGGCCTGCCCCGCCTCGGCGGTCACGGGGCCGCCAGGCGGCGCACGGCCCGCGCGAACTCCTCCCCGCGGGCGCCGTAGTCGGCGAAGATGTCCATGGAGGCCCCGGCGGGCGCCAGCAGCACGGTGTCTCCGGGGGCGGCCAGCCGGGCGGCTTCGGTGACGACACGATCCATCACCCCAGTGTCTTGCCCTTCGACCTCGGCGACCGGAACATTCGGCGCGTGTCGCGCCAGAGCCTGGCGAATTCGCGCCCGGTCCGCGCCGAGGAGCACCGCCCCGCGCAGCCGTCCCGCCGCGCGGCGGACGAGGTCGTCGACCTCCGCGCCCTTCAGCAGCCCGCCCGCGACCCACACGACCGAGGGGTAGGCGGCCAGGGACGCGGCGGCGGCGTGGGGGTTGGTGGCCTTGGAGTCGTCCACGTAGTCCACCCCGGCGAGGCGCGCGACGTGGGCGATGCGGTGCGGGTCGGGGACGTGGGCCCGCAGGCCCGTGCGCACGGCCTCGGGCGGCACGCCGTAGGCGCGGGCCAGCGCGGCGGCGGCCAGGGCGTTGGCGACGTTGTGCGGCGCGAACGGGCGGACGTCCTCCAGCGTGGCCAGTTCCTCGGCCCGGGAGGGGTCGCCGGTGAAGGCGCGGTCCACCAGAAGGTCCTCCACGACGCCGAGCCGCCCGGGAGCGGGCACCTCCAGCGTGAAGCCGACCGCGCCCGCGTACGGGGCCGCCAGGCGGGCGGAGACGGGATCGTCGGCGTTGTGGACGACCACGCCGGCGCGCTCGAAGACGCGGCCCTTGGCGCGGGCGTACTCCTCCATGGAGCCGTGCCAGTCCAGGTGGTCCTCGGCGACGTTGAGCACGGCGGCGGCGGCCGGGGCCAGGGTGGAGGACCAGTGGAGCTGGAAGCTCGACAGCTCGACGGCGAGCACGTCGTGCGGCTCGGCGACGGCCTGGATGACGGGGGTGCCGACGTTGCCCACGGCCACGGCGTCGTGCCCGGCGGCGCGGAGCATCGCGGTCAGCATGCGCACGGCCGTGGTCTTGCCGTTGGTGCCGGTCAGGGCGAGCCAGGGGGCCGCCCCCGGGGGCCGCCGGCGCCAGGCCAGCTCGACCTCGCCGATCACCTCGACGCCGTTCTCGGCGGCCTCCACCAGGAGGGGGTGGGTGGGACGCCACCCCGGCGAGGTCACCACCACCGAGGTGCCCTCGGGCAGGCCTCCGCCGAAGCGGACCTCGACCCCGGCGTCCGCCAGCCCGGCCGCCGCGGCCCGCTGCCGCTCGCCGTCCACGCCCTCGACGACCACGACCTGGTGCCCGTCCCGGGCGAGGCTCAGCGCCGCCGCGATCCCCGACACGCCGAGCCCGGCCACTGTGTACATTGCGCTCTCTTTCGTTCACACCGCGCGAGGCCCCGGCCCCGGCGCGCCGCCTCAGGCCTTCGGCATCCACTCGACGTAGAACAGGCCGAGGCCGGCGGCGGCGCACAGGACCGCGATCAGCCAGAAGCGGACCACGATGGTGGTCTCGGCCCAGCCGGCCAGCTCGAAGTGGTGCTGGAGCGGCGCCATGCGGAACACCCGTTTGCCGGTCATCTTGAAGAACCCGACCTGGATGATCACCGAGGCGGTGATGATGCAGCACAGGCCCGCGAGGATGAACAGCAGGATCTGCGTGCGGGTGGTGATCGCCAGCCCGGCGAGCACGCCGCCGAGCGCCAGCGACCCGGTGTCGCCCATGAAGATCTTGGCGGGCGGGGCGTTCCACCACAGGAAGCCGACCAGCGCGCCGAGGACGGCCGCCGCGACCACCGCCAGGTCCAGCGGGTCGCGCACCCAGTAGCAGTTGGGGCCGAGCTGGTTCAGGCAGCTGTTGCGGAGCTGCCAGTTGCCGATCAGGACGTAGGCGGCGAGAACCACCCCGGTGGCGCCGCTGGCCAGGCCGTCGAGGCCGTCGGTGAGGTTCACCGCGTTGGAGAAGCCCACGATCATGATGAGCACCCAGATCGTGAACATGACGATGCCGATCGAGGGCCCGAAGTCGCGCAGGAAGGACACCCGGGTCTCGGCGGGGGTGATCGAGTAGGCGTTCGGGAACCGCACGACCAGGACGGCGAACACCGCGCCGACGACGAGCTGGCCGAGGGCCTTGGCGCCGCTGCGCAGACCGAGGCTGCGCTGCTTGTAGATCTTGATGAAGTCGTCGAGGAAGCCGACCGTGGCCAGGCCCGTCATCAGGAACAGCACGAGCACGGCGGAGGCGGTCGGCGGGGTGAAGGTGGCCAGGTGCGCGCAGGCGAAGCCGATCAGCGCGGCGATCACGAAGACCGTGCCGCCCATGGTGGGGGTGCCGCGCTTCTCGTGGTGCCCCGACGGGCCCTCCTCGCGGATGTTCTGGCCGTAGCCCCTGCGGCTGAACAGGCGGATCGCCAGCGGGGTGCCGAGCATGGACAGCAGCAGCGCCACGCCCGCGGCGATGAGGATGTCCCTCATCGGGCGCCACCCCCCGCGCCCGCGGCGTCCCCGGTCCCGGCCAGCAGCCTCGCGGCGACCCGTTCGAGCCCGGCCGCGCGCGGCCCCTTGACCAGCACGACGTCGCCGGGCCGCAGCTGGGCGACCAGTTCGGCGGCGGCGTCCTCCGGCGCGGGGACGTGGACGGCGCCCGAGCCCTTGGCGCCGGCCAGGACCGGCCAGGGGTCGTCCCCCACCACCCACAGCCCGGCCAGGCCCGCGGCGGCGGCGGTGCGGCCGACCTCCTCGTTGAGGGTGTCGGAGTCCTCGCCGAGCTCGCGCAGCGAGGCGATCACCGCGAACCGGCGGCGGTCCTTGCCGAGGGCGGCGAGGGCGTCGAAGGCGGCGCGCATGGACTCGGGGTTGGCGTTGTAGGCGTCGTTGATCACGGTGACCCCGTCGGGGCGCTCGGTGACCTCCATGCGCCAGCGGCTGCGCGGCTCGGCGCGGGAGAGCTCCTCGGCGATGGTGGCCACCGGCAGGCCGAGCTCGTAGGCCGCCGCGGCGGCGGCCAGGGCGTTCTCGACGGTGTGGGCGCCGTGCAGGCGCAGCCGCACGTCCGCGCGGCCCGAGGGGGTGACGAGCGTGAAGCCGGCCCGGCCGCGTTCGTCCAGCGTGACGTCCTGGGCGCGGATGTCGGCCTCGGACGAGCGGCCGAACCACCGGACCCGCGCCCGGGTGCGGGAGGCCATGGCGGCGACGTTGGGGTCGTCGGCGTTGAGCACCGCGACGCCGTCGGCGGGCAGGGCCTCGACCAGCTCGCCCTTGGCCTTGGCGATCTGTTCCCTGCCGCCGAACACGCCGAGGTGGGCGCTGCCGACGTTCAGCACGACGCCGATCTTCGGCGGGGCGACGCCGGCGAGGTAGGCGATGTGGCCCTCCTCGCGCGCGCTCAGCTCCAGCACCAGGAATCGGGTGTCCTCGTCGGCCCTCAGCACGGTGAGGGGGTGGCCGATCTCGTTGTTGTAGGAGCCGACGGGCGCGACGGTGGGGCCGACCAGCGCGGTGAGGCCGCCGAGGAGGTCCTTGGTGGTGGTCTTGCCCGCCGACCCGGTGACGCCGATGACGGTCGCGCGGGGCAGCTCGGCGACCACCGCGGAGGCGAGCCGGGCGAGCGCGGCCACGACGTCGGCGACGACCACCGACGGGGCGTCGACGGGCCTGCTCGCCAGCACGGCGACCGCCCCCGCCTGGTGGGCCTGGGCGGCGAAGTCGTGCCCGTCCACCCGGCCGCCCTTGATCGCGGCGAACAGCGACCCCGGGCCGGCGGCGCGGGAGTCTATGAGGACCGGCCCCCGGACCACGGCGCGGGGATCGGCCATGCCCGTGAGGGCACCCGAGGTGATCTCGGCGATCCTTGCCAGCGGCAACGGGATCATTCGTTATCCCTACTCTCCATACAAGCTCGTTCGTGCGTACGCGGGGCGCCGGCGACCGGCCGGCGCGACCGGGGCGCCGCGCGCCTCAGCCTCGCACAACACCGCAGCTCACATTCGCTCACGTCTGCTGATCGCCTCTGCGACCACCTGCCTGTCGTCGAACGGCAGCACTTCGCCGGCGACGTACTGACCCTGCTCGTGGCCCTTGCCCGCGACCACGACGACATCACCCGGCCGCGCGCGGCCGATCGCGAGTCCGATCGCGGCGGCCCGGTCCGGTTCCATGATCACATGGGCGCGGTCGCGCCCGGGCACCCGCAGGACGCCCTGGAGCATCTCGAAGAGGATGCGCACCGGGTCCTCCGAGCGGGGGTTGTCGCTCGTGAGGACCGCGACGTCGGCGAGGCGGGCCGCGGCCTCCCCCATCATCGGGCGCTTGCCCCGGTCGCGGTCGCCGCCGCAGCCGAGCACGATGATCAGCTCGCCGGAGGTCACCTCGCGCAGCGCGCGCAGCACCGACTCGACGGCGCCCGGCTTGTGGGAGTAGTCGACGATCGCCTGGAAGCCCTGAGCGCCCGGGACGCGCTCCATGCGCCCGGGCACGCCGGTGACCGTGCCCACGCCGTGCACGGCCGTCTGCAGCGGCACGCCGGCCTCCACGAGCGCGACCAGCGCGCCGAGGGTGTTGGCGACGTTGAACGGGCCGGGCAGCCCCACCGACACGTCGGCCTCGACGCCGCCGGGGCCGACCACCCGGAAGGTGCTGCCGTCCGCGCCGAGGCGGACGTCGTGGGCCCGCCAGTCGGCCTCGGCCGCGCCGCCGGACGAGAACGTCGTGACCGGGATCTTGGCCAGGCCCGCCAGCTCGCGGCCGTGGGCGTCGTCGATGTTGACCACGCCCACCCGCGACAGCTCGGGGGTGAACAGGCGGGCCTTGGCCCTGAAGTAGTCGTCCAGGTCGCGGTGGAAGTCCAGGTGGTCCTGGGAGAGGTTGGTGAACAGCGCGACGTCGTAGCGGGTGCCGTCCACCCTGCCGAGGGCCAGGGCGTGGCTGGAGACCTCCATGGCCGCCGCCGTCACCCCCTGCTCGCGCATCAGCGCGAACAGGCCCTGCAGGTCGCTGGCCTCGGGAGTGGTCAGCGTGGGGGTGAAGCGCAGGTCGCCCACGTGGATCTCGACGCCGCCGACCAGGCCGGTGCGGTGCCCGGCGGCCCGCAGGCCGCCCTCCATCAGGAAGCTGGTGGTGGACTTGCCGCTGGTGCCTGTCACGCCGAGCAGCAGCAGCCCTTCGGAGGGCCGCTCGTACACCCAGGCGGCGACCGTGCCGAGCACCGCGCGCGGCTCGGGCACCACCAGGACGGGCAGGCCGGAGGCGACGGCGTCGCGCCGGCCCGCGGGGTCGGTCAGGACCGCGGCGGCGCCGGCCTCCGCGGCCGCGCGCGCGAACGCGGCGCCGTGGACGCTGGTGCCGCGCACCGCGACGTACAGGTCGCCTGGCCTGACCTGACGGGAGTCGATGGTGACGCCGGTGACGGCGGCGAGGGGCGCTCGGCCGCCGCCGGAGGGCGCGCCGAGCAGGGCGGCGAGGCCGGACAGCGGACGGACCTGGCCGGCGGCGGGACGCATGGACGGGGGACGCACGGGCGAGAGCGTACCTTCCCCGTCAGCCGTCGGCGCTCAAGCGCACGGCGGGGGCGGTCGTGCCGGTCGGCGGGATCTTGCGGCTCTTCAACGCGAACGTCATGACTTCCTTGAACACGGGCGCGGCGATTTCCCCGCCGAAGTGGCCGTTCTTGGGCGCCTGGAGCACGGCCAGGGCCACCAGACGCGGCGCGTCGGCGGGAGTGAACCCCACAAAGGTAGCGGTATAGCCGCAATACCCTCGGCAGTTCTCGTCGTATCGCATCGCGGTGCCGGTTTTACCCGCCACCCGGTATCCCTTGATGGCGGCAAGCGACCCGGTGCTGCCGTCGGCGTTCACCGCGGCCTCCAGCATCCGCGCGATGTCCTTGGCGCTGCGCCGGCTCACCACGCGGGTCTGCTTCGGGGCCTTCGCCGGGACGAGCCTGTTGTGCTGGTCGACCGTGCCCGCGACGATCTGCGGCGTGATCCGCACCCCGTCGTTGGCGATGGTCTGGTAGACGCTGGCCATCTGCAGGGCCGTCACCGACACGCCCTGGCCGAAGGCGATCGTGCAGCGCTGGCTGCCCGACCAGGTTTCGGCCTTGGGCAGCAGCCCGGCCTCCTCGCCGTAGAACCCCGCGCCGGTCTTGGCGCCGAAGCCGAAGTTGCGCAGCATGGTGTAGAGCGTGTCGTCGCCGACCCGCTCGGCGGCCATCAGAGTGCCCACGTTGCTGGACTCGGCCATGATGCCGGTGAAGGTCAGCCGCTCGGGCGGGTGCGGGTGGGCGTCGCTGAGCAGGCGGTCGGCGCACTGGTACTTGTCCTTGACCTCGAACACGGTCTCGGGCCGCACCGCGCCCGTCTCCAGGGCGGCGGCGGCCGTGATGACCTTGTTGGTGCTGCCGGGCTCGAAGACCTCCGACACCGCGCGGTTGCCCCAGTCGCCGGGCGGGACCGACTCCCACTTGTTGAGGTTCACCTCGGGGGCGTTGGCCATGGCGACCACCTGTCCGGTGCGGACGTCCATGACGATCACGCTGCCGCTGCGGGCGCCGGTGGCCTTGACCTGCCGGGCGATGGCCTGCTGCGCGGCCCACTGGACGTCGCGGTCGATGGTCAGCCGCACCCCCTGCCCGGCCACGGGCTCCACCCGCGTGCTGCGGGTCATGGGGATGCGCTGGCCCGTGCCGCCGATCTCGATGGTCTGCTTGCCGTCCTTGCCGCCGAGCAGCTTGTCGTAGGCCTGCTCGAAGCCGGTCAGGCCGCCCCCCTCGTCGCCGACGAACCCGACCAGGCCCCCGGCGAGGTCGTCGCCGGGGTAGAGCCGCTGGTACTTCGGCTTCGCGGCCAGGCCGGGGATCTTCGCGTCGCCCACCTTGAGGTCGAGGACGTTCTTGGCCACGCCGATGGGCACGTCGCGGGCCAGCAGCGCGTAGTGGGTCCGCTGGATCGCCAGCTTGGCCACCAGATCGTCCTTGGGCACGCCCAGCAGCGGCGCCAGCGCCGCCGCGACCTGATCGCGGCGCTCGGCGGGCACCTTGGTGGGGTCGATGGAGACCTCGCGGGCCTCGACGGTGATGGCGAGCGGGTGGCCGTTGACGTCGCTGATCGTGCCGCGGCGCGCGGGCAGCGGCTCCTCGCGGACGCGCAGCGAGGCGGCCTTGGCCTCGAAGACCTTGGAGTCCAGCCCTTGGAGCTGGACCAGGCGCCCCGCGAACAGCGACAGCACCACCGCCATGCCCATCAGGCCGATGTTGATGCGCCGGCGCGGGTTGCCGAGCCGCAGCGGCGCCGCCGGGCGCGGCCCCCAGGAGCGCCAGGGCGGGAGACGGAAGTCGTACCCGTCCCCCGTGCCGTCACGGAAGCGGTCGGCGAACCGGTCGGCGAACCGGTCGCGGTATCCGCCACTGTTCCTGTCCCCGCGCCTGTCGCGGCGTCCGTCGCGGTCTCCCGGCGGCAGGCGGCCGGACGTCCGCCCCGCGCCGCCGGGACGGCGGGGGGAGTCGCGCGCGGGACGGCGCGGGCCGCGCCCGTCGCCGAGCACGCGGCGCGGCGCCGGGACGGTCTTCTCCGCGTCGCCGGGCCTGCCCTGCGCCCCCGGACGCGGATGGCGCCCCTGCGCACCCGGCCGGCCCTCGCCGTCCGGACCGCCCCGGCCCTCGGGGCGGGGGCGTCCGGGAGAACCCTGGCGGCCGTCGCCGTCCTGGCGCGAGCGCCCGGCGGACCCGGAACGCGGGTCGCCGTCCTGGCGGGGCCGTCCGCCGGGGCCGGGGCGGCCGTCGCCCTCGGACCGGCCGGGCCGTCCCTCGTCCTCGGGACGGCCGGGACGGCCGCGCCGGGGGCCGCCGGGACCTCCCGAGCCGCCGCGGGCGCCGCCGGAACCGCCGCGCCCGCCGCGGCCGGGCCCCGGAGGACGGCCGCCGCCTTCTCTCACGGGACCGGGACCTCCACCTGCGACTGCCCGCCCACGACGCGGCCCTCGGGAACGTCCAGGATCTCGGGGGCGGAGTTGTCCGGCCTGACGCCGTGCTTGCGCGCCTCCTCGGCGACCGCCTCGGGCTGGGAGCGCTGCAGCAGTTGCTTGTTCAGGTCCTGGGCCTGCTCGTGCAGCTCGCGCGTGCTGTCGCGCAGGTCGTTCACGCGGAACGAGTCCTGCGCGAGCACGGTGTTGAGCAGCAGCAGCGTCACCAGGCCCCCGCACAGCAGGCCGACGACCAGCAGCACGAACGGCGTGCGCGGGACGTTCCGCGGGCCGGTGGCGGCCGGACGCGCGGCGGCGGGAGCCTGGGTCGCGGGCACGGAGCCGCGGCGCGGCGGGCGCGGCGGCACGGCCCTGCGCGGGGCGCGGGCCGGCCGGGACGGCGGCGCGGTGACGCCGCGCGCGGCGCGCGGCGCGCGCACGGGCCTGTCGTCGACGGCGGTCGCCGTGCCGCCGCCGGTCTGGATGGTGGGCTCCTCGTCGTTTCTCATTCCGGCTCCCGGATTCTCTCTGCGGCCCGCAGCCGGGCCGAGGCCGCGCGCGGGTTGCGCGCGATCTCGTCCTCGTCCGGGACCTCCGCCCCTCTGGTCACCGAGCGGAACCTCGGCGCGTGCGCCGGCAGAGGGACGGGAAGCCCCGGAGGGCTCGTGTCCCTGGTCCGCTCGGCGATGATCTGCTTGCTCAGCCGGTCCTCCAGCGAGTGGTACGAAAGGACGACCACCCGCCCTCCGACCGTCAGGGCGTCGAGCGCGGCGGGGAGGGCACGCTCGAAGGCGGCCAGCTCTCCGTTCACCTCGATGCGCAGTGCTTGGAACGTTCTCTTGGCGGGGTTCCCGCCGGTGCGGCGGGTCGCGGCCGGGATCGCCTCGCGGACGATCTCCGCGAGCCGCTTGGTGGACGCGATGGGCCCGGCGGCGCGCTGCCTGACGATGAGGCGCGCGACGCGCGAGGCGAAGCGCTCCTCTCCGTAGTCGCGCAGGATGCGGGTGAGCTCGCCCTCGGAGTAGGTGTTCACGACGAGGTGTGCCGTGAGCTCCTGCTCGGGGTCCATGCGCATGTCCAGCGGGGCGTCGTAGGAGTAGGCGAAGCCGCGCCCGGCCTCGTCGAGCTGGGGAGAGGAGACGCCGAGGTCGAACAGCACGCCGTCGACCTTCGGGCGCCCGGTGCGCGCGAGCAGACCGGGCAGTTCGTCGGAGACCGCCCGCACGAGGGTGGTGCGCCCGGCGTAGGGCGCGAGGCGGGCGGTGGAGCGCGCGATGGCGTCGGGATCGCGGTCGATGCCGACCAGGTGGAGGCCGGGGTGCGCGGCGAGCAGCGCCTCGGCGTGCCCGCCGAGGCCGAGGTTGGCGTCGACGAGCACGGCTCCGGGCCTGTCCAGCGCCGGCGCCAGCAGTTCGAGGACACGGCGCAGCATCACCGGGACGTGACCGCCCGGCTCGCCGTGAACTCCGGCATGCTCGTCTACATGCATGATGAAACCCCCTCTTGCCGCCATGACCGTGTCGGTGGACCCCCGGGACACGGAACTTGCTCGCGGATGCGCGGCCTTACGTACGTCTTCTCGCCGGTTCTCACCCCACCCTGGTGACGGCTCGCCCGGCCAGGTCCCCATCCGCGTCCCCTGCCGACGCGCCGTCACCTGACACCGGGGAAGGTGCATCAGCTGACGGCGGCGCCGTGGTGCCCGCGCGAACCTGCCGGGCCCCTCGGGAGCGGGTGGAGACCTCGCCGAACGACGTCTTCACCGACGAGTCGACCGTTGTCAAAGGATCCCTGGCAGCACCTCCTCCGAGAGGTCGGAGAAAGCCTGCTCTTGGGCGGCCAGGTAGGTGTCCCAGGCCACGGCGTCCCAGATCTCCAGCCGGGTGTTCGCGCCGATGACGGCGCAGTCCCGGCGGAGGCCCGCGTACTCGCGCAGGCCCTGGGGAATGGTGATCCGCCCTTGTTTGTCGGGCGTCTCATCGGAGGCGCCGGCGAAAAGGACACGACTGTAATCGCGGACGGCCTTGGCGGTCACGGGTGCGGTGCGCAGCGCCTCGGTGATGCGCTGGAACTCCTCCACGGGAAACACGTAGAGGCACCGCTCCTGGCCCTTGGTGATCACAAGACCCTCCGCCAGCTCCTCACGGTACTTCGCCGGCAGGAACAGTCGTCCTTTCTCATCCAGACGCGGGTGATGGGTGCCGAGGAACACCGGCCCCACCTCCCGTGCCACATGGAACGACTGACGCCATGGCACCAGCCCCTCCACTGCGCACCACCATACTCCACTTCTCCCCACCGTCAACTGATCCAAACAAGTTCCGCGCGCCAATACGCCGACGTTTCCGCAGGTCAGAGCAGGTGGAGCGGAGTGGGGCGCCCGGTGGGGGCGCGCGTGCGCACGGGCGTGTCGGAATCGCCCCCTTGACACCGTCCGGGCGGGCATGCCGCACCTGTCTGGGCGATCGCGCGGCGGGACGGCCGCGGGTGGGGGAAAGTGGGGGGCGTCTCGCGACCGAATGTCACGGGATTCGGACGCCGGCGGGACGGCACCGCGACCACCGGCCAGAACACTTGGGGCCAGTTCTTCCGGAATATCACGGAACGTCGCCTGGAAACTCCCCGCATCATAGTGTCGGTATACAGAATGAAGAAGAACGACAAAGCCCCCGCAATACCACCCCGCGTGGGCTACCACACCCTCATGGAGGCCCGGTGGGAGTGACCCACGATGTCGGACAGGAATTGGGGGGTCTGGTCGCGACGGCGCACCGGATCCGCGAGGCCATCGAATCGGTGATCGAGGGAAAGGGCGACGTCGTCCGCCTCACCCTCACCGTGATGCTGGCCGAAGGGCACCTCCTCATCGAGGACGTCCCCGGCGTCGGCAAGACCATGCTGGCCAAGGCGCTCGCGCGGTCCATCGACTGCCCCGTGCGCCGCGTCCAGTTCACCCCGGACCTTCTCCCCAGCGACATCACGGGCGTGAGCGCCTTCAACCAGCAGTCGCGGGAGTTCGAGTTCAAGCCGGGCCCCGTCTTCGCCAACATCGTCGTGGGCGACGAGATCAACCGCGCCTCCCCCAAGACGCAGTCGGCCCTGCTGGAGTGCATGGAGGAGCACCAGGTCACCGTCGACGGCACGACCTACCGGCTCGACACGCCCTTCATGGTCATCGCGACCCAGAACCCCATCGAGATGGAGGGCACCTACCCCCTCCCCGAGGCCCAGCGCGACCGCTTCACGGCGCGGATCGCCATGGGCTACCCCGAGCCGGCCGCCGAACTGGAGATGCTGGACGTCCACGGGGCGTCCTCGCCGCTCGACAAGCTCGAACCCGTCGCCACGACCGCCGAGGTGCGCGCCCTGATCGACGCCGTGCGCGCCGTCTACGTCTCCCAGCCCATCAAGAGGTACGCCGTCGACCTGGTCGCCGCCACCCGGCAGACCCGCGACCTGCGGCTCGGCGCCTCGCCCCGCGCCACCCTCCACCTGGTGCGCGCGGCCAGGGCGCACGCCGCGCTGTCCGGCCGCGACTACGTCATCCCCGACGACCTGCAGGACCTGGCCGTCCCGGTCCTGGCCCACCGTCTTCTCCCGAGCCTGGAGGCCCAGGGCCAGCGCCTGCGGCCCGAACACGTCATGGCCGACCTCGTACGCCGCGTCCCCGTGCCCGAGAGCCGGGAAAGGGGGGCGGGCGGGGCGGCGCCGCGGTGATCGCCGGTCTCAGGGCGCTGACCTCGCGCGGCCGCTCCTTCCTCGCCTCGGGCGTGGCCGCGCTGCTGTGCGCGGTCGCGCTCGGCGAGCACGACCTGCTGCGGGTCAGCGTGCTCGTCATCGCGCTCCCGCTCCTGTCGGCCATGGTGGTCGCCCGCACCCGCTACCGGCTGAGCTGCGCGCGCAGGCTCTACCCGGCCAGGGTCCCCGTCGGCACCGACAGCACCGTGACCCTGCGGCTGGAGAACGTCACCCGGCTGCCCACCGGCCTGCTCCTCATCGAGGACACCGTCCCCTACGCCGTCGGCACCCGCCCCCGGTTCGTCCTGGACCGGGTGGAGTCGCGGGGGGTGCGCGAGATCGACTACAAGGTGCGCTCCGACCTGCGCGGCAGGTTCCCGATCGGGCCACTGTCGGTGCGCATCGCCGACCCCTTCGGCCTTGTCGAGCTCAACCGGGCGTTCGCGGCCACCGACACTCTCACGGTGGTGCCGGAGGTCGTGCCGCTCCCCCACGTCAGGCTGTCCGGCGAGTGGACCGGCGGAGGCGACAGCCGCACGGCCAGCGTGGCGGCGGCGGGGGACGACGACGTCGGCCCGCGCGAGTACCGCCAGGGCGACGACCTGCGGCGCGTCCACTGGCGCTCGACCGCGCGCTACGGCGAGCTGATGGTGCGCCGCGAGGAGCAGCAGTGGCAGAGCAGAGGCGCCCTGCTGCTGGACACCCGCAGGCACGCCCACCGCGGCGAGGGGCCGCGCTCGTCCTTCGAGGTCGCGGTGTCGGCCGCCGCCTCGATCGGCGTGCACCTGGCCCGCGACGGGCTCGGGCTGCGGCTGGTCACCGACCAGGGCGCCCAGCACCTCGCCGACGCCGGCGGCGGCCAAGGGCTGCTGGACGCGCTTGCGGTCGTGCGCCAGAGCACCGCGCGCTCCCTGGAGTCCGGCGTCGCGGCGCTGCGCCAGGGCGGCGGCGACGGGCTCATCGTCGCCGTGCTCGGCGACCTCGACCCCGAGGAGGCCAGGGCGCTCGCCCGTCTGCGGCTCGGCGGGGTCACCGGCGTGGCCGTGCTGCTGGACGTACGCGGCTGGCAGCAGACCCCGGCGCACCACACCGCCGAGAACGAGTCCTACGAACTGGCCCGCGCCGTGCTCGCCGGCGCGGGGTGGCGGGTCGTGCGGCTGCCCGCGGGCACCTCGCTCGCCGCCGTCTGGCAGGAGGCCGCCCAGAACAGCCGGTTCACCGGGCCGGCCGGCACGATCACCTCAGGAGACGCGGCATGAGACTCCCGATCGCCGCGGCGCTGGCCACGGCCGCGGTGTCGCTCACCCTCTATCCTCTGTTCCGCGAGGGCGACTGGTTCTGGACCGGCATGGGGGCGATCCTGGTCGTCGGCGCCGTGTCGGTCCTCACCACGCGGCCCGCGGTGCCGCGCTGGCTCGGCCCCCCGCTCGGCCTGCCGGCGCTCGGCCTGTACCTCAACCTGGTGTTCGCCGCCGACGAGTCCTGGGGGCGCGTCGTCCCGACCGGCGAGTCGCTGGTCGCGCTGGCCGGCCTGCTCGGCGAGGGGTTCGCCGACATCCAGCGGTACGCCGCCCCCGTGCCGGCCAACCCGGGCATCACGCTGCTCACCGCCGGGGGCGTCGGCGTGATCGCGCTGACGGTGGACCTGCTCGCGGTGCGGCTGCGCCGCGCGGCGCCGGCGGGGCTGCCGCTGCTGGCCCTGTTCACCGTGCCCGCCGCGGTGATGACCGAGCCCCTCGGGTGGCCGGCGTTCATCCTCGGCGCGCTCGGGTACGTGGGCCTGCTCGCCGCGGACGGGCGCGAGCGGATCACCACCTGGGGCCGGGCCGTCCTCGTGCGCAGGACGCGCGCCGCCGCCGCGACCGCCAGGCCCGACAGCACGCCGATCTCGCTGTCGGGCAAGCGCATCGGCATCGCGGCCATCGCGCTGGCCGTCGGCGTGCCCGCGTTCGTGCCCACCCTGGCCCCCAACCCCCTGTTCGGGTTCGGCGTCGGCTCGGGCAACGGCGCGGGCGGCAACACGATCACGATCCCCGACCCGATCGCGAACTTGCGCGGCCGGCTCACCCAGCCCGGCAACGCGACCGTCCTCACCTACACCAACAGCGACAACACCGCCCGCTACCTGCGGATGTACTCGCTGGACACCTTCGACGGGCGGCGGTGGACGATGACGCAGCCCAAGGGCCGCCCGGAGAACGGCGTGGCGGAGGGCCCGCTGCCCGCGCCGCCCGGCCTGGACCCCGAGGTGCCGGTGAAGCAGGTGGACACCCGGCTCAAGGTGAGCGACGCGGTGGAGGGGCTGAGCTTCCTGCCGCTGCCCTACCCCGCGGCCACGGTGCGGGTGGACGGCGACTGGCGCGCCGACGAGTCGACGCTCATGGTCTTCTCCACGCGCGACACCGCGGGCGGTCAGGAGTACGAGGTCGGCCAGCGGGAGCCGCAGCCGACCTCCGAGGCGCTGTCGGACATGGTGGCGAGCCCGGACCCGGAGGTGGCGGCCCGGTACCTGCGACTCCCCGACGACCTGCCCCTGGAGATCGCGATCACCGCGCGGGGGCTGGTCTCGGACACCGACAGCCCGTACGAGGTGGCCGTCAAGCTGCAGAAATGGTTCACCACCACGGGCGGGTTCACCTACAGCCTGCGCACGCAGGGCAACGGCAGCGACGCGCTGGTGGACTTCCTGCGCAACAAGAACGGCTACTGCGAGCAGTTCGCCGCCGCGATGGCGGTCATGGCGCGGGTGCTCGGCGTGCCCGCCCGCGTGGCGATCGGCTACACCGGCGGCACCTTCTCGGACGGCGCCTGGCAGGTCCGCACGCACGACCTGCACGCCTGGCCGGAGCTGTACTTCCAGGGCGCGGGGTGGCTGCGCTTCGAGCCGACGCCCTCGGGCGGGCTCGGCCAGGCCACCGCCAGGATCCCGGACTACTCGCGCCCGTCGGTCACGACCGGCGGCCCCGACTCCACGAGCGCCGCGCCGACGGCCGGGCCCGAGAGCGAAGACCCGGAGACCTCCACGGCGCCGAGGCGCGCCGTCCGCGACCCGGACGCGAACCTGCCCCAGGGCTCGGTGAGCACGGAGACCGGCTCGTCCGTCCCCGCCGTGATCGGGATCGGGCTGGTGGTCCTGCTGCTGGTCATGCTCCTCCCCGCCGCCTGGCGGGCCGCCACCCGGTACCGGCGCGGGCGCGGGTGGGCCCGCGCGGCCACCGGAGCCCCAGCGGCCGGTGTCCCGGCGGCCGGCGCGGCGGGGCCCGCGGCCGAGGGCGGGCGGCTCGGGCGCGCGGTGCGCGGCACGTGGCGCGAGCTGATCGACACCCTGCACGACCTCGGTCTCGGGCACGAGCTCAGCGAGACGCCGCGGGCGCTGGCGCGCCGGCTGGCCGAGCGGCACGAGCTGGACGCGGACGCGGCGGCGGCCGTGGCGCGGATCGCCTCGGCCGAGGAACGGCTGCGGTACGCGCGCACGCCGGGCGAGATCGCGCCCCTGGCCGGGGACCTGCGGGTCGTGCGCGGGGCGCTGCGGCGGGCCGTGCCGCGCGGGCGGCGGCTGCGCGCGACGCTGCTGCCGGCCTCGACGCTGCTGCGGCTGCGCCGGGCGGGCGGGGCGATGCTGGACGGGTTCGACCGGCTGGAGAACATCCGCCTGTGGCCGCGCCGCCGCGACCAGGACCCGGCGGCCGGACCGGCGGCGCCCGCGGAGGAGACCCGGGTGCTCACCGGCTCGCGCCGCTGAGAGCCGGGCCCCCCGGGCGTGAGGACGCCCGGGACGCCCGTCCGGGGTGAGCCCGGCAGGCCCGGGACGTGACGAGGCCCGGGCCGTGAGCTCTGGAAGAGATTTCCAGGGATCACGGCCCGGGCCTTGTCACGCCGCGAGGTCGCACCGCCCG
Organism: Sphaerisporangium siamense; assembly: GCF_014205275.1. Classification (NCBI taxonomy): domain Bacteria; kingdom Bacillati; phylum Actinomycetota; class Actinomycetes; order Streptosporangiales; family Streptosporangiaceae; genus Sphaerisporangium; species Sphaerisporangium siamense. The sequence goes on from NZ_JACHND010000001.1 coordinate 6,904,367, forward strand.
GGTGGGGCGTGGCCGCGAGGTCGCACCGCCCGGGTGGGGCGTGGCCGCGAGGTCGCACCGCCCGGGTGGGGCGTGGCCGCGAGGTGGAGCCGTCAGGTCGCCGTGGTCGCCGGATGTCCCGGCGAGGTCGTCAAGGGCCGGCGCGCGGGCGCGGCGCCGGGGTCCGCCGGCGGCCGCGCGGTGCCACGCCCCGCCACGAACTCAGCGCTCGTCGCTCCGGCGGCGCCAGCGTTCCTCCATGCGTTCCATGAACCCTTGCCGGGAACCGCGGCGCCGCTCGGGCCGGCCGGGGCCGCCCTGCGCCCTGGCGTCGCCGCCGAACCCGTTCATACGCTTCCAACTGGACAGACCCCACAAACACGCGGCGAGCATGACCACGAAGCCGCCCACACCGAGTGGGATGATCGGTGCCACGACGCCGACCATCAGCAGGACGACACCGAGGACGAAGCCGATGGAGGCTTTCACAAGGCGGCGTTTGTAATGGTTGCGTGGATCACTGATCCGAACGGTGTTGGCCCACTTCGGGTCCTCGCTATAGAGGGCCTGCTCGATCTGGTCGAGCAGGCGCTGCTCGTGCTCAGAGAGCGGCACGGCGCCTCCCAAGGACGGCCCCTTGACGGGGAAGACGGCAACGGGCACCACAGGGTGTCCGGACCTCGCGGTCGGTTATCCCCAGAATACGAGGCTGTAGACGTAGGCGAAAGAAAACGTCCAACGTAGACCAAACCGGAGGTGACGTCATAGATCCGTTCCCTCGAACGGCGGGCGTACGAGCGAGGCCGGGCGCACGGCCTCAGGACCGAAGCGCCGGGCGGCCTTGTCCATCGCCATTTCGGCCTCCCGCCAGCCTGTTTCGCGTTCGCCGAGCCCGAGCTGGCGGGTCGCCGCGGCCGCGGGACGCAGGTTCTCCACCCGCACGCCGACCAGACGGAGGCGCACGCGCTCCAGCCCGGCCGCCGCGAACAACTCACAGGCAGTGGCATATATCTCTTTCGCCACATCCGTCGCCTCACGCAGCGTGCGCGACCGGGTGATGGTGGTGAAGTCCGAGCGGCGCAGCTTGACGCTCACCGTGCGCCCGATGTGACCGCCCGCGCGCAGCCGCGCGGCCACACGCTCGGAGAGCCGCAGCAGCTCGCGGCAGACGGCCTCGGGGTCGTCCACGTCGTGGGAGAAGGTCTCTTCGGCGCCGATGCTCTTGTCGGGGACGTGCGGGGTGACGCGGCGGTCGTCGCGGCCCCACGCCAGGGCCGCCAGATGCTCCCCCACGGCGCCGAACTCGCGCCGCAGCGTCGCCGGCGGGACCTGCGCCAGATCGCCCACGGTCTTGATGCCGAGCCGGACCAGGGCCTGCTCCGTGCGCTCCCCCACGCCCCACAGGGCCGCGACGGGCAGGGGGTGGAGGAACTCCACCACGCCGTCGGCGGGGACCACCAGGAGGCCGTCCGGCTTGCAGTGGCGCGAGGCGAGCTTGGCGACGAACTTGCTGCTCGCCACGCCGACCGAGCAGGTGATGCCGTGGCGCTCTGCGACCTCGGCGCGGATGCGGGCGGCGATGACCGCCGGCCGCCCCAGCCTGCGCAGCGCCCCGCGCACGTCGAGGAACGCCTCGTCGGAGGCGACCGGCTCGACCTCGGGCGTGACCGCGTGGAAGATCTCCATCACGCTCTTGGAGACCTCGGAGTACTTGCCGTGGCTCGGCGGGATGACCACGGCCCGCGGGCAGAGGCGGCGGGCGCGGGTCATGGGCATCGCCGAATGGACGCCGAACCGCCGGGCCTCGTAGGTGGCGCTGAGCACCACGCCGCGGGCGCCCGCCGCACCGACGATCACCGGGGTGCCCTTGAGCTCGGGACGCTCCAGCAGCTCGACGCTGGCGTAGAAGGCGTCCATGTCGACGTGCAGGATCGGGCACCCGGTGTCGTCGGCCGGCGGCGCCTGGGCCGGGTGGCGCCCCCGCCCCGGCTCGGGCCGCAGAACCTGCTTGCGCGACACACGTCGATCCTACCCGAACAGGCGTTCTAGCCGCCGGGCGGCACGCCGTGACGTGGTCAGCGCCGGGCCAGGACGTGGAGCTGGGTGGCGATGTCGCGCAGCACGGGGTGGGCGGCGGCGGCCTGTTCCAGCGCCACCAGCGCGCGGGCCGCCCCCGGCTCGCCGTCGAGCAGGCGGCCCGGCACCAGGTCGGCGAAGACGCGCACGCCCCTGACCTCGCCGGGCGCGAACCCCGCGGCCGACAGCAGGCCGGCCAGCGCCGCGCCGTCGAACCTGCGCGGCGTCGGGTCCTGGTCGCCCCAGCGGCCCGCCGGGTCGGACAGGGTTTGGCGCGCCTCGTCGAAGTGGCCGGCGAGCGAGCGGTGGATCGCGGTCGCGACCGGGTTGGCCGCGAGGACGCTGATCAGCCCGCCCGGCCGCAGCAGGCCCGCGACGGCGGCGAGCGCCCCGGCGGGGTCCTCGACGTACTCGAGGACGCTGTGGCACAGCACCAGGTCGGCGCAGCCGGGCTCCAGCACGTGGCGCAGGTCGGCGGTGTCGCCCTGGATGCCCTTGACCGCCACCCCGGCCTCGGCGGCCCGGCGCTCCAGGGCGGCCAGGGAGTCGGGGCTGGGGTCCACGACGGTGACGGCGTGGCCGAGCCCGGCCAGCGGGACGGCGAAGCCGCCCGTGCCGCCCCCGGCGTCGACGATGTCGAGCCGCTCGCGCCCGGTCGCGTCCGCCAGTCCGGCGAGCGCGGCGCGCAGGGCCTCCCAGACCACGGCGGTGCGCGCCGCCGGGGTGGCGGCCGCCTGGCGTGTGGGGCCTTCGGCGGTGGGCACGTTCAGCTCGCCTCCTCGCGAGGACGCCGATCGGAACCTCGATCGGGCACGTCGGTAGGGGCCCAGCCTACCCGCGGCCGACGGGCCCCCACGCGCGGGAGGCGGCGCGTCCTACAGGACGAGGGACGGCTTGAGCTGCTTGAACCGGGCCAGCAGGCCGTTGACGAACTGCGGAGACTCGTCGGTGGAGAGCTCGGAGGCGAGGTGCACCCACTCGCTGATGACCACGGCCTCCGGGACGTCGGGCATCCACAGCAGCTCGTAGGTGCCGGCGCGCAGCAGGTTGCGGTCCACGGCGGGCATGCGGTCGAGGGTCCAGCCCTCGGAGTAGGTGGAGATCAGCTCGTCGACGCGGGCGCGATGCCGGTCCACGCCCTCGACCAGGGCCGAGGTGTACTCGTTGACCGGCGGCTCGGCCCGCTCGACGCGCTCGGCGAGCACCTTGGTCGCGGGCTCGCTCCGCAGCTCCGCCTCGAAGAGGATGTCCAGTGCGCGCCTGCGCGCCTTTCCCCGCGCGGACACTCAGGCCCGGCCGAGGTACTCGCCGGTGCGAGTGTCGACCTTGACCTTCTCACCCGTGGTGATGAAGAGAGGGACCTTGATCTCGGCGCCGGTCTCCAGCGTCGCGGGCTTGGTGCCGCCGGTGGAGCGGTCGCCCTGCAGACCCGGCTCGGTCTGGGCGATGGTCAGCTCGACGGCGGCGGGCAGCTCGACGTACAGGACGTTGCCGTCGTTGATCGCCACCGTGGCGAGGCCGTTCTCCAGCAGGTAGTTGGCCGCGTCGCCGACCGTGGCGCGCGAGACGTTGAGCATGTCGTAGGTCTCGGTGTCCATGAACACGAACTCGTCGCCGTCGAGGTAGGAGAACTGCATCTCGCGCTTGTCGACGTTGGCCACCTCGACCTTGACGCCCGCGTTGAAGGTCTTGTCCACGACCTTGCCCGAGAGCACGTTCTTCAGCTTGGTGCGGACGAAGGCGCCGCCCTTACCGGGCTTGACGTGCTGGAACTCCACCACGCTCCACAGCTCGCCGCCGTCGAGCCTGAGCACAAGGCCGGTCTTGAGGTCGTTGGTCGTCGCCACTCGTAATCTCCTGCGTCGTGATGGTCACGCTGAGCTCGGCCGCTTTCCCGCCCGTCACAGGACCAGCAGTTCCTTGGTCGTCCGGGTGAGGAGTTCCGGGCCGCCGTCACGCGTGACGAGAGTGTCCTCGATCCGGACGCCGCCCCTGCCCGGCAGGTACACGCCGGGCTCGACGGTGATCGGAACTCGATCCTCAAGTCTACCGGCACCCGTGGAACGCAGGAACGGATCCTCGTGGATCTCCAGGCCGACGCCGTGGCCGAGCCCGTGCCCGAAGTGCTCGCCGTGCCCGGCCGCCTCGATGAGCGCGCGCGCCGCCCCGTCCACCTCGGCGATGTCCGCGCCGGGGGCCACGGCCTCGCTCCCGGCGCGCTGGGCGCGCAGGACCAGGTCGTACAGGTCGCGCTGCCAGGCGGCGGGCTCGCCCACGGCGACCGTGCGGGTCATGTCGGCGTGGTAGCCCTGGTACAGGGCCCCGAAGTCCATGGTGACCAGGTCGCCGCGCTCGATGGGGCGCCCGGTGGGCGCGTGGTGGGGCACCGAGCCGTTGGGGCCGCTCGCCACGATGGTGTCGAAGGCGGGCCGGTCGGCGCCGAGCTCGCCCATGCGGGCGTCCAGCGCGCGGGCCAGCTCCCGCTCGGTCGTGCCGGGCGCGATCGCGGGGAGGACGTCGGCGAACGCCTGGTCGGTCAGCTCGCAGGCGACGCGCAGCGCGTCGATCTCGCCCTCGTCCTTGACCACCCGCAGCGCCTCCACCGGCCGGTCCAGGGGGACGAGGTCGCCGCCGAGACGCCGGTACAGGGACACCGGCATGTCGTGCGCCTCGATGCCGGGCCTGGCGGCCATCCCGGCCAGGGATCCGGCCACGTCGCGCCGTTCGACGACCTCGACGTCGGCGCGGAGGCGGCGCGCGGTCTCGATGTACCGGGAGTCGGTGGCGAGGACGGCCGAGGCGTCCGCCCGCACGAGCACGGCGGCGTTCGAGCTGGCCAGCCCGGTCAGATAACGCACGTTGACGCCGCGGGTGACCAGCAGGGCGTCCACGTCGTGCTCTTCCAGCAGCGCGGCGAGCCGGGCCCGCCGCGCGTGGTGAATGGCGGTCATGTCCGAGACTGTACGGCCTCGCCCGTCCTATCCCGCCGGAGGTCAGGCGGCGATGTCGCGGATCTTCTCGACGAGCCGGAGGCGCTCCTCGTGGGTGGCGGCGAGCGGGGCGACGTTGAGGGTGGTGACCCCGGACTCCTTCAGCGCGGCGACGCGTTCGCGGACGAAGCTCTCGGGCCCGGCGAGCGACATCTTCTCCAGCAGCTCCCTCGGCACCGCCGCCGCGGCCTCGTCCTTCTTGCCGTCCAGGTAGAGGTCCTGGATGAGCCGGGCCTCCTTCTCGTAGCCGTAGCGGCGGGCCAGGTCGTTGTAGAAGTTCCTGCCCCTGGCGCCCATGCCGCCGATGTAGAGCGCGGCCATGGGGCGGCCGAGTTCGAGCAGGTCCCCGGCGTCCTCGCCGATGGCGAGGACGGCCTGGGCGATGACGTCCAGCTCGCCGAGGTCGCCGGCGCGCCGGGCCGAGCCCGCCTTCAGCGAGGGGCCCCACACCTCGGCGGCCTTCTCGGGGACGTAGAAGATCGGCTCCCAGCCCTCGGCCAGCTCGGCGGCCAGCTCGACGTTCTTCGGGCCGATGGCGGCGAGCACGATGGGGATGCGCGGGCGCACCGGGTGGTTGATCAGCTTAAGGGGCTTGCCGAGCCCGGTGCCCTGGTCGGGCGGGAGGGGCAGCGTGTAGTGCGCGCCCTGGTGGGTGAGCCGCTCGCGCCGCCAGACCTTGCGGCAGATCTCGATCACCTCGCGGGTGCGGCCGAGCGGCGCGGTGTAGGGCACGCCGTGGAAGCCCTCGACGACCTGCGGGCCCGAGGCGCCGATGCCGAGCACGAAGCGGCCGTCGGAGACGTAGTCCATGCCGGCGGCGGTCATGGCGAGCAGGGAGGGGGTGCGCGAGTAGATCGGCAGGATGCCCGAGGCGATCTGGACGCGCCGGGTGCGGGCGGCGATGTAGCCCATCTGGCTCACGGCGTCGAAGCTGTAGGCCTCGGCGACGAAGACGATGTCGAGCCCGGCGCTCTCGTAGTCCGCCAGCTCGGCCACCGTCTCCTTGAAGCCACCCGCGTAGTTGAGCGCCATGCCCACGCGCATGTCGAGTTCCCCTCGCCAAGAAACCGAATGATGTTCCAGTCACGGACAGGCTACCGAGTCCCCCGGCGGGGGGAAAGCCCGGCGCGCACGGCGTCGCCGCTGCCACCGCTCATGGGCGGTCGCGGCCGTCAGGCGCGGCGGGCGGGGGTGGCGCGGCCGTGAGGCGCTCCAGGTCGGCCACGGTGTCGATGTCGGCGGGGTCTCCCGCGTCGTCGCAGGGCACGGGAGTGACCAGTTCGGGATGGGCGCGCAGGAAGGGGCGCGCGCCGGCGTCCCCGGCGGCGAGCCTCGCGACCTCGCCGAAGTGCTCGCGGCCGATCAGCACGGGGTTGCGCGGCGCGCCGCCGTAGGTCGCGACCGCCACCGCCGCGCCCGCCGCCCGCGCCGCGATCAGCCGGCGCACGGCCTCGGCGCGGACCAGCGGCTGGTCGGCCAGGGCCACCACGACCGCGTCCGCCTCCGGCGGGAGCGCGTCCAGGCCGGTGCGCAGCGAGGAAGCCATGCCGGTGCGCCAGTCGGGATTGCGGACGGCGACGGCCCCGCCGACCTGGACGTCGGCCGCGCCGAGCACCACGACCACCGGACGGCAGCCGCCCTCGCGCAGCAGGCGCGCTCCCCGGTCGGCCAGCCGCTCCCCCTGGAACTCCAGGAGCGCCTTGGGCATGCCGAGCCGCGTCCCCGCCCCCGCGGCCAGCAACAACCCGGCGCACGGCCCCCTCATCCGCCGCCTCGCACGCCGGAGCCGGCCGCGCTCACGCGCCGTCCCACGCGCCGGGAACCGGTGGCGCTCATCGGTGCGAACCGGTCGCGCTCATCCCTCGCCCCGCGTGCCGGGGTCGGCCGTGCCCGCGCCGTGCGCGCCGTCCGCCGGGCCGTGGATGCGGCCGGTGGTGTCGCTGAGCGCGCGGCCGGAGCCGCCCCACCGGAGCTGGATCAGCTCGGCGGCGATGGACACGGCGGTCTCCTCGGGGGTGCGCGCCCCGAGGTCCAGGCCGATCGGGGAGCGGAGCCGGGCCAGCTCGTCCTCGGTGAGGCCCGCCTCGCGCAGCCGGGCCAGACGGTCCTCGTGGGTGCGGCGCGACCCCATGGCGCCGACGTACCCGGCCTCGGTGCGCAGCGCGACCTCCAGCAGGGGGACGTCGAACTTCGGGTCGTGGGTGAGCACGCAGATCACCGTGCGGGCGTCGACGTGGGCGGTGGAGAGGTAGTCGTGCGGCCACGTGACGACGACCTCGTCGGCCTCGGGGAAGCGCTTGGCCGTGGCGAACACCGGGCGGGCGTCGCACACCACGACGTGGTAGCCGAGGAACTTGCCGACCCTGGCGACGGCGGCGGCGAAGTCGATGGCCCCGAAGACCAGCATGCGCGGCGGCGGCGCGAAGGAGTGGACGAAGACCGGCAGGTCGTCCAGACGCCGCTCGCCGCGCGTCCCGTACCTGCGCACGGACGTGAGCCCTTGAGCGAGCATGCCGCGGACGTCGTCGTCCACGGCGGCGTCGAGCCGGGCGGGCCCGAGCGAGCCCGAGGCGCGGCCCGGCCACACCACCCGGCGCGCGCCCCGCCGCCGGGGGCCGGGCAGGACGGTGGCGACGGCGACCGGCTCGTGGCGGCGCACCGAGGCCGCGATCTCGCCGAGCTCGGGGAAGTCGTCCCTGGACACCGGCTCGACGAGGACGTCGATGATCCCGCCGCAGGTGAGCCCGACCGAGAAGGCGTCGTCGTCGCTGACCCCGTACCGCTGGAGCACCGGGCGTCCCCCGGCGGCGACCTCGCGCGACAGCTCGTACACCGCGCCCTCGACGCAGCCGCCGGACACGCTGCCGACCGCCTCGTCCCCGAGGACGGCCATGGACGCGCCGGGCGGCCGGGGCGCGCTGCGGAAGGTCTCCACGACGGTGGCCACCCCGAACCGCTCCCCCGCCTCCCACCAGCGCACGATCTGGGAGAGCACGTCACGCATGCGACAGCCTTTCCGCGAGCTCCTCGAAGGCGGCCAGGCTGTGCCCGGCGACGAACGCCCCGACGTACGGCAGGGCGGCGCGCATGCCGCCGGTCAGCGGCTCGTACCCCTCATGCCCTTTGTGGGGGTTCGCCCAGACGACCCGGTGCGCCAGGCGGGACAGCCGGGCCATCTGCCGCCCGAGCAGGGACGGGTCGCCGCGCTCCCAGCCGTCGGAGGCGATCACGACGATGGCACCCCTGGCCGTGGAGCCACTGTCGAGGAACCGCTTCAGCTCCTCGCCCAGCCGGGTGCCGCCGCGCCAGTCGGGGACGGCGGCCGAGACCTCGCGCATGGCCGCGCCGGGATCGCGGTGGCGCAGCGCGGGGGTGACGCGGGTGAGCCGGGTGCCGACGCTGAACACCTCGGTGGCGCGCGGCTCGCACCGCACCAGCGCGTGGGCGAACCGCAGCAGCGTGTCGGCGTAGGGGGCCATGGAGCCGCTGACGTCGACCAGCAGCACGACGCGGCGGGGCCGCACCCGGCGCGACCTGCGGCGCAGGCGGGCGATCTCGCCTCCCCTGCGCAGGGTCTCGCGCATCGTGCGGCGCGGGTCGAGCCTGCCCCGGGTGGAGGGGGCGAACCGGCGGGAGCGGCGCGGCTCCCTGCGGGCGCGCAGCAGTCCGATCATGCGGTGGACCTCGGCCAGCTCGGCGGGGGTCATGCGGGCGACGTCACGGTGCCTGAGCACCTCCGTCCGGCCGGCCGTGGCCGCCAGGGCCTCGCGGGAGGCGTCGCCGGAGGAACCGTCGCCGTCCGGGGCCAAGGTGTGGCGGACGACGGTGACCACCGGGGCGGGGCGGCCCGGCCCGGGGCGGTCACCGCCGAAGTAGGCGGCGAAGCAGCGGTCGTAACGGGGCAGGTCGTCGGGGCCGGCGCACATGGTGAGGCGGCCGGCCCAGTAGACGGCCTCACGGTCGGCGGCGCCCAGGTGGACGGCGGCCTCCAGCATGGCCTGAGTGCGCTCGTGATCGGCGGGCACGCCCGCGGCACGCAGAGTGCGGGCGAACCCGACCAACGTGGCGGCCCTCGCGGCGGCGTCCCCGGTGACCGCGCGGCTCGGAACGACCGTCCCGGCGGGACCGCCGCCAGGGGCCTGAGGGACTCCCTCAGATGCCGCAAGGGATCTCGCGGACACCGGAGGGGATTCCCCGGACGCCAGAGCGGCTTCCCCAGGTACCGGACGGACCCCGGAGGTGGGACGGGCGGGGTCAGGCATGGCGCAGGAGTCCGTTCGCCAGGACGGTCTGCTGGTCCTCGCGGTACTTCAGCAGCGCGCCGAGCGTGGCGGCGGCCAGGCCCGGGTCCAGGTGGTCGCGCGCCCCGAGCGTGAGCAGGGCGCCGGCCCAGTCGAGGGTCTCGGCGACGCCGGGCGGCTTGACCAGCCCGGCCGAGCGCAGGCGCCCGGCCGCGGCGGCGACCTGGGCGGCGAGCGCCTCGGAGCAGGCCGGCAGCCGCCGGAGGAGTATCGCCACCTCGCGCTCGAACGGCGGGTGCTCCAGCCAGTGGTACAGGCACCGGCGCTTGAGCGCGTCGTGGACGTCGCGGGTGCGGTTGGAGGTGACGACCACCACGGGCGGCTCGGCGGCCCGCACGGTGCCGAGCTCGGGGATGGAGATGCTGAAGTCGGAGAGGACCTCCAGCAGGAACGCCTCGAACTCGTCGTCGGCGCGGTCGATCTCGTCCACGAGCAGCACGGCGGGCCGGGTCTCCAGGGCCCTGAGCAGGGGGCGGGCGATGAGGAACCTGCGGTCGTACAGCTCGCCTTCGAGGCGCGCGGCCTCGGCGGCCCCGGTGGCGCCCGTGGCCTCGGCGGCCTTGAGGTGGAGGAGCTGGCGGGCGAAGTCCCAGTCGTACAGGGCCTGCGCGGCGTCCAGGCCCTCGTAGCACTGCAGGCGGATCAGGGGCGCGCCGAGCACGGCGGCGAGGGTCTTGGCCAGCTCGGTCTTGCCGACGCCCGCCTCGCCTTCCAGGAACAGCGGCCTGCCCATCTTGAGCGCGAGGAAGCACGCGGTGGCCAGCCCCTCGCCGGCCAGATAGGCGTGCGCGTCGAGAAGCGCGGCGAGCGCGGCGGGACTACTGACGCCGGACACCCCGCGCCCCCGATCCGCCCCCTCACCGGACCCCACGGCGGACCCCACGGCGGACCCCACGGCGGACACCGCCTCGGGCACAACGGCGGGCACCACGCCAGGCACCACAGCGGACTCCACGTCAGGCACCGTGTCAGGCACCGCATCGGGCGCCACCGCGGGCACCGCGCCAGACTCCACGTCAGGGACCGCGCCGGACACCGCGCCAGGCACCCCGGCGGACTCCACGTCAGGGACCGCGCTGGACACCGCTTCAGGTACCGCGCCGGACACCTCTTCGGACACCTCATCAGACTACGCGCGGCGGCCCCTGTCCGCTCGGGAGCAATGCGGCCCGGGGGCGGCCGGCGGCGCGTGGCCGGTGGTCGTTCCATAAAACCCTATTGACCCGGTAGGAAATGGCGGCAATTATGGGTCGGAGGCCGCACGAGACAACCCCTGCGAGGTTCCTTGATGTCGTCCCCCACCCTGGACGTTCAGGCGGCACGGGCCCCGGGCCCGGCCGCCGGGCCGTCCACCGCCTCCACGTCCCCGCCCCCGCGCGCGTCCCGTGCCCCGCGCCGCGCCCGGGCCTGGCGGCGATGGCTCAGCCCTCTGGCCGTCGTCGTCCTCTGGCAGATCGCCGGCGGCGCCGGGCTCCTGCCCGAGCGCCTGCTCGCCGCGCCGAGCACGGTCGCCGCCACCGCCGCCGACCTGGTCACCCAGGGCGTCCTGCCCACGGCGATCGCGGTGTCCCTGCAACGGGTCGCCATCGGCTTCGCCGCCGGAGCGCTCGCCGGCGTGCTGCTCGCCGTGGTCGCCGGGCTCGGCCGCCCGGGCGAGTACGCCGTGGACCCGATCATGCAGATGCTGCGCGCGCTGCCGTTCTTCGGCCTGATCCCGCTGTTCATCCTGTGGTTCGGCATCGGCGAGACGCCCAAGGTGACCCTGGTCGCGCTCGCGGTGTCCTTCCCCCTCTACCTCAACACCTTCGCCGGCATCCGGGGGGTGGACGGCAAGCTCGCCGAGGTCGCCCACACCCTCAGACTCGGCCGGGCCGCGCTGCTGCGCCACATCGTGCTGCCGGGCGCGCTGCCCCAGACGCTGGTCGGGCTGCGGCAGAGCCTCGGCGTGGCCTGGCTGGCGCTCATCGTGGCCGAGCAGGTCAACGCCGACGCCGGGCTCGGCTTCATGATCAACGACGCCCGCGAGTTCCTGCGCACGGACGTCATCGTGGTCGGCCTGCTGGTCTACAGCGCGCTCGGCCTGCTCACCGACGCGCTGGTACGGCTGCTGGAACGGAGGGCGCTCGTATGGAGACGCGGATTCCTCGCCGAGTAGCCGGGCTGCGCGGCCTGACCCGCCGCTTCGGCGACCGCGCCGTCCTGGACGGCCTGGACCTGGACATCGAGGGCGGCGAGTTCATCGCCCTGCTCGGCCGCAGCGGCTCGGGCAAGTCCACCCTGCTGCGCGCGCTGGCCGGCCTGGACCGCGACCTCGACGGCGAGCTGAGCGTCGGCGACTCGGTCGCCGTCGCCTTCCAGGAGCCGCGCCTGGTGCCCTGGAAGCGCGTCCGCGCGAACGTCGCCCTCGGCCTGGACGTGCCCGACGCGGGCGCGCGCGCCGACCGCGCCCTTGAGGAGGTCGGGCTGAGCGAGCGCGCGGACGCCTGGCCGCTCACGCTGTCCGGCGGGGAGGCCCAGCGGGCCAGCCTCGCCCGCGCCCTGGTCAGGGAGCCGGAGCTGCTGCTGCTCGACGAGCCGTTCAGCGCCCTGGACGCGCTCACCCGCATCACCGTCCACCAGCTCGTCCTGGACCTGTGGGCCCTGCACCGCCCCGCCGTGCTGCTCGTCACCCACGACGTGGACGAGGCGCTGCTGCTCGCCGACCGCGTGCTCGTGCTGTCGGAGGGCCGCATCGCCCACGAGTACGCCGTCACCGCGCCCCGGCCCCGCCACCGCGACCATCCCGACCTCGTGAACCTGCGCGACCGCCTGCTCCGCGCCCTCGGCGTGGCGGCATGCGAGCACCCCACCGACCCCCCGGAGGAACGGCGATGACGACCCCCCGCACCGCACCGGAGGCCGCACCATGATCGTCAAGGTCGTCCGGCTGCTCGCCGCGACGGGCCTGGCCGCGGCGCTCGCCGCCTGCGGGGCCTCCGCGTCCTCGCAGGGTTCCTCCGGCTCGGGGGGCGGCGGCCTCTCCGGGGTCACGCTGCGGGTCGGCGACCAGAAGGCGGGCTCCCAGGTGCTGCTCACCGCCGCCGGCGAGCTGGACAAGCTCCCGTACAAGGTGACCTGGGCCCAGTTCACCTCGGGCCCGCCGCTGTTGGAGGCCGTCAACGCCGGGGGCGTGGACATCGGCGCCGTGGGCAACACCCCGCCGATCTTCGCGGCGGCCGCCGGCTCCAAGATCTCCGTGGTGGCCGCCGACCAGACGAGCGGCAAGGCCTCGGCCATCGTCGTCCCGTCCGGCTCCCCCATCACCGCCACCGCGCAGCTCAAGGGCAAGCGGGTCGCGGTCGCCAAGGGCAGCTCGGCGCACTACCACCTGCTCGCCGTGCTGAAGAGGGACGGCCTGTCCTTCAAGGACATCACGGTGAGCTACCTGCAGCCCGCCGACGCCCTGGCCGCGTTCACCTCCGGCCGGATCGACGTCTGGGCCATCTGGGACCCTTACGCCTCCCAGGCGGTGGTACAGAACAAGGCCAGGGTCCTGGTGGACGGCACCGGCTACGTCAACGGCTACGGCTTCCAGGTCGCCGGCCGCGACGCGCTCGCCGACAAGGACAAGACCGCCGCGATCCGCGACTACGTGGCGCGCCTGCAGCGCGCGAAGATCTGGGCCAACACCCACCAGGACGAATGGGCGAAGGTCTGGGCCAAGGAGACGGGCCTGCCCGTCGAGGTGACCGGGCCCGCCGCCGCCAACCGCGTCACGAAGATCGTGCGGATCGACGACGCCCTGGTCGCCTCCGAGCAGGAGATGGCCGACGCCTTCGGCGCCGAGGGCCTCATCCCCGGAAAGATCGACTTCGCCGGCTTCGCCGACCGGCGGTTCAACGACCTCGTGAAGAAGGACGTCTGATGAGCCTGCGGTTCCACTGGTTCCTGCCCACCTCCGGCGACAGCCGGTCGCTCATCGGCGGCGGCCACGGGCTCCAGCGCGGCCACGGGCTCCAGCGCGGCCACGGCCGGGCCGCCGCGGCGAAGTACCGGCCGCCGTCCATCGACTACCTCGGCCAGATCGCGCGGTCGGCCGAGCAGCTCGGGTTCGACGCCGTGCTCACCCCGACCGGCACCTGGTGCGAGGACGCCTGGCTGGTCACCGCCGCGCTCACCCAGCAGACCCGGACGCTGAGGTTCCTGGTGGCGTTCCGCCCCGGGTTCGTCTCCCCCACGCTGGCGGCGCAGATGGCCGCGACCTACCAGCGCGTCTCCGGCGGCCGGCTACTGCTCAACGTCGTCACCGGCGGGGAGACCGCCGAGCAGCGCCGCTTCGGCGACCACCTGTCCAAGGACGAGCGGTACGCCCGCACCGACGAGTTCCTGTCCATCGTGCGCGGCGCGTGGAGCGGCACGCCCTACGACTTCTCCGGCGCCCACTACCAGGTGGAGGGGGCGACGGTCGCCGAGCCGCCCGCGCCGGTCCCCGAGCTGTACTTCGGCGGCTCGTCGGCGGCGGCGGGACGTGTCGCGGCGCGCCACGTGCAGACGTACCTGACCTGGGGCGAGCCGCCCGCGCAGGTCGGCGAGAAGATCGCGTGGGTGCGGGGGCTGGCCGCCGAGGAGGGGCGGACGCTGCGGTTCGGCGTCCGCCTGCACGTCATCGCCCGGGACACCTCCGAGGAGGCGTGGGCCGAGGCCGGGCGGCTGCTCGCGGGCCTGGACCCCGAGGACGTCCGCACCGCGCAGCAGACCCTGGCGCGCAGCGAGTCGGTGGGGCAGAAGCGCATGCTGGCCCTGCACGAGGGCTTCCGGCGCGACGGCGGCGGCGTCCACGACCTGGAGATCCACCCCGGCCTGTGGGCGGGCGTGGGGCTGGTGCGCGGCGGCGCGGGCACGGCCCTGGTGGGCAGCCACGCCGAGGTCGCCGGCCTGATCGAGGAGTACGCCGCGCAGGGCGTCGCCGAGTTCGTCCTGTCCGGCTACCCGCACCTGGAGGAGGCGTACTGGTTCGGCGAGGGCGTGCTGCCCGAGCTGCGCCGCCGGGGAGCCCTGGACGGCGCGCGGGCGCCCGTCCGGCTCAGCGCCTGACCTCCCGCCCGGCCGGCCGCCCTCTCCCTCCGGGGCGGCCGGCCGTCGGCGTGCCCGCGCCCCCCTTCGCGGGCCCGTCCGCACGGCATCCGGCCTGACCCGGTCGTTCTTTCCCGCCCGCGGGACCACGGAATGTACTTGAATCGCTACTCGGGCCATCCGCGGCAGGTCCCGCGGCGAACAGCACTTGAATGCTTCGCGTCACATTCCGTAAATATGATCTTGACTCGGGTTATCGGCGAAGGGAAGCTGTCATCGTGACTCTCATCGGCCACGCCTCATGGCGCTCGTGAAACGCCTGACGCTCGCCGAGGTGCGGCAGCGCCACGGCAGGACGTGGGAGATCCTGGACTTCTACGGCGGGTGGGTGGCCTACCGGCGCAACCCGTGGTCGACCTCCGCGTCGCGGTTCGGCGTGTCCAACGTCCTCGGCGCCGACGACCTCGACGAGCTGGCCCGCCAACTCGAGGAGCAGGCGACCGCCGAGTCGCGGCGCAAGAGCCGCTACCCCGCCCCCCGCCCCGGAGACGACGCCTGACCCGCGCGCGGGGGCGCGGGTTCAGCTCCGGTCCGGGGCCTCGCCGTACTTCTGGATCAGGGACCGCAGCTCCGCCACCGCCTTGTGGGACCTGGTCCTCTCGGTGCCCTGGATTCCCATGGCGCCGACGCTGGAGCCGTCGGCCAGGTCCAGCTTGGGCCACGGCTCCCCCTCGGGCAGCGTGACGCCCAGCACCTCGGCCCACTCGTAGCGGTGGACGCGCACGGCGTTCACGACCGTGACGCCCCGCTCGTCGGCCTCCACCCGCAGCCGCCCGAGCAGGTGGAGGATGAACGCCACCAGACCCCCGAACACCACGACGCCGATCTTGTCGGGGAGCCGGAACGGCGGCGGCAGCACCACCGCGAGCACGATCGCGCCCACCACCATCACCGCGGCGGCGGTGTAGGCGATGACGCGGGCCCGGCGCGGCCTCCAGACCATCGGCAGCGGCGGCGGCTCGGGCTCAGGCACGGCGCGGAGGGCGGGCGGATCGGCGGGGCACTGGGTCATCCTTTCAGCTCACGCAGAACCAGAGCGGTCTCGATCGCCGCGACCGTGGCCTCATACCCCTTGTCCTCGTGACTGCCGGGCAGACCGGCCCGATCTACGGCTTGGTCAAGGGTGTCACACGTGAGGACGCCGTTGCCCACCGGAGTCGACTCGTCCAGCGACACCCGCGTGAGCCCGGATGTCACCGAATCGCAGACGTACTGGAAGTGCGCGGTCTCGCCGCGGATGACCACGCCGAGCGCCACGACGGCGTCGTGCGTCCTGGCCAGGGCCTGGGCGACGACGGGGACCTCCAGCGACCCGGCGACCCGCACGGTGAGGCGCGCGGCGCCGCAGTCGTCGGCCGCCCGCTCGGCCCGTGCCACCAGCTGATCGGTGATCCGCTCGTGCCATCGGGCGGCCACGATCCCCACCGTGAGCCCCTCGGCGCGAACCGGCGCGGCGGCGGGCCGCCCCTCGCCGCTCATCGGCGCTCCCCGCCGGCCGCCGGGCGCTGCTCGCTCATCGCACTCCTTCGATCTGGTGGCCGAGGCGGTCGCGCTTGGCCGTGAGGTACTTGATGTTGTACTCGTTGGCGGCGACCGGCATGGGCTCCCTGCCGATCACCTTGATGCCGTACCCGTCCAGGCCGCGGAGCTTGGCCGGGTTGTTGGTCAGCACCCGCACCGACCTGACGCCGAGGTCGGCGAGCATCTGGCCGGCGTTGGAGAACTCGCGGGCGTCCACGGGCAGGCCGAGCTCCAGGTTGGCGTCCACGGTGTCGCTGCCGTTGTCCTGAAGACTGTAGGCCCTGAGCTTGGCGAGCAGGCCGATGCCGCGCCCCTCGTGCCCGCGCAGGTAGACGATGACGCCCCTGCCCTCGGCGGCGACCGCGCGCATGGCGTGGTCGAGCTGGACGCCGCAGTCGCAGCGCAGCGAGCCGAGGACGTCCCCGGTGAGGCACTCGGAGTGCGCGCGCACCAGGACGTTCTCGCCGTCGCCGAGGTCGCCGTAGACCAGGGCGACGTGCTCGCCGCCGTCGATGCCGCTGGCGAAGCCGTACGCCCGCCAGATGCCGTAGCGGTTGGGGATGTCGGTGACGGCGACCCGCGAGACGACCTTCTCGGTGCGCCTGCGGTACTCCACGAGCTGCTCGATGGAGATCAGCGCGAGGCCGTGCTCGTCGGCGAACCTGCGCAGCTCGGGCAGGCGGGCCATGGTGCCGTCGTCGTTGACGATCTCGGCGAGCACCCCGGCCGGGGTGAGCCCGGCGAGCCGGGCCAGGTCGACCGACGCCTCGGTGTGGCCCCTGCGGGCCAGCACGCCGCCCTCGTGGTAGCGCAGGGGGAAGATGTGACCGGGCCGCACCAGTTCGTAGGGCTCGGTGGCGGAGTCGGCGAGCGCGCGGATGGTGCGGGCGCGGTCGGCGGCGGAGATGCCGGTGGTGACGCCGTCGCGGGCGTCCACGCTGATCGTGTACGCGGTGCGCAGCCGCTCGCGGTTCTGCTGGACCATCAGGGGCAGGCCGAGGCGGTCCAGGTGGTCGCCGGTCATGGGGACGCAGATCACGCCGCTGGTGTAGCGGATCGTGAAGGCGAGAAGTTCGGGGGTGGCCTTGGAGGCGGCGAAGATGATGTCGCCCTCGTTCTCGCGGTCCTCGTCGTCGACCACGACGACCGGTTTGCCGGCGCGGATGTCGGCGATCGCGCGATCGATCGTGTCGAACGTGATGTCGCTCATGCTGGTGCCACCTCCGGGGAGCGCGTCCTGTACTGCCGCGACCACTCGCGGAAGCCGAGCACGACCAGGACGAAGAAGATTCCGTACACCACTCCGGACACGTACAGCCCGGAGGTGAAGGCCAGGGGGACGCCGACCAGGTCCACGGCCACCCAGATCCACCAGAAGTCGATGAGCGCCCTGCCCTGCGCGTAGGTGGCGACGGCGCTGCCGACGAAGATGTAGGCGTCGGGCAGCGGCGCCCAGGACCACCCGGTGGCAGCGAAGAACAGGGCGACGAGGACGGTGCCCGCCGCCATGACGGCGATCAGCGCGATCCGCTCCCGATCGGTGCCCGGGCGCACGGGCAGGTCGCGTCCCTCCCGGATGCCGCGCGTCCACCTGACCCATCCGTAGACCGCGAGCGCGCCGAACATGACCTGCTTGAGGGCGTTGCCGGTGATATGGGCCTGCAGGGACGCCACCAGCAGCAGGACCGAGCCCGCGAGCTGGACCGGCCAGGTCCACACGGTGCGCCGCATGGCCAGCCACACGGTGGACAGCGCGCCGATGTTGCCGGCGAGGTCGATCCAGAGGACGTGCTGCCCGAAGACGTCGAAGCCCGCCGTGGTCCAGCTCATGACGCCGGGCCTCTCGCGGTGACGAGCCGTTCGACGTACTTGGCGATGACGTCGACCTCCAGGTTCACCGGGTCGCCCGGGGCCTTGTGGCCGAGGGTGGTGAGCTGGAGCGTGGTGGGGATGAGGCTGACGGAGAACTCGGGGCCGCCGTCCGGCCCGTCGTCGTCCACGGACACGACGGTGAGGCTGATGCCGTCGACGGCGATCGAGCCCTTCTCGACGACGTAGCGGGACAGCTCGGCGGGCAGGGAGATCCGCACGACCTCCCAGTGCTCGCCGGGCTCGCGCGCCAGCACCGTGCCGGTGCCGTCGACGTGGCCCTGGACGATGTGGCCGCCGAGCCGCTGGTCGGCGCGGACGGCGCGCTCCAGGTTGACGCGCGCGCCGGGGGTGAGGGAGCCGAGCGAGCTGCGGTCCAGGGTCTCCTGCATCACGTCGGCGGTGAAGGTGTCGGCGGTGGCGTCCACGACGGTCAGGCAGACGCCGTTGACGGCGATCGACTCGCCGTGCCGGGCGCCGTCGGCGACGATCTTCCCCCGGATGGCGAGCCGGGCCGCGCGGGGCAGGGTCTCGATGGCGGCGAGCTCGCCGAGCTCCTCGACGATTCCAGTGAACATCAACGCTCCTTTGCCGGCCGGAGCGGCCGGGGGCCCGGGACGATCAGGTCCTGCGACAGGAAGCAACCCGAAGCGGCCCCCACGTCTTCCTGCGCGCCCGTGGCGGCAGGGGCGTGGCGGGGAGGACAAGGCCGGCGTCGCGCACACGACGAACGCGCGGGACGCGCTGAACGTGATGGACGCGCTGAACGCGGTGAACGTGATGAACGCGGTGACGTCTGTCGTCGCACCCGGCCCCTCCTCGCCTGCGGCTTGCTGCCACGGCGGGCCCCGGGGAAGAGTGCGGCGCACGCGCACCACACAGATGCCCGGCGACAGGGGTCGCCGGACGCGCGCGCTGCCTCCCATCCGGACTTTCACCGTCGGTCCCGGAGTTCCACCGGGTCCACCGGCCGATGGACTCGGCCGGGTCGCGGACTGTCACCGCCGGTTCGGAATTTCACCGACCCCGGAGCACGCTGCTCTGCTCTCAGTGTGCCATGCCACGCAAAGAGGACGTAACCCTCGGCACCCCTATCTCACCCGGACGCTCGCGAGCCGGGGTGACGGGCCGGGACGGACGCGGACGATCAGCGCCGCGTGCAGGTATTAGGCGGGACATCACAGATAATCCGACGATATCGTCATGTCCAGGTCTTGCTTGTGTCACAAAATCGTGACACTTGAAATTGCGTGTAATGCGCAGTCTGTCCTACCCAATCACCGCAGGTCAATAGGGCTGTGGACACAACCTGATTGACATTGCACAACGAACGACGAAATCGTGTAAAGGATCCGTCCCGGACATTGACCGACAGGTAATAAATTGCCAAGGTTCCCTCAAGTCACGATTTACCGCGATCGATCTCTGGTGGCACCCGGACAATGACACTCCCCTCACAGGCCAGGTCCGAGACGGCTCCCGGCCCCGGCGAAGGCCCGGCGGCCGCGGAC
This sequence comes from Sphaerisporangium siamense, assembly GCF_014205275.1. Classification (NCBI taxonomy): domain Bacteria; kingdom Bacillati; phylum Actinomycetota; class Actinomycetes; order Streptosporangiales; family Streptosporangiaceae; genus Sphaerisporangium; species Sphaerisporangium siamense. The sequence continues at coordinate 6,923,726 of NZ_JACHND010000001.1, forward strand.
GAGGTCCGCTCGTCCCTGGTGGGCCGTTCGCCGGCCCAGCTCATGTGGCGCCGCTTCCGCCGGGACCGCACCGGGGTCACGGCCGCCTTCGTCGTGGCGTTCTACTTCCTCGTCGCGCTGCTCGCGCCGGTCATCTCCTGGCTGTACGGCAAGGACGCCTATACGCCCTACGGCCAGAACGCCGACGGCCTGCTCAACGAGTACGGCTACCCGATCGCGCCCAATGGGGGCATGAGCGGGGATTTCTGGTTCGGCCTCGAACCAGGGCTCGGCCGTGACGTGTTCATGCAGCTCGTGTACGGAATTCGCACCTCGCTGTCCATCGCGATCATCGTCACGATCATCACGACGCTGATCGGCGTCGTCATGGGCATCTGGTCGGGATACGCCGGAGGCAAGACCGACTACGTGATCGGCCGGATCATCGACACCCTGCTGGCCTTCCCGTCGCAGCTCTTCCTCATCGTGTTCCTGCCGGTCGTCGAGGCCGCGTTCGTGTCCCCCGAGGAGGAGACCCCGGTCTGGCTGCGCTACGTCTCCATCTGCGTGGTGCTCACCGTGCTGGGCTGGGCGACGATCTCACGGCTGCTGCGCTCGCAGGTGCTCTCGCTGCGCGAGCGCGAGTTCATCGAGGCCGCGCGGGTCACCGGCGCCTCCCCGGCGCGGATCATCTTCAAGGAGCTGCTCCCCAACCTCTGGACGCCGATCATCATCCAGTCCACGCTCGCGCTGCCGCTGTACGTCGGCGCGGAGGCCGGCCTCGGCTTCCTCGGCGTCGGCATGACCGAGCCCACCCCGGACTGGGGGCGCATGTTCCTGGTCGGCTCCAACGTCTACCACCAGGACATCACCTACCTGGTTTTCCCCGGCGTCTCCATGGTGATCTTCGTCGTCGCGTTCAACCTCCTCGGCGACTCCCTACGGGACGCCTTCGACCCCAAGACCCGGCGATGAGCCGCTCCACCCCCCGCTGACCTGCGGACCAGGACCAGCATGTACATGATCAGGAAGGGCGATATGACAGTCTCACGCAGGAGGCTCACCGCGGCGGCGGCGATCCTCACGGCCGGGGCCCTCACGCTTGCCGGTTGCGCCAAGGGCGGAGGCGGCGGCCCCGCCGCGACCGGTGGCGGCGCGGCCACGCCCACCAAGTCCCTGGAGAACAAGGCCGTCAGCGCCATCACCGTGGGCACCGCGGCCGACTCCAACGGCCCCGCGAACCCCGTCGACGGCGCCAAGCGCGGCGGCACGGTCAACATGATCGACCGCGACGACTTCTCCCACCTCGACCCGGGCCGGGTCTACCTCAACTACAACGCCACGGCGTCGCTGCTGTTCACCCGGCAGCTCACCGGCTACCGCCAGGCCGCGGACGGCTCGCTCAAGCTGGTGGGCGACCTGGCCACCGACACCGGCACCACCACCGACGGCGGCAAGACGTGGAAGTTCACGCTCAAGGACGGCCTGAAGTGGCAGGACGGCACGGCGATCACCTCGGCCGACATCAAGTACAGCGTCGAGCGCCTCTTCGCCCCGTTCATCACCGAGGGGCCGACCTACCTGCAGCAGTGGCTGGCCGGGGCCGACTACCGCAAGGCGTATGAGGGCCCCTACAACGGCAAGTCCCTGGACGCGATCGAGACGCCCGATGACAAGACGGTCGTCTTCAAGCTGAAGGAGGCGCACCCGGACCTGAACTTCACGGTGGCCATGACCGGCTACGGCGCGGTGCCGAAGGCGCAGGACACCAAGGAGAAGTACGACAAGAAGCCGTTCTCCTCGGGCCCGTACCAGATCGTCAGCCACATCACCGACAAGTCGATGGACCTGGAGCGCAACCCGCACTGGGACCCTAACACCGACCCGATCCGCAACGCCTTCCCCGACAAGTGGCACATGGAGTTCGGCCTGCAGTCGCAGCAGTCCACCGAGCGCTTCCTGGCCGACAGCGGGCCGGACAAGACCGCGATGACCTTCCACAACGCGGTCGCGCCCGAGCGGGTGCAGGAGGTGCTCGGCAACCCCGAGGCGATGAAGCGGTCGATCCAGGGCCTGACGCCGTTCACCACGTTCTACAACCTCAACAGCAAGCGGCTGACCGACGTGAAGGTCCGCCAGGCCATCATCAAGGCGTGGCCGTCCAAGCAGCTCCAGCTCATCGCGGGCGGCGAGATCAACAGCGGCAAGATCGCCACCACGGTGATGAGCCCGACCGTGCTCGGCTACGAGGCCTTCGACCTGTACGGCACGCTGGCCAAGCCGAACGGCGACCCCGAGGGCGCCAAGAAGCTGCTGCAGGAGGCCGGCAAGCCCAACCCGACGGTCGTCTACGCCTACAACCAGACGCCGACGCAGGAGAAGATCACCGTCGCGATCAAGGACGCGCTCGGCAAGGCCGGCTTCAAGGTCGTGGCCAAGCCGCTGAACCCGGCGACCTACTACGACGCGATCGGCCCGGTGGACAACAAGTACGACATCTACTGGACCGGGTGGGCCGCCGACTGGCCGACCGGCCAGACCGCGATCCAGCCGCTGTTCGACAGCCGTCTGATCGCCGACAACTCCACCAACTACAGCCACTTCAGCAACCCTGAGGTGGACGCCGCGATCGACGCCGCCAACAAGATCACCGACGCGGCCGAGGCCGGCAAGGCGTGGGCCGCGCTCGACAAGAAGATCATGGAGCAGGCGCCCATCGTCCCCGAGTACTACCAGACCTACTTCGGCCTGTACGGCTCGGGCCTCGGCGGGGTGGAGTTCAGCCTCGTCCAGGGCGAGCAGTCCCCGCTGAACGTCTACGTCAAGTAGTCCTGAGCCGCCGCCCGGCAACGGCCGGGCGGCGGCGCCCGTCCCCCGCACGTCCCGCAGAAGAAGCCCGAGGCCATGTTCCGGTTCTTCGTACGCCGCCTCATCGGCGCCGTCGTGATCCTGCTGATCATCAGTGTGGTCACGTTCTTCCTCTTCTACGCCGTCCCCCGTGATCCCGCGCGGGCGTTCTGCGGGAAGATCTGCTCGCCGGAGAACCTGGCACTGATCCGGCACAACCTCGGCATGGACCAGCCGCTGTTCGTCCAGTACTGGCACTGGCTGGCCGGCATCTTCACCGGCCGCGACCTGGTGCAGTTCGGCGTGTGCGCCGCCCCCTGCCTCGGCTACTCGTTCGCCACCCAGGAGCCCGTCTTCGGCGCGATCCTCGACCGTTTCCCGGTGACGCTGTCGGTGACACTCGGCGCGGCGGTCGTGATCCTGTCCTTCGGCGTCGTCACCGGCATGATCGCCGCCTGGCAGCAGGGCAAGCCGCTCGACAAGATCGCCAGCACGTCCTCGGTGATCGGCGCGTCCCTGCAGATCTACTTCGTCGGGCCGCTGCTGGTGTTCTTCATCGTCGACAGCCTGGGGCTGCTGCCCCGCCCGTCCTACATCCCCTTCACCGAGGACCCGCTGGGGTGGTTCGTCCACCTGCTGATCCCGTGGGTGGTGCTGTCGATCATCTTCACCGCCAACTACACGCGCATGACCCGCTCGACCATGGTCGAGCAGCTCGCCGAGGACTACGTCCGCACGGCGCGGGCCAAGGGCATGTCCGGCCGGGCGGTGTTCCTCAGGTTCGCCTGGCGCGGCGCGATGATCCCCATCGTGACCATCTTCGGCGTGGACCTCGCCACCCTCCTCGGCGGCGCGATCATCACCGAGCAGACGTTCACCCTGCACGGCATCGGCGAGCTGGCCGTGCGCGCCGTGCAGAACACCGACCTGCCCATGCTGCTCGGCGTCACCCTCGTCGGCGCCTTCGCGATCGTCATCCTGAACATCGTGGTGGACGTCCTGTACGCCGTCATCGACCCCCGCGTGCGGCTCGGATGACCGGCGCGCGCCCCGAGAACGCGAAGGAGCGGCCCGTGACCACCGTGACCTGGGAGCGCGAGCCCGCGGCCGCCGGCGGCCGTGCGCCGTTCCTGTCGGTGCGCGACCTGACGGTCGAGTTCTCCACCGAGGACGGCGTCGTCCACGCCGTGGACCACCTGTCGTTCGACCTGGCCAAGGGCACCACGCTCGGCATCGTCGGCGAGTCCGGGTCGGGCAAGTCGGTGTCCAACCTGGCCATCCTCGGGCTGCACGACCCGGCGTACACCTCGCTCGGCGGGCAGATCCTGCTGGAGGGCGAGGACCTGCTCCAGGCGAGCCGTCACACCCTGGAGCGGCTGCGCGGCAACCGCGTCGCCATGATCTTCCAGGACCCGCTGACCTCGCTGTCGCCGTACCACACGGTCGGCCGCCAGATCTCCGAGGTCTACCGCAAGCACAAGGGCGTGGGGAAGCGCGAGGCGCGCGACCGCGCGGTCGAGATGCTGGAGCGCGTCGGCATCCCGCACGCCAGGACGCGGGTGGACGACTACCCGCACCAGTTCTCCGGCGGCATGCGCCAGCGGGTCATGATCGCGATGGCGCTGGTCTGCGACCCCGACCTGCTCATCGCCGACGAGCCGACCACGGCGCTGGACGTCACCGTGCAGGCGCAGATCCTGGACCTCCTCAAGGACCTCCAGCAGCAGTTCGGCACCTCGATCATCCTCATCACCCACGACCTCGGCGTGGTGGCCAGGACCGCGCACGACGTGCTGGTCATGTACGCGGGCCGCGCCATCGAACAGGGGACGGTGCGCGAGGTGCTGCGCGAACCCCGCCACCCCTACACCTGGGGGCTGCTCGGCTCGATGCCCAAGCTGGCCTCCAACGTCGACATCCCCCTGCTGCCGGTGCGCGGCACCCCGCCCAGCCTGCTGTCCCCCCCGTCCGGCTGCCCCTTCCACCCCCGGTGCGACCACATGGCGCGGGTCGGCTCGGACGTGTGCGCCACCGAGCGCCCCGAGCTCTCCCCCGCCGAGGGGCACCGCGACGCCTGCTACCTCACCCTCGCCCAGAAGCGGGAAATCTTCGACGGCACGATCAAGGAACGCCTGTGACCGAGACCCTGCTGGAGCTGTCCGGCCTGACCAAGCACTTCCCCGTCCTCGGCGGGCTGGTCTTCAAGCGCCAGGTCGGGCGCGTGCACGCCGTGGACGGCATCGACCTGGCGGTCGGCGCGGGCGAGACCCTGGGCCTGGTGGGCGAGTCCGGCTGCGGCAAGTCGACGACGGGCCGCCTGGTGGCACGGCTGCTGGAGCCGACCGCGGGCCGCATCGTGTACCAGGGCAAGGACATCTCCCACGCGAGCCGGCGCGAGCTGAAGCCGATCAGGTCCGAGATCCAGATGATCTTCCAGGACCCGTACTCGTCGCTCAACCCCCGGCACACGGTCGGCGCCATCATCAGCGGCCCCATGGAGGTCAACGGCATCGACCCGCCCGGCGGGCGGCAGAAGCGCGTGCGGGAGCTGCTGGAGATCGTCGGGCTCAACCCCGAGCACTACAACCGGTTCCCGCACGAGTTCTCCGGCGGCCAGCGCCAGCGCATCGGCATCGCCCGCGCCCTCGCGCTGGAACCGCGGCTGATCGTCGCCGACGAGCCGGTCTCGGCCCTGGACGTCTCGATCCAGGCCCAGGTGATCAACCTGCTGCAGCGCCTGCAGCAGGACCTCGGCATCGCGTTCCTGTTCATCGCCCACGACCTGGCCGTGGTGCGGCACTTCTCGCAGCGCGTCGCGGTCATGTACCTCGGCAAGATCGTCGAGGTCGGCGACCGCCGCTCCATCTACGAGCGCCCCCGCCACCCCTACACCCACGCCCTGCTGTCGGCCGTCCCCGAGGTCGACCCCGGCGAGGGCACCGTCACCGAGCGCATCCGCCTCGCCGGCGACGTCCCCTCCCCCATCGACCCGCCGTCCGGCTGCCGCTTCCGCACCCGCTGCTGGAAGGCCCAGGACAAGTGCGCCACCGAGGAACCCCCGCTCGTCCGCCTGGACGGCAACCACGAGGGCCACCTGACCGCCTGCCACTTCCCCGAGGCCCCCACCACCCACGGCGAGGACGTCGTCCTCGACCCCGCCCTCGCCTGACCGGCACCCGTCCGCCCTCCCGGCTCAGGCGGCGAACTCAGAGCAGCGGAGTCGACCTCCCTGAGCCCCGGGTTGCTCCCAGGCGGCCCACCACCTGCGGTGTGACGGCGTCCTCGGCTGACGGAGGCGGTGGGTCACTCCATCGACGCCAGTACCTTCTGGCGCAGCAGGGGCCCGTAGTGGGCGCCGAGCGTGTCGTAGTGGCTTCTGAGGTCCTTGAGGAACACCATGTCGAAGCTCTCCTCGACGACCTCGGAGCCCATCGCGAGCGTCCGTTCGAAAGCCTTCATGATCTTGTGGAGGATCGGCAGGTCGCCGGTTTCCACCGCGGGAAGGAACAAGGCATCCCAGAGGGCGAGAAAGTACATGTAAGGGGTGTCTTCCGGCACATCCAGACGCGGCTCCCCGGGGGCGCGGCCTTCCGACGCCAGGATCGCCGCCTGGGCCTCCGGGATCTCCTCCCAGAGGATGTCCCGAACTCCGCACGAGGAATCGTAGGTGGGGTCCGGCTTCCATTCCCTGGCGAGATCGATCAGCGTCACAGGGCGTTCACGCCATCTCCAGGCCATATCGGGGACCTTACCCGACCTGCCGATCATGGTTTCCGTAACGCCTGTCGGTCATGCCGAATCATCCGGGCGTGCGCAGGTGATCGTGAGGCCGTAGGTTCGAGCCAGGACGTCCGTCACGATCGGCGAGGGGAGCGTCATGGCAGTGCTTGGGGGAAAGAGGGCCGTGGTCACGGGGGGTTCCCGGGGTATCGGCAGGGCCATCGTCGAGCGGCTGGCACGTGACGGGGCCGAGGTGGTGTTCAGTTACGCGAGCAACGCCGGGGCCGCGGCGGAGGTGGAGAAGGCCGTGGCGGGGGCGGGGGGACGGGCGCACGCCGTGCGGGCCGATCTGGCCGAGGCGGGGGCCGCCGAGCGGCTGATGGAGAGCGCCGAGAAGCGACTGGGGGCCGTGGACATCCTGGTCAACAACGCCGCGCTGAGCTTCACCCCGACGCCGCTGGCCGAACTGGACGAGGACCTGTACGACCGGACCATGACGGTCAACGCCCGCGCGGTCTTCCTCACCCTCCGCCACGCCGCCCGGCACATGCCCGACGGCGGGCGCGTCATCAACATCTCCACGCTCAACACCACGCGCCCGGCGCGCGGCATCGCCCCGTACGCGGCCAGCAAGGGGGCGATCGAGCAGCTCACCGCGGTCGCGGCGATGGAGCTCGGCGCGCGCGGGATCACCGTCAACACCGTCTCCCCCGGCGCCACCGACACCGACCTGCTGCGCGGCACCAACTCCGCGGAGGCACTGGAGACGGTGGCCGAGGTCACCGCCCTCGGCCGTCTCGGGCGGCCCGCGGACGTGGCCGACGTCGTGGCCTTCCTCGCCGGCCCCGACGCCCGCTGGATCACGTCCCAGAACATCCACGCCACCGGCGGCCTCGCCTGACCGATCGTCCTCGCCGGGCCACCCGCCCGGACGTCCTCACCACACCGTGGCCGTCGGCCCCGATCAGGGCGTGGAGGAGGCGTGTTCGGCCTGGGCGCGGAGGGTGCGGACGGCGGCGGCGGGGTCGGCGGCGCCGTAGACGGCGTTGCCGGCCACGAAGACGTCGGCGCCGGCTTCGGCGCAGCGTTCGATGGTCGTGGCGGAGACGCCGCCGTCGACCTGGAGCCAGACCTCGCCGCCGTGCTTGTCGATGAGCTCGCGCGCCTTGCGGACCTTGGGGAGCACGATGTCGAGGAACGGCTGGCCGCCGAAGCCGGGCTCCACGGTCATCACCAGGAGCATGTCGATCTCGCCGAGCAGGTCCTCGTAGGGCTGGACGGCCGTGCCCGGGTTGAGCGCGAAGCCCGCGCGGGCCCCCAACTTGCGGATCTCGCGGAGCGTGCGCACCGGGGCCTTGGCCGCCTCCGCGTGGATCGTCACGCTGCCCGCCCCCGCCTCGGCGTAGGCCGGCGCCCACCGGTCCGGGTTCTCGATCATCAGGTGGCAGTCGAGCGGAAGGTCGGTCGCCTTCAGCAGGGACTCGACCACCGGCAGGCCGATGGTCAGGTTGGGCACGAAATGGTTGTCCATCACGTCGACGTGCAGCCAGTCGGCGGCGGCGCCCACCTGGGCGGCGGCGTCGGCGAGCCTGGCGAAGTCGGCGCTGAGAATGCTTGGTGAGATCTGTACGGCCATGATGCCGAAGTCTAGAACCCGCCCGCCCGCTCCCAGAACAGACGTCCCACCTGGGCGCGGGCCGGCGAGCGGTCGGCCCGCCGCGCGGGCGAGTGGCCGGTGGGCCGGGCGGCCCGCCCCGGGCGGTGGGTGGGGCGGGCCGGGTTCGGGGGCGGCCGGTGCCGGTGGAAAGTCAGTCGGTGCCGCTGGAGAGGGCGAGTTGGATGACGTTGTCGTTCTCGGTGACCCAGGTGGCGGACAGGCCGCCCTCCTTGACCAGCGCCGTCCCGTCGCCCTTGAGGACGCCGATGCGGTTGCCGGCGAGGGCGATCTGGAGCACGTTGTCGTTCTCGGTGACCCAGGTGGCCGAGAGGCCGCCCTCCTTGACCAGCGCCACGCCGTCGCTCTTCAGGACGCCGATGCGGTTGCCGGACAGGGCCAGTTCGAGGACGTCGGTGTTCTCGGTGACCCAGGTGGCGGACAGGCCGCCCTCCTTCACCAGGGCCGTGCCGTCGCCCTTGAGGACGCCGATGCGGTTACCGAACAGCGCGATCTGGCGGACCCGGGTGTTCTCGGTGACCCACGTGGCGGACAGGCCGCCCTCCTTCACCAGGGCCGTGCCGTCGCTCTTCAGGACGCCGATGCGGTTACCGGACAGCGCGATCTGCTTGACGTCGGTGTTCTCGGTCACCCAGGTGGCCGACAGGCCGCCCTCCTTCACCAGGGCCCGGCCGTCGCCCGTCAGGACGCCGATGCGGTTGCCGGAGAGGGCGATCTGCTTGATCTCGGTGTGCTCGGTGACCCAGGTGGCGGACAGGCCGCCCTCCTTGACCAGCGCGGTGCCGTCGGCCTTGAGGACGCCGATGCGGTCGCCCGCCAGCGCGATCTGCTTGATGTCGGTGTTCTCGGTGACCCAGGTGGTCGACAGGCCGCCTTCCTTGACCAGCGCCCTGCCGTCGCTCTTGAGCACGCCGATGCGGGGCGGCGCCACAGCGGCGGGGACGGCGGACGCCGTGGCGAGGACGGCGGCGAGCCCGCCCGCGATCACGAGCGTGAGCCTTCCGCAGAGGGCGCGGACGTGCCCGCGCCGTACGGCTGAACCGATCGTCATGAGGGACCTCCGAATAAGGCCGGACGGGGGTTCCACCCCCGTCTCGGGACAGCACGGAGAGTTTACGATCGATTACCTGTTGTGATGACCTGTCGGGACGCGGCAGGGGTGAAGGTCATCCGTCCCGGTGGGCTTTGTGTTGCACCATGTCGACGAAGCGCCCGCCCGGATGGCCAACCGCCGTTTGCCGGGCTCCTGTCCGCCGCGCACGACTCCCTCACGCACCGCGCCGTATGACCGGCGAGGAACCCGGGCGGGCGTGGGTGAGTGCCTGTTTCAGACCATGTACTGGTCGTGGCGCAGGTACAGCTCCGTCCACTCCTCGGGCGTGAGGGTGCGGCCGGTCGCCGCGATCTCGGCCAGTTCCTCGAAGTACGCCTCGCGGGGCGCGCCGGGGGCGAAGTGCAGCAGCATCGAGGCGGGCTCGCCGGATTCGTTGCGGAAGGCGTGCACGCCGCCCGGGGGGATGTGCAGGAAGTCGCCCGCGGTCCCCTCGACCCAGGTGGCGCCGTCGTACAGGCGGATCGTGCCGGACAGGACGTAGAACGACTCGGCCATGGTGCGGTGGAAGTGCGCGCCGGGGCCGCTCGGGCCCGGCCCCATGTCCCAGCGGTACAGCCCGAACAGCCCGCAGGTGGTCGCGCCGGTGGCGAGGTAGCGGACGTGGGTGCCGTCGGGGCCGCCGATCCGCAGCTCGGGCTCCGATCCCCCCGGCCGGAGGGTCCCGCTGACCTCACCGGTCTCGGCGTGGTAGAGCGGCTCCGGATATGACATGACAAGCCTTCCGTGTCGTGCGAGAGAACGCTCAGGGCGTGCGGCGCAACAGGGCGAGGAACATGGCGTCGGTGCCGTGGCGGTGCGGCCAGAACTGGGCGTACGGCCCCTCCCCCAGACCGTCGACCTCGTCCAGGTAGGCGCGGGCGTCGAGCACCTCGGCGCCGCCGCGGCGCCGCACGACGTCCTCGACGACGGCGCGGGTCTCGGCGAGGTGCGGCGAGCAGGTCACGTACGCCACCACGCCGCCGGGGCGGGCGGACGACAGCGCCGAGCCGAGCAGCCGCCGCTGCAGGTCGCCCAGCTCGGGCACGCTGGCCGCGTCACGGCGCCAGCGGGCCTCGGGACGGCGGCGCAGCGCGCCGAGCCCCGTGCACGGCGCGTCCACGAGCACGCGGTCGAACGCGTCGGCGCGCCAGGCGGGCGTGGCGCCGTCCGCGGTGATGACCCCGGCCGCGCGCGTGGCGCGCCAGACCAGCCGGGCGCGGTGGAAGCGCTGGTCGGAGGCCAGCAGGTGGCGGTCCTCCTGGACGGCGAGCGCGTCGAGCAGGCCGGCCTTGCCGCCGGGGCCCGCGCACATGTCCAGCCACAGCCGGTCGCCGCCCTCCAGGGGCACGCGGGTCAGCGCCAGGGCGACGAGCTGGCTCGCCTCGTCCTGGACGGCCGCACGGCCCTCGGCGACCGCGGGGACCGCGCCGGGGTCGCCCTCGGGCAGGTAGGCGGCGTACGGCGAGTAGCGGGCGGGCACGGCGCCGGCCTCGACGAGCTCGCCGACCGTGCTGCGGCCCGGCCAGGCGATCAAGGTGACGCCCGGGCGCTCGTTGTCGGCGGCCAGCAGCGCCGCGGTCTCCTCCGGGTCGCCGCCGACGGCGTCGCGCAGCGCCGAGGTGATCCACCGGGGGTGGCTGTGGGTGACGGCGAGGTGGCCGATCGGGTCCTGTGCCGGGTCGGGGGCGACGATGGCGAGCCAGCGGTCGTAGTCGCGGGTGGCGACCTTGCGCAGGACGGCGTTGGCGAACTTGGAGGCGCCGACGCCGACGCGCAGGCGCGCGAGGTCGACGGTGGCGCTCACGGCGGCGTGCGGGGGCACGCGGGTCTTGAGGAGCTGGTGGACGCCGAGGCGGATGGCGTCGAGCAGCGGGGGGTCGATGCGCTCGGGCGGACGGTCGCTGCAGACGGCGATGATCTCGTCGTAGGTGCCGAGGCCGCGCAGGGTGCCGTAGGCCAGCTCGGTCGCCAGGGCGGCGTCGCGGCCGCCGAGCCCGCGCTCGCGCAGCAGGGTGGGCATGAGCAGGTTGGCGTAGGCGTCGCGCTCGTCGACGGCCCTGAGCAGGTCGTAGGCGGTGTTGCGCGGCTCGTCGCGGACCGGCCGCGTCCGGCCCGCCGGCCTGCCCTGCCCGCGGCGTCCTCCCCGCGCGGCCCTGCGGCCCGGCGCGGCGTCGTCCCCTGTCACACTTCCCCCGCCATCAAGCCCATCATGTCGCCTCATATCCGGACGTCGACGCTCCCCCGTGGCCGCTCAGCCGAGCCGGTCGGCCGGGGTCAGGCGCACGCCGCGCGCCCACTCGCCCGCGGTCATGCGCCGCTTGCCCTCGGGTTGCACCTCGCCCAGCAGCACCGGGCGGGTGGAGGTGCCCACCAGCACGGTGTTCTTGGCCGCGGCGATCTCGCCCGGGCCGAGGGGCCCCGCGCCCGGCACCGGCCCCGCGCCCTCGGCCACGAGGGTGACGGGGTCGAGCTTGAGGCGCTCGCCGCGGAACTCCGTCCAGGCGCCCGGCGCCGGGGTGCAGGCACGGACCAGCCGGTCCACGCGCAGCGCCGGAGCCGTCCAGTCGACCCGCGCGTCCGCGACCTCCAGCTTGGGGGCGTGGCTCACGCCGTCGGCGGGCTGGGGACGTGCCACCAGCTCGCCGTCCTCCACGCCGTCCAGCGTCGCCAGCAGCAGGCCCGCGCCGGACTCCGCCAGCCGGGCCAGCAGCTCGCCGCTGGTGTCGGCGGGCCGGACCTCCTCCGTCACCACGCCGTACACCGGACCGGCGTCGAGCTCCTTGACGATCTGGAAGGTCGCCGCGCCGGTGATCTCGTCCCCGTGCAGCACCGCGTGCTGGACGGGCGCCGCGCCCCGCCAGGCGGGCAGCAGCGAGAAGTGCAGGTTGATCCACCCGAGGCGCGGGATGTCCAGCGCCGCCTGCGGCAGCAGGGCGCCGTAGGCCACGACCGGGCAGCAGTCGGGCGCGATGGCCTTCAGCCGGGCCAGGAAGTCCGGGTCGCCGGCCTTGGCCGGGCGCAGCACCTCGACGCCCGCCGAGGCCGCCAGCTCGGCGACGGGGCTCGGCTGGACCCGGCGCCCGCGCCCCGACTGGGCGTCCGGGCGGGTCACCACCGCCGCGACCTCGTGCCGGGGCGAGTCCAGCAGCGCCCGCAACGAGGGCAGCGCGGTGTCCGGGGTTCCGGCGAAGACGAGGCGCACGGGCTAGAGGGCCTTCCCTTGAGTGGCGTGCGGCGAGACCTTCACGACCGGCGCGGCCAGGCCGCTCCACTCGGCCTCGCGGATGGCCTTCATCGCCAGCTTGCGCTGCTTGGCGTCCATGCGGTCGATGAACAGAACACCGTCGAGGTGGTCGGTCTCGTGCTGGACGCAGCGGGCCATGAGGTCGGTGCCCTCGATGGTGATCGGCTCGCCGTGCATGTCGAACCCCTTGGCCACGGCGCGGATCGCCCGCGGCGTGGGGAAGGCGAGGCCGGGGAAGGACAGGCACCCTTCCTCGCCCTCCTCGTCCTGCTCGTCCGACAGGTCGAGGGTGGGGTTGATGAGGTGGCCGAGCTGCTCGTCGACGTAGTAGGTGAAGACCCGCAGGCTCACACCGATCTGCGGCGCGGCGAGCCCGGCGCCCGGCGCGTCCTTCATCGTGTCGGTGAGGTCCTTGACGAGCTTGCGGAGCTCCTTGTCGAAATCGACGACCGGCTCCGCGGGGGTGCGCAGCACCGGGTCGCCGAACAGGCGGATCGGCTGAATTGCCACGGACGACTCCGATCACGTCAGGCAGGGTCAGGCGGGAAAGGTCACCTAAGTTTATGGCGCGCGGCGAGCCGTCCGGTCTGATCGCCGGGCGGCGCCGGGGTCAGCGGGAGCGGGCCTTCATCGCGGCCTTGCGCGCCGCCTTGGCCACCGTGGCGTCCGGGTGGTGGGCGCCGAGGAGCTCCAGGACGGCGATGGCGTCGGGGTGGCCGCCGCGGCTGATGTCGTCGACCAGGCGCAGCAGCTCCTCGCCGGGCTCCAGGGCCTCGAACTCGCCCATGGCCTCGGGGACGTCGGGGATGTGCAGGAGCGTGGCCAGGGTGTCGACGGCGAGCCAGGTGCCGTCCTCCTCGGTCAGGACGGGGGCGTCCAGGTCGCGGACGGCGAGCCACACGGCGGCGTGCCGCCACATCGCGGGCTCGGCCAGGGCCTCGCGCAGGGCGGGCTCGGCCTCCGGGCCCATCTCGGCCAGGACCGTGCCGATCACTCCGCGCTGGCCGGGCGTGCCCGAGGCGGCGACCTTGATCAGCTCACGGGCGGCGTCCTCGGGGACGCGGCGCTCGGCCCACAGCGCCGGGGCGCTGGAGGGGGCCTCGCCGCTCAGCATGGCGTCGACCAGCTCGGCGGCGCTCAGCTCGGCGAACCCGGCGATCTCCGACAGCAGCGGCGCGTCATGGCCCTCGCGCAGCAGGTCCTGCCGGACGGCCCACACGCCGAGCGGGGTGAGGCGCACGCTGTCGGCCGCGCGCTCGAACAGCCCGCAGTAGCCGAGCAGGTCGAGGGCGGCGTCCAGTTCGCCGGGCAGCACCTCGCGCAGCCGCCGCATCTCGTGGGCGCGGGCCTCGCAGCCGATCTCATGGGCCTGAAGCATGCCCTCGACCAGACCGGCGTAGGTGATGCCGTCGCTGGTGGCGTAGATGGTGGCGAGCATCTCGGTGAGGTGCTCGTCGGCCACCGCCGAGCCGGTCAGACCCTCCTCGGTGCGGTCCAGCACGTCCATCACGACGCCGTCCCAGAAGTTCATCAGGTCGGGAGGCAGGCCGGGGCCCGGCACGGCGCCCGCGCGCGTGACGCGCACCAGGCCGCCGTTCACGGCGACGACCCACACGAGGCGCAGCCGGTCCAGCGTGAGGCCCAGCTCGCCGGAGGCCGCGCGGGCGTCGCCCGGCGTGAGGTGGCCTTCCTCGGTGACCTCGCGGGAGCCCGTCCAGGCGGCCAGCCGCCGGGCGTCGCGGACCAGCGGCACGGAGAGGACCGCGTCGGCCAGCTCGGCCTCCGGCGCCAGCTCGACCGGGGGGAAGCTCAGCACCTCGCTCTCGCAGTCCTCGCAGTCGCACGGGTCGCTCTCGCCCGCCATCTCGGAGAGCAGCGCCTCGCGCTCCTCGCCGGACACGCTGCCCAGCTCGTCGATGAGGTTGCGCAGCTCTCCGAGATCGAAGACGCCGCCGTTCCCGCTGTTGGCCATTCAGGCAACTTACTCCACACCAGCCACACCCGATGACGGGTCTCCGGACGTTCGGCATGATCACCACACCGGCGCCCCTTCGTCCGGCGAAGAACGCTCAAAGTACGCCGCGGCACGGGCTCCGGCGCGGCCCAAGGCGGGCCCGGGCGCGGCCTTGGCGCGGTTTTGGCACAGCCCGGCGCCGGGCACCGCGCGGGGTCAGTGGATGCCGCGGGAGCGGGCCTTGAACGCGGCCTTGCGGGCCGCCTTGGCCAGGCCCCGGTCGGGAAGGTGACGTCCGAGCAGGTCGAGCACCTCGGCGACGTCCGGGTGGTCCACGTGCCACATGTCCTCGATGACCTGCGCGGACGGCGCCGACTGCGCGAGGCTCCTCGCGATCTCGTCGGGATCGTCGGCCTCGCGGGCCAGCGCGAAGGCCAGGGTGTCCACGCCCGCCCACAGCGCCTCCTCCGGCGTCGGCGCGGGGGCCTCCAGGCCGTGCGAGGCCAGCCAGACGAGCGCGTGGGGGCGCAGGCAGGGGTCGTCCAGGACGGCGCGCACCGCGGGCGCGGCCTCGGGGCCCAGCCGGTCGACGATCGTCAGCGCGACCCCGCGCGCGGCGGCCTCGCCCCCTTGGACGGCGGCCAGCAGCTCGCCCGCCGCCTCCCCCGGCTCGCGCCTGCCGAGCCAGGCGGCGATGTCCTGCTCGGCGAGCCAGGCCGGGTGGCCCTCCACCAGCAGGGCGACCAGGGCGGCGGCGTCGCCCTCGGCCGGGTCGGGGGCGACCGGCGCGGCCAGGCCCATGCGGCTGAACACCTCGCGCAGCCCCCACCGGCCGTGCGGGGTGAGCCGCACGGCCTCGCCGTCGCGTTCGACCGTGCCGCAGCGGGCCAGGACGTCCAGCGCGGCCCCGAGGCCGGCCTCCAGTTCCTCGCCCGCCTGCGGGCCGTCCCCGGCCCAGGTCTCCTCCAGGTACTCGCGCAGTGCGGCGACCTCCAGCGGCGCCTGCGCCCGGTACAGCATGTCGTGCACGCCGTACAGCTCGCGGTCGACGGGCGCGAAGCCGGTGACGTCCGCCTCCGAGCCGCCGGTCAGGAAGGCCACCACGCCCGCCCACAGGTCCAGGACGGTCTCGTCGTCGCGGGCCGGCAGCGGCTCCGCGCCGCGGGGCGCGGTGAGCGCGCGGCCCGAGACCTCCGCCAGGCCGACCGCAAGCGCCGCGTCCCAGGCCAGGACGGGGGCGGTCAGGCCCAGCTCGCGAGCGGCACGCGCGGCGTCCCTCACGCGCAGCGTCCCCTTCACGGTCGGGACCCGGCCGCCTTCCAGCATCCAGGCCACCAGCAGGTGGGCCTCGCGGAGCAGACCGGCCTCCCGCGCGCCCTGTGCGACCTCCTGCGGCGGCGCCAGGCGCACGGCGGGCAGAGGGGCGCACGCCGGGCAGTCACAGTCCCCGGCGCCGTCGTCGGACCGCGGGCGGCGCGGCGCGGCGACGAGATCGTCGGTGGCGACGTACGGCGTGCCGGCCTCCAGGGCGTCGGCGCCCATCGCGCCGAACATGCTCTTGGCCATGCCGAACTTGGTGGTGTCGGCGAGCGCGGCCGGCATCTCCGGCGCGATCTCGTCGATCTTGGCGCGCATGCGGGCGGCCATCTTGGTGCCGATCTCCCCGCTGTCCAGCAGGAAGTCGACCAGAGTCCGCGACGCCGCGACGGTCTCGGCCGCGCTCTCGGGCGGCGCGATGACCTTGCGCGGATAGATGTCGAGCAGGAGCCGCTCGAAGGTCACGGGCGTGAAGTCGGCGAGTTCCTTCACGTCCAGATAGTCGCTGGCGTAGTCGCACAGGAGCCGGATCTCATCGGCGTCCACCACCACCCCGTTGGAGCGCCCCCACGCCCGGATCTCCTCGATGGCCCCGTTCACCCATTCGATCGACACAGGGAGAAACTAACGGCTCGCTATCAGCCCCGCGAATCGGCGAGCTGCGGTCAGACCAGATCCATGGGGTCCATACACACCCGGACCAGGTCAGGGGCCTTGCGCGCGGCCCGCACCCCGGCCGCCCCCTTCAGCGCCCTGGCCAGCGCCGCCTCGGCCCCGCGCGGCACGCGGACCATCAGGCGCTCCTCCGGCTCGGCCGGGCGGCCCCGCGGCGCCTCCACCGGGACGGGGCCGAGCACCTGCGCGCCCTCCGGCAGGCCGAGGCCGGCCGCCATGTCGCGGACCGCCGCCGGCGGGCCGGTCAGCGTGGCCATGCGCACGGCGGGCGGGAAGCCCAGGACCGCCCGCTCGGCCAGCTCGCGCTCGGCGTGCGTCACCGGGTCCCAGCGGATCAGGGCCTGCACGACCGGCAGCGATGCGTCGGCGAGCACGACCAGCTCGGCGCCCGGCCGCAGCAGCGCCGCCGCGTTCATCCACCGCCGCAGCGTCTCCTCGGCGGCGCGCAGGTCGGGACGGCCCAGCATGGTCCAGCCGTCCAGCAGCACGGCGGCGGCGTACCCGCCCTTGGGGACCGGCTCCGCACCCGGAGTGGCCACCACCAGGGCCCGCGAGGAGCCGACCGTGGCGAGCACCGAGTCGCGGCCCGAGGTCCTGACCGGGACGGACGGGAAGGCGCGGCCGAGCTCCTCGGCGGTGCGGCGCGCGCCCACCACCAGGGCGCGCAGCCGGTTGTTGCCGCAGATCTGGCAGCGCCAGAGGCCCGCGATGCGGCCGCACCAGCGGCAGTAGGGGGCGGAGTGGCCGCCGCGCAGCGCCAGCGGGCCCCCGCACAGCGGCACCGGCATGAACCGCATGACGGCCGCCGCCGCCGCGTCCTGCGGGTCCGCCATGTCCCCGAACAGCTCGCGGGCCACCGGGACGCCGGCCAGGCCCCAGGCGGAGCCTTCGAGGGACGGGCGCGGGGCGGGCGCGGCGGCGGCCGGGGCCCGCCGGCGGCCGGGCTGCGGGATGGACGGGTCGGGCGTCCCGCGCGGCGGCGGCGCCTCGGGCGGGAGGCCGGCCAGCGGCGGGGTCTGGACGCAGCGCGCGGGCGTGCGGCACGCCTGGCAGGCCAGGGCGGGCAGGTACCCCCGGCGCGGCACCTGGATGAGCACAGGGCCGGACTCCAGGCCGGTCCTGAGCACCGACCACGCCAGGGTGGGCAGGCGCGCGGCCCGGGCGGCGGCGTCCCTGGCCAGCTCGGCGTCGTCGCCCGCCGGGCGGACCCGCGGGGCGTGCCGCCTGACGGTCTCACGGGCGGGGCCGATCGGGCGGGCCCAGCCGGTGGCGACCAGCCGCGTCGCCTCGGCCGTGCGGGCGTGCCCGCCGACCAGCATGGCGGCGCCGGTCTGGTGCGCGCGCAGGGCGAGCACCTCGCGGGTGTGGGGGTAGGGGGCCAGGCGCTCGGCGTGCAGGTCGTCGCCGTCGTCCCAGATCACCACCAGGCCGAGGTCGTGGACGGGCGCGAACGTGGCGGCGCGGGCGCCCGCGACCACGCGCACCTGGCCGCGCAGCACCTTCAGCCAGCGGCGGTAGCGCTCGGCGGGGCCCAGGCCGGCGGTCAGGGCGACGTGCGCGCCCTCGCCGAGCACGCGGGTCAGCGCCGCGTCCACCAGCGCGACGTCCTTGCCGTCCGGGACCACGACCAGCGCTCCCTTGCCGGCCCGCACGGTCGCGAGGACGGCGAGCGCGATGCCCTCGGGCCAGGCCGGGCCGTCCTCGCCGACCCCCGGCAACGCCGTCCACACCGCCCGCACCCCCCGCCCTTCGGCGAGCGCCTGCACGAACCCCGCCCCCGCGACGTACTCCCCCCAGACCCCCGGCAACGGGTCACCCTCGCTTCTGGTGGCCCCCTCCCCCGAAGACTCCGGCCGTCCCTCCGCATCCCGTGACGGCGACGAGCCGGTGTCCACGGGCCGGGCACTCCCGAGCCCGGAGGACGGGCGGGTGCTCGCGGGCGGGGAAGCCGGCCGGATGGTCGCGGGCGGCGGAGAAGGAAGCCGGATGGCCGCGGGCGGGGAAGACGGCTGGGTGGACGCAGGCGGCGGGGATGGGGATGTGGTGGGCCCGGGGACCGGAGGTCCGGGGGTCGTGTTCTGCGGCTCCGATTCGACCTTGGCGTGTCGTGGAGGGATGGCCAGGCGCACGACGTCGGACATGGTGCCCGCGTAGCGGTCCGCCACGGCGCGGCACAGGGCGGCGATCTGGGGGGTGAGCACCGGCTCCGGGGAGACCACCCGCTCCAGGGGCGTGAGCCTTCCCTCGTGCTCGGTGGAGGCGGCCCGCTCCAGCACGAGGCCGTCGGTGAGCTTTCCGGCGAAGCGGACCCTCACCCGGCAGCCGGGCACGGCGTCGGCGGCCATCGTCTCGGGGACGAGATAGTCGAAGGGGCGGTCGAGGTGCGCCAGCGAGGTGTCCACGAGCACGCGGGCCACGGGCAGCTCCGCGGCGGGCACGGGCGCGCCCTTGGCCGCCGGATGCCCGGCCCCCTCGCCGCCACCGGCTCCGGGCCGGCCTCCCACGGCCTCCAGCGGCAGCAGCGCCCCCGCGTCCTCCGGACGGGCGTCGCCGGGCGACGGTGCCGGCGTACCGTCGCGGCCGGAGCCCGTGGTCGCCCCCGAGGATTGATGAGGCCGCATATCGAACACACTATCGCCAGGTCAGAGCCGGAAAAGCCGCCCGCGCCGTAGCCGTCGGGGACGACGGAAGCATCGGACTCCGGCGATCGGAGTCCGATGCCTCACGAGCGCGGACCATGCCCGGCCCCCGGTCCCCGAGCCGGGGTCCGGTGCCGGGCGCTCACAGAGCTTGAGGCGCTGTGAGGGGTGGGTCAGAGGCCGAGGGCCCGGCGGAGGTCCTCGGCGCGGTCGGTGCGCTCCCAGGAGAAGTTGGGCTCCTCGCGGCCGAAGTGGCCGTAGGCGGCGGTCTGGGAGTAGATCGGCCGCAGCAGGTCCAGATCACGGATGATCGCCGCCGGACGCAGGTCGAACACCCGCGAGATCGCCTCCTGGATCCGCGGCACCTCCACCTTCTCGGTGCCGAACGTCTCCACGAACACCCCCACCGGCTGCGCCTTGCCGATCGCGTAGGCCACCTGCACCTCCACCCGATCCGCCAGACCCGCCGCCACCACGTTCTTGGCCACCCACCGCATCGCGTAGGCCGCCGAACGGTCCACCTTGGACGGGTCCTTGCCCGAGAACGCCCCACCACCATGACGGGCCATCCCGCCATAGGTGTCCACGATGATCTTCCGGCCCGTCAGCCCCGCGTCACCCATCGGGCCGCCGATCTCGAACCGGCCCGTCGGGTTCACCAGCAGCCGGTACCCCTCGACGTCGATGTCCAGCTCGGCAAGCACCGGCTCGACCACGTGCTCCTTGATGTCGGGGAGGAGCATCTCCTTCAGGTCGATCTCGGGAGCGTGCTGGCTGGAGACGACCACCGTGTCCAGCCGCACCGGCCGGTCGCCGTCGTACTCGATCGTCACCTGCGTCTTGCCGTCCGGACGCAGATACGGCACCGTGCCGTTCTTGCGCACCTCCGACAACCGGCGCGCCATCCGATGCGCCAGCGTGATCGGCAACGGCATCAGCTCCGGCGTCTCCCGGCAGGCGTACCCGAACATCAACCCCTGGTCGCCGGCCCCCTGACGGTCCAGATCATCGGAGCCCTCACCCTCACGGACCTCATAGGCGTCGTCCACGCCCTGGGCGATGTCGGGCGACTGCGCCCCGATCGACACCGACACACCACACGAGGCACCGTCGAAGCCCTTGTGCGACGCGTCGTACCCGATCTCCAGGATCTTCTCCCGGATGACGCCGGGGATGTCGACGTAAGTCTCGGTGGTGACCTCACCGGCGACGTGGACCTGGCCGGTGGTGATCAGCGTCTCGACCGCGACCCGGCTGGTCGGGTGGTCCTTGAGCATGGCGTCGAGAATCGCGTCACTGATCTGATCGGCGATCTTGTCCGGGTGGCCCTCTGTGACCGACTCGGAAGTGAACAGGCGGCGGGACAACTCACAGGCTCCTCATGCAGCGGCTGCTGACGTCGTGGCTTTGGCTTGGACGGCCAAGGCGCTGCGCCGAGTTTAGCCCGACGAGGTGCGGCGCCGCGCAACCGTCTCACGGCGTGGCGGGGGCCTAAAGGTCGGGAAGGGGGTCCTTCGGCAGGTCCGCGGGTGAGAACGCCTCGGCGTCGGCCGCCGCGACGACGGGGACGTACTCGGCCTCGACCTCGAACAGGGTGTCGCCCAGCCGGATCGCGGGCCGCGGGCCGTGCCGTACGGGACCGAGGCGGGTGCGGCGAGGGTAGCGCGCCCAGACGACGGCGGGCTCGTCCCGGCTGAACAGCTTGGTGGCGAGCACGGTGATCGACAGGCCGGTCACCACGACGAGGTAGTGGGCCGCGCCGCCCGATCCGGTGAGGGTGGCGGGGAAGACGTAGTGCAGTTCCTCACCCGGGGGCAACAGGGATCGGCAGCGTTGTCGCACCGCGGCGGTCACCGGCATCGCGTGGCCCTCTCACTCCGGCATCCTCCTGGAGTATCCGCCCGGAACCGCCCGCCATCAAGCCGTCATGAGCAGGACTCATCACGATGGGGCGGGGGCTCAGGCGAGGCGGGCGGCCACGAGGTCCCAGACGACGTCGGCCAGCCCCTCCTTGGGGCCGCGCGGCACCTCGACCGGGTCGCCGCCCGCGACGAGGATCACGGCGGCGTTGTCGGGGGTGCCGAAGGCGAGGTTCTCGCCGACCTGGTTGACGACGAGGAGGTCGCAGCCCTTGCGGGCGAGCTTGGCCTGACCGTTGGCGAGGACGTCGTCGGTCTCGGCGGCGAACCCGGCGATGACCTCGGGCCAGGGCCGGCGCCCGGCGCGGCGCAGGTCGCACAACTCGGCGAGGATGTCCGGATTTTTCGTGAGATGAATGGGCTCGGGATCCGCCGACGACTTCTTGATCTTGGAGTCGCTGCGCGCGGCGGGCCGGAAGTCGGCCACCGCCGCCGCCATCACCACCGCGTCGGCGCCCCCCGCGGCCTCCAGGACGGCCTCCCGCAGGCCGAGCGCGGACTCCACCCGCACCACCGTGGCGCCCGCCGGGTCGGGCAGCGCCACGTTGGCGGCCACCAGCGTGACCCGGGCGCCCCGCGCGACGGCCGTGCGCGCCAGCGCGTACCCCTGCAGGCCCGAGGAACGGTTGCCGATGAACCGCACCGGGTCGATGGCCTCGCGGGTGCCTCCGGCGGACACGACGACGTGGCGGCCCGCCAGGTCGGCCCCGCGGCCGGACAGGACGCCGCGGCACACCTCGAAGATCGCGGCGGGGTCGGGCAGGCGCCCCCTGCCGGTGTCGGCGCCGGTCAGCCGCCCGACGGCGGGGTCGATGACCAGGCAGCCGCGCTCGCGCAAGGTGGCGACGTTGGCGCGGGTGGCGGGGTGCTCCCACATCTCGGTGTGCATCGCCGGGGCGAAGACGACCGGGCAGCGGGCGGTCAGCAGGGTGTTGGTGAGCAGGTCACCGGCCAGGCCGTGCGCGGCCTTGGCGAGGATGTCGGCGGTGGCCGGCGCGACCACCACCAGGTCGGCCGCCTGCCCGATGCGGACGTGCGGCACCTCGTGGACGGACTCCCAGACCTCGCTGGTCACGGGATTGCCCGACAGGGCGGCCCAGGTGGGCTCGCCGACGAACCGCAGGGCGTCCCGCGTGGGGACGACGCGGACGTCGTGACCCGACTCGGTGAACAGCCGCAGCAGCTCGCACGCCTTGTAGGCGGCGATGCCCGCGCCCACGCCGAGGACGACGCTCGGCCCGGCGGAGGCCTTGCTGTTCATCACGGGGCGCGCGGGTCGGACCGGTCAGCCCTCGATGGCCTCGGAGGTCAGCAGGCCCTCGGAGATCTCACGCAGCGCGATGGAGAGGGGCTTCTCCTGGGCGTGGGTCTCCACGAGGGGCCCGACGTACTCCAGAAGGCCCTCGCCGAGCTGGGAGTAGTAGGCGTTGATCTGGCGCGCCCGCTTCGCGCCCATGATGACCAGGCTGTACTTGCTGTCGACGACCTCAAGCAGCTGGTCGATCGGCGGGTTGGTGATGCCTTCGGCAAGCGGGGCGGTGCCGGCCACGTCGTCGGCCTCTCAGTCGGGATGTCGGATCGATCGGAGGATCGGTCCCGGCCTTGCAGAATACCAAGCCTCACGGGCGCGCCGGACGCGCGCACGGGCCGATCGTCACGTCATCAAGGCTATCAGCCGGGCGCACACGTCACCGACGGCCGTGTTGACCAGCGACACGTCGAACTCCTTCTCGGCGGCGAGCTCGACGCGACCGGCGGCCAGGCGGCGCGTGATGACGTCCTCGGGTTCGGTGCCGCGCCCGCGAAGGCGGCTCTCCAGTTCTTCCCAGCTCGGCGGGGCCAGGAAGACCAGAAGCGCCTCGGGCATGGACTCACGGACCTGCCGGGCGCCCTGGAGGTCGATCTCCAGGAGCGTGGGGACGCCGTCCGCGAGCTTGCGCTCCACGGGCGCCCGGGGCGTTCCGTACCTGTTGCCGGCGAACTCCGCCCATTCGAGGAGCTCACCAGCGCCGACCATGCGGTCGAATTCCTCGCCGGCGACGAAGTAGTACTCGACGCCGTGCGTCTCGCCGGGCCGGGGGGCCCTGGTGGTCACCGAGACCGACAGCCACACCTCGGGGTGGGACCGCCGAAGCTCGGCGACGACCGTGGACTTTCCCACGCCGGACGGCCCGGAGAGGACCGTCAGGCGCTTTCCCGCCGGTCCGGAGGAGACGTGCGCCGCCTCCGGACTGCCGGTCGAAGGCATGGAGTCACCGCCACGTGTCCCGAACCCCCCGAAAACGGGCGCCCGCTGGACGCCGCCCTCTTCGGGCCAGGACGTACCGGTCACTCCACACCCCCGTGATTTCTGTTCCAGCCGGCCGAGATCAGCTCTCGGCGCCGCCGAACTCGCGCTCCAGAGCGGCCCGCTGGTTCGCGCCGAGACCCCGCACGCGGCGGGACTCGGCGATACCGAGCCTCTCCATCAGCTGCTTGGCGCGGACCTTGCCCACGCCGGGGAGCGACTCCAAAAGTGCCGACACCTTCATCTTGCCGATGACGTCGTCGGTCTGACCATCCTTCAGCACCTCAGCCAGAGAAACCGCGCCGTGCTTGAGCCGGTTCTTGACCTCGGCACGCTCTTTGCGGGCTTTGGCAGCCTTCTCCAGGGCTGCGGCGCGCTGCTCGGGGGTCAGGGGAGGAAGAGCCACGCCGGGTCACCTCGAATTTCTGTCGATGTACTCGGACGGGAGGGGAAACTAGCTGGTCTTGGGCCTTCAAGCAACGTCAAGCCCAGTTTCTCCCCCGACAAAATTGTTTTCATCACTCTTCGTGTCCGGAGAATCGCATTCCGTCGACAAAACGCGCCTGTACTGGCCGCTCTCGGGCTAGTCATCCCCGGACGGCGGATCGGCTCCGGGCTAGTCCTGGAAGGCGGTTCCCGGCCATCCGCGCGGGCCGCGGAAATGATCCGCGCGTCAGGCCTGGAGCACGCGCCGCAGGGCCGTGGCGATGCGCGCGGCGGCCGCTCCGGGGTCGGCGGAGGCGGTGATGGGACGCCCGATCACGAGAAGATCGGCCCCGTCGGCGATGGCCTGCTCGGGAGTCGCTACTCTTGCCTGGTCCTGGGTTTCGGCACCGGCGGGCCGCACCCCAGGCGTGATGAGCATGACACCGGGCCCGACCTCGGCCCGCACCGCGGCGACCTCGCGGGGCGAGCAGACCAGGGCCTGGGCGCCCGCGCCGACGGCCTCGACGGCCAGACGGCGCACGGCGTCACCGGAGGGTCCCCTGACTCCGATACGCTCCAGATCGGCCTCTGAGAGCGACGTCAGGGCCGTGACGGCGGCGACGCGGGTGTTCGGGGCGTTCTCGACGGCCGCCCGGATCATCGCGCGGCCGCCCGCGGCGTGCACGGTGAGGATGGCGGGCCTGAGCCGTGCGACGGCGCGCGCGGCCCCGGCGACGGTGTTCGGGATGTCGTGCAGCTTCAGGTCGAGGAAGACCTGCACACCGGTGGCGCCCCGCACCGAGGCGATCACGTCGGGGCCGTAACGGAGGTAGAGTTCGAGGCCGACCTTGACGGTGCTCACGTGCGGGGTGACGGCCGCGGCCCAGCGGGCCGCCGTCTCCAGGTCGGGCGCGTCCAGGGCCACGGCGATGGGTGCGGACGTCACAGAGAGGTCTCCTCAAGATCGGTTCGGTGCCGGGGTCCCGCCCCGGGCGGACGGTGGGCCAGCCCCACCGCGTCGGCGAGCCGCTCGAAGCCGCGCTCCTTGAGCAGCTCCTCCAGCTCGCGCAGGATGCGCAGGCAGGCGTAGGGGTCGTGGAACAGCGCGGTGCCCACGGCGACCACGCAGGCGCCCGCCAGGATCATCTCCAGCGCGTCGCGGCCGCTCGCCACGCCGCCCATGCCGACGATCGGCACGCCGGGCAGCGCGGCGTGCACCTGCCACAGGCAGCGCACGGCGAGGGGCCTGATGGCCGGGCCCGAGAGGCCGCCGGTGCCGGCGGCCAGCGCGGGCCGCATGGTGTCGACGTCGATGCTCATGCCCAGCGGCGTGTTGATCATGGCGAGCGCGTCGGCGCCGCCGTCCACGCAGGACCGGGCGATCGCGACGATGTCGGCGACGTCGGGGGCGAGCTTGGCGACCACGGGCACGTCGTAGCGCATGGTCGCGCGGACGGAGGAGACGACCTC
This sequence comes from Sphaerisporangium siamense, assembly GCF_014205275.1. Taxonomy (NCBI): domain Bacteria; kingdom Bacillati; phylum Actinomycetota; class Actinomycetes; order Streptosporangiales; family Streptosporangiaceae; genus Sphaerisporangium; species Sphaerisporangium siamense. The sequence continues at coordinate 6,948,971 of NZ_JACHND010000001.1, forward strand.
CGCCGAGGCGGCGGGGTCGCGGGCGAACACCCTGCCCATGTCCTCCACGTTGGGGCAGGAGAGATTGATCTCGACCGCGGCGACGCCGGGCGCGTCCGACAGCCTGCGGGCCAGCGCGGTGTACTCGGCGACGCTGCCCCCGGCGATGGACACGACGGCGCGGGCGCCCCGGTCGACCAGTCGCGGCAGCTCGCGCTCCAGGAACGCCTCCACGCCCGGCCCCTGCAGGCCGACGCCGTTGAGCAGGCCCGAGGGCGTCTCGGCCATGCGCGGGGTGGGACGCCCGGCGCGGGGAGCCATGGTGATCGAGCGGGTGACGACCGCGCCGAGGCGTGCCAGGTCGAAGAACTGGGAGAGCTCGGCACCGGAGGCGGCGCACCCGGCGGCCGTGGTGATCGGGTTGGCCAGTTCGACGTGCGCGAGGTACGTCCGCATGTCAACTGACATTTCTGGAGTGAGCACCCCCCTCCTGCGCTCGTCCCCCGGGCGCGCCGAGGGCGTCGAAGGGGATCGTCCCGACGTCCTCGAACCGCACCCGCTCCCCGCGGAAGACCGGGCCATCCACGCACGACCGCGCCATGCGCGTGACGCCGTCGTCGCCGATGACGGGCAGCACGCAGGTCATGCAGACCCCGTACCCGCAGGCCATCGCCTCCTCGACCGACACCTGCACGGGGATGTCGAACTCGACCGCGACGGCGGTGACGCCGCGCAGCATGGACATCGGCCCGCACGCGTACACCACGTCGGCGCGCGCGTCGGCGATCACCGAGGGCAGGGCGTCGGTGACGCGGCCGCGCAGGCCGAGCGAGCCGTCCTCGGTGGTCAGGGTGATGGTCTCCCCCATGCGGCGGGCCCGCAGCGCGCCGAAGACGCGGTCGGCGGAGGCGGCGCCGAGCACGAAGTCCACCCGGCAGCCGCGCTGCTGCAGGGTGTCGGCGAGCGCGAACAGCGACGCCGAGCCGTACTCGCCGCCGACCAGCACGCACGTGCAGGGGTCGCGGGGCACGGGGAACGGCCGGCCGAGCGGGCCCACCAGGTCCAGGGTGTCCCTGGCCTTGCGCTCGGCCAGCCACGCGGTGCCCCGGCCGCGCACGGCGAAGACCAGCTCCACCGTGCCGCCGTAGTCGGGCTTGACGTCGTGCACCGAGAAGGCGCGGCGCGCGGGCATGGAGGTGTGCGGGCCGCCGACGGCCACGGAGACGAAGTGGCCGGGACGGAAGCGCTCGGCGATGCCCGGCGCCACCACGGTCAGGGCGTGGTAGGCGTCGACGCGGCGCGTCGTCAGCACCGTGCCCGTCACCTGCACCGGAGTTCCGGCCGTCTCCTTCACCTCCCGCCGCGGGGTCAGCCCCTCAGTCTCTTGGCGTGCTCCTGGAGCGACCGTACGCCCACCGACCCCGCCGCGACGGCCTGGATGCCCTGGACCGCCGCCGCGAGCCCCTGCACGGTGGTGACGCACGGGACGCCCCGCAGGACGGCGGCGGTGCGGATCTCGTAGCCGTCCAGGCGCGGCCCGGACTGGCCGGGGCTGCCGAAGGGGGTGTTCACGATAAGGTCGACCTCGCCGTCCAGGATGCGCGTGACGATCGTCGGCTCACCGTCCGTGCCGGGGCCGTCGCTCTGCTTGCGCACGATCTTGGCATGGACGCCGTTGCGGCGCAGCACCTCCGCGGTCCCCTCCGTGGCGAGGATCTCGAAGCCCAGGTCGGCGAGGGCCTTCACCGGGAAGACCATCGCGCGCTTGTCGCGGTTGGCGACCGAGACGAACGCGCGCCCCTTGGTCGGCAGCGAGCCGTAGGCCGCGGACTGCGACTTGGCGTAGGCGGTGCCGAAGACCTCGTCGATGCCCATCACCTCGCCCGTGGAGCGCATCTCGGGCCCGAGCACGATGTCCACGCCCCGGAACCTGTTGAACGGCAGCACGGCCTCCTTGACCGCGATGGGGGCGTCCAGGGGCAGCGTGCCGCCGTCGCCCTCGCGCGGCAGCATGCCCTCCTCGCGCAGGGAGGCGATGCTCGCGCCCATCATCACCCGGGCCGCGGCCTTGGCGAGCGGCACCGCCGTCGCCTTGGACACGAACGGCACCGTGCGGCTCGCGCGCGGGTTGGCCTCCAGGACGTACAGGATGTTGGCCGACAGGGCGTACTGGACGTTCAGGAGGCCGCGCACGCCGACGCCGCGCGCGATGGCCTCGGTGGCGGCGCGGATGCGCTTGATGTCGAACCCGCCGAGCGTGATCGGCGGCAGCGCGCACGCCGAGTCGCCCGAGTGGATGCCGGCCTCCTCGATGTGCTCCATCACGCCGCCGAGGTACAGCTCCTCGCCGTCGAACAGCGCGTCCACGTCGATCTCGATGGCCTCGTCGAGGAACTTGTCGACGAGGACGGGGTGGTCGCCCGCCGCGCGGCCCATGTAGGCGCTCAGCGTGTCCTCGTCGTAGACGATCGCCATGCCGGCGCCGCCGAGGACGTAGGACGGGCGCACCAGCACCGGGTAGCCGATCTCGGCGGCGACCTCGCGCGCCTGCTCCACGGTCATGGCGGTGCCGTGCCGGGGCGCGGGCAGCGCGGCCTCGGCGAGCACCCGGCCGAACGCCCCGCGGTCCTCCGCCAGGTGGATGGACTCGGGGCTGGTGCCGACGACCGGCACGCCTGCGTCCTTGAGCGCCTGGGCGAGGCCCAGCGGCGTCTGGCCCCCGAGCTGCACGATGACGCCCGCGATGGGACCGGTCTCGCGCTCGGCGCGCACGACCTCCAGGACGTCCTCCAGCGTGAGCGGCTCGAAGTAGAGCCGGTCGGAGGTGTCGTAGTCGGTCGAGACGGTCTCGGGGTTGCAGTTGACCATCACGGTCTCGTACCCGGCGGCCGACAGCTCGAAGGAGGCGTGCACGCAGGCGTAGTCGAACTCGATGCCCTGCCCGATGCGGTTCGGCCCGCTGCCGAGGATGATCACCTTGGGCCGGTCGCCGTGCGGGACCTCGGTCTCCTCGTCGTAGGTCGAGTACAGGTAGGGGGTCTTGGCGGCGAACTCGGCGGCGCAGGTGTCCACGGTGTTGTAGACCGGGCGTACGCCGAGCGCGTCGCGCAGGGCCCTGACCTCGGGCTCGGCCAGCCCGCGGATCTCGGCGATCTGGGCGTCGGAGAAGCCGTGCCGCTTGGCCCTGGTCAGCGCGGCGGCCGTCAACTCGCCCTCGCGCAGGGCGGCGGCCTCCTCGTCGATCAGGAAGAGCTGGTCGAGGAACCACGGGTCCACGGCGGTGGCCTCGTACAGCTCCTCCAGGGTGGCGCCGGCCCGGATGGCCTGCTGCATCGTGCGCAGCCGCCCGTCGTGCGGGGTGCGGCACGCGTCGAGCAGCCTGCTCCTGTCCTCGGGGCCGCCGGGCTCTCCGGCCCAGGAGAAGGACGACTCCTTCTTCTCCAGCGACCTGAGGGCCTTCTGGAGCGCCTCGGGGAAGGACCTGCCGATGGCCATGGCCTCGCCCACCGACTTCATGTGGGTGGTGAGGGTGCGGTCGGCGCCGGCGAACTTCTCGAACGCGAACCGCGGGACCTTCACCACCACGTAGTCCAGCGAGGGCTCGAAGGAGGCCGGGGTCTCGCGGGTGATGTCGTTGGGGATCTCGTCCAGGGTGTAGCCGATGGCGAGCTTCGCGGCGATCTTGGCGATCGGGAAGCCGGTGGCCTTGGAGGCCAGGGCGCTGGACCGCGACACCCGGGGGTTCATCTCGATGACGATCATGCGCCCGGTGCGGGGGTCCACGGCGAACTGGATGTTGCAGCCGCCGGTGTCGACGCCGACCTCGCGGATGACGGCGATGGCGACGTCGCGCATGTTCTGGTACTCGCGGTCGGTCAGCGTCATGGCCGGGGCCACGGTGACGCTGTCGCCGGTGTGCACGCCCATCGGGTCGATGTTCTCGATGGAGCAGACGATGACGACGTTGTCGGCCCGGTCGCGCATGACCTCCAGCTCGTACTCCTTCCAGCCGAGGATCGACTCCTCCAGGAGCACCTCGGTGGTCGGCGAGGCGTCGAGCCCGGCCCCGGCGATGCGGTGCAGGTCCTCCTCGTCGTAGGCGAAGCCCGAGCCGGCGCCGCCCATGGTGAAGCTCGGCCGCACGACCACCGGGTAGCCCAGGGTGTCCGCGGCGGCGAGGCACTCCTCCAGCGTGTGGCAGATCGCCGACCGCGCGGACTCGGCGTTCAGCCCGTGCTCCTCGGCGACCTTGGCGACGATGCCCTTGAACAGCTCGCGGTTCTCTCCGGCCTGGATCGCCGCGATGTCGGCGCCGATGAGCTCGACGCCGTAGCGCTTGAGCACGCCCGCCTCGTACAGGGCGACCGCGGTGTTGAGCGCGGTCTGGCCGCCGAGGGTGGGCAGCAGGGCGTCGGGGCGCTCCTTGGCGATGATCTGCTCGACGATGCCCGGGGTGATCGGCTCGACGTAGGTGGCGTCGGCGAACTCGGGGTCGGTCATGATCGTCGCGGGGTTGCTGTTGACGAGGATCACGCGGTAGCCCTCGGCGCGCAGCACCCGGCAGGCCTGCGTGCCGGAGTAGTCGAACTCGCAGGCCTGCCCGATCACGATGGGCCCCGAGCCGATCACCATGATCGACGAGATGTCGGTGCGCTTAGCCATTGCGCCGCTCCTCCCCCTTCGTGCCCGTGGCGCCGCCCGCCATCAGGGCGCAGAACTCGTCGAACAGGCCCGCGGCGTCGTGCGGGCCCGCGGCGGCCTCGGGGTGGTACTGCACGCTGAACGCCGGGTAGTCGAGCAGGCGCAGCCCCTCGACGCAGTCGTCGTTGAGGTTGACGTGGCTGACCTCGCCGCGCCCGTACGGGGTGTCGAACGGGCCCTCCAGCGGCGCCTGGACGGCGAAACCGTGGTTGTGGGCGGAGATGTCCACCTTGCCGGTCCGGCGGTCCTGGACGGGCTGGTTGACGCCCCGGTGGCCGTAGCGGAGCTTGTAGGTGCCGAGGCCGAGCGCCCGGCCCAGGATCTGGTTGCCGAAGCAGATGCCGAACACCGGCCTGCGGGCCTCCAGCACCCCGGTGAGGGTCTCCACCGCGTAGTCCGCGGCGGCGGGGTCGCCGGGGCCGTTGGACAGGAACACCCCGTCGGGGTCGACGGCCAGCACGTCGGCCGCGGTCGCGGTGGCGGGCAGCACGTGCACCTCGCAGCCGCGCTCGGCCATGCGGTACGGCGTCATCGCCTTGATGCCGAGGTCGATCGCCGCGACCGTGAACCTCTTGACGCCGTGGGCGGGCACGACGTACGGCGCCGCCGTGGAGACCTCCTTGGCCAGGTCGGCGCCGACCATCGAGGGGCTCGTGCGCACGCGCTCGGCCAGTTCCTCGACCGGGGCCGTGGGCGCGGTGAACACGCCGGCGCGCATCGCGCCGCGCTCGCGCAGGTGGCGGGTGAGCGCGCGGGTGCCGGGCATGGCGATGCCGACCACGCCCTGGCGGCGCAACTCGTCGTCCAGGGAGCGGCGCGAACGCCAGTTGGAGGCGACGCGCGCCGGCTCGCGCACGACGTACCCGGCCACCCAGACGCGCGAGGACTCCGGGTCCTCGTCGTTGACGCCGGTGTTGCCGATGTGCGGGGCGGTCATCGCCACGATCTGGCGGTGGTAGGACGGGTCGGTCAAGGTCTCCTGGTATCCGGTCATGCCCGTGGCGAAGACCATCTCGCCGAAGGTCTCCCCCTCGGCGCCGTAGGAGGTGCCATGGAAGGCGCGGCCGTCCTCCAGCACGAGGACCGCCGGGGTGGGGCGCGTCACCTGGTCTTCCCTTCTACGTGGACGGGACGGGTCACGGGGGTCGTCACGTCAGTTTCCCTTCGAGGACGGTGGGGCGGCCGCGCAGGAACGTCGCGACGACTGCGCCCGGCAGCGTCATGCCCACATAGGGCGTGTTACGGCTCTTGGAGGCGAAGGCGCCCGGGTCGACGTCCCGGCGCGCGGAGGGGTCCACCAAGGTGAGGTTGGCGGTGGCCCCCGCCTCCAGGGGCCCGCCGTGGCCGGACAGGCGGCCGATGCGGGCGGGGCGGGCGGACATGCGGTCGGCGACGCCGGCCCAGTCCAGCAGCCCGGTCTCGACCATCGCCTCCTGGACGACGGACAGGGCGGTCTCCAGACCGATCATGCCCATGGCCGCCGCCGGCCACTCGGTCTCCTTGTCCTCGACCGGGTGGGGGGCGTGGTCGGTGGCCACGCAGTCGATCGTGCCGTCGGCCAGCGCCAGCCGCAGCGCCCGGACGTCGGCCTCGGTGCGCAGCGGCGGGTTCACCTTGTAGATGGGGTTGTAGGGCCCGGCGGGCGAGGACTCGGCGCGCGCGTCGGTGAGCAGCAGGTGGTGCGGGGTCACCTCGGCGGTGACGTCCCAGCCCTTCGACTTGGCCCAGCGGATGATCTCGACGGAGCCGGCCGTGGAGACGTGGCAGACGTGCAGGCGGGAGCCGACGTGCGCGGCCAGCAGGCAGTCGCGCGCGATGATCGCCTCCTCGGCGACGGCGGGCCAGCCGGTCAGGCCGAGACGGCCCGACACCGCGCCCTCGTTCATCTGCGCGCCCTCGGTCAGGCGGGGCTCCTGCGCGTGCTGGGCCACCACGCCGTCGAACGCCTTGACGTACTCCAGGGCGCGCCGCATGAGCACCGCGTCCGAGACGCACACGCCGTCGTCGGAGAAGACCCGCACGCGGGCCGCGCTGTCGGCCATCGCGCCGAGCTCGGCGAGCTGGCGGCCCGCCAGGCCCGCGGTCACCGCGCCGACCGGCCGCACGTCGCAGTGGCCGGCCTCCTGGCCGAGCCGCCAGACCTGCTCCACCACGCCCGCGGTGTCGGCGACCGGCGAGGTGTTGGCCATCGCGTGCACGGCCGTGAACCCGCCGAGCGCGGCGGCCGCCGTGCCCGACTCGACGGTCTCGGCGTCCTCGCGGCCCGGCTCGCGCAGGTGGGTGTGCAGGTCCACCAGGCCGGGCAGCGCGACCAGCCCGTCGGCGTCGACGACCGTCGCGCCCGCCGCGTCCAGCCGGCCGGGCGCGCCGATCTCGGCGATCCGGCCGTCGTCGAGCAGCACGTCGCGCGGGTCGCCCCCGAGAACACGGGCGCCCCTGAGAAGGTAGGTCACTGGTTTCCCCCGATCGCGGGCTCGGAGCCGGACAGAAGCAGATACAGCACGGCCATGCGGACGGTCACGCCGTTGGTGACCTGCTCGACGATCGTGGAGCGCTCGCCGTCGGCGACCTCCGCGGCGATCTCCATGCCGCGGTTCATCGGGCCGGGGTGCATCACGATCGCCCCCACGGGCATGCGCGCCATGCGCTCGGGGTCCAGGCCGTAGCGGCGGCTGTACTCCCGGGCGGAGGGGAAGTAGGAGGCGTTCATGCGCTCGTGCTGGACGCGCAGCATCATCACCACGTCGGACTTGGGCAGCACCGCGTCGAAGTCGTAGGAGACCTCGCACGGCCAGTCGCCCATGGACACCGGCAGCAGCGTGGGCGGGGCCACGAGGGTGACCTCGGCGCCGAGGGTGTGCAGCAGGTGGACGTTGGAGCGCGCCACCCGGCTGTGCAGGACGTCCCCGACGATCGTGACCCGGCGGCCGTCCAGGTCGCCGAGGCGGCGGCGCATGGTGAACGCGTCGAGCAGCGCCTGCGTCGGGTGCTCATGGGTGCCGTCGCCGGCGTTGACCACGCTGCCGTCCACCCAGGTGGCCAGGCGGTGCGGCGCCCCGGAGGCGCCGTGCCGCACCACCACGGCGTCGGCGCCCATCGCCTGCAGGGTGAGGGCCGTGTCCTTCAGGCTCTCGCCCTTGGACACGCTGGACCCCTTGGCCGAGAAGTTGATGACGTCGGCGGACAGGCGCTTGGCGGCGGCCTCGAAGGAGATGCGGGTGCGCGTGGAGTCCTCGAAGAAGAGGTTCACCACCGTGCGCCCGCGCAGAGTGGGCAGCTTCTTGATCGAACGGCCCGAGACCTCGGCGAGTTCCTCGGCGGTGTCGAGGATGAGCAGGGCGTCCTCGCGCGACAGGTCGGTGGTGGACAGCAGATGGCGCTTCATCGCTGGCCTCCCCTCAGCAGGACGGCGTCCCGCTGGTCGGTCTCGGTGAGACACACCCGCACCGTCTCGGCGCGGGAGGTCGGGAGGTTCTTGCCGACGTAGTCGGCGCGGATGGGCAGCTCGCGGTGGCCGCGGTCGACCAGCACCGCCAGGCGGACCGCCCTCGGACGGCCGAGGTCGTTCAGCGCGTCGAGCGCCGCGCGCACGGTGCGGCCGGAGAACAGGACGTCGTCCACCAGGACGACGATGCGGCCGTCCACCCCCTCTTTGGGGAGGTCGGTGCGGCCGAGCGCCCGCGCGGGCCTGAGCCGCAGGTCGTCGCGGTACATGGTGACGTCGAGGGAGCCGAAGGCCACCGGGCGGCCCTCGACCTGCTCGATGCGGTCGGCGAGCCTGCGCGCCAGGAAGGTGCCGCGGGTGGGGATGCCGAGCAGGAGAAGGTTCTCGGGGCCCTTGGCCCGTTCGAGGATCTCGTGGGCGATGCGGGTGAGGGCCCGGTTGATGTCAGGGGCCTCCAGCACCGCGCGCTCGCCGTCGCGCGGGGAGGTCTCGTCGTGCGCCGGGGCCTGTGCCCGCGCGTCTTCCCCGCCGTCGTCGTACCCGGCGTCGTGGCCGTGGTCGCGAACTTCGGCGCGTACGTCGTCGTGCGCCTGATTCCGGGCGCCGTTCATGGAGGTCACCGCCTTTCCCGCCTCACAGGACGGGGTTAAAGGAACTGGTGCACTCACGTTAGCAGCCCGCCCGAGAACGCCCCGAACCGGTTCGCCCCACTCGACCTGGGCGGATACCCTTCCGCTGACCTGCGGGGGAACGGCCGCCGCTCCAGTCGCGCGGGCGGGCCGGGGCTCGGCCGCGGCGCACGGGGGTGCCTTATCGGACGGGACGCCGGGCGCGCGCGGACGTTCCGTGAACCCGTGGCCGACGGATACGGAAGGGACCGGAGCCACGTTCACGGCCGCGCAGATCAGCACCCGACCGGACAGGATTCGGCATCTTTTTTCCAATCAGCTTGACCAATCACGCCCACACCTTTACCGTCACTGTCCGTAACCACACCTCGCGACGTACTCGGGTAAACCGCGACGCTCCGGTCACCGATGGTGCCTGTCCCGGGTCCCAGACCCGAGCGCCGCCACAACCGTCGCGAGGCGCACAATAAGTGAGAACGTTCATAGAAAGCCGGGGGCCTAACAATGCCGTCTGACTACGCCAAGTCGCTGGGCGCGCGACTCCGCGCCATCCGCACCCAGCAGGGGCTATCACTGCACGGGGTCGAAGAGAAGTCGCGCGGCAGGTGGAAAGCCGTCGTCGTCGGCTCTTACGAGCGCGGCGACCGCGCCGTGACCGTGCAGAAGCTCGCCGAGCTCGCTGATTTCTACGGTGTGCCCGTCTCCGAGCTGCTGCCCGGAGGGTCCGCGCCCGCTCCTCTTGGCCCTACGCCCAAACTGGTGATCGACCTGGAGCGCCTCGCCCAGTTGCCCAAGGAGAAGGCCGGGGCCCTCGCCCGTTACGCGGCCACGATCCAGAGCCAGCGTGGCGACTACAACGGCAAGGTGCTGTCGATCCGCCAGGAAGATCTGCGCTCGCTCGCGGTCATCTACGACAAGTCCCCGAACGAGCTGACCGAAGAGCTCATCACCTGGGGCGTGCTGGACGCGGAGGCGCGCCGCGCGGTCGAATCGTTCTGACGACCGTTCTTCCCCGGGACCGTACGGTCGCCACGCCGTACGGTCACCGCCCTGAGCAGTCCGGTCACGCCCCTGAACGGGCCCGTCCGGTCATGGCCCCCTGAGCGCCCTGCCCGACCCCCCGAGCCCTCCCAGGACCACGCCCGCCTGAGCATCCCAGCCGTTCTCAGGACCGCGCCGGCCCGCGGAGCGATGACGACCCGGGGACCACGACGGCCGTCAGGCCCGTCGGCTTCCCGGCCGGTCGCGCCGGTGGCACGGGACTCTGCCCTCACGGCGTCGGCGACCCGAACGAAACACGCACCGTCGTGTGCGGCGAGGATCCCGGGGCGATCCCTCCCGCACACGACGCTCCGCGCACTCACCGCGTCGGCACGCCTGTGAGCCCGGCGACCCGGGGACGGATGGTGATAAGGCCCGCAGGCCACGCATCGGCCGGGCGAGTCGCCAGAACGCCGCACATCGGCCCGGCAGAGCCGGTGGATCGCACATAGGCCAGGTAAGGCCGACGGATCGGGCATCGGCCGGGTGAAACCGGTAAATCGCGCATCAGCCGGTTGAGCAGCCATAAGATGGCGCATCGGCCAGGTAGAGCGGGTGCGACACGCGTCGGCTCGGTGGCGCGCCGGTGCGTCTCGCCTGGGCAGGTTGGATCGACCACCCGGCGGGATCGTGGCACACGGCAGGGTGGGATCGGCGACCCGGGGGCGGGTGTGGGCCGACGGCGCGATGAGGGCGCTGGGCGGGGTGGGTCAGCCGGCCATCGGGGTGTTCACCGGGATGGTGGCCTGGCCGGGGACGCCGAGGATGTCCTCGACGACGGCCACGAAGGTGCGGGCCTCGGCGAGCAACTCGTCGGACTCCGGGGCCGACACCACGCGCACCATGCCGGCCTCGGCCATGGCCCGCTTGCGCGCCGTCTCGGCGAAGTAGGCCGCCCACTGCGCCAGCTTGGGCTCGGCCTCCGGTAACAACTCCCACGCGCTGCGCAACCGGCGTCTTCGCCCGTCCATGGGCCGCGGGAGCGCCGCGAGGATCGCGGCCGCCGCGCGCAGCGCCGCGAGGTGGGCCGAGACGTACCCCTCGGCGGGGGTGCGGGACGCCGCCGAGTCGGCCAGGCACGCGTGCGCGTCGGCGAGGTGCGCGCGCACCGTCTGGGAGACCCGGGGACCTTCTCCGGACTGTCGAGTCATGCCAACCCTCCTTGGGTCATGGCCTCGGCGGTGACCGCCGGTGATAACACCGTCGCAGATGCCACCGACAATTCCGATGGTCTGCTGGTAGGGGTCACGTGGCAGGCTCGTCCCTCGCTCTCTCGGCCCGGCTCGCCGCCCGGGGCCGGACGAGGAGCTTCCCCTCTCCCCGTCCGGCCGTCGCGTCTCGCCGGCGGGGCCGCCGCCATGGACGGCGGCCCGCCGGAGGTGAGGGCAGGCCGCGAGTCCCGCCCCCACTGTGTCGAACATAAATTCGATGATGAGCGATGTCAAGCATCTCACGAACAAAGGTTCGATCATGGCGTCAACCTGCGCCCGAGCACGGGCCTCTGACACGAAACCGCACGTGACGGCGGGTGGCGCCCAGGGACGAGGGGCGGGAGAAGGGGCTGGATCCTGGGGCCGGACATGACGAAGGCCGCGGCGTCGTGACGCGCGCGGCCTTCGAACAGAGCAACCGGATCAGCGCCGGAACTTGCCCCTCACGTGGACGGGCACCCCGGTGCCGAGCATCGAGGGCAGGGCCTGCGCGACGTGCATCGGCAGGCGCACGCACCCGTGGGAGGCGGGGTAGAGCGGCACCGAGAGCGCGCCGTGCAGCGCGATGCCGCCGTTGAAGAAGATCGGGTTGTAGAGCTGCCCGAGGTAGGACTTGTGCCAGCCCGAACGCCGCCACGTGGTCTTGTAGTCGCCGGTCGGGGTCCTGGCGTCGCCGCAGAACTTCTGCACCTTGCCCTGCCAGGTCGCCGTCTCGCAGTAGGGGATGCCGCTGCCCGAGGAGACGTGGGTGATCAACCGCACCTGACCGGACCGGTACAGGACGGCGATCTGCCGGGTGAGGTCGACCTCGACCCGGTCGGGCTTGCCCCGCGGCACGAGCACCCGCGGCGGCCTCGGGTCCTCCAGGGCCCGCCAGGTGCGCGAGGTGATCGTGCTCGTGGGCGTGATGCCCTGGACCTTCTGGAACGCCCAGACGGCGGACTGTGTGGTGCCTCCGTACCGTGCGTCGATCTTGCCGGGCGCGTAGCCGAGCTCCCGCAGGCGGCTCTGCAACTGCTTGACGGCGGCGCCCTTGGCGCCGATCTTCAGCCGGACGTTCGGCGCCGTGAACGGCGCGACCGCGACCTCCCGGCCGACCGGCGTCGCGTGGATCTCGACCGTCGCGCCCCGGGCGCCGGCTCCCCCTGCCGGCGCCGCGTAGTGGATTCCCGTCCCGAGGCCCGAGACGAGCACGGCTCCCGCGGTCAGCACCGCCGCGGCGGCGAGCCGCCTACCAACCCCCATGTCAAAACTCCCCTTCGGTAACGCCATGTACAGATCACGGACATTAGCGCAAGGATCAAGCTCACCCACCGTGAGTCACGGAGATGTAATCAATGGCTCAACCGGGTCAACATGCTTAGAGTGGTCCGGTGCCAGAAAAGTTGCATCCGAGCGTCCAGAAGGTGACCGTCGCTCTGCGCGAGGCCGGCGCGACCGGCGAGGTGGTCGTGCTGGAGGATGCCGCGCCCACGGCCGTGACCGCCGCCGCCCAGCTCGGCTGCGAGGTCGGGGCCATCGCCAACAGCCTGATCTTCGACGCCGACGGCGAGCCTCTGCTGGTGCTGACCAGCGGCGCGCACCGGGTGGACACGGGTTTGATCGCCCGGCTGGTGGGCGTGGCCAAGGTCAAGAGGGCCACGCCGGAGTTCGTGAAGGCGGCGACCGGGCAGACCATCGGCGGCGTGGCCCCGGTCGGGCACCCGGCGCCGATCCGCACGCTGGTGGACACCTGGCTCGGCAAGCACGAGGTGGTGTGGGCCGCGGCCGGTCACGCGCACACGGTCTTCCCGACCACGTTCGACGAGCTCGTGCGCATCACGGGCGGCAGCGCGGCCGACGTCGAGTAGGCGGGCCGGTCCCACATCGCCCTCGGCCGCCCGGTACGCCGGATTCCCTCGCCGCCCGGTACGCCGGGTTAACACCCTGAAGATCGCTCTGATCGGGTTCGGCCGTGCCTCCGCAGGGTGCTGCTAGTGTGCGACGAGTGATCGAACTGCGACGCGCCGGTGCCGCGGAGTTCACCGCCGAGCTGGACACGGTGATCCGGATCTACACGGCGGCGATGCGCCCTCCGCCCGAGCAGCTGGCGGGCCGGCAGGGCATCATGCGCAACCACGCCACCTTCCCGGACTTCACCTGCCTGTTCGCCGAGACCTACGACGGCGCGGTGGCCGGCTTCGGGTACGGCTTCCACGGCGCGCCGGGACAGTGGTGGCACGACGTCGTACGCCGGGGCCTGGAGGACCGCGAGGGCGCCGCCGTCGCGGCCGCGTGGTTCGAGGACGCCCTGGAGATCGCGGAGATCCACGTGCACCCCGGCTACCAGGGCAAGGGCATCGGGCGGCGGCTCGTGCGCGGCCTGTGCGAGGGCCGGCGCGAGCGCACCGCCGTGCTGTCCACCCACGACCGTCCGACGGCGGCGCGCCACCTGTACCGGACGCTGGGCTTCGTCGACCTGATGGAGATGTTCGTCTTCCCCGGCGGCTACGAGCACTACGCGATCGTGGGCAGCACGCTGCCGCTGCGCGCGGCGGACCCGGCCGCCGCGCGCCCCGGCCGGGGTTAGCCGGCCTTCGCGACGGCGGGCTCGGGGGACAGCGCCTGGTAGACCTCGCGGGTCGCACTGGACTTGTTGAAGGTGATGAAGTGGATGCCGGGCGCGCCCTCGTCGAGCAGGGTCTGGCACAGCTCGGCGGCGTGCTCGATGCCGACGCGGCGCACGTCGGCGGGGTCGCCGGCGACGGCCTCGAAGCGCGCGGCGACCTCGGGCGGGAACGGCGCGCCGGACAGCTTCTCCGACCTGGCGATGGTGCTCATCTGGGTGACGGGCATGATGCCCGGGATGATCGGCGTGTCGCAGCCGCGGGCCGCGACGCGGTCGCGCAGCCGCAGGTAGTCCTCGGCGCGGAAGAACATCTGGGTGATGGCGTAGTCGGCCCCGGCCCGGCACTTGCGCACGAAGTACTCGGTGTCGGACTCGATGGAGGGCGACCTCGGGTGGCGGTAGGGGAAGGCGGCCACGCCGACGCAGAAGTCCCCGGCCTGGCGGATCAGGCGCACCAGGTCCTCGGCGTACGCGACGCCCTCGGGGTGCTTGATCCACTCGGCCAGCGGGTCGGTGCCGGGCGGGTCGCCGCGGACGGCGAGGATGTTGCGCACGCCCGCCCCGGCGAACCTGCCGATCAGGTGGCGCAGCTCGCGCAGCGAGTGGTCGACGGCGGTGAAGTGGGCGACGGGCGTGAGCGTGGTCTCGTGCGCGATGCGCTCGACGGCGTCGACCGTGCGGTCCCTGCTGGACCCGCCCGCGCCGTAGGTGACGGACACGAAGGTCGGGCGCAGGGCCTCCAGCTCGCGGATCGCGCGCCAGAGCTGCCGCTCCCCCTCGTCGGTCTTGGGGGGCATGAACTCGAAAGAGAACGACCGGCCACCGGCGGCGAGCAGATCTCTGACGGTGGGCACGCGGTCAGGGCGGACGGAAGGACGACCCAGAGACATGGGTCCAAGGCTACAGGTCCGGCCCGGTGCGGACCCCGTGCGAACGTGCGGTTCCCGCAAGTGAGGGGCGGGTAATCAGTACGTCAGCAAGCGACCACTAATCTCGGAGCATGACCCCTTCCTTCCAGTGGGACTCCTTTCGCACCGAGGTGGACCGCAGGCTGCGGGCGTTCGTGGAGCGGCAGCGGCCTCTGGTCGGCGGCCCCGACCTCGCTCCCCTGCTGACCGCGGCGGAGGACTTCCTGGCCGGCGGCAAGCGGCTGCGTCCCGCGTTCTGTTACTGGGGGTGGCGCGGGGCGGGCGGAGAGGACGGCCCCGAGATCTGCGCCGCCGCCGCGTCGCTGGAGTTGCTCCAGGCCAGCGCCTTGATCCATGACGACGTGATGGATTCCAGCGACCTGCGCAGAGGCAGGCCCTCCGCGCACAAGCGGTTCGAGGCGATGCACGAGGAGGCCGGATGGCGCGGCTCCCCTGCCAGGTTCGGCGAGGGGGCCGCCGTCCTGCTCGGCAGCCTGCTGCTGGTCTGGTCGAGCGAGATGTGGCGGGCCAGCGGCCTGCCCGCCGAGGCACTGGCCGCCGCCGAGCCCGTTCACGACCTCATGCGGACCGAGCTGATGTGCGGTCAGTACCTGGACCTCCTCGAACAGGCGCACGGCGAGAGCACCTTCGAGAGCGCTTTGCGCGTGGCGCTGCACAAGAGCGGCAAGTACTCCGTCGAGCAGCCCCTGCGGCTCGGCCTGGTGCTCGCCGCCCGCCGGCAGGAGCCCTGGATCGACCGGCTGTGCGTGCAGTACGGGCACAAGGTCGGCATCGCCTTCCAGCTGCGCGACGACATCCTCGGCGTCTTCGGCAACCCGGCCGAGACCGGCAAGCCCGCGGGCGACGACCTGCGCGAGGGCAAGCGCACCATGCTGATCGCGCGCACCCTGTCGGCGGCCTCCGAGCGCCAGGCCGCCGACGTGCGGCGCCTGCTCGGCGACCCCGCCCTGGACCAGGAGGGCGTCGGGCGGCTGCGGGCGATCATCGAGGACACCGGGGCGCTCGCGGCCGGCGAGGAGATGATCAAGCGGTACCTCGACGACGCGCTGAGCTCGCTGGAGCGCGCGCCGATCACGCCCGAGGCGCGGCGGGCCCTGGAGGAGCTGGCCGTCGCCGCGACCGCGCGCCGGAGCTGACCCGGGGCCGCGGGCGTCAGGGCGCCCGCAGCCGCCGCGCGAACTCCGCCGCCGCCGCGCCGGGGTCCTCGGCCTCGGTGACGGCCCGCACGACCACCACCCGTGACACGCCGTAGGAGAGCACCTCGTCCAGCGTGTCCAGGCCGATGCCGCCGATGCCGAACCAGGGGCGTTCCGTGCCCAGCGAGGCCGCGTGCTTCAGCAGGCCGGGCCCGGGCGCGGGACGCCCGGGCTTGGTCGGCGTGGGCCACACCGGCCCGCAGCAGAAGTAGTCGACGCCCGGCTCGACGGCCGCCGCCGACGCCTCGGCGTCGCTGTGCGTGGAGCGCCCGATGACGACGTCCGGCCCGAGGATGGCGCGCGCCACGGGCACGGGCAGATCGTCCTGCCCGAGGTGGAGCACGTCGGGGCGGGCGGCGTAGGCGATGTCGGCGCGGTCGTTGACCGCCAGCAGGGCCCCGTGCCTGTCGCAGGCGTCGCGGAACACCTCCAGCAGCGCGAGTTCCTGCCGGGCCTCCAGGCCCTTCTCGCGGAGCTGGACGATGTCCACGCCGCCGGCGAGCACGGCGTCCAGGAAGTCCTCCAGGTCGCCCTGGCGCCGGCGGCCGTCGGTGCAGAGATAGAGCCGCGCGTCAGAAAGCGAGCGCTTGGGCACGCCGCTTCACCTCGGTGTGCCGGCCCGCGCGGATCGCCTCGACCGGCGCCCCCGGCAGGGAGTCGTCGGGCGTGAACAGCCAGCGCAGGGACTCGACGTCGTCGTATCCCGCGTCGGCGAGGACGGTGAGCGTGCCGGGGAGACCCTTCAGCACGTCGTCGCCGGCGATGAAGACCGCCGGCACCTCGGGCTCCGGGCCGCCCCTGCGGACGCCGAGGAGCTTCTTGTCCTTCAGGAGCTGCTTGGCGCGCCCGGAGCTGAGCCCCAGCCGGACGCCAACCTCCGAGAGGGGGAGCCATTCCCCTACGAGCTGGTCGGTTTCCCGGTCGATCTGTGCAACAGAAAGCGTCACGAGTCCACAATTACCACGTCACGGCTGGTCTGAAACACCCCCACAGGGGTCACAAGCAGTCGCGCAAGGGTATCGATGGGTCTTTCGCCCGATTCACATCGAGCCTTTGCCCCCCCTCGACGATCCGGCGGCCCTGCACCAGGTCACGCGGCAGGTCGACGGTGAATATCGCGGACAGGCGGTCGTCCTTGGTCAGCCAGAGGGCCGCCCATTTCGGCGCCGACGCGGGGTCGCCGCGCATGACCAGCCGGGCCCCGGCGTGGTGGCCGGCGTACTGGAGCATGTGACCGAATTGTTCTGACCAGAAATACGGCACGGGGTCGTAGACGGCGGTCTGGCCGAGCAGGGTGGCGACGGCGGTCTCCGGGGAGTGCAGCGCGGTGTCCCAGTGCTCGACCCGCAGGCGGCGGCCGAAGCGGCGCGACCACCAGTTGGCGCAGTCGCCGGCCGCGACGACGCCGTCCAAAGACGTGCGCAGGTGCTCGTCGACGAGGACGCCGTTGTCCAGCGCGACGCCCGACCCGGCGAGCCACCCGACGGCCGGGCGCACGCCGACGCCGGTCACCACCAGGTCCGCCGGGATCCAGGTGCCGTCCACCAGCGTGAGCCCGCCGGGGTCCACCGAGCCGACCATCACGCCGAGCCTGAGGGCGATGCCCGCCTCGGCGTACCAGGCCGCGGTGTGGCCGCCGACCTCGGTGCCGAGGGCCACGGCGAGCGGCGAGGCGGCGGCCTCGACGACGGTCACCTCACAGCCGGCGCGGCGCGCGGCGGTGGCGACCTCGGCGCCGATCCAGCCCGCCCCGACGACCACGACCCGGGCTCCGGGGAGCAGGCGGGCGCGCAGGTCCAGCGCGTCGTCGATGGTGCGCAAGGTGTGCTGGGGCCCGTCCCCCCTCAGCCGTATCGGGGCGGCGCCGGTGGCGATGACCAGCCCGTCGAACTCCAGCTCGCCCTCGGTCGTCTCGACGACGCCCGGGCGCAGGCCCTTGGCGGCCACATTGGTGCGCAGGTCGATGTCCAGGGCCCCGAGGTCGGAGTCCACCACGGTCGAGTCCAGGCCCCCGGCGAGCACGGCCTTGGACAACGGCGGCCGATCGTAGGGACGGTGACCCTCGTCGCCCACCAGTGTGACGCGCCCGTGGTACCCGCGCGCCCGCAGCGCTTCGACACTCCGCACGCCGGCCAGCCCGGCGCCCACTACCACGACATGATTCACAACCCGACAGTAAGCGGCCAGCCGGGTCACTCGCCAACGGCGATTTGGTAACGAATCGGCTCACTACTCCACACGGTAAGTGATGAGAACACTCAAGCCGGTGCGCACGGCGTACCCCGGCAGGAATAGGCTTGGGGCGTCAGACGCGCGGGAGTCCGGCGAGACCGGGCTGAGAGGAGGGCTGGCGGCCCTCGACCGCAAAGACCTGATCCGGATCATGCCGGCGAAGGGAGCGAGCATGGATGTGGTCGTCGTCGGCGGCGGCGTGGCCGGCCTCTCGGTGGCCTGGCGCGCCGCGCAGGCCGGTCACGCGGTCACCGTCGCCGACCCCTCCCCCGGCTCGGGGGCCACGCACGCCGCCGCGGGCATGCTCGCCCCGGTCAGCGAGGTCTCCTACACCGAAGAGCCCCTGCTGCGGCTCGGCCTCGCCTCCCTGGAGCTGTGGCCCTCCTTCGCCGCCGAGCTGGCCCGCGAGTCCGGCGTGGACGTCGACCACCGCGCCGAGGGCACCCTGGACGTCGCGTTCGGCGCCGACGACCTGACCGCCCTGGACGAGACGGCCGCGTTCATGGAGGGGCTCGGGCTGCGCGTCGAGCGCCTGACCGGGCGCGAGTGCCGCCGGGCCGAGCCGATGCTCGCCCCGGCCGTGCGCGGCGGCCTGCTGGCCTCCGGCGACGCGTGGGTGGACCCGCGCCGGGTCACCGCCGCCCTGCTCGCCGCGCTGGCGCGCCGCGGCGCGGCCGTGGTCGCCGAGCACGTCGCCGGCCTGGCGGTCGAGGGGGGCGCCGCGCGCGGGGTGCGCCTGCGCGGGGGACGGGTGATCGCCGCCGACCGTGTCGTGCTGGCCGCCGGGGCGTGGTCGGGCTCGCTGGAAGGGCTGCCGCCCGGCGTCCTGCCGCCCGTGCGCCCGGTGAAGGGGCAGATCATGCGCCTGCACGGCGCCCCCGGGTTCCTGCGGCGCTGTGTGCGCGGCGTGGTCCACGGGTCCAGCGCCTACCTGGTGCCGCGCGGCGACGGCGAGATCGTGCTCGGCGCCACCCAGGAGGAGATGGGCTTCGACACCCGCGTGACCGCCGGCGGCCTGTGGGAGCTGCTGCGCGACGCGCGCGAGCTGGTCCCCGGCGTGACCGAGCTGGAGGTCGCCGACGTGTGCGCGGGCCTGCGCCCCGGCACGCCCGACAATCTGCCCGTGCTCGGGCCCGCGGCGATGGAGGGCCTGCTGCTCGCCACCGGACACCACCGCGGCGGCGTCCTGCTCGCCCCGCTGACCGCCGCCATGCTCATGGCCGAGCTGGACGGCGGCCCCGGCCCCTACGCGCGGGAGGCGGAGGTCTGCTCGCCGCTGCGCTTCGGCGGCGACGTGACCCACGCCGCCTTCGCCGCCGCCCGCCATCGATGACGCGGCCCACCTTCGACGACAAGGAGGATCGGGGCGCCCCCGGCCCCCGTGAACGACCATGAACGTGACGATCAACGGCAACCCCTGCGAGCTGCCCGACGGCGCCACCGTCGCCCAGGCCGTCCAGGCGCTCACCTCGGCCTCGTCCGGGGTGGCGGTGGCGGTGAACGACGAGGTGGTGCGGCGCGGCGCCTGGCCGTCCACCACGCTCGGCGAGAACGACCGGGTCGAGGTCCTCACGGCGGTGCAGGGTGGCTGAGATGACGACCACGACGGGCACCACGACCGGCGCCGACGCCCTCGCGGACGACGTGCTGGAGCTCGGCGGCGAGAAGTTCTCCTCCCGCCTCATCATGGGGACCGGCGGCGCCCCCTCGCTGGAGGTGCTGGACGAGGCGCTGGCGGCCTCCGGCACCGAGATGACCACCGTCGCCATGCGCCGGCTCGACCCGGCCGCCGCCGGCTCGGTGCTGGACGTGCTGCGCGCCCGGGGCGTGAAGGTGCTCCCCAACACGGCGGGCTGCTACACCGCCGGCGAGGCCGTGCTGACCGCGCGCCTGGCCCGCGAGGCCCTCGGCACCTCCTGGGTCAAGCTGGAGGTCATCAGCGACGAGCGCACCCTGCTGCCCGACCCGATCGAGACCTTCGACGCCGCCGAGCGCCTGGTCGCCGACGGTTTCATCGTGCTGCCGTACATCGGCGACGACCCCGCGCTCGCCCGGCGGCTCGAACAGGCGGGCTGCGCCGCCGTCATGCCGCTCGGCTCCCCCATCGGCTCGGGTCTCGGCATCCGCAACCCGCACAACATCGAGCTCATCGTCGAGGCGGCGGGCGTCCCGGTCATCCTGGACGCCGGCGTGGGCACGGCCAGCGACGCCGCCCAGGCGATGGAGCTGGGCTGCGACGCGGTGCTGCTGGCCAGCGCCGTCACCCGGGCGCGCAGGCCCGCGCTCATGGCCACGGCGATGCGGCACGCGGTCTCGGCGGGCCGCATGGCGCGCCTGGCGGGCAGGATCCCCCGGCGGCGGTACGCTGAGGCGTCCTCGCCCGCGGTCACGCGGGGCGCGCTCGGATGAGCCCTTCCTGACGGGAGAACATGTCGGCATCGGTTTGGGATGTGCTTGCCCTCGTCCTGGCAAACCGCCCGTAAACTCACTCCCGTGGACACGACGGTTGCGGACCCCCTCGTAGGGCGGCTGCTGGACGGGCGCTACCGCGTTGAGTCGCGCATCGCCCGCGGTGGCATGGCCGCCGTCTACCTGGCCATGGACATCCGGCTCGACCGCACGGTGGCGCTGAAGGTCATGCACCGCTCGCTGGCCGAGGACCCCGATTTCGTGCGCCGTTTCATCGGCGAGGCCAAGTCCGTGGCCAGCCTGTCGCACCCCAACATCGTGCACGTCTTCGACCAGGGCACCGACGGCGGCCACGTCTACCTCTCCATGGAGTACGTCCCGGGGCGCACCCTGCGCGACGTGCTGCGCGAGCGCGGCCGCCTGCCCGCCCGCGAGGCGCTGGAGATCATGATCCCGGTGCTGGCCGCGCTCGGGGCCGCGCACCAGGCGGGCATGGTCCACCGCGACGTCAAGCCCGAGAACGTGCTGCTGAGCGACGACGGCCGGGTCAAGGTCGTGGACTTCGGGCTCGCCCGCGCCATCGAGGCCGGGCGGCAGACCCGCACCGGCGTCATGATCGGCACGATCGCGTACATGTCGCCCGAGCAGGTCACCTCCGGGGTCGCCGACGCGCGCAGCGACGTCTACGCCGCCGGGGTCATGCTGTTCGAGCTGCTCACCGGGAAGCAGCCGTACGAGGGCGAGACCCCGATGTCGGTGGCCTACCGCCACGTGCACGACCGCGTGCCCGCCCCGTCCTCCGTGGTGCCCGGCGGCCCGGTCCAGCTCGACAGGCTCGTGCTGTCGGCCACCGACCGCGACCCCGGCGGCCGCCCCGCCGACGCCACCGCGCTGCTCGTGGCGGCCGTCGAGGCCCACCGCACGCTGCCGCGCGACGCCGGCCCGAAGCCCGCCCCCACGGCCGCCACCTCCCACACCTCCCCCGCCGCCCCGGTGCCGCCCGCCAACCCCACGCTCGTCCAGTCCCGCACCGAGATGCTCACCTCGCCCGGGGCCGCGCCCGCCGCCGAGGGCCACCGCGCCCGCCGGCGCGTGCGCCCGATCTGGTTCATCGTCGGGCTGGCCACCGTCATGGTCGCCGCCATCGCCGTCACCGGCTGGTGGTTCTCCGAGGGCCGGTACACCCAGGTCCCCGACCTGCTGCGCATCAACATCAGCGTGGCCAAGGCCGAGGCCGAGAAACAGGGATTCGCCGTCAAGATCGGCAAGCCCGAGAACGACCAGGAGCTCGGCGAGGACAAGGTGCTGCGCACCGACCCCGAGTCCGGCCGCGAGGTCGTCCGGGGCTCGGTCATCACCCTGATCCCCTCGGCGGGGCCCCGCAAGATCGCGGTGCCGAACGTCGTGAACCTGTCCGAGGCGGACGCGCGCAGCAAGATCTCCGAGGCCGGGCTGACCGCGGGCGCCGTGAGCAGGGTGCCGAGCGACACCGTGCAGCGCGGCCTGGTGCTGCGCACCAGCCCCCAGGTCGGCACGCGGATCAAGGAGGGCGGCACGGTCCAGATCGTGCTGAGCGCCGGCCAGCTCATGCCGGACGTCAGCGAGATGCAGTGCGACCAGGCCGAGGCGTTCCTGCGGGGCAAGGGGTTCACCCCCACGATCGTCCAGCAGACCGACAACGCCCAGCCCGGCACGGTCATCGCCCAGAGCCCGGCCGCCCGCGCCGAGGTCACCGCCGGGCAGGCCGTCCAGCTCACCTGCTCCAAGGGCCCCGACAGCGGCTTCCACTGGCCGTGGGAGAACCCTCAGGACCCACAGAACGTCCAGCCCGGCCAGGCCCTCATCCCCATCCCCGACGTCCGCTTCAAGCGCGTCGGCGACGCCAGCCGCGAGCTGCGCACCGCGGGCTTCAAGGTGCACGTCCGGAAGATCGCCGGGTCCGGCGCCGTGGTGGCGGAGAACCCCCTGGGTCAGGCCCCGGCCGGCACCCGCATCACCATCTGGCACTGACCGGGCCCCGCCGCGGCGATCGCCCGGGCCGTGTCACGCGGCGGGGGCGCCGTGGAGGCGCAGGCGGGCCAGGCCGCCGTCGGGGTGGATGTCGAGGCGGACGTGGGTGGCGGCGCGGGCGGCGGCGAGCCGGAACCGGTGGCGGGTGTCGGGCTGCAGGCGCGTCGGCGGCAGCAGCTCGAACCACTCGGCCTCGCCGGGCGCGTCGGGGGGCCCGGCGGCCCGGCCCCGCAGGTCGGCCCCCTTGAGGGAGGCGGCGGCGGGGGCGTTGTAGACCAGGTTGGTGGTGTCCAGCTCGGCGACCTGGATCACCCCCGGCACGGCCAGGCGCACGGTGAGCCAGTCGTTGCCGCCGTCGCGGCGGCGGGCGGTCTCCCAGCCTTCGGCCTGGTGGCGGGGCAGCCCGGGGGCGATCACGTTGACGGGCGAGGAGTAGAAGTCGTCCGAGCAGCCGGTCACCAGGGCGCCGTTCTCCAGGGCGGCGAGGTCGATCGTCAGGCCGGCGAGCAGGGCCGGGTCGGGGACCACCTCGCCGTGGACGCGCAGGCGGGCGACGCCGCCGTCGGGGAAGATGTTCAGCCGCACGTGCGTGTACCTGCGGGGGTCGGTGACCGGGAACCCGTGCGCGGCGTCGCCGGTCAGCCGGCCGCGCGGCACGATCTCGGTCCAGGCGGCGGCGAGCAGCTCGCCCGGCGAGGGGTATCCCTCGGCGGCGCAGGCGTCCACGGAGGCGTAGGGCGGGTAGTTGCCGGTGAACCAGGCCGTGTCGATGACGACGTGGCGGACGACGCCGGGCATGCCGAGCCGCACCAGGGCCCAGTCGTGGCCGCCGTCGCGCCGCCGCCGGGTCTCCCAGCCGTCGTACACCTGCCCGCGCGCGCCGAAGGTCCCGGGCCGGAAGGCCGGGCGTCCCGGCAGGATGAGGGCCTGCCGTTCGGCGAACGACTCGTCGCTGGCGGCCACGACCGACCCTCCGTAGGACCGCGAGGCCAGATCGGGCAGCCGGGGGACGGCGGCGGGGCCGGGCTCGGGTGGCCGGGAAACGGCGGCGGGGCCCGGGGGCCGCTCGTGGGGGGCGGATGTCGTCTCCGGGTCCGGGGTGCCGGGCGCGGGGGTCATAGGAGGGTTCCCGTCGGTGGGGTGGCGGGGGTCAGTTCCCGGCCGCGAAGCCAGGTGGTCAGGACCGTGCCGGTGAGCGTACGGCCGTGGTACGGGGTGATCGGGTTGCGGTGGTGCAGGCGGGCGGCGTCCACGGTGAAGGCGGCGGTGTCGTCGAAGGCGACCAGGTCGGCGTCCCGGCCCGCCGCGATCGCGCCCTTGCCCGCGAGCCCGGCCAGGCGGGCGGGGGCCTCGGACATCCACCGGACGACGTCGGCCAGGGTGTGGCCGCGGGCGCGGGCCTCGGTCCAGACGGCGGGCAGGGTGACCTGCAGCGAGGAGACGCCGCCCCAGGAGGCGGCGAAGTCCGGCACCTTCAGGTCGGGGGTGGACGGCGAGTGGTCGGAGACGACGCAGCTGAGCGTGCCCGCCGCCAGGCCGTCCCACAGCCGGTCGCGGTTGCCGCGGTCCCTGAGGGGCGGGCAGCACTTGAACTCCGGGCCGCGCACCTGGTCGGCGGTGAGGGTGAGGTAGTGGGGGCAGGTCTCGGCGGTGACGCGCACGCCGTCGCGCCGGGCGGCCTCCAGGGGGGCCAGGCAGGCGGCGGAGGAGACGTGCAGGATGTGGGCGCGTACGCCGGTCTCGCGGGCGAGCGCGATGACCCGTTCGACGGCGGCGCGTTCCGCCTCCCCCGGCCGCGACGCCAGGAATTCCGGATATGTCGGGCCGGTGGGGTGGGTGAGCAGCGTGGGATCCTCGGCGTGGACGACCAGCAGCCCGTCGAAGGACGCCACCTCGCGCATCGCCTCGGCCAGGCCCGCGGGGCCGAGCGGCGGGAACTCCTCCACCCCGGACGGCGACAGGAAGCACTTGAACCCGCGCACCCCCGCCTCGTGCAGCGGGCGCAGCGCGGCGGTGTTGCCGGGGACCGCGCCGCCCCAGAAGCCGACGTCGACGGCGCACCGCCCGGCCGCCGCGGCCCGCTTGACGGCGAGCGCGCCGGTGTCCACCGTCGGCGGGATCGAGTTGAGGGGCATGTCGACGATCGTCGTCACGCCCCCGGCCGCCGCCGCCCGGGTCGCGGTGGCGAACCCCTCCCACGCGGTGCGGCCCGGCTCGTTGACGTGCACGTGCGTGTCGACCAGGCCGGGCAGCAGGCACACCGCGCCGAGGTCCACCCGCGCGGCGCCGTCCGCCGGATGGTCGTACGGCAGCACCGCGGCGATCCTGCCGTCGCGCACCGCCACCGCCGCGGGCCGCTCCCCGCCGGGCAGCACCGCCCGCCGCGACCGCACGACCAGCGCGTACCGCTCCTCGGGAGCCGGCGGGATCATCCGGGGGGCCCTGGGA
This sequence comes from Sphaerisporangium siamense, assembly GCF_014205275.1. Lineage (NCBI taxonomy): Bacteria > Bacillati > Actinomycetota > Actinomycetes > Streptosporangiales > Streptosporangiaceae > Sphaerisporangium > Sphaerisporangium siamense. The sequence continues at coordinate 6,973,809 of NZ_JACHND010000001.1, forward strand.
GGACGTCGCCCGCCAGGCGGGTGAGGCGGCGGTGCGCGTCGGCGCCCAGGCGGGCGGCGGTGTCCTGCGGGACGGTGCGCAGCTCGCCGTCCCGCACCACGGTCCTGCCGCCGACCAGGGCCAGGGCGACCTCGGGACGGCCGCCGAAGACGAGGGCGCACACGGGGTCGTCCAGGGCGGCGGCGAAGCCGTCCACGCGCCACAGGACGACGTCGGCGAGCTTGCCCGGCTCCAGCGAGCCGATCTCGTCCTCCCGGCCCAGGCAGCGGGCGCCGCCGAGCGTGGCCGCCTCCAGGGCCTGGCGCGCGGTGAGCGCCGACGGGCCGTACCGGGCGCGCTGGAACAGCAGGGCCTGGCGCATCTCACCGGCCAGCGGCGTGAGCTCGCTGGAGGCGGCGCCGTCCACGCCGAGCCCGACCGCGACCCCGGCCCGCAGCATCTCGGCGACCCGGGCGATCCCGGCGCCGAGCCTGCCGTTGGAGCTCGGGCAGTGCGCCACGCCGGTGCCGGTGGCGGCGAACCGGGCCAGGTCGCGGTCGTGCAGGTGGACGGCGTGCGCCACCCAGACGTCGGGGCCGAGCCAGCCGAGCTTCTCCATGTAGTCGACGGGCGTGCAGCCCATCTGCTCGACGCAGTGCCGTTCCTCCTCCGCCGTCTCGCACAGGTGGGTGTGCAGGCGCACGCCCTTGTCCCGGGCCAGCGCGGCGGACTCGGTCATGAGGTCGGCGCTGACCGAGAACGGCGAGCAGGGCGCGACGGCGACCCGCAGCATGGAACCGGGCGCGGGGTCGTGGTGGGCGTCCACGGCCTCGGCGGTGGCGGCGAGGATCTCCTCCAGGCTCTCGACGACCTCGTCCGGCGGCAGCCCGCCCTGGGAGGCCCCGCGGTCCATCGAGCCGCGGCAGGGGTGGAAGCGCAGGCCGACCGACCGGGCCGCCTCGATCTCCGCGGCGAACAGGTCGCCGCGGCCCTTGGGGAAGACGTAGTGGTGGTCGGTGGTGGTGGTGCAGCCGGACAGCGCGAGCCAGGCGAGCGCGGCCGTGGCGGCGCCGCCCACCACCTCGGCGTCCATCGCGGCCCACACCCGGTAGAGCGCGGTGAGCCAGCCGAACAGCGGGGCGTCCTGGGCCGTGCCCTGGGTGGCCCACTGGTAGAGGTGGTGGTGGGTGTTCACCAGGCCGGGGGTGGCCAGGCAGCCCGCGCCGTCGACACGCGCCGCGCCCGGCAGGGCGGGAGCCGGCCCCTCCCCCAGGGCGGCCACCCGGCCGTCGCGCACGTGCAGGTAACCGCGGCGTATGTCCGGCCCGGCGACGGGGGCGACGGCGACGTTCTCGATGACGGTCTCCCCCGCGCCGGACGGTCCGGGGGAACGCGCCGTCGCCGGGTCCGGGGCCGTCACGCGGAGCCCGCCCTGCGCGCGGCGGCCAGGCGCACGGCCTCGATGATCTTCTCGTAGCCGGTGCAGCGGCACAGGTTGCCGGCCAGGGCCTCGCGGATCTCCCCGTCGGTGGGGTCGGGGACGCGGGCCAGCAGGTCGTGGGCCTGGACGATCAGCCCGGGGGTGCAGAAGCCGCACTGGACGGCCCCGCGGTCGAGGAAGGCCCGCTGCACCGGGTCCAGGCCGCCGCCGGCGGCCAGGCCCTCGATCGTGCGCACCTCGCGGCCCTCGGCCTGCCCGGCCGCGACCAGGCAGGCGCACACGGGCAGCCCGTCGAGGTAGACGGTGCACGAGCCGCACTCCCCCTGCTCGCAGGCGTTCTTGGCGCCGGGCAGGCCGACGCGCTCGCGCAGCACGTACAGCAGGCTCTCGCCCTCCCAGACGCCGTCCACCGCCTCGCGCCTGCCGTTGACGGTGAGGTTCACGCGCATTCCGCCGCCTTCTTCCGGTAGTCGTCGTAGGCCCAGGTGAGCGTGCGGCGGGCCATGACCGCGATCGCGTGGCGGCGGTAGTCCGCGGTGCCGCGCACGTCGTCGATCGGCGCGGCGGCCCGGGCCGCCAGCGCGCCGAACCTGGCGGCGACGCGGGCGTCGAGCGGGGCGGCGCCCGTCCAGTCCAGTTCCCCGGCGAGGAACCGCTCGGCCTCCGGGGCGCGGCGCGGGGTGGGGGCGGCCGAGCCGACGCCGGTGCCGACGCGGCGCTCGGCCGGGTGCAGGGCGATGGCGAACGAGCACACCGCGATGACCATGGCGTTGCGGGTGCCGACCTTGGAGAAGTACTGCGGCCCGCTCGCCGGGGCCGCCCAGAACGCGCGGATCAGCTCGTCGGGGGCGAGGGCGCTGCGCTTGACGCCGAGGTAGAAGTCGCCGGCCGGGATCATGCGGGTGCCGCGCGCCGCGGACTCGGCCTCCACGACGGCGTCCCCGGCCAGCAGCGGCGGGTGGGAGTCCCCGGCCGGGGAGGCGGCGCCGAGGTTTCCGGCGACGGTGCCCCGGTTGCGGATCTGCGGCGAGCCGACCGTCCGCGCCGCCTGGGCCAGGCCGGGCAGGAGGTCGCCGAGCTCGGCGATGAGGCGCGCGTAGGTCACGCCGGCGCCGACGCGCAGCCGCCCGTCCACCGCGCGCTCCCAGGCCGCGAGGCCCGGCACCGCGGTCAGGTCGAGCAGCGCGGCCGGTCTGCGCGCGTCGAGGTTGATCTCCACCATCACGTCGGTGCCGCCCAGCAGGGGCACGGCGTCCGGCCGCCGGGCCTTGGCGGCGAGGGCCTCCTCCCAGGTGGCGGGCCGCAGGAAGTCCATGGCGTCCTCCTCGTCGTTTCCCGTGGCCCGCTAGTCCCACGCCGGGCCGGGCGCGGGCGCGGCGTCGTCGAGCACGGTGCCCTCGATCAGCCCGTACGGGCGGTCGGCGGCGACGTACACCTCGTTGTCGTTGTCCATGCCGAACGGGGTGAGGTCCACGAGGAAGTGGTGCTTGTTGGGCAGGGACAGCCGGATCTCGCAGATCTCGCGGCGGGTCTCCAGCACCCGGGAGCCCATGGCGTACAGGGTCTGCTGCAGCGACAGGCTGTGGGTGCCGGCGAACGCCTCGGCCAGGCAGCGCCGCACCCGCGCGTGCGACTCCCCGAAGTCGTACCCGCCGGGCGTGTCCGGTGGGGCCGTGTGCCGCCAGCGGGCGGTGACGGCGGTGGCGAGGACCCGGTCGTGGGTGGGGGCGAGCGTGGTGTAGGCGTCGCGGGCGAAGCCGTGGAACTCCGACCCGGTGGTGTTCAGCAGCACCAGCCCCTCCAGCCCCGAGACCACGGTGGTGGAGCCGTCCCGGTCGTGGTGGACGACGCAGGTGCGGGTCTCGGCGGAGGCGCGGGCGAAGGAGTGCGGGCCGTGGCGCTCCCAGCGGTGCTCCTCCACCGCGACCCGCGCGTGGTGGACCGACGGCTGCCCGCCGACGAAGTGCCGGGCGAGCAGGCCGGCGAACTCCTCGATCTCGCCGATCCCGTGCTCGCCCGCGAAGGCGTAGACGGTGTTCTTCTGGGTGTCGGTCGGCAGCACGGCCGCGTTGTCGCCGGTGAGGTGGACGTCGCGCATGTCGCCGGACAGCGCGACGCCGACCGTGCAGTCCTTGAGCCGGTGCGCCTCGCCGTCGCGGGTGACGCGCACGACGCGGGTCTCGGCCTTGCCGTAGCGGTTGGGTCCGAGGACGACGGCCATGGCTAGCTCCCGCGGTAGGTGGAGTAGGCGAACGGGCTGAGCAGCAGGGGGACGTGGTGGTGCTCGCCGGGGTCCTCTACGGCGAAGGTGACCACGACCTCGGGGTAGAAGGTGCGCACCCCCCTGCCGGCGAAGTAGGCGCCGGTGCGGAAGACCAGGCGGTGGACGCCCGCGCCGGGCTCGCCGTCGGGCAGCCAGTCGTTCAGGCGCCCGTCCTCGCCGGTCACCCCCTCGGCGATCAGGCGCTCGCCCCGGTGGAGGCCGACGGCCACGCCGCGGGCGGGACGGCCGGTACTCGCGTCCAGCACGTGGGTGGACAGGCTCATCGGGCCTCCCCCGCCGGGTCCGTGGTCAGCCGGGCGACGCGCAGGCGGGTGATGGCGGCCAGCTCCTCCTTGACGACGGCGCGCTCGGCCTCGGCGTCGTTGCCCAGCCGGGCCTCCAGCCGGTCCAGCATCGCGGCGGCCGTCAGCCCGGTGGCGCAGACCAGGTAGACGTGGCCGAACCGCTCCTCGTACCGGGCGTTGCCCGCGGCGAGGCCGGCCAGCACCCGCCGGTCGGCCCCGGCGGCGCCGGACTGCTCCGCGCGCGACCAGGTCGCCGCGCGGGACGGTCCGCCGGCCGGCTCGCCGACGCGCGGGTGGGCGGCCAGTGCCTCCAGGACGTCCGGCCAGGCCAGGGCGCGGACGGCGGCGTCGGCCGCGGCGGTGAGGGCGGCCTCGTCGCCGTAGGGCCGGCCGGCGGCGACGGCGCGGGCGAACGCGCGGGAGGCGCAGCAGGCCAGCAGTTCACGCTCGGCGCGCGGCGGGCTGAGCGCGTTCAGGCCCGCGAGGCCGGGCGTCACCTTCGGCATGGCAGCAAGTAGATCGCCGGGGGCGGGCCCGGTCCATCCGCAGGAGCTCCCAAGCGGGCCAACGCTCGGCCAGGACTTTTCGTGTCATGCTCCAAGAGCGTGCGGCGACACCGGGGGAAACCGCTGGTCGGGGGCGGATCACCGGGTGGACTCCCCTAAGCTGTGGGCCACCATGACCACACCTTCCACTCCTTCCCCGGCCCCGGCCACCCCGCTGATCGGCGGCCACGTCCTGGTGGCCGGCGGCCTCGCCACGGGCGGCCTGAAGTACGCCGCCCAGATCGAGGCCGAGGTCGTCCAGGTCTTCGTGACCAACCCGCGCGGCTGGGCGCTCGCCGAGGGCAAACCCGCGGAGGACGCCGCGCTGCGCGAGTCGCCTCTGCCGGTGTTCATCCACACGCCCTACCTCGTCAACGTGGGCTCGCCCAGCCCCGACGTGCTGGAGAAGTCGCTGACGTCGATCCGGCACGCGCTGCGGCGCGGCGTGGAGACCGGCGCGCTCGGCGTGGTCGTGCACACCGGGTCGGCGGTCAGCCGGTCGCGGGAGGAGGCCCTGCTGCAGGTGCGCGAGCATCTGCTGCCGGTGCTGGAGGAGATCCCCGACGACGGCCCCGACCTGCTGCTGGAGCCGATGGCGGGCCAGGCCAACATGCTGTGCGCCACCGTGCAGGAACTCGGGCCGTACCTGGAGGCGCTGGAGTTCCACCCGCGCGCCAACGTGTGCCTGGACACCTGTCACGCCTTCGCCGCCGGGCACGACCTGGCCGCCCCCGGCGGGGTGGCGCGGATGATGGACGCGCTGCACGCCATCGCCCCGGGGCGGCTGAAGCTGCTGCACGCCAACGACTCCAAGGACCCCTGCGGGTCGGGGCGCGACAGGCACGAGAACATCGGCGCCGGGCAGATCGGCGCGGCGGCGTTCGGCGAGCTGATGCGCCACCCGGTCGCCGCCGGAGTGCCGCTGTGCATCGAGACCCCCGGCAAGGTCGAGGGCCACCACGCCGACATCCTGCTCCTGAAGAGCCTCCGCGACGCCGCCTTCGCCTGAAGCCCCTGCCGGAAGTCCTGGCCGGAAGCCTTGCCGGTCCGCGGACGGCCGGTGGCGGGGTGCTCGCCTGGGTGATCCGGCCGCCCCCCTTGGGCCGGATCACCGCGTCGACCTGGACGCCGAAGGGCGACCACCCCGCCACGCCGCGGCCGCCGGGCCCTACCCCCCGGTGAGGGCCCGGCGGCGGTGGGCGGCCGCCTGATTCGCGCGTGGGTACGGAAGACAGGCGGGCGCCGTGGGTCCGCGTAGCCGGGATCCGCCCGTCCCCGCGGGCGAGCTCTCCGGTTACGCAGTGTGGCCTGGTGACGCGGATGACATTACGCTGGGTCATCGGCGGCACGGGGGCCGCTTCGCCCCCCTCTCGCCGAACGGCTCGCGGCCCGCGCCGTACGGATCGCCCGTCCGCGACGAGCGGCGCGCCGACGTCGCCGAACGGCGCGCAGGGGGCTCGCCACCAGGCCAGGCCGCCTGTGCGGGCGGTCCGCCGCGGGGGGGGCTAGGGGTGCCCTGGCCCGTCCTCCGGCCCGTCGGGCGGAGGGAGGGACGGGGGGCTGGGCGGAGTGGGCGGGGCGGGGCGGAACTGCCGCACGAGCTGGTCGCGGACGCGCCGGGCGTGCCGCCGGCTCACCGGCAAGGTGGTGGCGCCGACGCGCAGCACCATCCGGCCGTCGTCGAAGCGCATCTCGGTGATGTGCCGGGCCGACACGAGCGTGCTGCGATGCACCCGGATGAACCCCGAGGCCGCCCAGCGGCGCTCCAGGGCCGCCAGGGACATGCGCACCAGGTGTGTGCCCTCGGCGGTGTGCAGGCGCACGTAGTCGCCGCTGGCCTCGGCGTAGGCCACGGCATGCTGGGGGACGAAGCTGGTGCGCCCGCTCAGCTCCACGGGGATCACATCGTCCATGGGCGCCTCGGCGGCCTGCGTGCCGTAGGTCGCCGACTCCACCCGCCGGACGGCCTCGGCGACGCGGTCGGGGCGCAGTGGCTTGAGGAGGTAGTCCACGGCCTCCAGTTCGAAGGCCTGCACCGCGCGGTCGTCGTGCGCGGTGACGAACACCAGGCGCGGCGGGCTTGGGAACGCGCCGATGAGCCGGGCCAGGTCGAGGCCGTCGAGGCCGGGCATGCGGATATCGAGGAACACGCAGTCCAGCCGCTCCCCCGCGCCGATCATCGCGACCATGTCCTGCAGCGCGGCGACCCCGTCCGAGGCCGTCAGGACCTCCTCGACGCGATCGTCCCGCCGGAGAAGGTAGGCGAGTTCGGAGAGCGCGTGCACCTCGTCGTCGACCGCCAAGACACGGAGCATGGCACACACGGTGCCGCCACGACCGGCCCCCGGGCAAGACCCATCTTCACGCGGCGTAGTCGTTCAGCCGTGTTTAGTCATGGCTTGGCCGCATTTTCGGCACCCGCATGCGGACGGTGGTGCCCTCACCGGGGGCGGTGTCGATGGTGAGGCCGTAGTCCTGGCCGTAGATCTGGCGCAGCCGCACGTCGACGTTGGCCAGGCCGATGCCGCCGCCCTCACCGCTCGGCGGGCCGCCGTGCAGCATCTCGCGCACCCGGCACGGGTCCATGCCGGCGCCGTCGTCCTCGACGGTGATGTGCACCTCGCCGCCGGCGTCGCGCACGACGACGTTGACCTCGCCGGTGCCGCCCCGGCGGCGGATGCCGTGGGTGATGGCGTTCTCGACGATGGGCTGCAGGCACAGGAACGGCACGGGGACGGGCAGCACCTCGGGCACGACGTCCACGGCGAAGCGCAGCTTCTCGCCGAAGCGGGCACGCTCCAGCAGCAGGTAGCGGTCGACGCAGGTCAGCTCGTCGGACAGGGTGGTGAAGTCGCCGGCGCGGCGCAGGGCGTGGCGGGCGAAGTCGGCGAAGTCCAGCAGCAGCTCGCGGGCGTGGTCGGGCTCGGAGCGGGTGAAGGAGGCGATCGTGGTCAGGGAGTTGCACACGAAGTGCGGCGAGATCTGGGCGCGCAGGGCGCGCGTCTCCGCCGACAGGGCGCGGCGGCGCGTGGCGTCGAGCTCGGCCAGTTCGAGCTGCCCGGACGCCCACTGGCCGACCTCGGTGGCGGCGCGGACGAGCGCGGCGTCCACCTCGGCGTCGTAGGCGGCGAGCGCGCCGATGACCCGCCCGTCGACGGTCAGGGGGACGACGACGGCGCCGCGGACGGCGCAGTCCTCGGCCTCGCAGAACAGCTCGTCGCCGGCGACCAGGTAGGGCCGGCCGCCCGCCAGGACGCCGTGGACGTGGCCGAGCAGGTCGCGGGTGTGCTCCTCGCCCGGGGGCTCGGTGTCGCCGTCCCAGGCCAGGAGCTGGTCCAGGGAGGTCACGGCCAGCGCGGAGGACCCGACCAGCGCGCGCAGGTGGCGCACGGCCCTGCGCGCCGCGTCGCGGGCGAGGCCGGCGCGCAGGTAGGGGGCGGCCATGGCGGCCTCGTGGAGCGTCGCGAAGGCGTCGTCCCGCGAGGCGCCACCGCGCGCCACGGCGCCGCGGCGGCCGAGGACGTAGGCGAGCAGCCCGCTCAGGGCGCACAGCAGCGGCCAGCCGGTGTCGAGCATGCCGGCAACCGTAATGGGTCACCTAACGTGATCGTGCCCGAACTACGAAGGACCGTCGCCGGCGTCCTCCTGGTAGGAGTAGCGCTGCTCGCGCCACGGATCGCCCACGTTGTGGTACCCGCGCTCCTCCCAGAACCCGCGGCGGTCCTCGATCATGTACTCGACCGCGCGCACCCACTTCACGCTCTTCCACGCGTACAGGTGCGGGACCACGATGCGCACGGGGTGGCCGCGCTCGGAGCTCAGCGGCTTCTCGTCCAACTCGGTGGCGAAGAGGGTGGAATCGCGCGCGAAGTCGGACATGCGAATGTTGGCGCTGTAGCCGTACTCGCCCCAGATCATGACGTGGCTCACGCCCTCGGCGGGCGGCGCGGCGCGCATCAGGGTGGCCGCCGAGACGCCGCGCCACTCGTTCCCCATGAGCGAGAACTTGGTGACGCAGTGGAAGTCGGCCAGGACCGTGACACGCGGCAGCGCGGAGAACTCCGGCCAGCCGAAGCGGGCCTCCTCGCCCGAGGCGGTGGCCCCGAACACCAGGAGGCTCCAGCGCTCCGGCCGGAACTGCGGGACCCGGCCGTAGTGGATGACCGGGCGGCCGCGTGGAACGTGCTGCCCGGGGGGCAGTCGGTCTTCCTCGCTTGGATCCGGCACGCAGCAATCCTGCCATCGCGGTGGTGACGGCGGGTCATCGGCACCCCACTTGACGGACTCGGCGCCGATGCGGGGCCGGGCCGCCGGTCGGGCCGCGCGGATGCGTTAGACTTTCCGGCGATGCGTAGCGTGTATGAGTTTTGGTATGGCGACGGACCCTGGGAGGTGGCCGTTCGCCCTCAGACGCTGCGCTGAGGCAAACGTGATCGAAGGCCCCGGGTCCGTCGGACCCGGGGCCTTCGCGTTTCCGGGGCCACGAACGACGGCACGGCGGTCAGGCGATCAGCACAGAGCACGGTCCACGACAAGAGCGGATCACCCAGAAAGGGCATCCACCATGGTCATCGTCATGAGTCCCGGCGCCACCCGGCAGGACGCCGACGGCATCGTCACGCTGATCGCCGCGGCGGGCGGCGAGGCGTTCGTCAGCCGCGGCGTCAGCCGCACGATCATCGGGCTGGTCGGGGACGTCACCCGCTTCGCCACCCTCAACCTCAAGAGCATGCCCGGCGTCGCGGACGTCGTGCGCATCAGCACGCCCTACAAGCTCGTGAGCAGAGAGAACCACCCCGAACGCTCGACCGTGCGCGTGGGCGGCGTGCCGATCGGCCCCGGGACGCTCACGCTGATCGCCGGGCCGTGCGCGGTGGAGACCCCTGAGCAGACGCTGGAGGCGGCCCTGATGGCGCGGGCGGCCGGGGCGGGCCTGCTGCGCGGCGGCGCCTACAAGCCGCGCACCTCGCCGTACGCCTTCCAGGGGCTCGGCGAGGCCGGGCTGCGCATCCTGGCCGACGTGCGCGCCGAGACCGGGCTGCCGATCGTCACCGAGGTCGTGGACGCCCACGACGTCGACCTGGTCGCCTCCTACGCCGACATGCTGCAGGTCGGCACCCGCAACGCCCAGAACTTCGGGCTGCTGCAGGCGGTGGGCGCGGCCGGCAGGCCCGTCATGCTCAAGCGGGGCATGAGCGCCACCATCGAGGAGTGGCTCATGGCCGCCGAGTACATCGCCCAGCGCGGCAACCTGGACATCGTGCTCTGCGAGCGCGGCATCCGCACCTTCGAGACCGCCACCCGCAACACCCTCGACGTCTCCGCCGTCCCCGTGGCGCAGCGCCTCTCCCACCTCCCCGTCATCGTGGACCCCTCCCACTCGGGCGGGCGCCGCGACCTGGTGATGCCCCTCAGCCGCGCGGCCATCGCCGCCGGCGCCGACGGTGTGATCATCGACGTGCACCCCCACCCCGAACGCGCACTGTGCGACGGCCCCCAGGCACTGGTCCGTGAGGACCTGGAAGAACTCGCCACAGTGATCGACACCTTCGCCCCCCTCATGAACCGCCTCCCCGCCACCGCGGACCTGACCCCGGTCGCGTAGAAGCACCCGGCAGGACACGTCAACAGCCACGTGGCGGCCCGAACCCCCTCACCCCAAGGAGCCTCGCGCGCCGCCACACCGGCCAAGCACCCGCCCCTCGCTCACGCCCGCGCCCAGACCGAACGTGCGGGTGGGGCCACCCGTGCAGGTACGGCGGTCAGCGTGGGTCTTCGAGTTTGTACTCCTGGATGGAGGCGGCGAGTTGGACGGCGAGTTCTTCGGCGTCCAGGCGCTTCTCTATTTGGCGGAGGTCGGCGATCTTGGCGCGGGTTTCGGCGCGGCGGGGGGCCAGGAGGGTGCAGCAGTCCTCGTCGGGGAGTTCGGAGATGGCGAGGGTGCCGATGCGGCGGGCCTCCGCCATGATCTCGGTCTTGTCCATGCCGATGAGCGGACGCAGGATCGGCATTCCCACCGCGTCGTCCAGGGCGGTGAGGTTCTGCAGGGTCTGGGAGGAGACCTGGCCGAGCGAGTCGCCGGTGACCAGCACGTCGCGCCGCAGCCGGTGGGCGACCTCCTCGGCGGTCTTGAGCATCAGGCGGCGCTGGGCGACGACCTGCAGCCGGTCGGCGCCGGAGCTGCGCAGGGACTGCTGGGCCTTGCCGAACGGCACCACGAACAGCCGCGTCCTCGTCTGGAACTTGCCGAGCGCCCGCACCAGCGCGTACGCCTTGTAGATCGACTCCGAGGTGGTGAAGGGGATGCCGGAGAAGTGCAGGAAGTCCAGGTCGAGGCCGCGGCGCATCATGCGGTAGGCCGCCACGGGCGAGTCGATGCCGCCGGACATCAGCACGAGGCCACGCCCGCTGATGCCCACGGGCAGGCCGCCGTGGCCGGGCATGCCGTCGGTGAAGACGAAGACCTCGTCCCTGTCGACCTCGATGTGCACGGTCAGCTCGGGGTTCTTCAGCCGGACCGGCAGCCCGTACTTGTCGTTGATCTCGCCGCCGACGAGGCGGTCGAGCTCGTTGGAGCGCAGGGGGAAGCGCTTGTCGCGGCGGCGGGAGCGCACGGCGAAGGTGGCGCGCCGCTCGATCACCTCGGTGCGCCCGGCGACGAGCTCCAGCGCGGCGGCGGTGACGGCGTCGGGGTCCTTGGCGACGCGCCAGGCGCGGTGGATCCACACGAGGCCGATGACGTCGGTGAGGCGCCGGGCGACGGTGTCGGCGACCTCCACGCTCGTGCCCTCGGGCAACAGGATCGCGATGACGCCGTGCCGCTGGCGCAGGTCCACGCGAAGCCCGGACTCCTTCAGCGCCGACTTGATATTGGCTTGGAGGCGGCGCTCGAACAGCTCGCGGTTCCTGCCCTTGAGGACGACCTCGCCCAGCTTCAGCAGGACGCAGGGCTCGCCCAGCGCTGAGGGGGGCACGACGGACATGGACTTGCCTTTCGGGGCGTGAGGGTCAGGCCGGACGCGCGCCGGGGCGGCGGACCGTTCCGGGCTGCGGGCACCACTCAATTTATCCCGGATGACCGCCTGCCGGTCCGCCGGACGGCACGCGACCGCCTCACCGGAAGGTGACAGACCGCCCCCGCGGCTCGGGCGGCCACCGTCGCCCGCCCTTTCCCCTTCTCACGCCGGCCGCCGGAAAGCCCCGCCAAGCCCTGACAGCGCCGGCCCCCGGGCGCCGGTGGCGGCCGGGGGCGACGGCAGGGCCGCGCGGCGGCGGGGCCCGTCAGCCGAAGAAGACCTCGGCCTCCTCGTACCGGGACGCCGGGACGGTCTTGAGCTCGGAGGTCGCCGCGTCCAGCCCGACGCGGACGATATCGGTGCCGCGCAGCGCGACCATCTTGCCGAAGTCGCCGTCGTTGACGGCGTCGATGGCCTGGAGGCCGAAGCGGGTGGCGAGCACGCGATCGTAGGCGCTCGGGGTGCCGCCGCGCTGCACGTGGCCGAGGACCGTGGTGCGGGCCTCCTTGCCGGTGCGCTTCTCGATCTCACGGGCGAGGACCTCGCCGATGCCGCCGAGGCGGACGTGGCCGAAGGCGTCGAGCTCGCCGGCCTGCAGGGCGAGCTGACCCTCGATCGGGTGGGCGCCCTCGGCGACGACGATGATCGGCGAGTACCTGATCTTGAAGCGGCTCTCGACGTACTCGCACACCTTGTCGATGTCGAACGGCTTCTCGGGGATGAGGATGACGTTGGCGCCGGCCGCCATGCCCGCGTGCAGGGCGATCCAGCCCGCGTGACGGCCCATGACCTCGCAGATCAGCGCGCGGTGGTGGGACTCGGCCGTCGTGTGCAGGCGGTCGATGGCCTCCATGGCGATGTTGACCGCGGTGTCGAAGCCGAAGGTGTAGTCGGTGGCGTTGAGGTCGTTGTCGATGGTCTTCGGCACGCCGACGACGTTGACGCCCCGGTCGTAGAGCTGCTTGGCGACGCCGAGCGTGTCCTCCCCGCCGATGGCGATGAGGGCGTCCACCCCGCCGGAGGCGAGGTTCGCCTTGATGCGGTCGACGCCGCCCTCGATCTTGATGGGGTTGGTGCGCGAGGAGCCGAGGATGGTGCCGCCGCGCGGGAGGATGCCGCGCACGCTCTGGATCTCCAGCGGCATCGTGTCGCCCTCAAGCGGGCCACGCCACCCGTCGCGGAAGCCGACGAACTCGTGGCCGTAGACGCCCACGCCCTTGCGGACGACGGCACGGATGACCGCGTTGAGACCGGGGCAGTCGCCGCCCCCTGTCAGTACTCCGATACGCATGGCGGGTTCCTCCCGATGGGGTTCACAGTCAGACTACGGTGCTCTCCGCGGTCACCGGAAAAGGTCGGCGCCGCCGGAGTCCTGCCAGGTCACCGGGACGTCGAGCATCGCCGATGCGGCCGCCACCGCAAGGCATTGTGCCGCAGGCGCGCACATTGGTCTAGACCAAGCGCTTAGACCGTACCGTACTCGGGCGCCGGTCCGCGCCCGGGTCCGCGGGAGGGGCCGTCAGGCGCGCGCCACCAGGACGCTGGACGGGCTGCCGACCTTGAACTCCTCGCCGGTGACCTCCGGGACGCCGTCGCGCAGCGCCAGCGTGGCCACCAGGTCGGAGCGCTGGTTGGCCACGTACATGCGGTCGCCGGCCACGGCGAAGTGGCGGGGCCACAGGCCGCCCGCGCTGGACTCGGCCACCAGGGACGGCGCCTCGCCGCCGAGCGAGAACACCGCGATCGTGTCGGGGCCGCGGTTGGCGACGTAGAGGTGACGGCCGTCGGGCGAGACCTCGACGTGGGAGGGGTGGTTCTGGCCGGAGGTGCCGCTGGCGGGCACCCGGGCGACCTCGCGCCAGTCCGCGTCCAGGACGGTGATCATGCCGTCCAGCTCGCCGACGACGTACCAGCGGCCCTCGTGGTGGACCATGTGCCGGGGACCGCTGCCGGGCGGCAGGTGGGCGGAGCCCTCCGGGTGCGGCTCGGGCTCCGTGCCGAGGATGACGCGGCGGACCTCGTCGGTGCCGAGGTCGGTCACGTGCAGCACCCGGCCGGGGCCGAACGTGGCCTGGTGGGCGTGCGGCTCGGCCTGCCGGGCCGGGTCCTGCCCGTGGCCCCGGTGCGGGAACAGCCGGGGCGGCCCGTCGAACAGCCCGGCCTCGCCGAGACGGTGGATCGCGACGGTGCCGTCGCCGTAGTTGGCCACCGCGAGCCACGAGCCGGTCGGGTCCACGGCGAGGTGGCAGGGGTAGGAGCCGCCGCTGGTGTGGTCGGCGAGCAGGCGCGGGCCCCGGGCGTCGGCGGAGTAGGCGGCGACCCCGCCCTCCTCGCGCTCCAGCACCGCGTACAGGACGGGCAGGCGAGGGTGGAGCGCCAGGAAGGAGGGGCCGGGCGCGGCCACCTCCGCCAGCGCGGTCAGGGCTCCGTCCCCGCGCCGGACGACCGTGAGCCCGGTGCCGGACCCTCCGGTGTCGGGTGTGTAGCCGCCGATGTAGAGCACGTCGCCCGCAGTCCCCGAAGTCATGGCACCGACGATAGCGCCCTGACCCGTCCTTGATCACCCTTCGCGGCCGGAACGTCGCTCTCCTGACGGATTTCCTGCGCGCCCGGGGCGGGTCGCCGTGTCGCGGGGGTCTGGCGTCCGCGATCGCCACATGCTTGACTGAGTCAACGAATTCGTTGATTGGAGCAATGAATGGACGATCTCGTCGCCGAGGTCAGGGCGTTCAACCGCTTCTACACGCGCGTCATCGGCGTCCTCGGCGCGGGCATGCACGACACGCCGTACTCGCTGACCGAGGCCCGGGTGCTGTTCGAGCTGCGCGGCCGCGAAGAGATGGAGACCGGCGAGCTGCGGCGGCTGCTCGGCCTCGACGCCGGCCACCTGAGCAGGATGCTGGCCCGCTTCGAGGACGGCGGGCTCGTCACCCGCGCCCGCTCCGCCGCCGACGCCCGCAAGCAGGTCGTCCGCCTCGCCCCGCACGGCGCGGACGTCTCGGCGGCGCTCGACGCGGCCTCGGCCTCGGAGGTGCGGGGCCTGCTGACCCCCCTCACCGGGGATGAGCGGCGGCGGCTGACGTCCTCCATGGCCGCGATCCGGCGGATCCTCGACGGCGGCCCGCGCCGCGAGCCGTACGTGATCCGGCCGCCGCGCCCCGGCGACCTGGGCTGGATCGTCCACCGCCACGGCGTGCTGTACGCCGAGGAGTACGGCTGGGACGAGACCTTCGAGGCGAGTATCGCCGACATCGTCGCCGGATACGTCCGCGACCACGACCCCAAGCGCGAGGCGTGCTGGATCGCCGAGGTCGAAGGGGAGCCCGCCGGGTCCATCATGTGCGTCCGCGAGGACGACCGGACGGCGCGGCTCCGGCTGCTGCTGGTCGAGCCGTCCACCCGGGGCATGGGCATCGGCGCGCGGCTGGTCGAGGAGTGCCTGTCCTTCGCCCGGCGCGCCGGCTACACGCGGATCGTCCTCATGACCGTGGAGGTGCTGGCCGCCGCGCGCCGCATCTACCAGCGGGCAGGCTTCGAACTGGACGAGCAGCACCGCGAGCACGCGCACGGCGCAGAGATCACCCGCCAGAACTGGTCCCGAGACCTTTGACCTCAGAGACCCCCGGTAACCCCCGCAGCCCGACTTCCGCGACCGGCCCGCGGCCCGGCCTCGCTGAGCGCGGGGAGGGTGGGCCGGGGGTGATGAGCCCGAGATCCGGGCCATGGGGATGAGCCTGGATCGCGGGTCCGGGGTGGCGTCGCCGGGCTCTTGGTCCTGACGGTGGCCCGGGGTGGTGGGGCCGAGGTGGCTGGGGCCGGGGTCGGTCAGCGCGGTTCGGAGGCGTTTGGACAAGGGCTTTCGCCGTGCTTCGCCAAGGGGTGGGCAAGGCTTGAGCAGGGGTTCGGCGGGGGTGCTCGCGTCGCGTCTAGGGTCGGCCCGGTCGCCTGGGATCGTCGGGTGAGCGCCGTGTCGCGCGGCCGGAGGTCCAGGGGCGCCCGAGCCCCGCCGCCCGGCCCTGGGAGCCGCCGATGACCTCGATGATCGTTTCGACGCCGTCCGCCCCGACGATCAGGGCGCGCAAGGCCCTGGTGTTCCTCGACCGCGAGGAGCCGGGGGCGGCGCGCAGGCTCGCGCACGCCCTGGCCACCGAGGGGTACGCGGTCGAGACGGCCGAGGGCGACGCCGCCGACCACCGGCGGGTGGGGGCCTTCCTGGACGCCGTGGAGCCGGGCGACCTGCTCCTCGTGCGCTGGTCCACCGAGGCGGGATGGGGACGGCGCGAGTTCGGCGTTCTGATGGAGGAGTTCGCCCGGCGCGTCGAACGGTCCGACGGCGCCGCACTGCTGCTGGTCGTCGACTTCGGCTGGCTGGTGGCCGCGGGCCCCGGCCTGCCGCACGAGGACACCGGCCGGCTGCCGGTGCGCGGGGAGCCGGTGGCGGCGGCCGCGGCCCTCACCACCAGCGCGACCATGGCCCCCGGTGGACGGCCGGCCCGCCCGGTGCCGCTGACCGCGATCCTCGCCGACGGCGTCCTGTCCGGCGAGGCCGACCTCGACCACGACGGCACGATCTCGGTCGGCGACCTGTTCCGGTACGCCCAGGAGCGCTGCGCCACGCTGGGCGGCGACCGCCGGCCGTTCCTGCTCACCTACGGCGAGGGCGAGCGGGTCGGGGTGGCCTCCCCGCGCCGGACCGCCCGCGACCTCGGCGCGGCGTTCGGCCCCGCGCTCGCCCGCCTGGCCGCGCTCGGCGACACGGTGCCCCCGGCCTCGGCCGCCGAACTCGTGAACCGCGTCTACGACGTCCACCTCGGGGCGGACGCCCGGCGACTGCTGCGCCGCTCCACGCTCCTCCCCGACGACGAGCCCTTCACCCACGAGATCGCCGCACTCCTCCTGGACGAACACCCGCCACCCACCGCCCCTGGCGCGGGAGCCGCCGGCCCCTTCTCCGCGGGAGGGGCCGCAGGCGAGGCCGTGGAGGAGTTGCGGGGCTGGGGGCTGCTCGGGGCGGAGGGGGCGCTCGCGGGGCCGGTCGTCCGGGACGCGGCGGCGGGAAGGCTGGAGCCGGGAGAGCCCGCGCACGTGTCGGCGATTCTGCGCCGGTGGCGGGCGGCGCGGCGGCCCGTGCGGCCCCGGACCCGGCTCACCGGCGACCGGTGGACCCTGCGCGACCGGCTCGGCCACCGCGTCCACGCCGAGGCGGTCGCGGCGTTCGTCCGTCATCCCGACACCCGGCCGCCGCTCACGATCGGCATCAAAGGGCCGTGGGGCGCGGGCAAGACCTCGCTGATGCGGATGATCCAGGACGTGCTGGACCCGGGGGCAGCCGAGGGCCGTCCCACCGAGATCCACCTGGGCCCGGGAGGCCGGGGGAAGGTCACCAACGCCGAGGTGCTCGCGCTGGCCAGGCGGCCCGAGCCGGACGCGGCCGTGCGGGCCGTGCCCGGGGAGCTGCCGCTGCGGCCCGCGGACTGGCGTCCGACGGTGTGGTTCAACCCGTGGATGTACCAGAACGGCGAGCAGGTGTGGGCGGGGCTGGCGCACGAGATCATCAGCCAGGTCACCTGCCGCCTGCCGCGCGGGGAGCGTGAGCGGTTCTGGCTGGCGCTGAACCTGTCGCGCGTCGACAGGGAGGCCGTGCGCAGGCGCGCCTACGGCTTGGTCGCGACGCGCCTGCTGCCGCTGGTCCTGGCCCTGGTGGCGACGCTGGTGCTCACCGGGGCCTCGCTGGCGGCCGGCGCGCTGCTGCCCTCGGCCGCCGCCCTGCTGCGGGGGACGGCCGCCGCCGCCGGGGCCGGGGGGCCGCTGATCGTGCTGGCCGCGGCGGCGGTGCGGCTCGCGGGGTTCTTCCGCGAGTCGGCCGACACCGCCTTCCGCGGTCTGGTGCGCCAGCCCGACCTGCCGGCGGGCGACCTGACGCCCGATCCCGGGTACCGGGCGCGGACGGGGTTCCTGCACCTGGTGCAGACGGACATGCGGCGGGTGCTCGGCATGGTCGCGACCGAGGAGCGTCCCCTGGTGGTGTTCGTGGACGACCTGGACCGGTGCTCGCCGGGCACGGTGGCACAGGTGATCGAGGCGATCAACCTGTTCCTCGCCGGGGAGTTCCCGAACTGCGTGTTCGTGCTGGCCATGGAGCCGGAGGTGGTGGCGGCGCACGTGGAGGCCGCCTACCGGGACCTGGCGGGCGGTCTGCCGCCTGCCGCGCCGGGCGGCGCGGAGCGGTCCGGGCTCGGCTGGCGGTTCCTGGAGAAGATCGTCCAGCTCCCGCTGAGCGTGCCGCTGCTGGACGACGACGACCGCGTGCCCGCCTACCTGCGCTCCCTGCTCGACGTCCCCGCCGTCCCACCGCGTGCCCGTCCCGGGGACGGCCCCGCCGCGCCGGACGAGCGGCCCGATCCCGAACTGGTCGACCGCATGGAGGCCGCCATCCGGGCCCTGCACCCCACCGCGGAGGACCTGGACGCGGTGGCGCGCCGCGTGCAGGACACCGTCGGCGGTCCCGGCCGGCCGGTGTCGCCGCCGCGAACCGGCCTGTTCTCGCGGCGCGCCCGGATCGTCTTCGCGCCGTGGCCGACCTCCTCGCGACGGGTCGCCTCCACGGGCGATGTCGTCGGCGCTCAGGATCGGCTCGGCGGACGCCTCCAGCCGTCACGGACCGGCTCCCGGCGGCGGGTCGCCTCCGCCGACGAGGTCGTCGCGCGAGAAGGACCGCCGTCGCGGGCCGGCTCCCGGCGGGTCGCCACCGCCTCCCCTGCCTTCCCGGCGGCCTCCGGCGACGCGATCGGCGGGCTGGGTCCGGCGGCGCGGCTGGCGGCCGATCGGGTCTACGACGACATCTACAGCGACGAGAACGCCTGCGCGGCGATCGAGCGGGTGCTCCCCGCGCTCACGCTGACCAATCCGCGCGAGCTGAAGCGGTACGTCAACGTGTTCCGGTTCTACTCGTTCGTCACCTACCGGCGCGCCCTGGCGGGCGGGCCGCGGGCGACGGACGACGAGGTGGCCAAGCTGGCCGTGCTGGCGGTGCGCTGGCCGCACCTGCTGACCCTGCTCGCCTCCGAGCTTCCTCCCCGCCCCTCGCCGGAGCCCCGGCGGGCGCGCGGACGCGGCCGCACCGTGCTGGAGCGGCTCGAACGGGCGGCGTCCGGCCGGGGGCACCGGGAATGGGCCCGCGCCCTCGGCGAGGCGGGGCTGACCGGAGAGGCCGGCGCGGGAACGGCGCGCTGGGACGCGTTGCGCGCCCTGCTGTCCGCTCCGCCCTCGGTCTCCGGTCTCGCGCGCGACGTGCTGTGAGCGTCAGCGCTGCGCCTGGATCATCCAGTGGTGCTTCTCCAGTTCCTCGGTCACCGCGATGAGCAGGTCCTGGGTGACGAGGTCGGCGTCGTCGGTCGCCTCGATCCGCTCGCGCATCCGGGCGATCATCGAGCCGAGTATCTCGGTGAACGCCTCGATGACCTTGGCGTCCTCGATGTAGCCGTAGCCGAGCTGCTGCACCCGCGTGTCGCGGGCGACCGTGGCGGCCCGCCCGTCGGGGTTGACGCCGAGGGCCACCGCCCGCTCCGCCGCCGAGTCGGCGCTGGATCGGGCCAGCGAGACGATGTCGTCCAGCTGGAGGTGCAGCGAGCGGAAGTTCCGCCCGATGAGGTTCCAGTGGGCCTGCTTGCCCACGAGCGAGAGGTCGAGGAGATCGATGAGCGCGCCCTGCAGCGCCTCCCCGACGATCTTCTGCTTGTCGGCCGGCAGCGGGCTGGTGATGTGGGCCATGAAGATTCTCCCCCTCAAGAGTCATTTGTGGCCTCTTACGTATTTCGCCCTAACCGGTCTGCGGCATCCTAAACGTTGACACTGTAATGATTGCAGTGTCACTATGGAGGTATGAGCGACACCTGGACCATCGGCGAGCTGGCGGAGCGGGCGGCGGACCTGCTCGGCCCCGCGACGCGCCGCCCCAATGGCCGGGTCCGCGACGTTCCCAACGAGCGGCTGATCCGGTGGTACACGACCATCGGCCTGCTGGACCCGCCGCTCACCCGCCGCGGCCGGGTCGCCCTGTACGGCAGGCGCCACCTGCTCCAGCTCCTCGCCGTCAAACGCCGCCAGGCCGAGGGCCGGTCGATCGCCGAGATCCAGGCCGAGCTGGCCGGCGCGACCGACGGGACGCTGGAGACGATCGCCCGCCCGGCCGTCCCCTTGGCCCCGCCCGTGGACATGCCTCACCCGGCGCCGTCCCCGCAGAGTCCCCCGGATCCTCGGGCCCCCAAGTACGTCCCCACGTCGCCGCCCCCGGCGCGGGCCCGGTTCTGGGCCGAGCGCCCGGCACCGCCGTCCGCGCCCGCCCAGGGTCCGCACGCCGACGACGCCGACGAGGGCTTCACCACCGGTCTCACGGACGGCGCGGGCGTCGGTCCCGCCGACCGTCTCACGGACGATCTCGGAGGCGGTGTCTCGCACCCGCCGGACCATGGGCTCTCGGACCGGCTGGTGCACGGGGTACGGCTCGCGCCCGGGGTCACGCTGCTGCTCGACGGCCCCGCGCCCGGCCCCGCCGAGGTCGCCGCGCTGCGCGAGGCCGCGCGCCCCCTGCTGGCCGCGCTCGCCGCGCGCCGCCGATCCCCCGCCCCGCCTCGGTCAGCGGCGCCGTCCCCGGCCCCCGACGACATCACCGCCGGCGCGGAGGCCGGCGCGGAAACCGCCCACCCCGGCCCCGTCCGTCCCGGGCCCGGCCCGTCCGAAGGGATGCACGCATGACTGTTCCGATCACCCCGCTGAAGCCCGGTGAGTACGCGCCGCTCCCCGACGCGGGGCTGGGCGCGCTGCGGACCGGCAAGGGCAACCTCCCGTTGGAGAGCGTCGGCGTCGAGGCCCTGATCACCGGCCTGACCTCGGGCGTCGAGGTCGCCCAAGGGTTCTGCAACCCCTACGACGTGCCGTTGGAGGCGACCTACATCTTCCCGCTCCCCGACCGCGCCGCGGTGACGTCCTTCCGCATGGAGGCCGCCGACCGCGTCGTCGAGGGAGTGCTCAAGGAGCGCGGCCAGGCCCGGCGGGACTACGACCGCGCGCTGGCCGAGGGCCGCAGGGCCGCCATCGCCGAGGAGGACCGCCCGGACGTGTTCACGATCCGGGTCGGCAACATCCTCCCCGGCGAGCGGGTGACCGTGCAGCTGTCGCTCAGCCAGCCGCTCCCCTACGAGGACGGCGCCGCGACGTTCCGCTTCCCCCTCGTCGTGGCCCCCCGGTACATCCCCGGGGCGCCGCTCGACGACCGCTCCGCCGGGGACGGCGTCGCGCCCGACACCGACGCCGTGCCCGACGCCTCGCGCATCACTCCCCCGGTGCTGCTGCCCGGCTTCCCCAACCCCGTGCGGCTGGAGCTCGGCGCCCGCGTCGACCCGGCGGGGCTGGACCTGACGGCGATCCGGTCCAGCCTGCACGAGGTGGATCAGGAAGGGGACACCGTACGGCTGCGGCCGGGCGAGCGGCTGGACCGGGACTTCGTGCTGCGCCTGGAGTTCGCGGCCTCCGCCGCCCTGGCTCTGGTTCCCGACGAGGCCACGGAGCACGCCGGACACGAGGACGCGGCCGGGGCCGTACCCGGCGAAGGTGACGCGGAGGACGGGGACGGCACCTTCTCCCTCACCGTCCTGCCGCCTCGGGAGGAGGCCGGGGAGCGGCGGCCACGCGACGTGGTGCTGCTGCTGGACCGATCTGGCAGCATGGCCGGGTGGAAGATGGTCGCCGCCCGCCGGGCCGCGGCCCGCATCGTCGACACGCTCACCTCCGCCGACCGGTTCGCGGTGCTGTCGTTCGACTCGGTGGTGGAGCGCCCCGAGCGCCTCGACCCCGGCCTGGTGCCCGCCTCCGACCGCAACCGGTACCGCGCGGTCGAACACCTGGCCCGCCTGGAGGCCCGGGGCGGCACCGAGCTGCTGCAGCCGATGGAGGAAGGGCTCGGCCTGCTGGCCGACCCGGCGCGCGACGGCGTGCTGGTGCTGGTCACCGACGGCCAGGTCGGCAACGAGGACCAGATCCTGGAACGCCTCGGCGCCAAGCTGGCCGCCGTCCGCGTCCACACCGTCGGCATCGACCGTGCCGTCAACGCCGGGTTCCTCGGCAGGCTCGCCGGGCTCGGCGCCGGCCGCTGCGAGCTGGTCGAGTCCGAGGACCGCCTGGACGAGGCCATGGAGCACATCCACCGCAGGATCGGCTCCCCGCTGGTGACCGGCCTGACCCTCAAGGCCGAGGGCCTGGACGTGCTGCCCGCCACCGTCACCCACCTCGGCTCCCTGTACTCCGGGGTGCCGCTCACCGTCTCGGGACGGTTCCGCGGCCCCGCGAGCGGCGCGATCACCGTCCACGGGCTGACCGCCGACGGGCGGCCGTGGGAGCACCGCCTCACCGGGACGCCGGCCGCGGGCACGGCCACGCGGGCGATCTGGGCCAGGGCGCACCTGCGCCGCCTGGAGGACCGCTACGCGACCGGGGAGCACGGGCTGGAGCACGACATCGTCGCCACGTCGCTGCGGCACGGGGTGCTGTGCCGGTTCACCGCGTTCGTCGCCGTCGACACCCGCGTGGTCGCCGAGGGCGAGCCCCGGCACCGGGTGGTCCAGCCGGTGGAGATGCCGAGCGGCTGGGACATGCCGGCCCCGGCCGCGCCCATGGCGGCGGCCGCCCCGATGGCGTTCGCGTCGGCGGCGCCCGCGATCTTCAGGGTGCCGGACGACGAGGACGATTTCGACGTGCCCGACCGGCTGGACCCGCTGCCGCGAACGAGCCCGCGTCCGGGGGCCGCGCGCGGCAGGGCCTTCTTCCGCGCGCCGAGCCCCAAGGCGGCCCCGGCGCCGCCCCCGCCGGTGCGGCTGTCGCCCGACACCGTCCGGCCGCAGCTCGCCGCCGAGCTGACCCGGCTGCGCGCCGCCGCGTCCCTGCCCGGCCTGGAGCGGCGCCGCTACCTGGCCGACCTGGGCAGCCGCCTGGCGGCCCTGGTGTCCTACCTCGGCGGCGAGGACCGTCTCGCCGCCCTGGCCGCGGAGCTGTCGGCGTGCGAGACGTCCCCGGACGCCGACGTGGACGCGCTCTGGCGCCGGACGGACGCGCTGCTCACCGAGCTGACCGCCGGGCACGGCGGCGGGCCCGGCGCTCCGGGCGTTCTCGGCCCCGACGACCCCGGCGTTCTCGGTGACCCGGGCTTGCCCGGCTCCGTCGCCGGCGAGCCCGGCGGCCCGGTGGGCGGGGAGCGCGGACGCGGCTTCCGGCCGTCCTTCTGGAAGCGCTCCTGATCAAGGGGGCTTCGCACCCCGCGCCCCGGACGGGCGCGGGGTCAGGGGCCGTCGGCGCGGGTGCCGAGGTCGCGGTAGGCGGGGCGCAGGATGTCCAGCAGGGGGATGTGCCGCACCTTGACGGGCGGCGGCTCCAGGGCGCGGAGCAGTAGTTCGGGCGGCGCGCCGGCGGGCGCGGGACGCGGGCGCAGGCGTCCCGGCGGGACCGCGGGGCCGTAGAAGTCCCCCGTGCGCTCGGCGAACGGCACGTCGTCCACGTGCAGCGGGTCTGCGGGGACCTCCTCCTCGCCGGCGCCGCGCAGCGCGTCCAGCAGGGCGTCCCTGGCCCGGCCGCGCCAGGCGAGCACGAGGAAGGGGTCCTCGTCGAAGGACTCGGCCAGCAGGTACAGCACGGCCGACAGGTGCTTGCAGGGCAGGCCCCAGTCCGGGCAGGAGCACTCCATGTCCAGCTCGGACGGGAACAGCGGCAGGCCGAGCCGGTCGAAGACCTCGACGATCTCGGGGGGCATCTCACCCGCCAGCAGCGCCGCCCGGTACAGCGCCTCGCCGGCCAGGGCGTCCTGGACGGCCTCCCACGCGGCCTCGCCGTAGGCGCCGATCCTGATCGACAGCTCGTACGGCTCGGGCCGCGAGCCCTGGACGCGGGCGCGGGCGACGCCCGGCTCCAGGTGGATCTCCAGGACCTGGCCCTTCCTGGCGTAGGACCGTCCCCGCGTGAGACGCCCGGGGTCGCAGACGCGTTCGAGGATGTCGACGAACCGGCGCGACCACCACTGCTCGCCGAGGGACCCGCGCCTGCCGCGCGCCCGGATGCCGCCCTCCACGCGGATCGGCGCCGCCGCGTCGAACCATCCGTCCTTGCCGACCGGCATGTCAGTCCTCCTTCCCCGGCCGGGGCGCGGTCACCGGCCGCACCTCAGCTCACCGCCTCGGGGCCGAGCCGGAACAGCTCGCGCAACTGCTCGGTCGTCAGGTCGGCGATCCAGTCCTCACCCGCGCCGACGACGCTCTGCGCCAGCGCCTTCTTGCGTTCGATCATCTCGTCGACGCGCTCCTCCAGCGTGCCCGCGCAGATGAACTTCCTGACCTGGACGTTCCTCGTCTGCCCGATGCGGAAGGCGCGGTCGGTGGCCTGGTCCTCCACGGCCGGGTTCCACCAGCGGTCGACGTGGATCACGTGGTTGGCGGCGGTGAGGTTGAGCCCGGTGCCCGCCGCCTTCAGCGACAGCAGGAAGATCATCGGTTCGTCGTCGTGCTGGAAGCGTTCGACGAGCTCGTCGCGCCGCTTCTTGGGCAGCCCTCCGTGCAGCCAGAGCACGGGGCGGTCCAGGTGGGCGGCCAGGTAGGGCTGGAGCAGGGCGCCGAACTCGGCGTACTGCGTGAACACCAGCGCCTTGTCCCCCTCCTCGACGATCTCTTCGGCGAGCTCCTCCAGCCGGGCGAGCTTGCCCGAGCGCCCGGCGAGCCGGGAGCCGTCCTTGAGCAGGTGGGCGGGGTGGTTGCAGACCTGCTTGAGCCTGGTCATCGTGGCCAGGACGTTGCCGCGCCGCTCGATGCCCTCGGTCTGGTCGATCTTGGCGATCATGTCGTTGACGACGGCCTGGTAGAGGCTGGCCTGCTCGGGGGTGAGCGTGCACCAGACCTTCATCTCCAGCTTCTCGGGAAGGTCGGAGATGATCGTCTTGTCGGTCTTGAGGCGGCGCAGGACGAACGGCTGGGTGGCCCGCTTGAGCGCCCGGGCGGCCTGCTCGTCGCCGCGTGCCTCGATCGGCTCCTGGTAGCGCTCGCGGAACCGCTTGGCCGGTCCGAGCAGGCCGGGGTTGCAGAACTCCATGATCGACCACAGTTCGGCCAGGTGGTTCTCGACCGGGGTGCCGGTCAGCGCCAGCCGGGTGCGGGCCGGGATCGCGCGGACGGCCTGCGCCTGCCGGGCGCCGCTGTTCTTGATCGCCTGCGCCTCGTCGCAGACCACCCGGCCCCAGGGGAACTCCCGCAGGACCTCGGCGTCCCGCAGCGCCGTGCCGTACGTGGTGACCACCAGGTCGGCGCCCGCCACGGCGGCGGCCAGCTCCTCGCCGCGCCCGCGCGTCCCGCCGTGGTGGACGTAGACCCGCAGGGACGGCGCGAACCGCGCGGCCTCCTTCTGCCAGTTGCTCAGCAGGGACATCGGGCACACCAGCAGCGTGGGCGGCACGGGCCCGGCGGCGCGCTCTTCCAGCATGAGTGACAGCGTCTGGGCCGTCTTGCCGAGCCCCATGTCGTCGGCGAGGATCCCGCCGAGCCCTATGCGCGACAGGAAGGCCAGCCACGACAGGCCGCGCTCCTGGTAGGGGCGCAGGGCGCCGTTGAAGGCGGCGGGGGTGGCGACCGGGGTGAGACGGCGGTCGGCCTCGCCGGACAGCAGGTCGCCGAGCGCGCCGTCGGCGTCCACCCCGACGAGCGGCAGCTCCTCGTCGCCGCCGGTGACGACCTCCCGGAGCACCTCGGCGACGGTCATCTCGCCCGCGCGGCGCCGCTCCATCACCGACAGCGCGGCCTTGAGCTGGCGGTCGTCCAGCTCCACCCACTGGCCGCGCACCCGCACCAGCGGCACCTTCAGCCGGGCCAGCTCCTCCAGTTCCTCCTCGCCGATGGTGTGGTCGCCGACGGCCAGGTCGACGCGGAAGTCCACCAGCTCGCCGAGGCCGAACCCCTGCCCCGCCACCGCCCGCGCCGCCGTCGAGCCGCGGGAACGGGTGGTGAGCTTGAGGCCGAGCCCCTTGCGCCCCGCCCACGCGGGCAGCCGCACGCCGTACCCCGCGGCCTGCAACAGGGGCGCGGACCTGCGCAGGAACCCGAACGCCCACGCCGTGTCCACGATCATCCGGGACGGCTTGGGGTCGCGCAGCGCCGTGTGCAGCTCCGGACAGAGCCGCACGGCGCGCCCGAGCCCGGCGAGCAACGTCTCGTCGGGCCGGCGAGGCAGCCCGGGTACGCGCGTCCCCTCCCACAGCAACGACGCCGGAACATACAGGCTCGGATCATCCACAGACTGAAGCGCGAACTCCAACTCCCACGCGTCCCCACCCCCAGCGGGTCCGGCTCCCACTCCGCCATCCCCACCGGCTCCCACCCCGGCTTCGCTCCCGAGTCCGCCCCCTGCCCCGGCTTCGGTTCCGGGTTCCGGTTCGGGTCGGGGTTCGGAGAGGCGGAAGCAGAGGCGGATCGGGCCTTCGAGGTCGCGGGCGGCCTCCAGCCAGCCGCGCAGCGCGTCGCCGAGCTCCGCGGCCTCGCGCGCGCCGGCGCCGGGCAGGTCCGGGTCCTCGCCGGTGAGGGCGAACAGCCAGCGTTCGGCGAGAGGGCTCCTCAGCCCGGCGCGGTTGCCCCGCAGCAGCCTGTCGGGAAGCGCGCGGCGGGTCGCCGCGTCGGCGAGCGCGCCGAGCGCCTCGCGCAGGACCTGAGAAGAGGAACGCTCCTCGACCGCCGCCCGGCACACCGGGGGCATGGCGGCGGCGAGCTCGCGGAAGGCGGTGGCGTCGGCCCCGGTGATCACCGGCACCCAGCGCGCGGTGTGCGCGCCGTCCTCCATGACCAGCTGAGGAAGCACCCGGCCCCGCCTGACCAGGGCCTCGGCGTGCTCGGCCACGACGGCGAGGTAGCGCAGCGCGGCGCCCGGCCCCCACTCCGGCGCGCCCGGCTCGCCGGGAAGGGGCGAGGACAGGCGCTCCAGCAGGGTGAGCGCGCCCGCGGCCGGAAAAGCGAGCGCCTGGACCGTCCAAGGCAGGACCCGGGTGCCGCGGGCCGCACCGTCAAGCCCGGACTCCGGCGAGGGCAGCGGCCCCTTGGCCGAGCCCGGCAACAGCAGCGTGGCCTCTACGGCAACGGCCCTGGCGGCGGCCTCCCCCAACGCCGCGGCAAGCACACTCGCCTCAGCCGCGAACGGATGCCCCCGCACACCCCGGCGCCCCCGCCCGGACGCCTCCCCGCGCACGACGCGCGCGGAGGGGCCGCGTGCCGGGGAGCCCTGCGCCGAGATGTCCCTCGCGAAGGGGTCGCCTGCTGAGATGTCGTTCGCACGGATGTGTGGTGCTGGGGTGTCGTGCGCGAAGGTGTGTCGGGGGGAAGTGTCCTCTGCCCATAGCAGAAGGCCCCCTTCGGTCCAGGCCCCGTGGACCACGAGCACTCGGCCACCCCCGTCCCCTGCTCGATCGGCCGCCCTACCAGATCGGCACCGGACGCGCGCGTGTTACGCCCTTCCGGCCACCGCACCGTAAGCCCTTACGGGACCGTACCGTACGTCGTACGGCCCGCGCCGGTACGTCTTCCGGCCACCGCACCGTACCCCCGGCCGGGGCCGGCAGCGCACGTGTGCCCCGGCGCGCCTCGCGTGCCCGTAACCGTCGCAATGACATATGCCCAGGTCAACGACGATGTGTGGAAGGCGGACGGGCGTGGCGGGTCCCGCGTGGCCGACGTGTGACCAGCCCCGACATAGGGTATATGCGTGAGTTCCGAGCTTGATGAGACCGACGTCCTGATCCTCGACGGCGGTCTCGCCACGCATCTGGAGGCGCTCGGCTGCGACCTCCGGGACGAGTTGTGGTCCGCCAGACTGCTCCTGGAGAACCCCGAGGCGATCCTGCGAGCCCACCGCGACTTCTTCGCCGCCGGGGCCGACGTCGCGACCACGGCGAGCTACCAGGCGAGCTACCCCGCCCTGACGCGCCGCGGGCACGTCGCGCAGGAGGTGCAGGCGCTGCTGCAGTTGTCGGTGGAACTCGCCGCGCAGGCCAGGGACGAGGCGGGCGGCGGCCTGGTGGCGGCCAGCGTGGGACCGTACGGCGCGAGCCTCGCCAACGGCGCCGAGTACACCGGCGACTACGACCTCGACGAGGAGGGCCTGCTCGCCTGGCACCGCCCCCGCTGGGAGGTGCTCGCCGACAGCCAGGCCGACCTGCTGGCGTGCGAGACGATCCCGTCCTTCGCCGAGGCGCGCGCGATCGCCCGGCTGCTGGAGGAGACGCCGAACGTCAACGCGTGGGTGAGCTTCTCCTGCCGTGACGGCGAGCGCATCAACGACGGCACGCCCCTGTCCGAGTGCGCGGAGCTGTTCGCCGGGAACACCCAGGTGGTCGGCGTCGGCGTGAACTGCACGGCGCCGGGTCACGTCAAGAACCTCATCGGGCACGTCACCGGCTCGCCGATCGTGGTCTACCCCAACTCCGGGGAGATCTGGGACGCCGAGCGGCGCCGCTGGCTGGGGCTGGCCGACCCGCTGGAGTTCGGCGCGGCCGCCCGGGAGTGGCGCGACGCCGGGGCGACGCTGATCGGCGGCTGCTGCCGTACGACCCCCGAACACATCCGTCAGATCCGGGCGAGCCTCTCCTGACGCCTGCCGGGGACGGAGCGGCCGCGCCCCGGGATGAAGCCGGTGATCAGCAGGCCGAGCACCCCCGCCCCGGCGGCCACGATCAGCGCGACCTGCAGGCCGCGCAGCGACGGCAGCGTGAACGTCCCCAGGGAGACGGTCATGTGGGCCAGGAGGACGCTGATCACCGCGCTGGCGGTGGAGGTGCCGATGGACCGCATGAGCGCGTTCAGCCCGTTGGCCGCCGCCGTCTCCGACGCGGGCACGGCCGTCATGATCAGCGCGGGCATGGCCGAGTACGCCAGCCCCACCCCGGCCGCGATCACCGAGGAGGCCAGGACCACCTCCCAGGCCGAGCCCATCAGGCCCAGCGCGGCGGCGTACCCCACGGTGATCACGAGGGCGCCGAGCATGAGCGCGATCTTCGGCCCCCATTGGCGCGAGACGCGGGCCGACAGCGGTGAGAGCAGCATCATCATCAGGCCGCCCGGCGCCAGGCACAGGCCCGCCTGGAACAGCGTCAGGTCAAGGCCGTACCCCGAGGCACGGGGGCTCTGCAGCAGAGTAGGCAGCACCAGCGACATGCCGAACATGGCGAAGCCCATGAGGATCGAGGCCAGGTTGGTCAGCAGCACCTGACGGCGGACGGTCGTCCGCAGGTCCACCAGCGGGTCGCGCACCCGCAGCTCCATGAACGCCCAGCCGACCAGGACCACCGCCGCGGCGGCGAAGAGGCCCAGCGTCACGCCACTCCCCCACCCCCAGTCGCCGCCCTTGCTGATCGCCAGCAGCAGGCACGACAGCCCGGCCGTGAGCCCGATCGCGCCGGGCACGTCGAACCGGCCGCCCGCACGCAGCGGCGACTCCGGGATCAGGAGCAGCACCAGCAGCAGGTTGAGGGCGCCGAGGCCCGCCGACATCCAGAACAGTGTCTTCCAGCTCGCGTGCTCGGCGACGAACGCGGCCAGCGGCAGGCCGATCGCGCCGCCGACGCCGAGCGTCGCGCTCATCAGCGCCATGGCCGAGCCCAGCTTCTCCGGTGGCAGCTCGTCGCGCATGATGCTGATGCCGAGCGGGATCACGCCGATCGCGCACCCTTGCAGCACCCGGCCGGCCACGACCGGGACCAGGCCACTGGACACCGCGCAGACGACCGACCCCGCCACCATCAGCAGGAGGCTGGCCAGCATCACGCGGCGCTTGCCGTACAGGTCGCCGAGCCGGCCGCTGACG
This sequence comes from Sphaerisporangium siamense, assembly GCF_014205275.1. Taxonomy (NCBI): domain Bacteria; kingdom Bacillati; phylum Actinomycetota; class Actinomycetes; order Streptosporangiales; family Streptosporangiaceae; genus Sphaerisporangium; species Sphaerisporangium siamense. Next base: position 7,003,226 of record NZ_JACHND010000001.1, read on the forward strand.
GGGTTGCAGACGGCGGCGGCCAGCAGCGTGGCGGTGATCACCCAGGAGGCGTCGGAGGCCGAGGTGCCGAGCAGGCGCGGCAGGTCCGGGATCAGCGGCACGACGAGCGTCTGCATCAGCGCGACGACGATCCCGCAGAACGCGAGCACCGCGACCACCAGGCCGGACCTCTTCGCGGGCGCCTCGGGCCCCGCGGCCGAGGGGGATGCGGTCACGAGGGGCCCTCCGATGCTCCCTTGACGATCAAGAACACGCACGACGATACAGACGCCGTCAGATCACCCCACCCCCGGGTACACCACCGCACTCACCCCGATACCCCCCAAGCCACCGGATCCCCCCCATCCGAATACACCCCCGCACTCCCTCCTGGACACCCCAAGCCACCGGATTCCCCCCATCCGGAGACACCCCCGCGCTCATCCCTCGGACATCCAAGCCACTGGAGAACCGGACTCTCCGGCACACCACCGCACACAGCCCAAGCCACTGGACAACCGGATCTTCGGGTACATCTCCGCACCCCAAGCCGGCGGAACCCTCCGGCTACGCCCCCGGATTCATCTCCGGACATCCGCTCCGCCGGATCACCCCCTTCGGGGGAATCGCCGCATTCCCCTCGAACACCCCAACGGTGGACCGCCCGCCCCCTCCTTCGCTCACGCGGACTGCGCGCGTTCGGCCGTGCCACCTGGGGCGGGGCGCAGGCAAGGCGCCGGGATCCGTGTTTCCCCCTGGCCACTGGCGCGGGCCGACGATCCCACGTTTTAATGAACGCCCGAACACGGAAGGGGTCCGGATGACCACGGGGAGTACCGCGGGGCCGGTCAGCATCAAGGAGGTCGCCGCGCAGGCGGGCGTCTCCCCCGGAACCGTGTCCAACGTGCTCAACCGTCCCCACAAGGTCGCGGCGCGGACGCGTTCCCGCGTCGAGCAGGTGATCAGCGAGCTGGGCTTCGTCCGGCACGGCTCGGCCTCGACCCTCCGCGCGGGCCACAGCCGTACGATCGGCCTCTCGCTGACCGACATATCCGACCCCTTCTGCACGGGCGTCGCCGCCGGGGTCGAGGCGACGGCGAGCGAGCGCGGCTACGCGGTGATCCTCGGCAACTCGGCGGGCGACCGGGCCAGGGAGGAACGCAACCTGCGCGTCTTCGCCGAGCAGCGGGTGCGCGGACTGATCATCACGCCGTCCGGCGACGACCCGCGCCGCCTGGACGTGGTGCGGGAGCGCGGCATCCATGTCGTCCTCGTCGACCACCAGGTCCGCCGCCCCGACCAGTGCTGGGTGGCCGTCGACGACTTCTCCGGCGGTCACATGGCGGCCGGGCACCTCATGGCCGCCGGCGCCACCCGCCTGGCGTACGTCACCGGCCCGCTCGCGATCCGGCGGTGCCGCGACCGGGGCAGAGGCGCCGCCCACGCGATCGGCGCGGCGGGGCAGGACACGGGCGCGGCCCTCCAGGTGGTCGAGGTGCCCGCGATGAACGCGGCGGCGGGACGGCAGGCCGCCGAGACCCTACTGGCCGGGCACGACCTGCCCGACGCGATCTTCTGCGCCAACGACGCGCTCGCCCTCGGCCTGCTGCGCGGCCTGCTGGGCGGGGGCGTGCGCGTCCCCGAGGACGTCGCCCTGATCGGCCACGACGACGTGGACCTCTCGGCGGCCTCGGCCGTCTCGCTGAGCTCGATCCGCCGGCCCACCGGCAGGCTCGGCCGCGTCGCCACCGAGCTCCTCATCGACGAGTGCGAGAACCCCGAGACCCACGCCCACCGCCAGATCGTCTTCCGGCCCGAACTGGTCCCCCGCGGGTCCACCCGCGCGATGTGACGCGCGGCGCGGTCCCGCCCGGCCGCGACACGCGGGAAGTCCGGTCGTTGTCCCTGGTCAGAGGCCATTCGAGACTGGGCGGGTGGGGGCGTGCGCGCGAGTCGAGGTCAGGGTGGACGGCATCGTCCAGGGGGTCGGGTTCCGCCCGTTCGTGCACCGGCTCGCCACGGGGCTCGGCCTGCACGGGGTCGTGGGCAACGACGAACGCGGCGTGCTGATCGAGGTCGAGGGGAACCCGGAGGCCGTGGCCGCGTTCACGGACGCCGTACGGCACCGGCCACCTCCCCTGGCGAGCGTCGAGCGGGTGACCACGCGCCCGCTCCCGGTGACCGGCGAGCCCGGGTTCCGCATCGTGCCGAGCACCGGCCGCGACCACGGCCGCGCGCTCATCTCCCCCGACGTCGCCACCTGCGACGACTGCCTGCGCGAGCTGTTCGACCCCGCCGACCGCAGGCACCTGTACCCGTTCATCAACTGCACGGCGTGCGGGCCGCGGTTCACGATCGTCACGGCATCCCCGTACGACCGGGCGGGCACGACGATGGCGCCGTTCGCCATGTGCCCGGCGTGCGCGGCCGAGTACCACGACCCGTCGAGCCGGCGCTTCCACGCCCAGCCGGTGTGCTGCCCCGCCTGCGGACCCCGCCTACGCCTCCTCGTCCCGGCCGGAACCGAGGACGCACGGCCGCCGGGCAGGTGGGCCGAGGTCGCCGGCGATCCCATCGCGGGCGCGGCGAACGTCCTGCGCCGGGGCGGCGTACTGGCCGTCAAAGGTATCGGCGGCTACCACCTGGCCGTCCGAGCCGACCTCGAGGACGCGGTGGCCACGCTGCGCGCCCGAAAGCGCCGCGCGGAGCGACCGTTCGCGGTAATGACTCCAACCCTGGCGACAGCCCGCCACCTGTGCACGACGGACCCGCACGAGGAACGACTCCTCACCGCCCCCCAACGCCCCATCGTCCTCCTAGCCAGACGCCACATCCCCTCCACTCCCCGCGTCCCCGAACCCGGCCTGGCATCGGCGCAGGGTGTCCGTGCCGGGGACGGTGGAGACGGTTCCGCGTGCGGTGCTGAGCAGCGGAGTGGAGATGTCGCCGCGGCGGTGGGGCCACTCGTCGATGCTTCTGTGGCCCCGCTTATCGACCCGTCCGTGGTGACGCTCATCGCTCCTTCGGTGGCGCCCTGTGACCGGATGCTCGGGGTCATGCTGCCGTACTCCCCCGTGCACCATCTGCTCCTGCGCGAGTTCCCGCAACCGATCGTTCTGACCAGCGGGAACGTGTCGGATGAGCCGATCGCCTACCTGGACGCCGACGCGCTGTCCCTGCTGGGCGGCCTGGCGGACGCTTTCCTGCTTCACGACCGCGCCATCCGCACGCGGGCGGACGACTCGGTGGTCCGGGTGGTGCGTGGGCGCGAGGTGCCGGTACGCCGGTCGCGTGGGCACGTTCCCCGGCCCTCCCCGCTCGTACGCGCGGCACGCCGTCCGGTGCTCGCGTGCGGGGCCGAACTGAAGCACACCTTCTGCCTGGCGCGGGGCCGGCACGCGCTGGTGTCCCAGCACATCGGGGACCTGGAGAACTACGAGACGCTGCGGTCGTTCACCGAGGGGGTGCGCCACTTCGAGCGGCTCTTCGGCATCCGCCCCGAGGTCGTGGCCCACGACCCGCACCCCGAGTACCTCTCGACGAAGTACGCGCTGGAGCGGGGGGATGTCCAGCTTGTCGCCGTGCAGCACCACCACGCGCACATCGCGTCGTGCCTCACCGACAACGGCGCCGCGGGCCCGGTGATCGGGGTGGCCTTCGACGGCCTCGGATACGGCCTGGACCGCACGCTGTGGGGCGGGGAGTTCCTGGTGGCGGACCTGACCGGGTTCCGGCGCGCCGGGCACCTGGCCACGGTGCCCATGCCGGGCGGCGCGGCGGCGATCCGCCAGCCCTGGCGCATGGCGGCGGCCTACCTCGCAGACCTCTCCCCGAGCGTTCCGGACAGCGTTCGACAAGGTCCTACCGACGGAGCGGCCCACCTCGCGAGTATCTCCGGCAGGTTTCCCGATGGCGGACACCGGGACCCCGCCGATGGAGCGGCACAGCTCACCGGTCTCTCCATGAGCTTTCCCGATATCGGACGACGGGGCCACGCCGAGGGAAACGCCGGGACGGCCGGGCTCGCGGTGCGCGAGCGCAACGCGGCGCGGTGGGACGCGGTGACCGCGCTGGCCGCGCGGGCCGTCAACGCCCCGCTCACCTCCAGCGCCGGGCGCCTCTTCGACGCGGTCGCCGCGATCGCCATCGGCCGCGACACAGTGAGCTACGAGGGTCAGGCCGCCGTCGAACTGGAACGCGCCGCCGCCCCCGGAGAGGCGGGCACATACCCCTGCCGCATCATCGGGGCCGGGCGCGCGGAGGGGCCGGGGGCCGGGCGCGCGGACGGCGGGGAGGAGATGTTCGTCGCGATGGGGCACGACCTGGTGCGCGCGGTGGTGGACGACCTCGGGGCCGGCGCGGAACCGGGGGTGGTCGCCGCGCGCTTCCACAACGGGGTGGCCCGTTTGATCGTGGAGGGATGCGTGCGGCTGCGCGAACAGACGGGACTGTGCGTGGTGGCGCTGTCAGGCGGGGTGTTCCAGAACGCGCGCCTGGTCGCCGGGACGACGGCCGGGCTGGAAGAGCGAGGCTTCACCGTCCTGACCCACAAGAACGTCCCCCCCAACGACGGAGGCATCAGCCTCGGCCAGGCGGCAGTGGCCGCCGCCCTCAGCCACCCGGGATGAGCGGCCGACTGGGCCACCCAGCATGAACGACCACCCTCGGCCACCGCCATGAATGGCCGCCCTTGGCCACCCGACATGAGCGGCCGCGCTCGGCCACCCACCGTGAACGGCCACCTGGGTCACCCGGTGGAGGCGGCCCTCGGCCACCTGGCGTGAGTGGCCTCCCGGCCGTCAGCGGCGCGGAGGGCCGAGCGGTCCTCCGGGCAGCCCGGGCGAGGCGACCGACGGGTCTCCTGGACGGACCACCCCAGTAGTCGGTTTCCCAGGCGGACCCCTGGCGGACCCTCCAGTCGGGACGCCCCCGCATGGTCGGCCGCTACCGTTCTCGGTCCGCGATGAGGTGGATGCGGACGTGGACTGTGGGGTGGAGGCGGAGCATCAGCAAGCGCGGGGGCTGGAGGCCGTAGTCGCGGATGTCGAAGGACTGCTCGCCCTCTATGAGGAGCGTGTGGTCGTCCGGGGCGGAGACGGTGATCTCTCCCTCCGCGGGGCGGGTGACGCCGTGGAAGGAGAGCCGGCCGCGGACCAGGTAGCGGCCCGGGTCGGGCAGGGCGGTCACGTCGGTGGCCTCGCCGACGACGTGCGGGTGGGCGCGGACGTCGACCCGTCGCCGCAGCTCGCCGTCGTACAGGGCGTTGCCCGAGCGCAGGCGCGCCACGGGCAGTTCCAGGCGCATGCGCGGGGTGGTGGCGAGGTCGAGGAGGCCGCCGGTGAAGGCGCCCTCGATGTAGCCGGTTACGCCGTCGGCCTCACCGTGGATCGGGTGGACGCTGCTGCTCGCCTCGATGCCGATCTTCGACCGCGTGGGCGAGAATCGTTCGGTCATCGCCTCACTCACCTTGTGGGGATCCTTCCTCCAGTATCCCCGCGCGGCGTCCCCGAACCCCGGGCGGTATCCCTGTCCCGCCGTTCACGCGGACGGCGGGCGGCCGGGGGTGCGGGTGGGGTCAGGAGGATTGGGTGGCGCGGCGGGCGGCGCGGGCAAGTTCTACCTTGGCGCTGGCGGCGTACTTGTCGACGTACTCCTGGCCGGACAGTTCCATGAGCGCGTACATGATCTCGTCGGTGACGGCGCGCAGCACCAGGCGGTCCTCCTCCATGCCGTAGTAGCGGGAGAAGTCCAGGGGCTTGCCGTAGCGGACGCCGGGGCGGATGCCGAACTTGGGGAACGGCCGGCCGGGGGGCATCATCTCGAAGGTGTCGACCATGGCCCAGGGGATCACCGGGACGCGGGACTCCAGGGCGAGCCGGGCGACGCCGGTCTTGCCCTTGTAGAGCCGCCCGTCGGGCGAGCGGGTGCCTTCGGGGTAGATGCCGAGCAGTTCGCCCTCGCGCAGGACGCGCAGGCCGGTGCGCAGCGCCGCCTCGCTGGCCTTGCCGCCGGATCTGTCGATCGGCACGGTGCCGACCCCGGTGAAGAAGAGCCGGGTGAAGAAGCCCTTGATGCCCTTGCCGGTGAAGTACTCGGCCTTGCCGAGCGAGATGACCTTGCGCGGGAGCGGCAGCGGGCCGAAGAAGTGGTCGGCGAACGACAGGTGGTTGCCGGCGAGGATCGCCGGGCCGTCCTTCGGGACGTTCTCCTTCCCCTCCGCCCAAGGACGGAACAGGAGATGGAGGAACGGGCCGAGAATGGCCTTGACCACCCAGTAGAACACGCGGGGCACCTCATTCTCTGGCTCGTCTCCGGCTGGTCCGGCGTCGTCGGGCCTTCTTGACGATCACGGCGGTGTGCCGCGACGTGGCGTCATCTTCGCATGCCCGGCGCACCGGACCTACACTTGCGAGCCCCTCAACCGCGACACCGAGCTTACGGATCTCGCGGCGGAGCCGGGAACGTGCGACGATCAGGCGAGCGTGTCAGGGTGGGGACAGGAAGGAAACGTCATGCCGCTCATGCCGGGCGCCGAGCCGTACGAGCACGACGGCGGCCAGATCGGCGTCCTGCTCTGTCATGGTTTCACCGGGACTCCGCAGGCGCTGCGCCCGTGGGCCGATCATCTGGCGGCAGCGGGCCTGACGGTGTCGCTACCCAGGTTGCCGGGTCACGGCACGACCTGGCAGGAGATGAACCGCACCCGCTGGGAGGACTGGTACGCCGAGCTGGAGCGCGCCTTCGAGTCCCTGCGGGGGCGTTGCGCGGAGGTGTTCGTCATGGGCCTGTCGCTCGGCGGGTGCATGGCGCTGCGGCTGGCCGAGGTCCACGGCCCCCAGGTGCGAGGGCTGGTGATCGTCAACCCGTCCGTCGTGAGCGACGTGCCGCTGCTGAAGCTGGCGCTGGTGCTGAAGTTCCTGGTGGCGTCGGTGCCGGGGGTGGCGGGCGACATCAAGCGCGAAGGGGTGGCCGAGGTCGGGTACACCCGCACCCCGGTGAAGGCGGCGGCCACGCTGCCGCGGCTGTGGTCGCTGGTGCAGTCGGAGCTCGGCCGGGTGACCCAGCCCGTGCTCGTCTACCACAGCCCCGAGGACCATGTCGTGAAGCCCGCGAGCGTGAAGCTGCTGAGGGAGGTGATGGGTGACAACCTGACCGTGCGCGAATGCGTCGACAGCTACCACGTCGCGACTCTGGACAACGATGCCCCCGAGATCTTCGAGGGCAGCCTCGAATTCATCAGGATTCACGCCTCGGTACCCTTGCAACGAGACTGACCGGCCTTACGGCGAGGCGGCACGGCGGCGGACCTCCGCGAGGCCGGGCCGCCGGCGGCGGAGCCGGCCCGGTAACGCGATCAGCACCAGCCATCCAGTCATGATCATGAGCATTGGACGAATCGAAGTGACCGGTGACGCCGCAGAGCGATGAGGACGAGGTCTGGCGTCAGATCGTCGCCTCCTTCAACCAGACCGCCGAAGCCCCTTCGGCCACCCAGCCCTGGCCGGACCGCGAGAACGTCCCGGCCGAGGACGCCTCCCAGGCCGTGACGGCCCGGCCTCCCGCCGAGGCCCGCGAGGAGACCGGCGAACAGCGTCCCCCCACTCCGCCGGAGGACGACGACGATCACTACATCCCGCCTCCGCCTCCGCCGCTGCCGAAGATGGACCCGGGCACGAAGATCGCCTGGCTGGCGCTGTTCGGCGGCCCCGCCTACCTGCTGCTCGCCGCGCTGCTGACGTGGCCGATGGACGGCTGGATCATCTTCACGGCGATCGCCGCGTTCATCGGCGGCTTCGTCGCGCTGATCGTGCGCATGGGCGACGGCCCTCCCCCGGACTCGGGCTGGGACGACGGCGCGGTCATCTGACCGTCCCCGTCCCATCCGAGGCCCGTGGTCACCGCTGGGCCGGGGAGGTCGGGGGCCGCGGCGTGCCGTCCGCGGAGCCGCCCTTGGAGGTGTACGGCCGGAAGCGTTCGACGGCGTCGGTGTACCGCTCGTCGGCGTCGACGACGTGCCCCACGGCGAGGGTGAGGTCGCCGACGTGGGTGACGGCCTGCAGGCGCATGGTGCGCGGCGCGGGCGCGGAGCGTCCCCGCACGACGCGCCAGGCGGAGCCGGAACTGCGCAGCAGGAACGCCTGGCCCGCGTGCTCGGGGTCGTAGCCGGACGCCCAGAAGCGCCCCTTGCCGTCCCCGGCGACGCCGTACAGCTCGGCGTGCCGCGCCGGGAGGCCGGCCCGGCTCCACCGTTTGCCGTTCCAGGTGAGCACGAGGGGGGCGACCTTCTCCCCGTCGCGGTAGACGCCGCCCACGGCGACGGCCTTCTTGGGGCCGTCCACGGCGACGTCGCGCAGGAATCCGCCGTCGATGGACGGGGCGGGAACGGTGTCCCAGGTGTCGCCGTCGAAGCGCATGATCACCGGCCGGGTGCCGTCGTCGCCGACCGCCCAGCCCTGGTCGCCCTTGCGGGTGAGCGCGACGCCGTACAGGGTGCCGTTCTCCTCGCCCTCGGTGACCGACCAGCCGGCGGAGTCGGCGGTGGCGATGAGGGGGTGCTTGCCGCGGCTGCCCACGGCTACCGTGCGGCCGGGCACGGCGGCCACGCCGCCGAGCCAGTCGGTGGAGCCGAACTGGGGCACGCTGACGCGGTCGAAGGCCGAGCCGTCGCCGCGCACGACGTACGGCAGGCCGTCGTGCCCGTCGCCGACGGCCCAGATCTCGTGCGAGGAGGGGGCGGCGACCGAGCGCAGGTGCCCGGCGCCGGAGGCGTCGTTGCGGATGCCGATCTCGGTCCACGCCGAGCCGTCCCAGTGGGTGATGACGCTGCGGTTCTGCCACGCCTCCCAGACGTCCTCCTGGCCGACGGCCCAGATGTCGTTGGGGGACAGCCCGGCGACGTCGGACAGGGAGGCGTCGGCCTTCAGGCGCGCGGTGGCCGACTGCTGGAGAAGCGCGGACGGCGACCGGTCGGCGGCCTGGGGCCGGGCCGGGTCGACGTGGGCGTGCGCCGCGGATGTGGCGCGCAGGAATCCACCGGTCAGCACGCCGGTCAGCAACACGCACAAGGGCAGGGCACGCCGCGACAGGCGGCGGGACATGACCAAATGGTACGTGTCCCGTCATCACGTGCGCGTAAGGTACGCCAGTGTTGACCGAAAGGTCACCTGAACTCGTCCTGCCCGTCCCCGTGGCGACGACGGCCGGACGCCTCAGCGGGTGGCGAGGTCGGCGACGACCGGCAGGTGGTCGCTGGCGGCCCGCAGGTCGGCGACCCGCGCCTCGACGCCGCCGCAGGACCGCACCTCCAGCCCCTCCCCGGCCAGGACGGCGTCCAGGCGGTCGCGCGGCTCGCGCGCGGAGAAGGTGAGCCCCTCGCCGCGCGGCGCGAGCGCGTAGCAGTCGGCCAGGCCGCGGGTCAGGTAGGTCCACACCGGGTCGCCCGGCCGCTCGTTGAGGTCGCCCGCGATGACCACCGGCGCGCCGTACCGCAGGGAGATGGGGCGCACGAGCCGCATGATCTCGACGGCGTGGCACAGCCGCGCGGCGGCGTGCAGGTCCAGGTGCACCGAGGCGACGGTGACGCGGGTGCCCGCGTGCGCGACCACGGCCACGGCGACCGCGCGCCGCTCCAGGCCGGCGAACGGGCGCAGCAGGTGGCTCTCGGCGTGCAGGACCCGGGTGCCGGGGGGGGCGAGCACCGCGACGCCCCCGAACCGCCTGCCGGTGACCACGCGCAGGCCCGCGGAGCGGGCCAGCTCGGCGCGCCTGCGCCGCCAGCGCGTCAGGCGCGGGGCCTCCTGCACGCACAGGACGTCCGGGGCCATCGCCGTGATGACCCGCGCCAGCGCCGCCGTGTCGTCGTACATCGACCGGACGTTGTAGGTGCCGACGCGGATCATGACCTGCTCCGGGCGCGGGTCCTCAGGGCTGCCGCGCCAGGTCCGCCGCGCCCACCAGCCCCGCGGACGCCCCGAGCTCCGCCGTGCGCAGGTCGGGGTGCGGGCGGTGCTCGCGCGCGGTCAGGGCGCTCAGGAACGCGGCGCGCGCCTGGTCCAGCCACAGGTCGGCGGCACGCGAGACGCCGCCGCCGAGGATGAAGCACCCGGGGTCGAGCACGGCGGCGATGTCGGCCAGGCCCTGGCCGAGCCAGCCGGCCAGGGAGGAGAACGCGGCGAGCGCGGCCTCGTCCCCTTCGCGGGCGGCGTCGGTGATGTGCTCGCCCTCGATGTCGGACACCGAGCCGCCGGCCAGTTCCAGCATGCGGGCCGCGCGCCCGGGGTCGGCGGCGGCGATCACCCGGGCCTCGTGGACCAGGGCGTTGCCGCTGGCGTACTGCTCCCAGCAGCCGAGGTTGCCGCAGCCGCACAGCCGCCCGCCCTGGACGACCTGCATGTGGCCCATCTCGGCGCCCATGCCCCAGCGCCCGCGGTACAGGGTGCCGCCGAAGACCAGGCCGCCGCCGATGCCGGTGCCGACCGTGACGCACACGACGTGGCTCTCGCCGCGTCCGGCGCCGAAGCGGTACTCGCCCCAGGCCATGGCGTTGGCGTCGTTCTCGACGACGACCGGCATCCCGACCCGTTCGGCGACCTTCTTCTGCAACGGCTCCTCACGCCAGGCGAGGTTCGGGGCGAAGCGGACGATCGACCGGGTCTCGTCGACGAACCCGGCCGCGCCGACTCCCACGGCCTCGACGTCGTGGCGGCCCGCGAGCTCGCCCACGACCTCGGCTATCGTGTCGGCGACCTGGTCGGGGCTCTCGGCGGGCGTGTGCCGCAGCAGGTCCTCCACGATGCGGCCGTCCTCGTCCACGACCCCGGCGGCGATCTTCGTGCCACCGACGTCGACGCCGATCGTCAGCGCCATGTCTCATCCCTTCCCCCGGGGCGTGCCACCGGGCCCTCAGCCCAGGTCGATGTGCTCCACCCGGGTGTCCGTGCCCCCTCCTGCGCCCCCTGCCGGGCCGCCGGCGCCCCCTTGGCGGCCCTGGACGCGCGCGCCCCCAGGCTCGGCGGTCCGCGCGACGGCGTCCACCGCCTGGCGGAACGCGGCGAACAGCTCCCCGGCCGCCGCCACCAGATGGTCGCCGACGTCTCCCCCGGCCTCGCGCCGCGCGGCCTTGAGCCGGCACACAGGGCAGGCCCGGCAGATGTACTCGTCGTCGTGGTGCCCGCTCACGGCCTCGCCCCACACGTCGCCGTGCGAGCGGCCGCCGCCGCCGGCGCCGAACGCCTGCCCGAGCCCCTGGCCGAGGCCGCTGACGCCGCCCTTCACGAAGCCCTTGCCGATCTCGCGGCCGACCCGCTGCTGCAGGGAGTCGAAGAGCTTGCGCGCCTCGCCCGCCATGGACCCCAGCGTGTCGGGGATCTCGCGGGCGATGTCACGGCCCGCGCCCAGCGCGGCGTCCCTCGCCCATCCGGCGGCCGAGTCCAGGCCGGTGTCCCAGCCCGCGCCCCTGCCGGGGTCAGCGCCGGTGTCCGGGCCGGTGTCCCGGTCCGCGTCCCGGTCCGTGTCCCTGGCCGGGTCCGGGCCGGAGCCGCGCTCGGCGCGCCGCTCCTCGTCCCGGCTCCTCAGCCATTCTTCCCGGTCGTCGCGCCCGCCGGGCACGGCGCCGCCGGTGTTGTCGTTCATCTCCGTCATCAGGCCCCTCCTGCCTCGAACCGTACCCGGAGGCGGCCGTCGCGGAGCGCCGCGTCGCGCACCGATCTTCTGGCCAGCGCGGCGGGCAGCGCCAGCACGCGGCGGTAGGACCCGGCGGTGATGATCAGCTCGTCGCCCTTCCTGGCCAGGCCCACCTCGTCGCGGCCGGCCAGCGGCAGGGCGAGGCTGAGCTCGCGCACCTCGCCGTCGGCGCGGATCACCAGCGGCGGCTCGCCGGACGGCGGCGCGAACGGGTCCGCCCCGCCGTACAGCTCCCCGGCCAGCGCGGCGAGCGCCTCGGCGCCGATCGGCTCGGCGGGGAGGTAGGGGACGGTGTGGACGGGCAGCGGCGCGAACGACTCGTGGACGGCGGCCAGGTGGCGCGCCTGGGACTCCACCCAGCCGCGCCGCCAGGGGTCGGAGCCGGTGTCGGGGAAGACGCGGTTGGCGACGACGGCGTCCACCCGGTACCCGTACAGGCTGAGGGAGGTGAAGGTGCGGCGGGCCTCGGCCACGACGACCGCCTCGGGCGTGAGCACGAGCCGCACGGAGGCGTTGTCGCCGGTCAGAAGGTCGCGCACGCCCATGAGCCCGGTGTGCAGCCGCTCGCCGGCGGTGACGACCGCGTCCTCGGGGAGGGTGAGCCTGGCGACGTGGCGGATCACGGGGGCCAGCGCGCGCAGCAGCTTGCGTCCCGCGGGCAGCAGGCGGTTGACGTGCCAGTCGAGGGCTTCCGGCAGGGCGAGCAGGCGCAGCGTCTCGGCGGTGGGGGCGCAGTCGACCACGACGACGTCCCAGCGGCCGGTGCCGGCCTGCTCGCGCAGTTCCAGAAGGGCGATGACCTCCTCGGCGCCGGGCAGGACGGTCAGCTCCTCGGAGGTGATCTCGTCGAGGCCGAGCTCGGCGAGCACTCCCCTGGCGTAGTCGCGCAGGTCGCCCCAGTGGCGTTCGAGGGCGCGCTGGGTGTCGACCTGCTGCAGGTACAGGTTCGGGGCGATCTCGGCGGGCTCGCCGGCGCCGGGCACGCCGAGCGCGTCGGCCAGCGAGTGCGCGGTGTCGGTGGAGACCACGAGCGTCTTGTGCCCCCGGCGGGCGGCGAGGGTGGCGGTGGCCGCGGCGACGGTGGTCTTGCCGACGCCGCCCTTGCCGGTGAACAGCAGGATCCTGGGGCCCGCCTCCCCCGCGGGACCGGCGACGCCCGTCGCGCTCATCGGCCCTCGACGCGCTTCTTGAGGCCCTTGAGCGCGGTGTCGACGATGACCTTCTCGGCCTTGCGCTTGACCATGCCGATCATGGGGACCTTCAGGTCCACGGCGAGCTCGTAGGTGACCTCGGTGGCGTTCCCGGCCGGGACGAGGCGGTAGGCGCCGGTGAGCGCGGAGAGCATCTTGCCGGACTCGACGATGTGCCAGTCGACGGCCTCGTCGCCCCGCCAGGTGTAGCCGAGGGTGTACTCGTCGCTGATCATTCCGGCGTCGAGGCTGAAGCGGACGGCCGCCGGACGACCGTCCTCGCCCACCGACAGGATCTTCGCCGCCTTCACCTGGCCGGCCCATTCGGGGTAGGCGGGGAAGTCGGCGATGACCGCCACGATGGCCGTCGGATCGGCCGCGATCGTGATGCTGGAGATGGTGCGATCAGCCATGCGCTTACCGTACTCGTTCCGCGCCCGCGGACGTGCGCGCGCCGGGCCGCGCCGCCCGCGCGGACGGCGGGAGCCGGAGGGGCGTCACAGGTCGAGGACGAAGGGGGTTCCCCGGCCGCGGAAGTGGCCCACGTTGACGCACTCGGTGCGGCCGATGCGGGTGCGGGCCGCCAGGGGCTGGTGGACGTGGCCGAACAGCGCGTAGCGGGGCTGGGTCTCGCGGATGGCGGCCAGGGTGGCCTCGCTGCCCCGCTCGAACCGCCGCGCCACGACGTCGTACAGCAGGCCGGGGACGGCGGGCGGGATGTGGCAGCACAGGACGTCCACGGCGCCGACCGCGCGGACCTTCCTGGCGAACTCCTCGTCGTCGAGCTCGGTGGGGGTGCGGTAGCGGGTGCGCAGGCCGCCGCCGACGAACCCGAAGGTGAGGCCGCCGATCTCGGCGGTCTGGCCGTCGAGCACGTGGTGGCCGTCCCTGACATAGTCGGCCCACAGGGCGGGCAGGTCGACGTTGCCGTAGGTGAGGTAGGCGGGTGTGGGCATCGCGGCGAACAGGCGGGCGTACTGCTCCCGCACGGCGCGCTCGATGTGCTCGCGCGGGTCGCCGCCGAGGGCCCGCCACAGCGCGGCGGACATGTCCCGCGCCTCGTCCAGGCGGCCGGCGGTGCGCAGCCGGACGTACTCGGTGGCGCGCTCGGCGCCGAACAGGTCGGGGAAGATGCCCTGGGAGTGGTCGGCGTAGTCGACGAAGAGCAGAAGGTCGCCCAGGCAGATCAGCGCGTCGGCGCCGTCCGCGGCCCGGGCCAGGGCGTCGGCGCGCCCGTGGACGTCACTGACGACATGCACCCGCATGACGGACATCGTAGACGCGCCGGCGGCCTACCTATCGCTTGTCCGGGTGAGCGACACGTCGCTCACGACAGGGCTACCGGACGGACGACACTGATAGCGTGGATTCGCCCGTGATAAGGGGTCTGTGACGGAACTACCGGCGGTCCGCCAGAGGAGTTGAACGTGCGCGAGTACAGCGTTCCCGTGCTGGTGGACGTCCCGGCGTCCGCCAACTGCGCCGACACCGTCTTCACCCGCGGCGAGCAGGAGCCGGACACCGTGGTGATCAGCCGCAAGGACGGCGGCGCCTGGGTCCCGGTGACCGCGGCCGCGTTCCGCGACCAGGTCGCCGGGGTCGCCAAGGGCCTGATCGACGCGGGGGTGCGGCCCGGCGACCGGGTGGCCCTGATGTCGCGCACCCGCTACGAGTGGACGGTGGCCGACTACGCCATCTGGGCGGCGGGCGGGGTCGGCGTGCCGATCTACGAGACCTCCTCGGCCGACCAGGTGAACTGGATCGTCTCCGACAGCGGCGCCACCGTCGTCATCGTCGAGAGCGAGGCGCACGAGGAGGTCGTGACGCGGGCCGTCGCCGGCCTGCCGGACAAGCCGTCGGTCTGGTGCGTGGACCAGGGCGCGTTCTCGCGGCTGACCGCGGGCGGCGCCGACGTCCCCGACGAGACGCTGAAGGAGCGCCGCACCTCACGCGGCGGCCGCGACCTCGCCACGATCATCTACACCTCCGGCACGACCGGGCGCCCCAAGGGCTGCCGCCTCAGCCACGACAACCTGCTGTTCACCGCGCGCAACGTCGCCACCGGCCCGCTGGAGGCCCTGTTCGAGACGGACGGCCGGGCCGCGCTGCTGTTCCTGCCTCTCGCGCACAGCTTCGCCCGCCTCATCCAGGTCGTGCTCATCGAGACCGGCACGGTGCTCGCCCACACGCCTACCATGAAGAACGTCGCGCCCGACCTCGCGGCGTTCAAGCCGACGTTCCTGCTCGGCGTGCCGCGGGTGTTCGAGAAGGTCTACAACGCGGCCGAGCAGAAGGCCTCGGCCGGGGGCGCGCTGAAGAGCCGGATCTTCCACCGCGCGGTGGCCACCGCGATCGCCTGGAGCACGGCCGAGAGCTCGGGCGGCGCGGGCGCCGGGCTGCGGCTGCGGCGGGCCCTGTACGACCGGCTCGTGTACGCCAAGCTGCGCGCGGCCACCGGCGGCCGGCTCACCGCCGCGGTGTCGGGCGGCTCGGCGCTCGGCGAGCGCCTCGGCCACTTCTTCAGGGGCGCGGGCATCGAGGTCTTCGAGGGGTGGGGGCTCACCGAGACCTCCGCGCCCTCGACGGTCAACATCCCCGGCGCCAACAAGATCGGCACGGTGGGCAAGCCGTTCCCGGGCGTGACGATCGGCGTGGCCGGCGACGGCGAGGTGCTGGTCAAGGGCCGCCACGTCTTCGACGGGTACTGGAACAACGAGGGGGCCACCGCCGAGGCCGTCGACGCCGACGGCTGGTTCCACACCGGCGACGTCGGCGAGCTGGACTCCGACGGCTACCTGCGCATCACGGGCAGGAAGAAGGAGCTCATCGTCACCGCGGCGGGCAAGAACGTCGCGCCCGCCCCCCTGGAGGACCGCATCCGGGCCCACCCGCTGGTCAGCCAGGCCATGGTGGTGGGCGACGACCGGCCCTTCGTCGCCGCCCTGGTCACGCTGGACCCCGAGGCGCTCGACCAGTGGAAGAACGCCAACGACAGGCAGGGGGCCTCGATCGCCGAGCTGGCCTCCGACCCGGCCGTCGTGGCCGCGGTCCAGTCGGCGGTGGACGAGGCCAACACCCTGGTCTCCAAGGCCGAGCAGGTGAAGAAGTTCGTGATCCTCGACACCGACTTCACCGAGGAGAGCGGCCATCTCACCCCCTCGCTGAAGGTCAAGCGCAACCTCGTCGTGCGGGACTTCGGCAAGGACATCGACAATCTGTACGCGGTGGACACCCGCGCATAGGCGTCCCCGGTACGGTGGCCGAGTGTGGTTGAAGGCATCCCTCAACGGCGGGCGCGCGCCGGGCGAACACCCCGCGCTGCCGCTCACTCCTCAGGACCTGGCCGACGACGCCCGCGCCGTGGCCGCGCAGGGAGCGTCGGCGGTCCACGCCCATCCCCGTGACGCCGGCGGGCTGGAAACACTCGCCGCGCCGGCGGTCGGGGCCGCCGTCTCCGCGATCCGCAGGGCCGTGCCGGGGCTGCCGGTGGGCGTCTCGACGGGCCTGTGGATCACCGGCGGCGACGTGGAGGCCCGGCTGAGCGCGGTTCGCGCGTGGGCGCCGCTCCCCGACGAGGAACGGCCCGACTTCGCCTCCTGCAACGTCTCCGAGCCGGGGTTCCACGACCTTGCCGTGGCCGTGCTGGAGTCCGGGGTGGGCGTGGAGGCCGGGGTGTGGTCGCGGGACGACGCCGAGGAGCTGGCCGCCTCCGGTCTGGCCGGCCGGGTCATGCGCGTGCTCGTCGAGATCATGGACGCGTCCGCCGAGGACGCCGTGCCGGAGGCGGCGCGCGTCCTGGACAGGCTCGACGCCCTCGGCCTGACCGCTCCGCGCCTGCTGCACGGCGAGGGCGCGGCGGCCTGGCCGCTGCTGGAGGAGGCGGTGCGCCGGGGGCTGCCCGGCCGCATGGGCCTGGAGGACGTCCTGCACGGGCCGTCCGGGGAGCCGGTGAGCGGCAACGCCGAGCTGGTCCGCCTCGCGCTCGCCCGCTCCGCGCAGGGGTAGGCGGCCACCGGCCACCCCTTCCCGGCGGTTAGATTCGCCTGCCCAGGGCAGCGACCGGCCCGGGAGGTGCCCGCCGACGCCTCAACGCACGGGAATCGCCTCTATACGATGGCGTGACGGGGCGTTGGGGCCCGGATTGTTAAAGGTGGTCATGGTGGAGAACGTCAGCACGGCCAAACGCGGACGACCCTCCCGGGGCGGGACGGGAAGCCCGGACGTCGACCTTCGCCAATTGCTGGCCGGGCTCACGGCCGTCCGCGACGGCGACTTCGGCACGCGGCTCCCCGAGGACGGCGACGGCCTCTACAAGGAGATCGCCACCGTCTTCAACGGCATGGTCGACCAGCTCTCGTTGTTCACCTCCGAGGTGACGCGCGTGGCCCGCGAGGTCGGCACCGAGGGGCAGCTCGGCGGCCAGGCCGAGGTCCCCGGCGTGTCCGGCACCTGGGAGGACCTGACGGACTCGGTGAACGCCATGGCGGGCAACCTCACCGACCAGGTCCGCAGCATCGCCCAGGTCACCACGGCCGTGGCGCGCGGCGACCTCTCGCAGAAGATCACCGTTTCGGCGCGCGGCGAGATCCTGGAGCTGAAGAACACGATCAACACCATGGTCGACCAGCTCTCCTCCTTCGCCGACGAGGTCACCCGCGTGGCCCGCGAGGTCGGCACCGACGGACGGCTGGGCGGCCAGGCGCAGGTCACCGGCGTCGCCGGAACCTGGCGCGACCTGACCGACTCGGTGAACTCGATGGCGGGCAACCTCACCGACCAGGTCCGCAACATCTCGCAGGTCGCCACGGCCGTGGCACGCGGCGACCTCTCGCAGAAGATCACCGTCTCGGCGCGCGGCGAGATCCTGGAGCTGAAGAACACCCTCAACACCATGGTCGACCAGCTCTCCTCCTTCGCCGACGAGGTCACCCGCGTGGCCCGCGAGGTCGGCACCGAGGGGCGTCTCGGCGGCCAGGCGGACGTCAAGGGCGTGTCGGGCACGTGGAAGGCGCTCACCGAGTCGGTGAACGTCATGGCCGACAACCTGACCGCGCAGGTCCGCAGCATCGCCGAGGTCACCACGGCCGTCGCCAAGGGCGACCTGTCGCAGAAGATCCGCGTGGACGCCCGCGGCGAGATCCTGGAGCTGAAGGAGACCATCAACACGATGGTCGACCAGCTCTCGGCGTTCGCCGACGAGGTCACCCGCGTGGCCCGCGAGGTCGGCACCGAGGGCAACCTCGGCGGCCAGGCCACCGTCCGCGGCGTGTCGGGCACCTGGAAGGACCTCACCGACAACGTCAACGTCATGGGCTCCAACCTGACCGGCCAGGTCCGCTCGATCGCGCAGGTCGCGACCGCCGTGGCGCGCGGCGACCTGTCGCAGAAGATCACCGTCGAGGCCAAGGGCGAGGTCGCCGCGCTGGCGCAGACGATCAACACGATGGTGGAGACGCTGAGCGCGTTCGCCGACGAGGTCACCCGCGTGGCCCGTGAGGTCGGCACCGAGGGCCAGCTCGGCGGCCAGGCGCGGGTGCCGAACGTCGCTGGCACCTGGAAGGACCTCACCGACAACGTCAACTCCATGGCGAACAACCTGACCAGCCAGGTCCGCAACATCGCCCAGGTCACCACGGCGGTCGCCCAGGGCGACCTGACCAAGAAGATCGACGTGGACGCCCGCGGCGAGATCCTGGAGCTGAAGACCACGATCAACACGATGGTCGACCAGCTCTCCTCGTTCGCGGCGGAGGTCACCCGCGTGGCCCGCGAGGTGGGCAGCGAGGGCCGCCTGGGCGGCCAGGCCGAGGTCGAGGGCGTGTCGGGCACCTGGAAGCGCCTGACCGAGAACGTCAACGAGCTGGCCGGGAACCTGACCCGCCAGGTCCGCGCGATCGCCGAGGTGACCAGCGCGGTGACCTCCGGCGACCTGACCCGCTCGATCACCGTGGACGCCTCCGGCGAGGTGGCCGAGCTCAAGGACAACATCAACTCCATGGTGAAGTCCCTGCGTGAGACCACCCGCGCCAACGAGGAGCAGGACTGGCTGAAGACCAACCTGGCCCGCATCTCCGGCATCATGCAGGGCCACCGGGACCTCGCGGTCGTGGCCGAGCTGGTCATGAACGAGCTGGCGCCGCTGGTCCTGGCCCAGCACGGCACGTTCCTGCTGGCCGAGGACACCCCACGCGGCATCGAGCTGCGCGTGGTCGGCACCTACGGCCACCAGGAGGTCTCGCGCCGCCACTCCCTCGGCGAGTCGCTGGTGGGCCAGGCGGCGCTGGCCAAGCGCACGATCCTGGTCGAGGACGTCCCGGCCGGCTACCTCACGATCTCCTCCAGCCTCGGGCAGGCGGGCCCGGTCAGCCTGATCGTCCTGCCGATCGTCGTGGAGGACCAGGTCCTCGGCGCGATAGAGCTGGCCAGCCTCAACAACTTCACCCAGGTCCACCGCGCCTTCCTCGAACAGCTGGTGGAGACGATCGGCGTCAACGTCAACACGATCGTCGCCAACGCCCGCACCGACGCCCTGCTGGCCGAGTCGCAGCGCCTGGCGACCGAGCTTCAGGTCCGGCAGGAGGAACTGCAGCGCTCGAACGCCGAGCTGGAGGAGAAGGCGGAGCTGCTCGCCCAGCAGAACCGCGACATCGAGACCAAGAACAGTGAGATCGAGCAGGCCCGCCAGGAGCTGGAGGAACGCGCGCAGCAGCTCGCGCTGGCCTCCAAGTACAAGAGCGAGTTCCTGGCCAACATGAGCCACGAGCTGCGCACCCCGCTCAACTCGCTGCTCATCCTGGCCCAGCTCCTCGCCCAGAACCCGGCGCGCAACCTGACCGCCAAGCAGGTCGAGTACGCCAACGTGATCCACTCGGCGGGCACCGACCTGCTGCAGCTCATCAACGACATCCTCGACCTGTCCAAGATCGAGGCGGGCAAGATGGACCTCACGCTGGAGCCGTTCCACCTGCGCCAGCTCCTGGACTACGTCGAGGCCACCTTCCGCCCGATGACCACCGAGAAGGGGCTGCGGTTCGACGTGCGGATCGCCCCGGACGTCCCCACCCAGCTCCTCATGGACGAGCAGCGCCTGCGCCAGGTGCTGCGCAACCTGCTGTCCAACGCGGTGAAGTTCACCGAGGCCGGGTCGGTCGAGCTGCGCGTCGAGCGCGGCACGCTGGAGCCCCACGGCGGCCCGCCGCAGGAGGCGCTGGTCTTCCACGTCACCGACACCGGCATCGGCATCGCCGACGAGAACCTGTCGCAGATCTTCGACGCCTTCCAGCAGGCGGACGGCACCACCAGCCGCAAGTACGGCGGCACGGGCCTCGGCCTGTCGATCAGCCGCGAGATCGCCGCGCTGTTCAACGGCGAGATCCGCGCGGTGAGCGCGCTCGGCGAGGGCAGCACGTTCAGCCTGTACCTGCCGATGAGCGGCTTCGCCCAGCAGCCCTCCGCCGACGCCCGGCCGGAGGCCGCCGCGCCGGCGGTGCCCGAGATCCTGCTCCGCCAGCCGATCGACCTGCCGGCGCCGGTGCCGGTGGATTCCGCGCCGGACGAGGAGGGCCGCAGGCTGCTGGTCGTGGAGGGCCGGGCCAACGGCCTGCTGTCGCTGCTGGCGCAGAGCGTGGTCGCCGACCTGTCGGTGACGCACGGCCCGGTGCGGGTGACCACGGCGAGCGACCCCGACAGCGCCATGGCCGCGCTCACCTCGTCGGGCTACCACTGCATCGTGCTCGACCTCGGCATGCCGCACGACGCGGCGGCCGAGTTCCTGCGCAGGCTCGACGACGACCCGGTGCTGCGCACGCTGCCGGTGCTGGCCCACCACACGCGCAAGCTGACCCGCAACCAGGAGAAACTGCTGCAGGGCCGGTCCCGCACCCAGCCGCTGGAGCGCCTGCCCAGCCTGGACGAGCTGCGCGAGCGCATCACGCTCCACCTGTCGGCCAAGGGGCCCGGGGACGTCCTGCCGCTGGTGCAGGCCACCCTCGAAGAGGCGCCGCGCGACGTCGAGCAGGTCGACAGCGGCCTGCTCGGCCGCAAGGTGCTGGTGATCGACGACGACGTGCGCAACGTGTTCGCGCTGACCAACATCCTGGAGCTGCACGGCATGCAGGTGCTCTACGCCGAGAACGGGCGCAAGGGCATCGAGATGCTGATGCGCAACGACGACGTCGATCTCGTGCTGATGGACATCATGATGCCCGAGATGGACGGCTACGCGGCGACGGCCGCGATCCGCGAGATGCCGCGCTTCGCCAGCCTGCCGATCATCGCGGTCACGGCCAAGGCCATGCACGGCGACCGCGAGAAGACCCTCTCCTCCGGCGCCAGCGACTACGTCACCAAGCCCGTCGACTCCGAGGAACTGATCGACCGCATGCAGCGCTGGCTCCAGCTCTGACCCGGCGGCGGACCTCGATAAGGACCGCCGCCCGCCCGGAGGCTCAGTCCTTCACGGCGCCGCCGAGGCCGGCGACGAGGCGGCGCTGGACGGCCACGAAGAAGATCAGGACGGGGATGGTCATGAGGGTGGAGGCGGCCATGATGCCACCCCAGTCGTTCTCGTCCGGCTTGAAGAAGACCAGCAGCGCGGCGGGCAGGGTCTGGTTGTCCTTGGCCGAGATGATGAACGTCCTTGCGAAGATGAAGTCGTTCCAGGCGGCGATGAACGAGAACACGCTGGTCGCGACCAGGCCGGGGGCTACCAGCGGGAACAGGATCCGCCAGAGGATCACCGCGCGGCTCGCGCCGTCGATGGTGGCGGCCTCCTCCAGCGCCTCGGGGACCGCCGCGACGAAGCCGCGCATCATCCAGATCGCGAACGGCAGCGAGAACGCCAGATGGACCATGATCAGCGATCCGAGGGTGTTCAGCCCGACGCCGGGCACGACCGCGCCGATGTCGCGGACCAGGAAGAACAGCGGGATGGTCAGCGCCTCGACCGGCACCATCTGCGCGATCAGGAACATGATCAGCACGGTGGTGCGGAACCGGAAGTGGAACCGGGTCACCGCGACGGCGGCGAGGAACGCCACGACGGCCGACAGGACGACGACCGTGAGGGCGACGCCGAGGCTGTTGAGGAAGTACCGGCCGAAGTCCTCGCCGCCGAGCACCCGCCGGAAGCTCTCCAGCGTCGGGTGCAGCGTCCAGGGGCGGACCTCCAGCGACTGGATCTCCCCCGGCGGCTTGAACGCCGAGAGCACCATCCAGTAGATCGGGAAGAGCGTGACCAGGGCCGCGACCACGGCGATCGTGCTCGCGACCACGCGGGACCTGTTCACGGCGTCCCTCCGCGGACGGCGTGCGGCGCCGGCGTTCCGGCCGGGCAGGCGGGGACGGCGGGGGCGCGGGAGGTCACAGCTTCTCCCCTCCTCGGTAGAGGGCGCGGATGTAGAGCAGGGTGACGACCAGCAGGATCAGGGTCATGACGACGCCGATCGCCGAGCCGAGCCCGTACTCCGAGGAGCCGAAGGCGGTCTGGTAGGCGTACACGTTCAGCACCGAGTTCTGTCCCGCGATGCCGCCGCCGCTGGTCATCACGTACACCTGCGTGAAGATCTTGAAGTCCCAGATGATCGACTGGATGACCACGATCGTGATGAGCGGGCGCAGGATGGGCACCATGACCCGCCAGAACGCCTGCCAGGCCGAGGCGCCGTCCAGCGCCGCCGCCTCCAGCACCGAGCCGGGGATCGCCTGGATGCCCGCGTACAGCGTCACCATGACGAAGGGGAAGGAGTGCCACACGACGGTGGCGCCGATGATGAGGAACGCGACCCACTTGTCGTAGAACCAGTTGTACCCGTCGAGGCCGAGCACCTGGTTGACCAGGCCGAGGTCGGCGTCGAAAAGGAACATCCACACCGTGGACCCGGTGACGGCCGGCGCCGCCCACGCGGCCATGGCCGCCAGCGACAGCAGCAGGCGGGGCACCCGTCCCGCCTTGGTCAGCACCACGGCGAGCGCCGCGCCGACGGCCAGGGTGGCGACGACCAGCGCGGCGGCGAACACCACGGTCTGGGCGAGCACCGACCAGAACCGCGGGTCCCCGGCGAGGGCCGCGTAGTTGGCCAGGCCGATGAAGCGGGTCGGCTCCCCGCCGCTGACCTGGGCCTGCCGGTAGTCGAACACCGACAGCAGGCCGAGCATGTAGACGGGGTAGCCGAGCAGGGGCAGCAGGACCGCCGCCGCGGGGAGCAGGTAGATCCAGGGCCGCAGCCGGCCGGCGCGGCGCGGCGCCGCCCGCCCGGCGCTCGTGGCCGGGCCGGCGGGCGCCGTGGTAACCGTCGTCATGAGCCGCCGAACGCCGCCTTGACCGCGGCGGCGGCCTCCGTCGTGGCCTGCTCGACGGTGGCCTGCTTGGTGGCGACCTTCTGCAACATGGTCGGGATGACCTTCTGGTTGTCGATCTTCACCCAGGCGGGGTCGATCGGCACGAACCGGGTGCCCGCCGCGACCGTGTCCATGAACGGCTTGAGGAACGCCTCCTTGGCGGCCAGCTCGTCGCGCGCCGAGGTCAGGGTGGGCAGGTTGCCCATGGCCTCGAACATCTTCGTCTGGTAGGTCTTGCCGCCGAGAAGCTGCAGGAACTTCACCGCCAGCGAGCGGTGCTTGCTGTTCTTCATGACGCCGAGGTTGTTGCCGCCCGCGAAGGCCGGGGCGACCGAGCCGGGCTCCTGGCCGGGCAGCGGCATGACGGCGTACTTGCCCGCGGCGGCCCCGGCGTCGATGGCCGACCTGTTGAAGTTGCCGGCGATGGCCATGGCCGCCTTGCCGCTGGCGAACAGCTCGACGGTCTTGCCGCCGGTGAGGCCGGCGCACGCCTGGGGCGGGCAGTTGTCGTCCGCGAGCAGGTCGGTGTACTGCTTCACGCCCTTGCGCGACTCGGGCGAGTCGAGCTTCTCGATGTCGCCGCCCGCGCTCCACACGAAGGGAAGGGCGCCGAAGGTGTACTCGCCGCCGGCCGCGAGGCCGTACAGGTCCGGCTTCTTCTCGCGGATCCCGCGCGCGGTGGAGATCAGCTCGTCGATGCTCGCCGGCGGCTTCAGCTTGAGCTCGTCGAAGACGTCGGTGCGGTAGTACAGCGCGCGGATGCCGATGTACCACGGAAGGCCGTACACCTTGCCGTCGACCGTGGCGGTCTTCAGCAGCTCCGCGTTGACGTCCTTGCCCTCGGTCCACGCCTGCAGGTCGGCGCCGAGGTCGGCGAACCCGCCCGCGGCGGCGTACTCCGCCAGGTCGGTGTTGCCGTACTCGGCGACGTCGGGGGCGCTGGCGGGGTCGTTGAACGCGCCCTTGAACTTCTCGTGCCGGGCGGGGGTCGTCGGGATGTAGGACACCTCGACCTTCACCCCCGCGTTCGCGGCGGTGAACTCCTTGATGGCCTCGCCGACGACCTTCTCCTTGGGGGCCCGGTTCGGCTCGTCGAAGAGCCACACCCGCAGCGTTCCCGACTTCTCGTCTCCGCCGCTCGTCGCCGGGGCGGTGGAGGGCGCGCAGGCGGCCAGGGCCAGCAGGGCCAATCCCGCGACCGCCCGGTCAAGCATTCTCACAGCAGTCTCCTCCCGTTGGCGGCAGACCTTAGAAAGCGGCCCGCGATCACGGGAAGAGTCAGGGTGATTTGTTGTGCATTGCGGAATCTTATGGTGCAAAGTGGCGTCATCGGCTTTCGTGAGCCTAAGTTGACCTGCGTGTTCGATAAGCCGGATCACCGTTCCACGACCCCCCTGACCGGCCCCGCCACTCCCGCGCGCAACCAGTCGCTGTCGCTGCGGCGCGCGCTGGCCGTGCTCGACCACGTCCGCGACCACGCCGGCACCGGTCAGGGCCTGTCCCTCACCTCGCTGGCCGAGGAGCTCGGGGTTTCCAAGAGCACCGTGCTGCGGCTGACCACCCCGCTCATCGAGGCCAGGCTGCTGGAACGCGACCGCAGGACCGGCGCCTACCGGCTCGGGCACGGCGCCCTGCTGCTCGGCCAGGCCTACCTCGCCACCCTCGACCTGCGCACCGTCGCCGCCGAGGAGTCGCACCGGCTGATGACCGAGGTCCGCGAGACCGTCCACCTGGTGGTGTACGACCCGCCGGACGTGGTCTACATCGACAAGGTGGAGAACACCGCGACCGTGCGCATGGCCTCGCGCATCGGCAGCCGCGTGCCCGCCTACCGCACCGCCGTGGGCAAGGCGATCCTCGCCTGGCAGCCGGAGGCGGACCTGCAGCAGGTCGTGGCCGCCGGGATGCCCGCCGTCACCCGCTTCACCATCACCGACCCGGCCCACCTGCGCGCCGAACTCAACAGGATCCGCCAGCGCGGCTACGCGGTGGACGACCGCGAGAACGAGCCCGAGGTGCGCTGCGTGGCCGCCCCGATCTTCGGCCACGGCGACGCGGTCACCGCGGCGATCTCCGTATCCGGCCTGACCTCGCGGATCACGGCCGCCCGGGTGCGCCACCTCGGGCCGCTGGTGGCCGAGGCGGCGCTGCGCGTCTCCAGGAAGCTGGGCGCCACCCGCTGACCCCGCGCGGCCGCCGATCGAGGCCGGGCAGAGGGGGCCGGCCTCGATCGGCCACCCGCGCCCGGCGCGGTCGTGTGCGAGCGTGGGGGAACATGTCGGAGCGAGTGCACACCCTCGCGATTGACATGTGCGAACGCGATGACCCGGTCAGCCGCCGGCCAGCAGCTCGGAGAACCGCGCGGCGACCAGGTCCCAGCGCCACTCATGCTCGATCCACGCCCGGCCGCGCGCGCCCATCTCGCGGGCCGCGTCCGGGTCCTTGAGCAGGACGGCCAGCGCGCGGGCCACCTGCTCGGGGCGGTCGCCGTCCACCAGCAGGCCCGTCTCCCCGTCGCGCACCGCGTCCGGCGCCCCGCCCGAGCGGCCCGCGACCACCGGGAGCCCGGTGGCGGACGCCTCCAGGTAGACGATGCCGAGCCCCTCCACGTCCAGGCCGCGCAGGCGGGTGCGGCAGGGCATGGCGAACACGTCCCCGGCGTCGTAGTAGGCGGGCAGGCTGCTCCAGGGCACCGGCCCGGTGACGACCACCGAGCCGCCGAGCCCGCGCGCCGCGACCAGCCGCGTCAGGGCGCGCCGCGACGGGCCGCCGCCGACCAGCAGCAGCACCGCGTCGGGCACGGCGCGCAGCACGGCCGGCCAGCAGCGCACCAGCGTGTCCTGGCCCTTGCGCGGCACCAGCCGCGACACGCACACCACGACGGGCCTGCCGCCGATGCCGAGCGCGGCGCGCACCCCGGCCCCGCCCGCGCCGGGCCGGAACAGCTCCGTGTCCACGCCCGGGGCCAGCCTGACCAGCCGGGACGGCGGCACCACCCGGGCCAGCCGCTCCCGCGTGTAGTCGCCGAGGTAGGTGATCGCGTCGGCGTGGCCGCCGATCCTAGCCAGCACGCCGCGCGCCAGCGGCGTGCCCGCCCAGGCCGCCTCGTGGCCGTGGGTCAGCATGACCACCCTGCGCGCCCCGGCAGCGCGCACCGCGGGGGCCAGCAGGCCGAGCGGGGCCGCGGCGCCGAACACCACGGTCTCGCACTTCTCCCGCCGCACCAGCTCCGCCGCGCGCCGGGCCACGCCGGGCAGCGGCAGCATCAGCGAGGTGGGGTGGCGCACCACGCGGTAGGGGCGGCGCGCGTCGAACTCCTCCCAGCCGGGCCAGCGCGAGGCGTACACGACGGTCGAGCCGGGAGGCCGCCGCTCGGCGAGGGCGTGCACGAACGCCTGGATGCCCCCCGGGCGCGGCGGGAAGTCGTTGGTGACGATCAGGACGCGGCCCCGCGGGTTCACGGCTCGGGCAGCCCGTTCTTGCGGGCCCAGGCACGGGCGAGGGCGATGCGCTGCGGGGTCGTGGGGTGGGAGGCGTGCAGCAGGTAGTCCAGGGCGTCCGGCGACAGGTCGGAGAGGTTGGTGACGGCCAGCCGCTTCTGCATCGCCACGAACGTCGCCGGGTCGCGGGTGAGGTCGAGCGCGTGGACGTCCGCCCGGGCCTCGACCGCCCGGCTCACCACGTTCTCCACCGGACCGGCCAGCACGGAGGCGAGCGTGACCAGGCCGAGCAGCAGCCCCACCGACCGGGGGTCGCCCACCGACGGCGTCCCGGCGCGGCGGCGCACCGCGGGCGCGCCGGCCACCAGGTACAGCAGGCACGCGCCCGCCGCGGCGCCGAGCCCGCCGACCAGCGTGCCGTACAGCACGTCGTCCTCGCGGGCGTGGCCGAGCTCGTGCGCGACCACCAGCGCGACCTCCTTCCGCGGAGCGCGCAGCAGCGTGTCGTAGACGACGACGCGCCGGGTCGCGCCGAAGCCGGAGACGTAGGCGTTGAGCGCGGTGGTCCGGCGGGATGCGTCGGCGACCAGGACGTCACGCACGGGGACGCCGTCGCGGCCGGCCATCGCGATCAGATCGGCGCGCAGCGGCCCGTGCGGCAGGGGCCTGAAGTCGCTGAACAGCGGCTCCACGACGACGGGGTAGGCGAACGACGCCGCGACGGTGAGGGCGAAGGCCCCCGCGGCGGCGGGGATCCACCAGCGGGCCCGGAACCGGCGGGCCAGCCACACCACCGCGACGATCATCACGGCGATCAGCACGGTCTGGACGGCGAAGCTCTTCAGCCGGTCGAGCGACCACCCGGCCCAGCCCTGCGTGGACAGCCCGTACGCGCGCAGGCGGGTCTCGTACCACATGCCGAACGGCCACTTGAGCAGCAGCGTCACCGCCGACAGCAGCAGCACCCCGGCCAGGGCGCGCAGCCACCACGGCCCTTTGAGCCGGCCCACCACCCACGCCCCCACCGGGGTGAGGACCAGCGCGCCCGCCACCAGCAGCGTCACGGCCAGCGACAGGTAGGACGGCGGGCTGACGGCGGCGTCGAAGGCGGCGGCCCGGGAGATCTGCGCGGGGGTGAAGTCGCGGGCCGGGTCGGGCGGCACGGCCGGGGCGCCGCCCAGGGGGTCCCAGGGCGTCGTGAGCGCGACGACGGCGGCCATGACCGCGCCGAGCGCCACGAGCGCGGCGCCCGCCGCGCGCACGCGCCTGCCGGGGCGGGTCTCCTCGGTCAGCTCCGCCACCAATACCAGCCTTTCTCCCGTGCCCCGCGGTCACGGCCCCTGGCGCGGCGCCTGCGACGGGCGGTCACGACAGCTCCGCCACCACGTAGGCGCGCCAGGCGGCGGTGAACCGCTCCGCGCTCACTCCGAGCACGCGGGGAAGCGCGCCCGGCGCGCCGCCCCCGCTGAACTCACGGTAGAGGGCGACAAGGGCCCGCTCACCGTAACGGGCCACGACATACCGGCAGGCGAGCCACGCCTCCTCGTACGCCTGCGCCAGGCGCGGCGATCCCGGGGCGAAGGCGTCCGGGCCCGGCAGCGCGACCGGGCGCCGGCCCGCGCGGACCTCGGCGGCCAGCTCGGCGGCGGCCGTCGGCACCGGGATGCCCGAGTCCAGGTAGCCGACGTAGTCGGCGAAGCCTTCCACGAGCCACTTCGGCGTGCGGGCGTCCGTGGCCGCGCCGGTGGCGAGGTGGGTGAGCTCGTGGGCCAGGACGACGTCGCGCCCGGCGTCGCTGAGCCGGGCGTACGCGGCGGGCTCGACGATCACGCGGTCCGCCGCCGCGACCGCGGCGAGCCCGCGCACCGAGGCGGGCACGGCGAGCGCGGCGGCCTGCGCGGTGGTGCCGGGCAGCAGTACCAGCGGCCGCACCGGCCCGCCCAGTCGCGCCACGGCACGCGCGGCCCGGTCGGCCCCGCGGGCCAGGTCGGCCGTCTCGGCGGCGCCCGCCCGTGCCGCGGCGAGCACTACGGCGCGCTCCCCCGTGACGATCCTCGCCCCCGCCCAGATCTCCGGGCGCCCGGCCACCGCGGCCCGCGCGAGGCTCTCCGGGTCGGGAGTGGCGGCGGGCGGGGCCGCGAGGACGGCCGAGGCCCCGGGCGCGGCCGGGAGGGCGCCCCAGAGCGCCGGAGCGGCCGTCGGCGCGCTCAGGGCCGCCAGCAGGCCCGCCAGTGAGGCCCCCAGCCGGACGACGCGCATGCGGGCAATCTACCGGGCGCCCCGCCCCTGAAACGCGCCCCCGAGGGCGCGGCTCCGGGACGGGGTGAGGCACGCGCGACGGCGGGAACACTCCCTGTGGGCACGTCCTCGTCCTCGGAGGCGCGATCTGACGGGCGTGCCGGGCAGTCCTGGACGGCCGGAAGCCGCCCGGGCCGGGAAGGGCCCCGGCGGATCGCCTGAGGCGTCCGGCCGTGCACGCCTGACGGCTGCGGATCATCGACCACATTCCGCGTCAGGGGGCGCGTCACGACCCGTGGAGGCCGGCCATGAGCAAGGCCAAGATCAAAACGGAGTACGAGCTCGTACAGGAGAACGTCGACCAGCCCCCGTGGGGGCCCACCGAGCCGGACGAGGAGGAGGTCCTCATCGGTCTCGGCTACCACCTCAACGAGGAGACCGGCGTCTACGAAGGCTTGCCGAGGACCATGGTCACGGAGGCCGAGAGGATGCTCCAGGAGGCCCGCATGGACCTCGGGATGAGCGGCCGTCCGAACCAGATCACCGAGGACTACGCCTCGCGCAACGGCTCGGAGTTCCTGACGGCCCACTGGTGTGACATGGCGGTCACCCACTGGGCCCGGGAGTCCGGCAACAGGAAGGCGGTGCTGCCGGAGGGCGACCGGGCGTACACCGTCTGGCACGCCGAGGACGGCCTGCGGCTCGGCCGCTGGCACACGGGCACGGTGGCCCAGATCAAGGAGCACGCCCGCCCGGGGGCGATCATGTTCGTCGACCACCAGGGATCGAACGACATCGGCGCGATCGACCACGTGGGCGTGGTGGAGGTCAACCTGGGCGACGGCCGCCTGCAGACCATCGAGGGCAACGTGAGCGACAGGTGCGTCCGCACCGTGCGCGGCGCGGCCGACATCGCCGGATTCTGGAATCCCGCCTACAACTGGACGGAGGCCATGGTGGAGAAGCTTCCGACGCTCCACGAGGGCGACCACGGCAAGCACGTGCGGACGATGCATCACCTGATGCTGGCCCGGGACACCACGGGGCTGGAGGGCCTCGGGGACGACGCCTTCACCGCGGAGCACGCGGCCGGCATCCGCCGGCTGCAGCAGGCCGCGGGCGTCGAGGTCGACGCGATCGTCGGCCCTGAGACCTGGAGCGTGCTGCTCGCGGTCCGGTAGGGCCGCCGGGCGTCGCGTGCGCCGGGAACGCGAAGGCCCCGTCCGCCCGCGAGGGGTGAGGGGGACGGGGCCTTCGGTCCGGTGCGCTCAGCGCGGGCCCGGACCGGTCACGCGCCGGGGCGGACGGCTCCGACGAAGCTGCCCTTGCGGTAGCCGTTGAGCTTGTCGATCCGCACCCGCGAGCCGCTGTTCGGGGAGTGGATCATCTTGCCGTGGCCGACGTACATGCCGACGTGGCCGAGGCCGCGGAAGAACATCAGGTCGCCCGGCTGGAGGTGCTTCCACGAGACCTTCTTGCGCACCGCGCGGTACTGCGCGCCGGTGACACGGGGCAGCTTGACCCCGGCCTTGCGCCAGGAGTACAGGACCAGACCCGAGCAGTCGAACGCGCCGGGGCCGGTGGCGCCCCAGCGGTAGGGGTCGCCGATCTGCCTCTTGGCCACGGCCACGGCGGTGCGCGCCTTGACGCGCTGCCGTGCGGCCTTGCTCAGCTTGGTCTTCTTGGTCTTCTTGGTCTTCGACGTCTTCGCGGCCGTGGAGCCCGTGGTGGTCGCCGCCGACTCGCTCTGGGTGGTCGCCGCGGGTTCCGCCGAGGCCACCGGGGGAACGACGGGAGTGACCGGCGTGGCGGCGTCCGCCGCCGGCACCTGCAGGGTCGCCAGGGCGACGGAGGCCGTCACGGTCAGGACGGCGCCGCCGAGGGAGAACCTGGCGATTCGGGGCAGGCGGGGGCTAGGGGTGGTGCTGGACAGGATCGCTCCTAGAATCTTCCACTTACGCCTACCGGGTTAGCTGACGGATTCGGGCATGGAAGCAGCCCTACGGCGCGCGGGGCGCCGATTCACCCCCGGCCTTCCGGCTGGAAGGCCAATTGGGTCCCCGGCTCCGTGCTCCTTGCCGCACGGATTCGGCAGGCCGCCGCGGTGTGGGTTCCTTGTGGGGTTCCCGGTTTCGCCGGCATGTGCCGGCGACGACGGCCGAATGGATGGGTGGTACGTCGGCCGATCTTGCGGACCGGCCCTCGTTCGCGACGGCATGGCGTTGCTCGCCGCGGCCCAGAAGCTACACAGATTGCGAAATTCCAG
This sequence comes from Sphaerisporangium siamense, assembly GCF_014205275.1. Classification (NCBI taxonomy): domain Bacteria; kingdom Bacillati; phylum Actinomycetota; class Actinomycetes; order Streptosporangiales; family Streptosporangiaceae; genus Sphaerisporangium; species Sphaerisporangium siamense. The sequence continues at coordinate 7,034,359 of NZ_JACHND010000001.1, forward strand.
CAAAGGGTGGGTCAACGAAACGTAGATCATTACGACTGATCACTAACCGATAACGCCTGCATATCAATGCCCTCTGTTACCCGAATGTGATTCCTCTCACATAGCCGGAAACATGGCCCGCCCTTCGTCACATCCGTCACATCCGTCACACAAGTCTTGATCTTGGACGGGCCGGATCGGCGGTTGCGGGCCTCTCCAGAGATGTCAATATGCAAGAGTTCTTTAGCAATGTCTGTTGCGCAAGGCATGTTGCTCATGCCAGCGTGGGGCCCATGGAGAACGAGAACGTCCGGCAGATCACCGACTCGCGCGTGCTGGCCGCCCTGGCCCATCCCCTGCGGCGCCGTCTCATGGACGCGCTCAAGGTCTACGGGCCCTGCACCGCCAGCATGCTGGCCGAGCACACCGGCCAGGCCGTGGCCAACGTCAGCCACCACCTGCGGGTCCTCGCCTCGGGCGAACTGGTCGAGGAGGCCCCCGAGCTGGCCCGCGACCGGCGTGAGCGCTGGTGGCGCCTGGTGTCGGCCTCGCTCCGGTGGTCCACCCGCGACTTCGAGTCCGACCCCGCCTCCGCCGCCGTGGCCGGCGCCGCCGAATCGCTCAACCTGGACCACCACGTGGCCATCGTCCGCGCCTACTACGCCATGACCGAGGACGAGCGCGCGGCCTGGGACAACGCGCCGTTCTCCGCCGACAAGTGGCTGCGGCTGACGCCCGCCGAGCTCGCCGAGGTGAGCCGGGAGGTCGTCGCCCTGTTCGACCGCTGGGCGGCCCGTGACGTCCCCGACGACGGCGCCTCCAGGGACCCGGTGTTCCTGTTCGCCTTCGGCGTCCCGGGGCGTCCATGAGCGCCCTGGACGCGCGATCCCCGCATCCCGGGCCGCCCGGCCGCTCCCCCGCGCGCCGCGGCGTCGGGGGCCTCCTGCGCGAGCGCGACTTCCGCCTGCTGTGGATCGGCGAGACGTCCAGCGCCTTCGGCAGCTCGGTGACCAGCGTCGCGATGCCCCTGGTGGCCGTCACCGCGCTGCACGCCGACGCGCTGGCCGTGGGCGTGCTGGCCGCGGCGGCGTGGCTGCCGTGGCTGCTCATCGGCCTGCCCGCGGGCGCCTGGGTCGACCGGCTGCCCCGGCGTCCGGTCATGCTGGCCTGCGACGTGGTCTCGGCGCTGGCGTTCTGCAGCGTCCCGGTGGCCGCGTGGCTGGGCGTGCTCACCATCGGCCACCTGATGGCCGCGGCCCTGGTCGCCGGCACCGCCAAGGTGTTCTTCCAGACGGCCTACCAGGTCCTGCTGCCTTCGGTGGTCGCCACGGCCGACCTGCGGGAGGGCAACGCCAAGCTCCAGGGCGGCGAGTCGGCCGCCCAGGTCGCGGGCCCGGGGGCGGGCGGCCTGGCCGCCCAGGCGTTCGGGGCGGTCGCCGGCCTGATCGCCGACGCGGCCACCTTCGTGATCTCCGCGGCCTGCCTGCTGGCGATGCGGACGCGCGAGGCGGCCGCCCCGGCGCGCGAGACCGCCACGCTGCTCCGGCAGATCGGCGAGGGCACGCGGTTCGTCCTGCGCGACCCCTACCTGCGGGTCATGACCCTGTTCGGGGCCGTGTCGAACCTGTTCCTCATCGGCTACCAGGCCATCCTCGTGGTCTTCCTGGTGCGCGACGTCGGCCTGAGCGCCGGGACGGCGGGCGGCCTGATCGCCGCCACCAGCCTCGGCGGCGTCGCGGGCGCCGTCCTCGCCACCTCGATCGCGCGCCGCCTCGGCAGCGCGAGGGCCCTCATCGCCTGCGAGGTGGTGTGCACGCCGTTCGGGCTGCTGCTGCCCGCCGCGCGCCCCGGGCCGTCGCTGGCCCTCGGGATCGCGGGCGCCCTCATGGTGGTCGCGGGGGTCGTGGCGGGAAACGTGATCAAAGGCGCGTTCCGGCAGACGTACTGCCCGCGCCATCTGCTCGGCCGGGTTTCGGTCACCATGCAGTTCGTCAACCTGGGCACGCTTCCGGTCGGCGCCGTGGCCGCGGGGGCGCTCGGCGACGCGCTCGGCGTGCGCCCCGCCATGTGGATCGCCATGGTGGGAGTGGCCCTGAGCGGCCTCATTCTGCTCGCGGGGCCATTGCGGCGCGACCGCGACCTGCCTGCGGCGCCCGCCGCTGCGGCGTGAGAAACCGGTCCGTTCCAGGGGCGGAACGGATGTGCGCGGCCGGGTCACGGGGACACCCGGGCGCCCGATCAAGAGTGCTCATTTTTTATCAAATGTCACCATGACCGCACGAGCGCGTGACGGATCCGCGCACGCGACCCCCAGAAATCCGAGCACCCCTAAGCCGCATAATTTGGCTTATATCGGGATATTCTGCGAGTCAAACCGAATTGCCAGCCAGAATATTAGTATCACCGTTAGGTGCGTCCGCTGCACGGCACTAAGGCGTCGTCAATAGGAAACAGTGCCGGATTTCCGCACCCCGGCGATCCGGCGCCGGGAACGGCGCCGCCGGGACCACGCTCCCGCGTCAGGGACGCACGGCGGCGAAGATGCCCCGGTACGAGGACAGCGGGACCACGCTCACCACGCTGCCCGTGCGCGGCGCGTGCACCATCTTGCCGTCGCCCGCGTACATCCCGACGTGGCCGAGGCCGGAGGCGAACAGCAGGTCGCCCGGCTGGACGGCGCCGAGGGGCACCCGCCGCGAGGCGCCCCAGTTGTACTGCTGGGCGGCGGTGCGGGGCAGCGTGACGCCCGCGGCCCGCCAGGCCATCAGCGTGAGGCCCGAGCAGTCGAAGCCGTCGGGCCCGGTGCCGCCGTACCGGTACGGCTTGCCGACCTGCGCGAAGGCGTACTGCAGCGCCGCGCGCGCGTTGCCGGACGCCGGGCCGGTGTACTTGATGCCCGGGCTGTTGGGGTTGCCGGGGTTGTAGGCGTTGAGCCGGCGCAGCAGGCGCTCCTGCTCCCCGACGAGCTTCTCGACGTCCTTCTTCTGGCGCTTGAGCTCGTTCAGCAGCTCGATCGCCTTGTCGTAGGACTTCTTGGCGTCGTCCCGCTCGCCCTGGATCGACGCGGTCGCCTGCTGATAGGCGGCGAGCTTGCGCGCCCGGTCCGCCGACATCTGGTCGACGGAGGAGAGCCCGCTCAGCAGCGCGTCCGGATCGCCCTGGGTGATCAGGCTCGGCCAGGCCAGCATGTCGCCGGACTGATAGGTGCTCACGGCCATCGTCACCAGGCCCGCGCGCAGGCCGTCGATCCTGCCGAGCTGCTCCTTGAGGCGCCCGTTGGCCTTGTTGTAGTCCTTGCGGGCCTTCTTCCAGCGCTCGCCGGCCTCGTTGTACTTGTCCACGACGAGATCGGCGCGCTCGTTGAGCTTGGCGAGCCTGGCCTTGGCCTGGGCGACCGTGGGCCTCGGTTCGGCGCCGGCCCCGCCGGCCTGCGTCACCAGGACGGCGGCGATCAGACCTGTGATGACAGGAATCCGCCCGACTCCCCGGATGCCACGCGCGAGCACTGGGACGCCAGCCCCCTCATGTGAGACAAGTGAGACAGGGCGTGATCCTACAGAAAAGCCGCAGATACCTGCACCTTTTCTCATGATTTCTTGGGACCGCCGCGAAACCGGCCGGTGGGAGGCCGTCCCGAACCGGCGAAAGCGCCGGTCAGGCGCGGCCGAGGCGGCGCAGCAGCAGCGTGGACGGCACAGGACGGGCGCCCATGCGGCGCACGGACTCGGCCACCTCGCGGTCGGAGGAGACGACGGCCACGGCGCGGCCCGGCGGCTCCGCGCGCACGAGCTGCCGTATGAGATCGTCGGCGATCTCGCCGGGCGCGCTGAACAGCACGCGCACCCCGCGCGGCGCGGAGACCTGCACCGGCCCGTTCAGCTCGGCCCCGTCGAACGCGCACGTCACCTCGACGCGCGTCTGCGCCGCCAGCCCGCCGAGGCCCGTCAGAAGCCGCGAACGCTGGTCGAGCAGGGTGAGCGTGGGGTAACCGGTCTTGGTGACGTTGTAGCCGTCCACGATCAGATGGAGCTGCGGGATCGCCAGGAGCTGGTCGAGCAGCGCCGGGTCGTCGTCGGACAGCGCGCGGGCGGGCACGGCCCTGACCGACGGACGGCCGGGCGCGACGGCGCTCACCGAGTCGGCCGGCCTGCTGATCGCCACGGGCAGGGCCAGCTCACTGCGCAGCCCGGCGGCGGCGTCCTGCAAGGTGTCCAGGAGCACGCGGATGCGGGCGTCCTCGATGCTGCGCCCCTCGCGCGCCGCGCGGCGGCTGGCCTCCAGTTGCCGCTCGGCGTCGGTGAGGCGCTCGCGCAGCTTGCGCAGCTCGGTCTCGCCGGCGCTCGCGGCCGAGCTGACGGCGGCCCTGGCCTCCTGGGCCGCCGCCTCCAGCTCGGCGGCGCGCTCCTCGGCGAGCCGGCCGCGCTCGCGGGCGTCGTGCAGCCTGCGGCGCAGGTCGGCGACCTCGGCCCGCGACGCCTTGAGCTGCTCACGCAGCCGGTCGGCCTCCTCTTTGGCGGCGGTCTTCTGCGCGGCGAGCTGCTCGCGCAGCCGCGTCAGCGCCTGTTCCTGCGCGCTGCCCTCGGCCACGACGGCCGCCTGCTCCAGGTCGGCGCGCGCGGTCTCCACCAGCGCGGGCCAGCCGGGCGGGCGCGTCAGGTAGGCGGCGGCGGCCACGAGCACCGGCTCGGCGGCGGGCGGGACGTTGCCGTCCTCCAGGCTCGCGACCAGCTCGGGCCAGGCCTCCTTGAGCGCCTCCGCGACGATCTCGCGGAACTCCTTGTCGGTTTCGAGCTGCGCGGCGATCGGCGCGCTGCCCAGGCGGGCGCGCTTGCGCGGGTCGAACTTGGCGATGCCGCGCAGCGGAGGCGGGATCGCCGGGGGTTGCATCGAGCCGAGCACCTGGGCCGCGAGCTCGACGACGTGTAAGCGGACCTGCTCGGGCAGCGGGCGAGACAGACCTTCACCGGCTGAACTCATCCGACTTCCCCTAGCTGACTGGCCGTTCAGAAACTCCCTATCCGACAAGGGTACGGCTGACGCGTCCGTGGTCAGAGCGCACAGTGCCGGGTTCCCCACGCGGCGCGCCCTCCGCGCGTCGCGCGCGGGCCGCCGTTCCAGGCGGGCCGGCCGCGCACGCCCGGCCCGACGAAGGTGTGATCCCAGGTGGACGCCGCCTCCGCCCGCGAGCGCGCGGGCGCCGGGACAGGGGATGGCCTCCGCAACGGAAAGATACGCCTGAGCTGGGAAGATCTGCGCTGGGGCCCACCCGGCCCCGCGGGGGAACGCGCGGGGCCGGGGGACGCTCAGCGGAGCGAGATCTTGGTCTTCGACCGTCCGATCCGGTCATCCCGGGTGAGCTGGTCGACGTAGTCGCGGGCGGTCAGCCCGGACTCGAAGCTGACCGGCGCCCAGTAGTGGTCCGCCATGAAGGTGCCGCCGTACCGGTACTTCACCCACACGCGGATCTGCATGGTCAGCGTGTTGGCGGAGCCCAGCCGGACCACGCAGTACACCCGCGGGTTGCGGTAGGAGCACGAGGCGTTCGGCGGCTTCCTCAGGAAGCGGACCTTGGAGACCTCCTTGGGCGGCAGGAACGTCGCGAGCACGAGCCCGTCGTCCTGGATCTGGCGCGCGCCGGTCACCTTGAAGGTGTAGGTCGCGTAACCGCCGCGCCGCATGCCCTTGGGGTAGCTGACGTTGACGCGCGGGCGGGCCGCGGCGACGTCCGCGCGCGCCGCGGTGGCGACCGTCCGCGCGGTGGCGGCGGTCTCCGTACGGCCGGGGACCGGGGCGGCCTGGGCGGAGGCGGGTAACAGGAGCGTTCCCGCCGCGACGGCGAGAGACGCGATCAGGATGGCAGGCTTGCGCATGCGCACCTCCGGATATTTCTGGAGTCGAGTGATCAAAGCCGCCCTGACCTGCGGGGCGGCCGCTTCGGGCACGCCGGCCAGAGACCGCCGGCGGCGGCGTCCGAGGCGCCGGAGCGCACCGAACGCACGTCGTATAACGATCGTCGGGCCGCGGGGTTGCGACCGGATTCCACGCGGATTTCCCGTGCCCTCTGGGGAACTGTCGGTCGGCGACCGTATGGTCATGGGCGTGGAGATCGGGGTTCAGGGAACGCTGGACGAGCTGGGCACGCCCCTCGACCAGGTGACCTTCGTCGTGTTCGACCTGGAGACGACGGGCGGCTCGCCCGCCGAGCACGCCATCACCGAGATCGGCGCGGTCAAGGTCCGCGGCGGCGAGGTCGTCGGCGAGTTCGCCACGCTCGTGGACCCCGGGCGTCCCATCCCCCCGTTCATCACCGTCCTGACCGGCATCACCGACGTCATGGTCACCGCCGCCCCCCGCGTCGAGCGGGTCCTGCCGTCCTTCCTGGAGTTCATCCGCGGCGCCACCCTCGTCGCGCACAACGCCCCGTTCGACGTCGGGTTCATCAAGGCGTGCTGCCAGGCCGGCGGCTACGCTCCCCCGGCCAACCCGGTGGTCGACACCGCCGATCTCGCCCGCCGCGTCCTCACCCGCGACGAGGTCCCCAACTGCAAGCTGGCCACGCTGGCCCGGTTCTTCCGGTCCTCCACCGAGCCGTGCCACCGCGCCCTGGCCGACGCGCGCGCCACCGTCGAGGTCCTGCACGGCCTGATCGAGCGCGTCGGGGCCTACGGCGTCCACACGCTGGAGGAACTGCGGGGCTTCGTGCGCGCCCCCACGCCCGAGCAGAAGCGCAAGCGCCACCTCGCCGCCGCGATTCCCAGCGCCCCGGGCGTCTACGTCTTCGAGGACGAGCGCGGCGAGGCGCTGTACGTCGGCAAGAGCGGCGACCTGCGCACCCGCGTGCGGTCGTACTTCACCGCGAGCGAGACCCGGCCGCGCATCCGCGAGATGATCGGCATCGCCGAGCGCGTCCGGCCGATCGTCTGCGCCACCGCGCTGGAGGCCGAGGTCAGGGAGCTGCGCCTCATCGGCGCCACCAAACCCCGCTACAACCGGCGCTCCCGCTTCCCCGAGAAGGTCGTCTGGCTCAAGCTCACCGACGAGCCGTTCCCGCGCCTGTCCATCGTCCGCGAGGTCAAGGCCGACGCCGCCACCTACCTCGGCCCGTTCACCTCCTCCCGCGGCGCCGAGGACGCCCGGACCGCGCTGCACGAGGCCGTCCCCTTACGCCAGTGCACCGAGCGCATCACCCCGCGCACCCGCCGGTCCGCCTGCGCGCTGGCCGAGATGGGCCGCTGCGGCGCGCCCTGCGAGGGGCGGCAGACCGTCGGCGAGTACGGCGCGCACGCCGAGACCGCGCGGTCGGCCATGGAGCACGACCCCGGCCCGGTGTTCGCCGCCCTCCAGGCCCGCATGGATCGGCTGGCCGCCGAGCAGCGTTACGAGGAGGCCGCGGTCGACCGCGACCGGCTCGCCGTCTACGTGCGCACGGCCGCGCGCATGCAGCGCCTGCGGTCCCTGACCGGCATCCCGGAGCTGGTCGCCGCGAGCCCGTCGTTCGACGGCGGCTGGGACATCCACGTCGTCCGGCACGGCCGGCTGGCCGCCGCGGGCGTGATGCCGCGCGGCGCGCACCCGGTCCCCTACGTCGACGCGCTGGTCGCCACCGCCGAGACCGTCACCCCCGGCCCCGGCCCGCTGCCCGCCGCGATCGCCGAGGAGACCGAGTGCGTCCTGCGCTGGCTCGACTCCCCCGGCGTCCGCCTGGTCCGCGTGGACGGCACCTGGAGCACCCCCGCCCGCGGCGCGGGCCGCCTCAAGGGCCGCATCGACCGCGCCTACCAGGGCCTGGAGCCTCGTCAGCGCCGTGAGGGCAGGCCGCTCACCTGAGGGCTCCGGTCGTCCTTCCCCATCGGGTGACCTCGTTGGCGCCGGCTGTCACGCAGGTCAAAGAATCCGACACAAAAGCATAAGGCTCCCAGAGCACACATAACTCTAAGTCGCCACTTATGTCATGCATTCACGACGATAAATGCCAATAATCCCGCATAAATAATCTCCTCATAACCATGCGTAACCCCTATATCCGCTATACCCTGTGAAGGCGTTCGCGGCGCCGCGATCCGGCTCTCCGCGTGACGGCCGCGACGTGCTCGGCATCGAGACCCGCCATACCGGCTTCCCCGTCGAGCCTGCCGCGTTACCCGCGGTGACAGCACATGTCCGGCACTTCACCCGATCGAGGTATGAGTGAACGGCGACAGCTCCCACGAAAGCGACGGCCTGTCCGTCCCGGAATTGGCGGAGTCACTCTGGGGGGTTCGCCCCGAACCGGCGATCGAACGATTCGCGCAGCCGGGCTGGACTCATCGCGAGCAGGTCACCGCTCAATGCCCGCAATGTCACGCTTTTCTGCACACCATGTGGAAAGCCGACGAGCGCGACGGACGAAACTCCCCCTATGTGGCGGTCGTCTGCCGGCGTTGCCCGGCCACCTTCACCCTTGACGACCTGAGGCTGCGCGAGTACGCCGATCTTCTCCAGCAGCCGGGGCCGGGAGGACGACCGGCCCCGTCCGCGGCGGATCGTGGCGCGCCCGGCGACACGACCGTCGCCGGCGTAGCCCAGTGGATGTGGGGCGTGCGCCCCAGCCTGGCGGTGGCCCGGTTCGCCCTCCCAGGATGGCGGTACCTCCGCCAGACCGATCTGTGCTGCCCGACCTGTGACGGCGCTCTTCATGGCATGACCCGGGCCTATCAGGTCGAAGGAGCACGGCGAGCGGAGTTCGCCGTGGTCTGCCCGGCCTGTCCCGCGACCTTCACCCTGCAACATCTCAGGATCTCGCGCCGTCCGGTGCTGGGCGACCTTCCCGCGGACGCCCCCTTCGAGGATCCCGGCGCCGCGCTGGTGGCAGGGCCCGCGCCCGGCCCGGCCGCGGCGGGCCACGACGACGCCGCCCCGGCGCCGCCGCCAGGGTCACAGGTCGCCGCGATCCGTGCGGGCCGGGTGCTGGGCCTCCTGCCCCATCTCTCCCCTCACCAGGGATCCGGCGCCCGCGATGCCAAGCCACCTCAGGAGATCACGGATCAGCCGCCGGCGGAGCACCGTCTGCTGCACTGGTGCAAGATCACCAACCCGCGGTGGACGCTGCCGCCGCTGCCACCGGGCACCGATGTCCGGGTCATCCTCCCCGACGGGCCGGAGTTCGGCCGGCTGCGCACGACGCTGGCGGCGGCGGGAGTCCCCCACCGATCGGTGGCGTACTGGGCCGAGAACGAGATCGTCTCGACGGTCGGCGCGGACGGCCAGGCGGCGCCGCTTTCGGTCATCACCGCGCTGACCCGGCCAGGGGCCGACAAGCTCTTCTGGCGTTCCCCCGTATCCGGGCAGCCGGCCTGCAACGCCCACGGCGCGTTCGAGAAGATCTGGGACACCCACGAGGAGACGGTCACCGACCACCGGTCCGAACTCGTCCCCGCGGCCGACCTGGTCCCGCAGGCGTGGCTGGACTACCTCCCGTTCGACCGGCTCAACCCGGCCCAGGTCCAGGCCGCTCCCGCGGTGCTGAACTCCAAACGCCACCTGGTCATCACCGCCCCGACCGGGGCCGGGAAGACCGTCATCGGCATGCTCGCCGTCCTGCGCGCCATCCTGGGCGAGGGGCGCAAGGCGGCGTGGCTGGTCCCGCAACGGTCCCTGACCGACGAACTGGACCGGGAACTCGAAGGCTGGCGCGGAAAGGGACTCCGCGTCGAACGGCTGTCCGGCGAGTACACCACCGATATCGAGCGGATCCGCGCCGCGGATCTATGGGTGGCCACCACCGAGAAGTTCGAGGCGATCTGCAGGACCAATTCCCTGCAGGCCGCGCTCGGCGAGGTCGGCTGCCTGGTCGTCGACGAGGTCCACCTCCTCGGCTCCCCCGGACGAGGCCCTCTCCTGGAGGCGCTGCTCGCCCGGGTCCGCGGTGTGAACTCCCCCGTCCGGATCGTCGGGCTGTCGGCCACGGTGTCCAACGCCGCCGAGATCGCCGAATGGCTCAACGGCCGGCTCATCTCCACCGCCTGGCGTCCCAGCCGACTGACCTGGCAGCTCCCGGCCATCCCCGTCACCCTCGATCAGGCCGCGGACAACAGCGTGCGCAACCGCCTCGCCGTCGTCCTGGCCCGGCGCGTCACCGACGACGGCGGGAGCGTTCTGGTGTTCTGCGGGAGCAAACGCAACGTCCGCGTCACCGCGCTGGCGCTGGCCGCCGAACGCGGCGTGGACATCAGGGGCGTCGACGACGAGGACATCGACCGCGTCAACGAGCTCTGCACCGCCGCCAGCATCGGCCTGCACTACAAGGACTGGGAGTTCAAGCACGAGGCCGAGGCCCGCTTCCGCAGCCGCGACTTCGATGTCCTGGTGGCCACCACCACCGTCGCCGCCGGCGTCAACCTGCCCGCCCGCGCCGTCATCGTCCGCGACACCATGGTCGGCCGCGACCCCCTCGACGTCGCCACCCTGCTGCAGATGTTCGGCCGCGCCGGCCGGGTCGGGGCAGGCGAGCACGAAGGCTGGGCCTATCTCATCACCAGCGAGGTGAAACGCGCCGACTGGCAGGGCGCGCTGGTGGACGGATACCACGTCCATTCACAGATCCACGCGACCCTCACCGATCATGTCCTCGCCGAGGTGGTCCAGGGGCGCATCACCAGCGTCGAACAGGCCGAGCAGTGGTGGAAGCACACCCTGTGCCACCACCAAGGGGACGACGACACCGAGCCGGTGATCGAGGCCGTCGACTTCCTCATCGACCACGGCTACCTCACGCAGGTCCCCGGCAACGGCGGCGACACGCGTGTCGCCGTCACCGACCTCGGGTTGCTCACCGCGCGGCTGATGGTCAACACCGACGTGGCCGCCGACCTCCGCGCGGTACTGGGCGAGATCCCCGTCCCCTCCGATCCCGACATCGCGGAGGACGTCCTGATCCACGTGGTGGCCGCGCTCGTGCCCGAGCTCGCCTTCGCCCCGGTGGCCGATTTCCTCCGGCCGGTCGTGGCGAAGATCATCAGGGGCGGCGGCCGGCGCGAGGCGAACGACTCCAGCAGCGCGATCAGCGGGCTCGGCGCCGCCCGCACGTACGGGCCAGGCGATCTCGCACGGGCGGCGCTGCTGCTGGCGGCGCACAGCCCTCGGCTGTTCACGCGGTCCTTCCGCTTCGTCGCGGGCCTGCCCTCCAGCACCATCGCCCCGATCCTCGAGGCGGCGTCCCGCTATTTCGCCTGGCTCGGAGCGCAGGGCTACCTGGGGACCATGCACCCGTGGATCGCGATCGTCGCCGGCGACATCGATCGCCGGGTGCGCTGGCGGCGGTGGGGTCCCCGGCGAGGCTCCGGCAGGCTGCTGTGGATGTGCGAGCAGATGGCGACCGCCCCTCTCGCCAAGGAGTTCGTCCCGACCCTGTGGCGGTGCGCCACGGAGTCGGGCTTCACCAGTCCCGACTGGGCCCAGACCACTCCGCCGCGTGACTGTCAGCTTGACCACGATCAGTACATCGGCCTGCTCCGGGAACGGACCACCGGATGCGAGCTGGCCGAGGGCCTCGACCACGTGAGCGTCACCGATATCAGCGCCGGCCACCTGATCACCTGGAACGGCCGGGCCACCGCGACCACCGCCGTGATCGGCAAGGCGACGGCCGCGTACCCGCCCCGTCCCCTCGACGACCCCGACGATGCCGACACCGGCGGGGCGATCTTCACCAAACGCGGGGACCACATGGCCACGGGATGGCTGGGCCGCCACTACTCGGCGGCATCCCCGTACTGAGGCGCCCCCTATTCCTGGACCTCCCCGAACAACGCCGGCCCGCCAGGCACGCCACCGCCCGGCTCCGATGAGGGCGGGGGCGCCGCTCGGCGCTAGAGTCGGGCCAGGCCGTACTCGGTACTCGAAGGAGAGAGCGCGTATGATCACCGCGATCGTGCACATCAAGGCGGAGGTCGACCGGATTCCCGAGGTCGCCGAGACGATCGCCGAGCTCGACGGCGTCAGCGAGGTCTATTCGATCACCGGCGACTACGACCTCGTCGCCATGGTCCGCGTCCCCCACTACGACGACGTCGCCGAGGTCATCCCCGGCCGCATCAACAAGGTCCAGGGCGTCCTCGCCACCGAAACCCACCTGGCCTTCCGCACCTACTCCAAGCACGACCTGGACGCGGCTTTCTCCATCGGCTTCGCCGAGTCCGACTGACGACGCCGTCGAGAACATCGCCTCCGGCCGGGTCTGACTCTCCAGACGCCGGCGATTTCCCATGTCTGCTCATCGCATTCGGAGGTGTGGTCCGAATCTGAAGCCTCCGGCTTCGAGCAGCGAATTCCGCCGGACGGTGCGCGGAGGAACTCCTGTTCTGGGAGACTTCGACCGCCCCGCACCCCCCGGCTCCATCGTCAGCTGCGAAGAGCCGTTCCGCTTCCCTGCCCACGCTTCAGGAGCCGACGATGGACGACGAGATTCAGCTGATCAGTGACGGCGACGGGCTGGCGGTCATCGGGAATCCGGCGGCGGTCGAACGCTTCCTGGTCTCTGAGGGACTGCCGTCGCAGGACCTCGGACTGCAACGGCTCGGATCCGCTCTCCGCACCGGGGCTCAAGCGTTACAAGCAGGTTCCGAGATCGCCGCCGGCTCGGGTCGCTGGGTCAAGCTGACCAAGGATTCCGCGCAGCTCGTCGGGAAGTACGGGCTGAGGAGAAGCGCGAAGTCGGGTCTCAGTACCGGTGTGCTGAAAGGCGACCACGGCCAGATCAAGGGATTCGTCGAATTCACGAAGGGGCCCGGGTCGTTTCTGACCAATCCGGCGATTCTGGCCGGCGCCGCGGGGATCATGGCCCAGATCGCGATGCAACAGACCATGAAGGAGATCACCGACTATCTCGCCACGATCGACGAGAAGGTCGACGACGTGCTCCGCGCCCAGGAAGACGCCGTGGTGGCGGACATGATCGGAGTGGACCTCGTGATCGGTGAGGCCATGACCATCCGCGAGCAGGTCGGCCGGGTCTCCGAGGTCACGTGGTCGAAGATGCAGGGCGCTTCCGTGACGGTCGCACGAACCCAGGCGTACGCATTGCGTCAACTCGACGCGCTCGCGGACAAGGTGCAGCAGAAGACCAATATCGGTGATCTCGCCAAGACGTCCGAGGAAGCCGAGCTCAAGGTCCAGCAGTGGCTCGCCGTGCTGGCTCGCTGCTTCCAACTCCAGGACGCGATCGCCGTGCTCGAACTCGACCGGGTGCTGGACACGTCTCCGGAGGAGCTGGACCAGCATCGCCTCGGCCTTCGCGCCGCACGGCAGAACCGGCTGGAACTCATATTACGGTGCACCGAGCGCCTGATGGCCCGCATGGACGCGGCCGCCGTCACGGCCAACACGAAGGTGCTGCTGTACCCGGCCAAGTCCCGGGCCGTCGTGCATTCGAGCGACCATGTCGCGGTCTCCGTCGTCGACTTCCACGGGCGGCTCGGGATCGAGCGCGGCCGACAGTCGTTGGAGGCCAGACGATGGGCGGACGCGGCCGCGGAGGTGCGGGACAAGGTGCTCGAAGCAGGAGCAGAGAGCATCGATACCGCCCGGCACCTCGGTAACGAGACCCTTGACCGGGCCAGATCGGTGACGGGAAGGCTCTCCAGCGGGATCGCCGAGCGAGCGCTCCGTCTGCGCGGGAACGAGGTGGAACGCGACAGAAGGACGGAGTGAGCACCGACCATCAGCACTGGTCGTACTCACCGAGCCCGGCGTCTTCCTCGGCGAACCCTCCTTGCGGCGCGGCCCGGTCCCGCTCGAACTGCTGACGTCTCGAACAGGCCGTCCAGGGGCAGCTCGTCAATGCCGCTCACCCGCCCGACAGAGGACGATCCCGTGACGGCAGCGGCTAGGCGATGGCCGGGTTTTGGGCGGCCGTCTCACCCTCAAGCCTTTGGTTCACGATCAGATGCGGCGCCCTGATCGCGGGTATCGCCCTGTCCACGCCTTCGCGTACCACTCGATCTTTTCTTGGGTGACACGGTCAACTGCTGCTCGGAAGCCGCCGCCATGTAAGCCTTGTAGAGCGCCGCACGGACTTCTGGCTTGACCGGGCCTTCCGGTAGTTTGCTGATATGGTGCCACAGGATTTGCGAAAGGCTTTCGAAGGATTGGAACGGTAGCGCCTCGAAGTCCTTGACCATCTCAGCGACCGGGTCGAGAGCTTGCTCTTCCACTTCCAGACTGCGGGCTTCCTGGAACTGCTCGGACAGGGTTCTCGCCAGCTTGTTCGGGTCCGCCGGTCCCTCGATGTGAATCTCTACGTTCGACCCGTCCTTCTTGGTGATCTTCAAGATCACTTTGGACTTACGATGGCGCAACCATGCGATGAGGACGCCTGCCACTGCGGCCGGTCCTCCGACCGCCGTGACGCCGTGGACGATCTCCGCCAGAGACATGCTCTCGAAGACCGGCCCGTCGGCCGAGTCGCCCTGCACCGCCGGAAGGGATGGGTGGCTCGGGTCTTGTTGCACGGCTGACCACGGTCCTCTCGGTCGGTGCCCCAATGCTGGTCCGCGACACTTCTTGATCGTCAGTTGTCACGACCGGCCAGTTGCCTGGTACTACTCGTGCCCGCTCCGTCGACGCGCAGGAGCAGTCACGGACATTATCGGCCGTAACGCCGGTCAGAGCGCGCCTGTCTTCAGACCGGAGAGGACGTACGCCAATCCAGTTCTTACGCCGCCCGGCGGGCACGGCGCTGTGCCCGCGTTCGCCCGGCCCTCGATACCGGCCTGGCTATGGGGAGGGGTCGTGCGCCTAATCGTCAGCCGGCATAGGCGACGTGAATCCGATCACGGATCGTCGGCATGTCCGGGACTATAGCCGCTCGTCACAAACCAGGGAGCAATACACCAGCGACGTGACTTTCCCGGATAAACGTCTGCGCTTCCGGCCGGAAGGAGGACTTCGCGGCTCTGGACCGACGTGGGCCGTAGGCCCCTGAGGAAACGCGGCCAGAGGCCTGGAAAGAACAGCCCGAGCCGGAGGCGAGGACCTTTCGCGGCGGGTCACACCGTTAAGTGGCCCAGATCGGCGGGCCCGCGGATGGTGTTCGCGCTAGGCGCCGTGGGAGCGGCTGACCTCGATCCAGCGGGTGAGGGTTTCGGAGGCGCGGCCGGAGTCGACGGCTTCGGCGGCGCGGGCGTAGGCGGCGGACATGGCGGTGACGAGGGCGTCGCCGGCGCCGTTCTCGTCCAGAGCGGGAGTGCCGGCGGGGAGGGTGAGTGCGTCGACGCTCACCAGGGCGGCTGCCGCGTTCAGGAGGACGGCGTCGCGGACCGGGCCTTTCTTGCCGTCGACCAGGTCGAGGACGGCCTTGGCGTTGAACTCGCGGTCGCCGCCGCGCAGCGCGCCGGGGTCGGAGCGGGGGACGCCGATGTCCAGGGGGTCGAAGATCGTCTGGACCGCCGCGCCGTCACGGACCACCCAGACCGTGGAGGTGCTGGCGGTGGACAGCTCGTCCAGGCCGTCGTCGCCGCGGAACACCAGGGCGGACACGCCACGCTCGGCGAAGACCCCGGCGATGACCGGCAGCATGCGGGCGTCGTAGACGCCGATGGCCTGGGCCTTGGGGCGGGCGGGGTTGGTGAGCGGGCCGAGGAAGTTGAAGAAGGTGGGCACACCCAGCTCGGACCTGGCGGGGCCGGCGTAGCGCAGCGCGGGGTGGTAGACCGGCGCGAAGCAGAACGTGATGCCCGCCTCCGCGGCCACGCGCGCGGTGGCCTCCGGCTTCATCTCCAGGACGATGCCGAGCTGTTCGAGCACGTCGGCGGCGCCGCAGGAGGAGGACGCCGAGCGGTTGCCGTGCTTGACGACCTTGGCGCCCGCCGCGGCCGCGACGATGGCGGCCATGGTGGAGACGTTGACGGTGTGGGCGCGGTCGCCGCCGGTGCCGACGACGTCGACGGTGGGGCCGTCGACCGTGAGGGGGGTCGCGAACGCGAGCATGGTGCGCGCGAGCCCGGTGACCTCGGCGACGGTCTCGCCCTTGGCGCGCAGCGCCGTGGCGAACGCCGCGATCTGCACGGACGTCGCGGACCCGGACATGATCTCGCTCATCGCCCAGGCGGTCTCGTCGGCGGTGAGGTTCTCGCGGGACAGGAGGGCGGTGAGCAGCGCGGGCCACGTGGTGCGCGCGTCCATGGGGGCTCCGGTCGGTGAGAAGGTCGATGGCGGCAGGTACGGGCGGTCGGCGGGCGAGCCGCTTGACGGTCGGCGATCCGGTGGGACGCTCGGCCGTCGCGGAGACGGTCTGACGATCAACGGTCGGCCGTCCGAGAGACGGTCGGCCGTCAGTGGGACGGTTTGGCGGTCGGCCGCCGGTGGGACGGGCGGCGATGGTCAGTGGGAGATGCGGGTCTCCGAGCGGCGGCGCATGAGGCCGGCCACGGCCTCGGCGAGCGCGATGGGGTCGATCGGCTGGGCGACGACGGCGTCGGCGCGGGACCACTCGGCGAGCCATCGGTCGTCCCGGCGGCCGATGACCACGCAGATGGGCGGGCAGTCGTAGACCTCGTCCTTCGCCTGGCGGCAGACGCCCATGCCGCCCGCGGGGACGGCCTCGCCGTCGAGGACGGCGACGTCGATGTCGCCGGAGTCGAGATGCTTGACGACGGCGGGCTGCGTGGCGCACTCGACGATCTCGACCTGGGGCACGTCGGCCGCGGGACGCCTTCCGATCGCCAGCCGGACCTTCTCCCGGGTGCCGGCGTCGTCGCTGTAGACGAGAACCCTCATGCTCACGGTCGCGCTCACTATCGATTGACGAGGTATGGTCACCAAGGATGGTACCGGTCCCCGCCGACCGAAGCCCAGACGAGCCATACTTGGCGTAGAACCCGGCGTATGTCCGGTTTATCCGCGTGATGTGCTCCTTAGCGGGGGGTCGTGCGGCGACCCGACCTGTGGAGCCGCAATAATGCTGCGCGTGGCGACAGCATCCGCAATCACGACGACGACAGCCCCATCGTCCCGCCGGCCGAACCTGGTCAGCGTCGGCACGATCGTCTGGCTGTCCTCTGAGCTCATGTTCTTCGCGGCGCTGTTCGCGATGTACTTCACGATCCGGTCGGTCAGCCTGGGCATGGACAGGCCCTGGCCCACCCTTCCCGAGGGCGTCCACCTCGACGTCCCCTACGCGCTCGTCAACACGATCGTTCTGGTCCTGTCCAGTGTGACGTGCCAGCTCGGCGTGTGGGCCGCCGAAAAGGGGCAGGTCGGCAAGCTCCGGTTCTGGTACATCGTCAGCTTCCTCATGGGCGCGTGGTTCGTCGGAGGCCAGCTGTACGAGTACCGCAACCTCGTGGAAGAGGGCCTGACCCTGTCCTCGAACGCCTATGGCTCGATCTTCTACCTGGCCACAGGCTTCCACGGCCTGCACGTGACCGGTGGCCTGATCGCGTTCCTGTTCATGCTGGGACGCACGTACGCCGCGAAGCGCTTCACACATGAGCAGGCCACCAGCGCGATCGTCGTGTCCTACTACTGGCACTTCGTCGACGTCGTCTGGATCGGCCTCTTCGCGACCATCTACATCATCAAATGATCGGAACGAGGATATCGGTGAACTCGATCACCGCTCGGAGACGGCATCCACTCGCGCGCTATGTCGTCCTCCTTCTGGCCCTGAGCGTCCTCGGAGGGGTGTACGCCCTGCTGGTGCCCGGAGGTGACCGGGCCGACGCGGCGATCGCCTCCGGCAAGGCGGACGACGTGGCCGCGGGCAAGGACCTGTTCGCGGCGCACTGCGCGAGCTGCCACGGCCTGAACGCCGAGGGGTCCTACTCGCCCGGCGGTGCATCGGGCCCGAGCCTCATCGGCGTCGGCGCCGCCGCCGTCGACTTCCAGGTCTCCAGCGGCCGCATGCCGTTCAGCAACCCCGGGCCGCAGGCTCCGCGCAAGCGTCCCCCGGAGTGGGTCAACCCGGACACCGTCCGCCAGCTCGCGGCGTACGTCCAGTCGCTGGGCGGCGGCCCGACCAAGCCGTCGCTGGAGGCCGTCGACCCCGCCAAGGGCGACCCGGCCAAGGGTGGCGAGCTCTTCCGCGCCAACTGCATCCAGTGCCACAACTTCGTGGGCGCCGGCGGCGCGCTGACCTACGGCAAGTACGCCCCCTCGCTGGAGCCGGCCACGCCGACGCAGATCTACGAGGCGATGGCCACGGGCCCGCAGGCGATGCCGGTCTTCAACGACAGCACCATCACCCCCGAGCAGAAGCGCGACATGATCGCCTACATCGTGGGCGTCCGCAACGAGCCCAACCCGGGCGGCAACGGCCTCGGCCGCATCGGCCCGGTCACCGAGGGTCTCGTCGCGTGGATCGGCGGCATCAGCCTGCTGATCCTCGCCGCCATCTGGATCACCGCGAAGAAGCGGCAGGTCAACCATGACTGACAACCCGAACGAGATCGAGCCGGAGGAGCGCCTCCCGAGGCGCGTCATCGGCACCCCCCCACCGCGCGGCGGCGACCTGGTGCTCGGCGAGCCCTCCGGCTCCCGCGCCCGGGCGGGCGGCCACGGTCACGGCGCGGCGACCGCGAGCGAGCCGCCGCACTCGGCCAACGAGCCGGTGGCGGTCGGCGAGGTGAAGTTCCCCGACCCGGCCGCCGCGCGCAAGGGTGAGCGCCGCGCCGCCCTGCTGTTCGTGGTGACCTTCCTCGCCGCGGTCGGGTTCGTGGCGTCCTACGTCATCTTCCAGGTCGGCTCGGTCGAGAAGACCCAGACCTCGAACCTGGCGCTCGGCGGCTTCCTGGCCCTCGCGCTGCTGTCGCTGGCGGCGGGCCTGGTCGTGTGGGCGCGGCAGATCATGCCGAAGTACACCCTGGTCCAGCAGCGCCACCCGATGGCCTCCGGCGCCGATGTGCGGGCGGACGTCGCCCGGACGTTCCTGGAGGGCGCGGAGGAGAGCGGCTTCGTCCGCCACAAGCTGCTGCGCCGCACGCTGCTGCTGGCCGCGGCCCCGCTCGGCCTGCTGCCGCTGGTGATGCTGAAGGACCTCGGCCCTCTGCCCGGCACCTCGCTGCGGCACACGGTGTGGAAGAAGGGCCTGCGCCTGATCGTCGAGGGCACCGGCCAGCCGATCCGCGCCGCCGACTTCAACTCCCCCGGCGGCATCCTGTCGGTGGTGCCCCAGGGGCATGAGGACGACCTGAACGCGCTGGCCAAGGCCACGCTGATCCTGATCAAGTTCAGGCCGGAGGACCTCAAGCCGGGCGTCAATCTCAACTGGACGCACGACAGCATCGTCGCCTACTCCAAGATCTGCACCCACGTGGGCTGCCCCGCGGCGCTCTACGAGCAGACGACGCACCACATCCTCTGCCCGTGCCACCAGTCCACGTTCGACGCGGCCGACGGCGCCAAGGTCATCTTCGGCCCCGCCGCCCGCCCGTTGCCCCAGCTGCCGATCGCCGTCGACAACGAGGGGTACCTCATCGCACAGAGCGACTTCAACGTCCCGGTGGGCCCCAGCTTCTGGGAGCGCGGGGACGCTGAGGCCGAAGTCAGGGGGCAGGCATGAGCCTGGACACCGTCCCGAAGCCCATCGCCGGGCCGTCGTCCTTCCTCGACGACCGCCTCGGCGCCGGGAACTTCCTGCAGCGCAACCTGCGCAAGGTCTTCCCGGACCACTGGTCCTTCCTGCTCGGTGAGATCGCGCTCTACTCGTTCATCATCCTGCTGCTGACCGGTACGTTCCTGACGTTCTGGTTTAAGCCGAGCATGGGCGAGGTCGTCTACCAGGGCTCGTACGCCCAGTTGTACGGCGTCCACATGTCGGAGGCGTACGCCTCGGCGCTGCACATCAGCTTCGACGTCCGCGGCGGCCTGCTGATCCGTCAGATCCACCACTGGGCGGCGCTGCTGTTCGTGGCGGGCATGATGGTGCACATGCTCCGGGTGTTCTTCACCGGGGCCTACCGCAAGCCGCGCGAGCTCAACTGGATCATCGGCGTCCTGCTGCTGACCCTGGCGCTCGCCGAGGGCCTCACCGGCTACTCCCTGCCGGACGACCTGCTCTCCGGCGCCGGCCTGCGGATCACCGAGGGTGTCGCGATCTCGATCCCCCTGGTGGGCACCTACATCACGTTCTTCCTCTTCGGCGGCGAGTACCCCGGCGAGGACGTGATCTCACGGTTCTACAGCCTGCACATCCTGCTGATCCCGGGCATCCTGCTGGCGCTGATCTCCGCGCACATGATCCTCATGTGGGTGCAGAAGCACACGCAGATGCCGGGCAAGGGCCGCACCGAGACCAACGTGGTGGGCGCGCCGTTCTACCCGACCTTCATGATCAAGTCGGGCGCGTACTTCCTGTTCACGTTCGGCGCGCTGGCGCTGCTCGGCACGTTCGCCCAGATCAACCCGATCTGGCTGTTCGGTCCGTACACGCCGGCCGACATCTCGGCGGGCTCGCAGCCCGACTTCTACATGGGCTTCCTCGAAGGCGCGCTGCGCCTGATGCCCGCGTGGGAGATCAACTTCCTCGATCACACGCTGCCGCTGAGCGTGCTGATCCCGGCGCTGGTGCCCATGGGCATCGTCATGACCGGCCTGGCGCTGTATCCGTTCGCGGAGCGCTGGATCACCGGGGACAACCGCGAGCACCACCTGACCGACCGTCCCCGCAACAACCCGCACCGCACCTCGATCGGCATCTCGGCGATCACGTTCTACGGCATCCTGTGGCTGCTGGGCGCCAACGACGAGATCTCCTCGACGTTCCACATCCCGCTGTACACCACGACCGAGATCGGCCGCGTGGCCATCTTCGTCGGGCCGGCCATCGCGTACTTCATCACGTACCGCTTCTGCATCGGCCTGCAGCGCAGGGACCAGGAGACGCTGCTGCACGGCGTGGAGTCCGGCGTCATCAAGCGCCTGCCCCACGGCGAGTACATCGAGGTCCACGTGCCCCCGGCCGAGGACCTGGCGGCCCTCATGCAGGGCAAGAAGCGCATCCCGGCCATCGAGGCCGAGCCGGACGGCGCGGGCGTGCCCCCCAAGGGCATGCGCAACCCGCTCGGCAGGCTCAGGGCCAAGCTCAGCCGGGCCTACTCCGAGGACAGCGAGGCCATCTCGCTGGAGACCGACGGCCACCACCACGTGGAGGGCCACGGCCACGCCACCGTCGGGGCCGGCGCGGACGAGACCAAGTCCATCGGCCACTGAGCGAGCCCCCTCCGGGGTTCCACGGGCGACAAGGGGCCCGGGCGCGCACGTCGCGCCCGGGCCCTTTCGCGTCCGGCGGGGACCGCGTCAGAAAGAGACCGCCGCAGAGGGAGGCCGCGTCAGGAGGTGACCTTCTTCTTGCTCTCGCTGACGGGCACGCCCGCGCCCTCGTGCCCGCCGGCCGTGAGGGCCTCGGTGGTGAAGCCCGAGCGCAGGCCGCTCCAGCGCAGCCACTGCGGCCAGGTCTCCTGCCAGTGGCCCCACCCGTTCGCCGGGTCGAGGGGGCGCGGCGATCCGCTCACGATGATCGGGTCGCCGATGAGCGTGGTCTCCTTGAACCACTTGGCGTTGGACGGGCTGATGTTGATGCAGCCGTGGCTGACGTTGGAGTTGCCCTGCGAGCCCACCGACCAGGGCGCGCCGTGGACGTACTCGCCGGTGTCGGAGATCCGCACGGTGTCGTACACGGTCATGCTGTAGTACCCGGGGCTGCCGGGCCCGGCGTCGGGCGAGGTCATCGTGGTGACGTCCTCGCGGGACATGGCCAGGTGGATGCCGTTGGTCGTGTAGTACTTCATGTCGCCGCCCCGGCCGGCGCTGAGCGGGACCGTCCTGATGACCTGCCCGTCGCGCCTGACGGTCATCTGGTGGCTGGAGGTGTCGGCGTGGCTGATCTGGGCGCGGCCGATCTCGAACTCGCGCACGTAGTCCTGCCCGCCGTACATGCCCGGGCCGCCCCGCACGCCGGCGAGCCGGGCGATCACCTTGACCTTGGTGTGCGCGGGCCACCACTGCCGGGGCCGGAAGGACACCGTCTTCTCGTCGAACCAGTGCCAGGCCCCCTCGATGGGCCGGGACGCCTGCACCATGAGGTTGCGCTCGACCGACACCCGGTCGGCGATGGGCTGGTCGAAGGTCAGGATGATCGGCATGCCGACGCCGACGGTGAGGCCGGTGGCCTCCTTGTTGGGGAGCATCTTGTCGACCGCGTAGATCTTGGACGCCTGGATGGTGGTGAACTCGCTGGTCACCCGCTTGGTGTCGCCGCCGCGGCCCACCGCCTCCGCGGTGACGCGGTAGGTCTCGCCCGGCGCCATGGGGCGCTTGCTGCGCCACTGGGTGCGGTCCGCGCTGAGCACGCCCTCGACCTGCGTGTGCCTGGAGACGGCCTGCACGCTGACGCTCCTGAGAGCGCCGTTGACGGCCCCGACCGTGACGGGCAGCTCCGGGGCCACCTGGGCCGCCCTGTCGGCCGGAGAGACGCTCACGGCCACGTCCCCGCGGTTCTCCGCGGCCTGGTCCTTGCTCGTACCGGAACTTCCGCAACCACTCGCCAGCGTCAGGGCCAGAGCTCCCGCGCCCAGGGCGACCACCCGGATCTCGACGTGTCTCACGTGACGTCTCCCCCGCCTCCGATGGATCACTCCTTGTCGGTTATTACCCGGTTACTGTGTGTCGCGTACCCGGAGCGAGGGAGAAAGCCCGACACGACGCGCCAAAAAAGAATCGCGGGCGGCAGGCGGTCCCTTGGAGGAACCGGCCGCCGCCCGCGATCACGGGCCGGGCGCCGGGGCAGGCGCGTAGATCCGCGGGTGATCAGTGCGTGAAGTGGCCCCGGTAGTACTGGAAGACGAAGCCGATGGCGGCCATGATCACCGCGAAGGCGCCGATCAGGAACATCCACCAGCCGATGACGAATCCGACGGTCATCAGGGCGGCGGCCAGGCAGACGAACAGCGGCCACCAGCTCGACGGGCTGAAGAAGCCGAGCTCGCCCGCGCCGTCGCTGATCTCGGCGTCCTTCCTGTCCTCGGGCTGGTCGCCGATGCGGCGGGCCGTGAAGAGCAGGTAGTAGCCGATCATGAGCGCCAGGCCGACGGAGATCGCCAGCGCGGTCGTGCCGGTCGGCTCCTTGGACCAGAACCAGTAGACCAGGTCCACCGCGGCGAAGAAGATGCCGCAGAGGAGGAACATCCAGCCCTGGACCTTCATCGGGCCTCCTCCACTTCCTTGACCGGGACGAGCGTGTGCGGGTTGTGCAGGTCGAAGGCCGGGCGCTCGGAGCGGATGCGCGGCAGCTTCGTGAAGTTGTGCCGGGGCGGCGGGCAGGAAGTGGCCCACTCCAGCGAGTTGCCGAAGCCCCACGGGTCGTCCACGACGACCTTGGGGGCCGTCC
Source organism: Sphaerisporangium siamense (assembly GCF_014205275.1). Classification (NCBI taxonomy): domain Bacteria; kingdom Bacillati; phylum Actinomycetota; class Actinomycetes; order Streptosporangiales; family Streptosporangiaceae; genus Sphaerisporangium; species Sphaerisporangium siamense. Next base: position 7,057,697 of record NZ_JACHND010000001.1, read on the forward strand.
TGGCGGTGCGCCACACGTTGTAGAGGAACGGCAGCGTCGAGGCGCCGAGGATGAACGCGCCCACCGAGGAGACGACGTTCAGGTCGGTGAAGCCGTCCGCGGCCGAGTAGTCGGCGTAGCGGCGCGGGAAGCCCTCGACGCCCAGCCAGTGCTGCACCAGGAAGGTGGTGTGGAAGCCGATGAACAGCGTCCAGAAGTGGAACTTGCCGAGCGCGTCGTTCAGCATCTTGCCGGTGAACTTGGGCCACCAGAAGTAGAAGCCGGCGAACATCGCGAACACCACGGTGCCGAAGACGACGTAGTGGAAGTGCGCGACCACGAAGTAGGAGTCGCTGGCCTGGAAGTCCAGCGGCGGCGACGCCAGGATGATGCCGGTCAGGCCGCCGAACAGGAACGTGACCAGGAAGCCGACCGCGAACAGCATCGGCGACTGGAACGAGATGTGGCCGCGCCACATCGTGCCGATCCAGTTGAAGAACTTCACACCGGTCGGGACGGCGATGAGGAAGGTCATGAACGAGAAGAACGGCAGCAGGACCTGGCCGGTCACGAACATGTGGTGGGCCCACACCGCCGCGGACAGGCCCGCGATGGCGATGGTGGCGCCGATGAGGCTCATGTAGCCGAAGACCGGCTTGCGGCTGAACACCGGAAGGATCTCGGTGATGATGCCGAAGAACGGCAGCGCGATGATGTACACCTCGGGGTGCCCGAAGAACCAGAACAGGTGCTGCCAGAGCATCGCACCGCCGGTCGTCGAGTCGAAGATGTGCGCCCCGAGCTTGCGGTCGGCCTCCAGGGCCAGCAGCGCGGCGGCCAGCACCGGGAAGGCCAGCAGCACCAGGATGCTGGTGAGCAGGATGTTCCAGGTGAAGATCGGCATGCGGAACATGGTCATGCCGGGCGCCCGCATGCAGACGATCGTGGTGATGAAGTTCACCGCGCCGAGGATGGTGCCGATGCCGGACATCGACAGACCCATGATCCACAGGTCGCCGCCCAGGCCCGGCGAGCTGACCGCGTCCGAGAGCGGGGTGTAGGCCGTCCAGCCGAAGGAGGCGGCGCCGTCGGGGGTGAAGAAGCCCGAGACGGCGATCGTGCTGCCGAAGAGGTAGAGCCAGTAGCTCACCATGTTGAGGCGCGGGAACGCCACGTCCGGGGCGCCGATCTGCAGCGGCATCAGCTCGTTGGCGAAGCCCGCGAACAGCGGCGTCGCGAACATGAGCAGCATGATCGTGCCGTGCATGGTGAACAGCTGGTTGAACTGCTCGTTGCTCACGAACTCCAGGCCCGGCTGTGCCAGCTCGGCCCGCATGATCAGCGCCATGACGCCGCCGATCAGGAAGAACACGAAGGAGGTGATCAGGTACATGTGCCCGATCACCTTGTGGTCGGTGGAGGACATCCACCGGACGATGACGTTCCCCTTGCGGGCGCGCCGGGCCGGGATGCCCCGGTTGATCAGTTCGCTTGCGGCGGTCACTTGGCACTCCCCGCCTGGTTGATGTACGAGTCGTATTCGGCCTGCGGCACGATCTTCACCGTGAAGAGCATGCGGCTGTGGTCGACGCCGCACAGCTCGGCGCAGCGGCCGGCGAAGGTGCCGGTCTTGCTGGTCTGGATCTCGAAGACGTTCTTGACGCCCGGGATCACGTCACGCTTGAACAGGAACGAGGGCACCCAGAACGAGTGGATCACGTCCGGCGAGGACAGGTCGAACTGGACCTTCTTGCCGACGGGCAGCACCAGCTCTGGCCGCTTGGCGGGGGTGCCGACGACCTGGGCCGTCTTGCCGCCGTACTCGCTGGTGAAGCGCCAGCTCCACTGGAAGCCCTCGACGTGCACCTTGACGTCGGGGTTCTTCGACACCGCGACGATGGTGTTCTCGTCCCGCGCGGTGAAGTAGAAGAACACCGCCACCATGATGATCGGCACCGTGGTGTAGAGGATCTCGATCGGCAGGTTGTAGCGCACCTGGGGCGGCAGGGCGTCGGGCGAGTTCTTGCGCTTGCGATGGAACGCGCACGCCCAGAGGATCAGGCCCCAGACGACGACACCCACGGCGAGGGAGGCGATCCAGGCACCGTTCCAGAGACTCTGGATGATGCCTGCCTCCTTGGTGGCACCTTCGGGCATGCCGGCACGATTCCACGTACCGGGGCCTCCACACGCCGTCAGGGACACCAGCAGCACCGCCAGCGCGGCGGCGCGCGGCACCCTGCGGGCCAACGGGCGCCGTGTCGAACGGCGGGTCGGACTCACGGGTCGCCTACTCCACAGTTGAAAGCCCAAGAGTCTGCCTCCTGGGCGGTCGTTTTCAGATTCGCGATCTCGGAAGGGGACCGCGCTCCAAGTTGTCTCACGTCACGCTGGGGGACACATTAGCGCGCACCGGGGCCGCCCTCCTTCTCAGCCCCCGGTAACGGAGTCGCCACGTCTTCACCAGCGCCTCCCCCAGGGCCCCGGCGGGCCCGGCCGCGCCCTGGGCGAGGGCCGCCGTCCGCCGGGTGGGACCATGAACGCGTGGCGTACTTCGACGCGGCCTCCAGCGAACCCCTCCACCCCGCCGCGCGCGAGGCGCTGGTCTCGGCGCTGGACGCGGCGGCCGCCGACCCGGCCCGCCTGTACGGCGAGGCGCGCCGTTCCCGGCTGCTGCTGGAGCGGGCGCGCGCCGAGGCGGCCGAGCTCATCGGCGCCCGGCCCGACGAGGTGTCCTTCACCACCTCGGGCACGCAGGCCGTCCACCTCGGGGTGCTCGGCACGCTGCTCGGACGGCGCCGCGCCGGGCGGCGCATGGTGGCGGGCGCGGTGGAGCACTCCAGCGTGCTGCAGGCGGGGGCGGCCCACGAAGGCGACGGCGGCGAGCTGGAGATCGTCGGCGTGGACATCGCGGGCCGGGTGGATCCCGCCGGGTTCGCGGCGGCGGTGGCCCGCGAGGGCACGGCGCTGGCGTGCCTGCAGACGGCCAACCACGAGGTGGGCACGCTGCAACCGGTCGCGGAGGCCGCCGAGGCGTGCCGGGCGGCGGGGGTGCCGCTGCTGGTGGACGCCGCCCAGACCCTGGGACGGCTGCCCGTGCCGCCCGGGTGGTCGGTGCTGACCGGGAGCGCGCACAAATGGGGCGGCCCGGCGGGGGTGGGGGTGCTGGCGGTGCGCAAGGGCACCCGCTGGCGCTCGCCCCTGCCGGAGGACGAGCGGGAGCGGCGCAGGGTGCCGGGCTTCGAGAACGTCCCGGCCGTGGTCGCGGCGGTGGCGGCGCTGCGGGCGCGCGCGGCCGAGGCCGAGGCGGAGAACGCCCGGCTGTCGGCGCTGGTGGACCGCATCCGCGCCAGCGTGCCGCGCCTCGTGCCGGATGTGGAGGTGGTCGGCGACCCGGTGGCGAGAGCGCCGCACATTGTCACGTTCTCATGTCTTTACGTGGCAGGTGAGGTGATACTGACCGAGTTGGATAGAGCTGGGTTCTCCGTCTCGTCGGGCAGTTCGTGCACGGCGAGTACGCTACGTCCATCGCATGTATTGGAGGCCATGGGAGTGCTCACGCACGGGAACGTCAGGGTGTCCCTGCCCCGGGGCGCGTCCGAGGCGGACGTGGACCGGTTCCTGGCCGTCCTGCCGGAGATCGTGCGGCGCGTCCGCGCCGCCGTCGGGGTGGAGTCGCCGTGAGAAGGCGGGACTCCGAAACCCCTGTCAACGCCGCCGAGGGCGCGCCGGAGCGCGCGGAGGCGCCGCCGCCGGTCGCGCTGACGATCGACGCGCTCGGGCGCAAGTGCCCGATCCCGATCATCATGCTGGCCCAGCAGATCAACGACGTGCCGATGAACGCGACGGTGGCCGTCCTCGCCGACGACCCCGCGGCGTTCACCGACGTCCCCGCCTGGTGCCGGCTGAAGTCCCACCACCATGTGGGGAGCTACGAGCTCCCCCAGGGCGGCTGGGCGATCCACGTCCGGCGCAACTACTGACCCACGGCGGGGCCGGCCGCGCCGGGCGCGGAACCGTCAGGCGTTGAAGCAGTCGAGGTGCGGCGTGATCTCGCCGGCGGCCTCGGCGCCGTAGGCGGCGGTGAAGCGGTCCAGGAAGCCCTGCCGGCCGAGCTGGTACTCCTGGCCGCCGACCTCTTCGAGGACGTGGGTGGCGAGCAGGTTGCCGACCTGGCCGCTGCGCTCGGGCGAGACGCCCCAGGCGAGCCCGGACAGGAAGCCCGCGCGGAAGGCGTCGCCCACGCCCGTCGGGTCGACCTTGCCGCGCTCGGCGGCCGGGGGGACGTGGACGGAGGGCTCGCCCTCGCGGTCGATGCGGGCGCCCTTGGGCCCGAGGGTGGTGACGCGCACGCCGACGTGGCCGAGCACCTCTTCGTCCGACCAGCCGGTCTTCTGCTCGACGAGGGCCTTCTCGTAGTCGTTGGTGAACAGGTAGGCGGCGCCCTCGATCAGGCTCTTGATCTCTTCGCCGCCCATGCGGGCGAGCTGCTGGGAGGGGTCGGCCGCGAAGGGGATGCCACGCTCGCGGCACTCCTCGGTGTGGCGGAACATCGCGTCGGGGTCGTTGGGGCTGATCAGCACGAGGTCGAGGCCGCCGAGGCGGTCGGCGACGGGCTTCAGCTCGATCTCGCGGGCCTCGGCCATCGCGCCGGTGTAGAAGGACGCGATCTGGTTGTGGTGCTCGTCGGTGGTGCACAGGAAGCGGGCGGTGTGGCGCAGCTCGGAGACGTGCACCGAGTCGCAGTCGACGCCGTGGCGCTCCAGCCAGGAGCGGTAGTCCGCGAAGTCGTTCCCGACCGCGCCCACGAGGGTCGGCTTGAGGCCCAGGCAGCCCATGCCGAAGGCGATGTTGGCCGCGACGCCGCCGCGGCGGATCTGGAGATCGTCCACGAGGAACGACAGCGAGACGCGGTCGAGCTGCTCGGCGATGAGCTGTTCCCCGAAGCTCCCCGGGAACGTCATCAGGTGATCGGTCGCGATGGATCCGGTGACGGCGATGCGCACGGGTCGCTCTCCTCATGGTCGGCATGGTCTGCCACGGCCTGGGAACGGCCCTGGTCGGCGTCGTCAGCGTGTTGAGCCCGCCAAGAATATGACACGGAAACGCGGTGCGTAGCGATGGCGCCGCGCCGCGGATGATCTTCACGGGTGCGGGAGAGCGCTCGGACGCGAGCACGGCGACCCGCCTGGCCTGCGGTGACGTCGCCGCCCCCTACGGCTCCCTGACGTTCACGCCGACCTGACGTGGCGCGGGGCTGGGGTGGGCCTCCACGGGCGCGGGGCGGGGCCACCGGAGCAGGGCATGCCGAAACCCCGCCCGGCGGAGGGATCCGCGAGCGGGGCCGGACCGCGCGCCGTCTTTAGTTGAACGAATCGCCGCAGGCGCAGGAACCGGTGGCGTTCGGGTTGTCGATCGTGAAGCCCGACTTCTCGATCGTGTCGACGAAGTCGACCGTGGCGCCCATGAGGTACGGCGCGCTCATGCGGTCGGTGACGACACTGACACCGCCGAAGTCGGAGACGACGTCCCCGTCCATCGTGCGGTCGTCGAAGAAGAGCTGGTAGCGCAGACCGGAACAGCCGCCCGGCTGCACCGCGACGCGGAGCTGAAGCCCCTCCTCGCCCTGCTGTTCGAGCAGGCTGCGCACCTTGGCCGCGGCCGCGTCCGTGAGGATCAGGCCCTGCTGCGTGGTCTCGCTGCTCTCAACCGTCATCTGTTGACTCCCCGTCTGCCCCAACGCCCCTTGGGGACGGTGGCCTTGTTCTGAGGTCGTACTCAGACGCTACCAACACCACGGCACGAGTACACATTCCTGTCTCAGGGTCCGGTACGCGGCCCCCCTCGGGAATAGCCGGCGGGTGCCATGTGTCATCATTAGTCGTCAACTAGACGATAAGTCCTCCCAGGATCCCCACACGAGGTGCGCTGCCGTGACCACTACCGACACCGGGCTTCCCCTCTTCATCCTTGGCCGCGGGGCCGACCCGCACAGCGAGCGGGGCGTCGACTGCCCCGGCGACCTGCCCCCGGCCTCCGACCCGGATCTGGTCGCGCGCGCGGAACGGGCCAAGGCCGCCCTGGGCGACCGGCTGTTCGTGCTCGGCCACCACTACCAGCGCGACGAGGTGATCCGGTTCGCCGACGTCACCGGCGACTCCTTCAAGCTGGCCCGCGAGGCGGCGGCCCGCCCCGAGGCGGAGTACATCGTCTTCTGCGGCGTCCACTTCATGGCCGAGTCGGCCGACATCCTGACCGGCGACGACCAGAAGGTCGTGCTCCCGGACATGGCCGCGGGCTGCTCGATGGCGGACATGGCGACCTTCGACCAGGTCGAGGAGGCGTGGGACGTGCTGAGCGACCTCGGCCTCGCCGAGGTGACCGTGCCGATCACCTACATGAACTCCTCGGCCGACATCAAGGCGTTCTGCGGGCGCAACGGCGGCGCGGTCTGCACGTCCTCCAACGCCCGCCGCGCGCTGACCTGGGCCTTCGACCAGGGCCCCGAGGGGCCGGGCAAGGCCGCGGGCGACAGGAAGGTGCTGTTCCTGCCCGACCAGCACCTCGGGCGCAACACCGCGGTCCTGGAGATGGGGTTCTCGCTGGAGGACTGCGTGGTCTACAACCCGCACCGCCCGAACGGCGGCCTCACCGACCAGCAGCTCAGGGACGCCAAGATGATCCTGTGGCGGGGCCACTGCTCGGTGCACGGCCGGTTCTCCGCCGCCTGCGTGGACGACGTGCGGGCGCGCGTCCCCGGGGTCAACGTGCTGGTGCACCCCGAGTGCCGCCACGACGTGGTCACCAAGGCCGACCACGTCGGCTCCACCGAGTACATCATCAAGACGCTGGAGCAGGCGCCCGCCGGCTCTGCGTGGGCGGTCGGCACCGAGCTCAACCTGGTCAAGCGGCTGGCGGCGGCGCACCCGGACAAGACCGTGACGTTCCTGGACCGCACGGTCTGCTACTGCTCCACGATGAACCGCATCGACCTGCCGCACCTGGTGTGGGCGCTGGAGTCGCTGGCCGAGGGCCGGGTCGTCAACCAGATCACCGTGGACCCGGACACGACGCACTGGGCCAAGATCGCCCTCGACCGCATGCTGGCCCTGCCCTAGGCGGGCGGCCGGGCTAGACCAGCTCGTACAGCGCGCGCACGACGATCGTGATGGTGCCCTGCCCGGGGCTCAGCGCCCCCTTCTCCGCCGCCACGGCGAAGCGCGGGGGCGCGCCGTCGCCCTCCTCCTCCAGTTTGAGCACCCGCCCGACGCGGCGGCCGGTGAGCGTGGCGTACTGCCGGGCCTTGGCCAGGGCGTTGCGGTAGGCGGCGGCGCGGGCCGACCTCAGCAGGGTCTGGGAGCGGGAGATCTCGAAGGTCACGCCGGTCAGCCGCACCGCCTCGCCCGCGGCGGCGACGGCGTCCACGACGGCGTCCGCCTTGGACAGGTCGCGGACCAGCGCCTCGACGCCCTGGGAGGCGCGGTAGCCCACGACCCTCGGGTACTTCTCGTACTCGGCGCCCAGGGACAGGTCGTTGGTGCGCAGGTCCTCCCGCGCCACCCCGGCGGCGACCAGGGCGTCGGTCAGCCGCGCGGCGGCCGCCCTGACGGCCGCGAACGCCTCCCCCGCCTTGTCCTTGCGCACCTCCACGCCCACGCCGAGGCGCATCACGTCCGGCACGGCGCGGACGCTCCCCCGGCCGGTGACGCCGACCTCGGCCGCCTCCCCCGCGGTGGGCGCCTCGTTCCCGCCGGGAGGGCGCGGGGCCGCGAGCGCGGGGCCCGCCTGGGCTCCGGCCAGGACGATCCCCGCCGCCGCCAGCACGGCGCTCACCTTGGTCACGCGCACAGTCATGAGGCCATGCCACCACCGGGCGCGGCCGGCGCCGGCGAGCCGCCTCCGCACGCGGCGGGAACTTGACCAATCGCAGACCCCGGCCTCACGCCTCCGCGGCGCCGTCCCCGCCGCGCCGCGGCAGGACGCGGGGCGGCGTCAGGAACCCCTCGGCGGTCACCGAGGCCAGGCCCACCTTGGGCAGGTCGCGGGTGTCCTCGAAGGCGATGAAGCGCGGGACCCACACCGGGTGGTACTTGGCGTTGGCCCGGTACAGCGATTCGAGCTGCCACCAGCGCGACAGGAACAGCAGCGTGCCCCGCCACAGCCGGAGCACGGGCCCGGCGCCGAGGCGGGCGCCGCCCTCGAACACCGACCGGAACATGGCGAAGTTGAGTGAGATCCGCTTGACGCCGAGCCGGTCCGCCTCGGCGATCAGCCCGGCGACCATGAACTCCATCAGCCCGTTGTCGCCGCCCCTGTCGCGCCGCATGAGGTCCAGCGACAGGCCGTCCTCGCCCCAGGGCACGAAGGACAGGATCGCCGCGAGCCTGCCGGCGGCGTCCCTGGCCTCGACCAGGACGCACGCGCCGTCCGCCGGGTCGCCCAGGCGGCCGAGCGCCATGGAGAAGCCCCGCTCGGCCCGCGTGCCGCGCCAGGCGGCGGCGCGGTCGATGACGTGGCGCGTCTCCTCGGGCGTCAGGTCGGCGTGCCGGCGGATGCGCAGCGTGAACCCGGCGCGGCGCACCCGGTTGACGGCCTGGCGGACCCCGCGCATCTCCCGTCCCTCCAGGCCGAAGGCCGCGGCCTCGATCACGGCCTCGTCCCCGAGCTCCAGCACCCGCAGCCCGGCCCGGACGTAGGCGTGCGCGCCGGCCTCGCCGGGGCCGATCGCGGCGGCGGCCCAGCCGTAGCGGCGGGCCTCGTCCAGCCAGGCGCGGATGGCGTGCCCCCACGCCTCGACGTCGCCGATCGGGTCTCCCCCGGCCAGGCAGACCCCGGCGACGACCCGGTAGGAGACGGCGGCCTTGCCGCTCGGCGAGAAGATGACGGCGCGGTCGCGGCGGGTGGCGAAGTAGCCGAGCGAGTCACGCGAGCCGTAGGAGCGCAGGAGCGCCCTGACGCGCTCCTCGCTCTCGGCGGGCAGCTCGGCCCTGGCCCGCTGGGAGCGGAACAGCACGGCGAAGGCCACCAGCACCGCGACGGCGCTCAGCAGGCCGATGACCAGGTTCACCCACGACGGAGGGCGTCCGGCCCGGTAGAAGTCCAGGGTGACGACCCCGCCCAGGGTGCGTTCCAGCGTCCAGGCGAGGTGGTCGCGGGGCTTGAGCGTGCCGGGGAAGAGCGCGACCAGCGTGTAGCCGACGGCGAACGACACCCCCAGCAGCGAGCCCAGCGTGAGCAGGGCCTTCCTGAAGGACGCGCGGCGGGTCGGGGCGAAGAACTCGTCGCGCGTGGCGGCCAGCACGCCGAGGACCACCGCCGACACCACGAGGTTGACGTCGGCCGCGACGACCTGACCCGTGAGCGAGAACTCCTCCACCAGGTCGGGCATCAGGGACGAGGAGAGCACGACCGCGAGGTTGCCGAGCACGAGCAGCGCGAAGATGGCCGTGACGACGCCGTAGGCGGCCCTCTTGCGGCGGGCCAGGGCCCCGGCGAGGATCGCCAGGAACACCGCGTACCCGAGGTTCGGCTCGACGGGGAAGACCGCCGTCTCGATCAGGCCGGTGACGGGGCCGAGCGTGCTGCGCAGCGGGCCCGCGACCGCGATGGCCGCCGAGTACACGGCGGCCACCGCCATGCACACCGACAGCACGCGCGGCACCCTGACCCGGAAACGCCCTCCCGCCTCGGCCCGTACGGCCACGCCGTCGCGGCCCTGCTCGGTCACTGCCACCCTGTGTCCCCCCGGCGATGACTCGGTCACGCCGGGTATACCCCTCGATTCGTATCGTTAAGGGCGCGCGGGCATTACTGATCGTTCTAGGCGGGCCGGGACCGTGCTCCCGGGGGCCGCGCAGGCGGCGGCCGTGGTCAGAGGCCGGGGGCTCCCCAGAGGGGGAACCAGCGGGAGAGGTCCGGCTCGATCTTCAGATCGCCGGACACGGCGGCGCGCACCTCCAGCTCCAGGGCGTTGTCCCTGCGCTGACCCGTCAGCGGCGCGAAGGGATAGAAGGTGCCCTGCTTGTAGAGGTAGACCAGGGCCAGGCGGCGTCCCGGCCCGTCGGTGAAGGCGGCCGTCGAGCACAGCAGGGACGGCCCGAAGCCCGCGCCCTCCAGCGAGGAGTTGATGCCGTGCAGGTCGGTGACCAGCGTGGAAAGGTCGTCGGGGCTCCGGCGCGCCACCAGCCAGGTGTAGCCGTAGGAGTCCTGGGTCTGCTCGACCTCGGAGTCGCCGAGCAGGGCCCGGATGTCCTGCTGGAGGGTGGCGAAGGCGCCGCCCTCGGCCGCGCGGAAGCACACCGAGCCGGTGCCCGTGGGCGTGAAACCGGTGGCCGCCTGCAGGGTCACCGCGGCGGACGGCAGCGCGAACAGGGCGTCCAGGTCGGGTTTGGCGGGTCTGCTGCGCCCGAGCAGCGCGTCCAGCCATCGCACCGGCTCAGGCCCCCCGTCCGAGCTGTGCGGAGATGCGGCTGAGCTGGTCCAGGCGGCGCTCCAGCGGCGGGTGGGTGGCGAACAGGGTGGCCAGGCTCGCGCCGGCGCTCCTGCCCGACAGGGCCGGGGCGAAGAAGAACGCGTTGAAGGGCTGGGCCTCGCGCAGGTCGCGGGTCGGGATGCGCGACATGTCGCCGGTGACCTTGACCAGGGCGCTGGCCAGGGCGGAGGGGCGCTGGGTGAGCAGGGCGCCCGCCCGGTCGGCCGACAGCTCGCGGTAGCGCGACAGCGCGCGGGTGAGCAGGAAGCTGACGGCGTACACGATCAGCGAGACGAGCATGATGATGAGCCCGATCGGCGGGCCGTTGTTGTTGCCCCGGTCGCGGCCGAGGCCGCTGTAGAGGGCGAAGCGGGTCATCAGGCCGGCGACGACGCCGAGGAACGAGGCGATGGTCATCACGGCGACGTCGCGGTGCGCCACGTGCGACATCTCGTGGGCGATGACGCCTTCGAGTTCCAGAGGGTCGAGCCGCCGCAGCAGGCCGGTGGTGACGCAGACGACCGCGTGCTTCTGGTCGCGGCCGGTGGCGAAGGCGTTCGGCACGTCGCTGTCGGCGATGGCGACCCGCGGCTTGGGGGTGTTGGAGATCACGCTCAGCCGGTCGACGACCCCGTGCAGCTCCGGTGCCTCCTGCGGGGAGACCTCCCTGCCGTGCATCGCGAACAACGCGATCCTGTCGGAGAGGAAGTACTGGACCAGCAGGAGGCCACCGGCGAGAACGAGGACGACGATCGCCCGGACCCCCACGGCGATCAGCGCGCCCACGAAGGCGACGTAGAGCAGGCCGAGCAGGAACATGGTGACGACCATGCGCACGGTCAGTCCCCGGTCGGGGGCGTACCGGGTTTGAGTCATATGCCCAAACTATCCCGGGATGAGACCCGAATCCCCAAGCATTCCCCTCACTTCGTCGATCGAAGCGTCAGAGGGAGGCAAAATCAGCTCGGACGGCTCCAGCGCGTCGTCGGGGAGCGGCTTGCCGAGCTGGCGCACCTTGTCCAGCAGCGCGTGGAGCTTGGAGCGGAACTCGGTCTCGTCATCGGTCTCGATGGCCGCTTCCAGCTCGGTGTCCAGGGCGTTGAGCACGTCGATGTCGCCCTCGGCGATCTGGACCTGCCCCTCCCCCATGATGCGGACGATCACAAGCCCTCCCCAGGCTGGCGGTACTGCTGGGTGTGCTGGGTGGGGGCCTGCTGCGGAGCCGCCTGCTGCTGGTTCTGCGGGCCGGACTCGATCGCGTCACGCGGCGCCGGGCCCTGGCCGAGCTCCGCCTTCATGCGGGCGAGCTCCAGCTCGACGTCGTGGCCGCCGCCCATGCGGTCGAGCTCGGCCTGGATGTCGTCGCCGCGCTGGCCGCTGAAGTCGTCCAGCGCACCGCTGGCCAGCAGCTCGTCGATCGCGCCGGCGCGCGCCTGCATCTGGGCGGTCTTGTCCTCGGCGCGCTGGATCGCCAGACCCACGTCGCCCATCTCTTCGGAGATGCCGGAGAACGCCTCGTTGATGCGCGTCTGCGCCTCGGCGGCGGTGTACGTCGCCTTGATGGTCTCCTTCCGGTGACGGAAAGAGTCGACCTTGGTCTGGAGGCGCTGGCTCGCGAGGGTGAGCTTCTCCTCCTCACCCTGGAGGTTGTTGTGCTGCACCTGCAGGTCGGCGATCTGGGTCTGCAGCGCCGACCGGCGGCTCAGCGCCTCGCGCGCCAGGTCCTCACGGCCGACGCTCAGCGCCTTGCGGCCCTGGTCCTCCAGCTTGTTCGACTGCTGCTGGATCTGGTTGATCTGCAGTTCCACCCGCTTGCGCGAGGTGGCGACGTCGGCCACACCCCGGCGAACCTTCTGCAAGAGCTCAAGCTGCCGCTGATAGGAGTAGTCGAGGGTCTCGCGCGGATCCTCCATCTTGTCCAAGGCTTTGTTCGCCTTGGACTTGAAGATCATGGAAAGTCTCTTCATCACGCTCATGCGCGTTGGCCGTCCCCTTCTAGGTAGTGCTGTGCCTATACTCCCGCTCGACGCGACGCTCGCCGGCCGTATGCTCGCTGCGCTGGCATTCCGTGCTCCTCGCGCCCACTCGCAACTCCATAGGCTGCCCACTCATCGTCGGCCCCCGATTATCGCGGCAAAGTCGCCTAGGTCCACCCTACGCATAACGCACGAGGGCGTCATTAAGTTGCACCGCCGGTAGGCTGACGTCGTGTTCCGACGTCGTACCGAGGCTCCCGCGGACGCCTCCGCCACCGCGCCAGAAGAGACGCAGGCGAAGACCGCGGGGAAGGGCCGCCCCACTCCCAAGCGCCGCGAGGCCCAAGGCCGCCGCCGCTCGCCGGTGACCGCCCCCACCAACCGCAAACAGGCCTACCGGCAGGCGCGCGAGCGCCAGGCCGCCGAGCGCGTCCGCGCCCGCGAGGGCATGTTGCGAGGCGACGACCGCTACCTTCCCGTGCGCGACCGGGGTCAGACCCGCAAGTTCGCCCGCGAATGGGTCGACTCCCGGCGGACGGTGAGCCAATACTTCCTGCCCATCTCGCTGCTCCTGCTGGTCGTCCTGTGGACGATCCCGATGCTCGGCGGGCAGACGGGCATGCTGCTCTACTCCTACGCCATCACGATCCTGTGGCCCGCGATGATCGTCGTGGTGGCCCTGAGCGGGTTCTGGGTGGCGCGGCGCGTCAAGAAGGAGGCGGGCGAGAAGTACCCGGACGAGAGCCTCAAGGGCGTCGGCTTCTACGCCGCGATGCGCGCGATGCAGATCCGCCGGCTGCGCTTCCCGCCGCCGACCGTGCTGCCGGGCGGCAGACCGGTCCCGCCGAAGAAGTGACGTCCTGGCGGTGACGCCGTGCCGTGGGGGGCTCTCCACCGGCTCACGGCGGCCTCGCCATGGGTCGTTAAGGTCGGAGTATGCAATTTCGCCATCTCGGCCGCAGCGGCCTGAAGGTCAGTGAGATCAGCTACGGCAACTGGATCACCCACGGATCCCAGGTGGAGGAGGACGCCGCCAAGGCGTGCGTCCGGGCGGCGCTGGACGAGGGCATCACCACGTTCGACACCGCCGACGTGTACGCGGCCACCAAGGCCGAGGAGGTGCTCGGCCGCGCCCTCGCGGGGGTGCGGCGCGAGTCCCTGGAGATCTTCACCAAGGTCTACTGGCCGACGGGCGCGGGCCCGAACGACCGGGGCCTGTCCCGCAAGCACATCACCGAGAGCATCAACGGATCGCTGCGGCGGCTCGGTACCGACTACGTGGACCTGTACCAGGCGCACCGCTACGACCACGAGACCCCGCTCGAAGAGACGCTGAAGACCTTCGACGACCTGGTGCGCCAGGGCAAGGTGCTCTACGTCGGCGTCAGCGAGTGGACCGCCGACCAGATCGCCGGCGCGCTGAAGATCGCCGACGAGATGGGCTTCGACCGGCTGGTGTCCAACCAGCCGCAGTACTCGATGCTCTGGCGGGTCATCGAGGCCGAGGTCGTGCCGCTGTGCGAGAAGGAGGGCGTCGGCCAGATCGTCTGGTCGCCCATCGCGCAGGGCGTGCTGACCGGCAAGTACCTGCCCGGCCACGCCCCTCCGGCGGGCTCGCGGGCCACCGACCCGGCGGGCTCGTCGTTCATCGGCCGCATGCTCGGCGACGACGTGCTGACCCGCGTGCAGGAGCTCAAGCCGATCGCCGCCGATCTCGGCCTCACCATGGCCCAGCTCGCGGTGGCGTGGGTGCTGCAGAACCCCAACGTCTCCTCGGCCATCGTCGGGGCCAGCAGGCCCGAGCAGGTGCGCGACAACGTCAGGGCCTCGGGGGTCCGCCTGGACGCCGAGGTGCTGGAGAAGATCGACGACCTGCTGGCGCCCGTCGTGGAGCGGGATCCGGCCAGAACGGAAAGCCCGGCGACGCGTCCGTGATCCCCGCCCCGCCCCCTGTCCCACCGGTCGCTCCACATCATTGCGGTCACACCGGCACCGGGTAAAGGCGGGGGGCGCGCGGCCCTCTCACTCGACGCGCAACGACATTCCCGCGTACTCGACCTTGTCGTCCTCCAGCAGCGTGACCTGCTCGATCCCGGAAGTCAGCAGCGTCCGCCAGTTCTCCCCGAGCCATGACTCCGCGTCGGCCTGGCTGGGAAAGATCTCGCGCGGAAGCGGGCCGTCCGTAACCTCGCCGCCGTTCGCGTTTTCATATCGCCAGCGCCAAGTCATGCCATACGCTCCTTTTCGCGGGATCGCCCAATACCCTCACCATGGTTGTGCGAACCCTACCTCCTGGAGTGTGCCGCAGATCTTGCCGCCGGGCGCGGGCCAGGCCAGGATGCCCGGGGCTGTCCGTCCCGCTTCGCTCCCTTCGAACGATGGAGGCCGTCCCATGCCGCCCACGCCCCGTCCTCCGGCGCCCGGACCCGCGACGGCGGCGGCCACGGTCTTCTCCTGGTTCTCCCGGTCGGCCCGGTTCCTCCCGTCCTCGTGCGGGGCCTGGTGAAGGTCCTGCTGTCCGGCACGGCCGGTCCCTACGGCTGGCCGGAGCCCGGCTGCGGCTGCGCCTCCTGCGGCCGGCTGCCCGCCGGGCACCGCCTGCCCACGGCCGTGGTGCTGGACGACGCGGTGCGCCTCGCGCCGCCCGCCGGACTCGCCCTCGCCCCTCCGGCGACGCTCCCCAAGGGCTACCGCATGACCGTCACCCCGGACGGCTACGCGGTCAGCGGGCCCGACCGCGGCCGCGTGCTGCACGCGGCGCCGCCGGGCGGCCACGCGGGCGAGCCCTCGCCGAGCTGGGCGGAGGACGCCTACGACCTGGTGCTCATCGACCTGCTCGACCGTCCGCAGCGCCTCGGCGACCTGCGCCGCCGCGGCCTGGTGACGGACAGGACGCGGGTGGTCGCCGTCGGCCTGGACCACCGGGCGCCCTCGGAGGCCGAGCTGTTCAGACGCCTGGCGTTCTGGGGCGCCGAGGCCGTCGCCGACGGCACGACGCTGGACACCAGGCGTCCCGCGCCCGCCCGCGCGCCCGCGCCCAAGCGGGTGCTGGTGCTCGGCGGCGCGCGCTCGGGCAAGTCGGAGGAGGCGGAGACCCGGCTGATCGCCGAGCCCGACGTCACCTACGTGGCCACCGGGCCCACGGGCAGGCTCGACGAGGACTGGCTGGCCCGGGTGCGCGCCCACCGGGCCCGCCGCCCGCCGTACTGGACGACGATCGAGACCACCGAGCTGGAGGCCCTGCTCAGGTCGGAGTCGGGGCCGCTGCTCGTCGACGGGATCGGCACCTGGCTGGCCGCCGTCTTCGACGCGTGCGGCGCCTGGGACGACCCCGCGCACGACCGTCCGCGCGGGCGCAAGCCGGGACGCTTCGGCACGGCGCTGGACGCGGTGGCGGCGCGGTGCGACGAGCTGGTGGCGGCGTGGCGGCGGACCCGGGCGCAGGTGGTGGCGGTCAGCGACGAGGTGGGGCTGAGCGTGGTGCCCGCGACCGCCGCCGGGCGGGTGTTCCGCGACGCGCTCGGCCGGCTCAACCGGGGGCTGGCCGAGGAGTCGGAGGAGGCCCTGCTGGTCGTGGCCGGCCGCGTCCTTCCCCTGCCGATCTGACGTCCTGGAAGGCCGGCCGGGACGGTCCGCACCCTCGTCCCGGAACCGGCCGCCCCCTTGCCGATCTGAAGCCCTGGAGATTCAGCCGAGATGTCCGCACCCTTCGTCCCCGAGCCGATCGTCGCGGGGCTGCGCCTGGCCGTGGGCACCTTGAGCATCTGGCCCGCGGGGCTGCCGCGCGCCGACCGGGAGACCGCCGGGTGGGCCATGGCGCTCGCACCGCTGGTCGGCCTGCTCCTCGGCCTGGCGGCCGGGGCGGTGATGACGCTCGCCGGGCTGCTCGTCTCGCCGCTGCTCGCCGCCGTCGCCGGGGTGGCCACGCTGGCCGTGCTGACCCGCGGCCTGCACCTGGACGGCCTGGCCGACCTCGCCGACGGGCTCGGCAGCGGCCGGCCCGCCGCGCAGGCCCTGGAGATCATGAAGCGCTCGGACATCGGGCCGTTCGGCGTGGTCACGCTGGTGCTCACCGCGCTGGCGCAGGTCGCCGCCGCGGCCGAGGCGGGCCCCGCGGCGCTGGTGCTGGCCGGGATGACCGGGCGGCTGGCGGTCACGTGGGCCTGCGTGGCGGGCGTCCCCGCGGCGCGGCCCGGCGGCCTCGGGGCGATGGTCGCCGGCACCGTGCGGCAGACCTCGGCGATCTACGCGTCCGCCGCCGTGTCCGCGGCGGCCCTGGCGATCGGCCTGGTGGCGGAGCACCCGGTGATCTACCTGGTGGCCGCCGCGGCGGGGCTCGGCGCGGCCTGGGCGGTGCTGGCGCACGCGATCCGGCGGCTCGGCGGGATCACCGGCGACGTGCTCGGGGCCCTGGTCGAGGTGAGCGCCACGATCACGCTGGTCGTCTGCGCCGCCGCGCCCTGAGCTCACGCCTGGGGAGGCACCGGCGCGGCCGGGACCGGCCGCCCGCGCAGGAGGACGATCGCCACGACCGCGAGCAGCACCCAGCCGACCACGCCGGTGATCCCCGCGAGCAGCAGGTCCGGCGGACGCGCCGCGTCGCCCAGCAGCAAGGGCAGTCCGCCCAGGGCGTTCAGCGTGCCGTGCCCGGCCACCGCGGGCCAGACGCTGCCCGACCGCAGGCGCAGCACACCGAGGAAGATGCCGAACAGGACACAGAAGACGACGAACACCGGGGCGGCCCACGGCCCGAGCTGGGCGTAGTTGTAGCCGCGCAGGGTGAGCGGCGCGTGCCACAGGCCCCAGATCACGCCGGAGACGATCAGCGCGCGGACGGCGCCCAGGGGCATCAGCCGGGGCAGCAGCCAGCCGCGCCAGCCGTACTCCTCCCCCAGGGACGGGATCGCGTTGAGCACCGGCCCGATGACCAGCCCTTGGACGACCTGGATCACCGCGAGCGTCCTGGGATCCAGCGGCAGGGACGTCCCTCCGGTGGCCGAGGCCAGCTCGCGGCGGAGGAGGCTCAGGCCGGACAGGTCCACGCTGAGCAGGCCGGTCGCGACGCTGACGCCGAGCGCGAGCAGGACCAGCAGCGCGGTGCCGCCCCAGCCGATCAGGACGAATCGCAGGCCGCGCCCGCGCGCCGGCCCGAGCGTGAGCCCCGTCGCGCGGGCCCACTCCCGGAACGGGACGTCGCGATGGCGCAGGCGCCACACCGCGAGCACGGCCAGCGCCGGGGTGAACATCATCACGAAGCCGGTGACCGTGGTCAGCCCGGACCGGCCGGTGATCCACAACGGCAGCGCGGCCAGCCACGACAGGCCGTAGGCGACGAGCAGGAAGACGGCGAGGTCGCCGGGACGGCGGCTCATCGGACGCCGCTCCTGGCGACGAGGGCGTTGATCAGCGCGGCCCCGCGATGGGCGTCGTCGACGGTCACGGCCAGCTCGCCGCCCGAGTGGTAGCGGACGATCAGGCACTCGCCGCCCCTGATCATGATCGTCGCCATGCCGGGCAGCCCGCGGAAACCCCAGCCGCCCACCTCGAACGGGCCCTTCACCTCGACCCGGGCGCTCTCGATCCTGCCGAGCGGCACCGTGCGCCTGGGGCGGCCGAACGGGCCGAACGAGATCACCATGGCCTCGTCGCCGACGCGCACCCCGACCGTGGACACCCCGAGCATCGCCAGCCCGGCGATCGTCAGCCCGATCGCCGTGCTCTCCAGGCCGCTCGGCCCGAGCGTCGTGCGCGTGAGGGCGAGCAGCAGGGCCGCGGCCAGCGCCGCGACGCCGCCGATCGCCGCGCCGGCGTTCCTGGCCGAGGACACCCACACCGCGCGCTGCCCGCTCCTGAGGGGCAGGGGGACGGCGGGCCGCGCGGCGGGCTCCGGCTCCGCGCCGCCGGCGCCCGCCGAGGCGATCAGCACGCCGAGCACGCCCGCGGCGATCGCGGCGGCGGGGACCAGGACGACGCGCCACCCGAGCGGCGCCGCGTCGCGCCAGTCCAGGGTGCCGAGGTTGGCGGCGAGCGTCGCCCACTGCTGGGCCAGCAGGAAAACCGCCCCGCCCGCGAACAGTCCCCCGGCCGCGCGCACGCGGGTCGCCGCCGCCGCGCCCCTCGCCTCGGCGCCGAGGCGCAGGACGCCGCGGGCGACGCACGCCACGAGCAGCGCCCACAGCGCGGCCTCCATGGCGAACCACGCCCAGAAGGACATCGAGCCGTCCGGCGCGCCGGACACCTCCCAGTGGGTGGCGAGCGGGTCGGGCAGCCGGCCTCTCAGCACGAGGGGGCCGGCCACCAGGACCACGGTGACGAGGACCGCCCATCCGGCCGAGAGCCGCGCGAGCCACGGACGCCCGCTCATGACGATGTCCTGATCATCTCGATGACCTCCTCGGGGCCGAGGCCGTACAACCGCGCCTCCTCCAGCAGTTCCCGCGTCCTTCGCATGACGAGTTCACGGGCGTCGGGCGGGCGCAGGACGGACACGCCGCGGCCTCTGCGGAACTCCAGCACCCCCTCGTCGCGCAGGTCGCGCAGCGCGCGCAGCACCGTGTTGGCGTTGACGCCGAGCGCGGCGGCGAGCTGGCGCGCCGACGGCAGGCGCTGCCCGGGGGTGACGACGCCCGAGGCGACGGCCTGCCTGACGGCCGCGGCGACCTGCTCGTGCAGCGGCCGGGGGTCGTTCAGGTCCAGGGTGAGTAACATGGTGCTAGCCACATTAGCACTATCTGCCCGGTATCAGCAGGGATGGTGCTACTGCGAGTGGCACCATCGGCGTCGCCGCAGGTGAACGAATTCGTAGGACGAACCCTCGTTTATGCGTACGCGGCGTGCAGGACTAGCATCGGCCTACGTGACGACAGTGCGACTTAACGCCCTTGACTCGGGGTCGGTGGACGCCGACGCCCTCGTAGTCGGTATCAACACCTCCCCCGCGGGCCCCCGCCCCGCGCCGGGCGCGGACGGCGTCGACGCCGCGCTCTCGGGTGGCCTCGCCGCGACACTTGACGCCCTCGGCTTCACCGGCAAGGCCGGCGAGATCGCCAAGATCCCGACCTTCGGCGCGCTGCCCGCCGCCGTGGTCGTCGCGACCGGACTCGGCGAGGCTCCCGAGGGCGACGCCTACGACCTGGAGGTCCTGCGCCGCGCCGCGGGCGCCGCCGTCCGCTCGCTGGCCGGCACGCCCCGGGCCGCGCTCGCGCTGCCCGCCACGACGCCGGAGCAGGCCGAGGCCGTGGCGCTCGGCGGCCTGCTCGGCGCCTACGACTTCGTGAGGTACCGCACCGCCGAGGAGCAGAAGGCCCCGGTCGGCGAGCTCACCGTGCTGAGCGGCGCGGACGGCGGCGAGGAGGCCGTCGCCAGGGCCGCCACGCTCGCCGAGTCCGTCGCGCTGGTCCGCGACCTGGTCAACACCCCGCCGTCCGACCTCCCGCCGGTCCGCTTCGCCGAGATCGCCGAGGAGAGCGCCGCGAAGGTGGGCCTCTCGGTGGAGGTGCTGGACGAGAACGCGCTCAAGGAGGGCGGCTACGGCGGCATCGTCGGCGTCGGCCAGGGCTCGGTCAACCCGCCCCGCCTGGTGCGCCTCGGCTACACCCACCCCGAGGCCGCCACGACCCTCGCCTTCATCGGCAAGGGCATCACCTTCGACTCCGGCGGCCTGTCGCTCAAGCCGTCCGCCTCCATGGCGTGGATGAAGTCGGACATGGGCGGCGCGGGCGCGGTGCTCGGCGCGCTGCTGGCCGTCGCCAAGCTCGGCCTGCGCGTCAACGTCGTCGGCTACCTGTGCCTGGCCGAGAACATGCCGAGCGGCAGCGCCCAGCGCCCCTCCGACGTCCTCACCACCTACTCGGGCAGGACCGTCGAGGTGCTCGACACCGATGCCGAGGGCCGCCTCGTGCTCGTGGACGGCATCGCCCGCGCCGGCGAGGACTCCCCCGACATCATCGTCGACGTCGCCACGCTCACCGGCGGGCAGATCGTCGCGCTCGGCTGGCGCACCTCCGGCGTCATGGCCTCCGACGACGAGCTGCGCGAGCAGGTCGTCGAGGTGGCCGTCGGCCAGGGCGAGGCCGCCTGGGGCATGCCCCTGCCCGAGGAGCTGCGCAAGGGCCTGGACTCCCCGATCGCCGACATCGCCAACCTCAACCCCGAGCGCTCGGGCAGCATGCTCGCCGCGGGCATCTTCCTGCGCGAGTTCGTGCCCGACGGCGTTCGCTGGGCGCACATCGACATCGCCGGGCCCGCCTTCAACAAGGAGGCCCCCTACGGCTACGTCCCCAAGGGCGGCACGGGATACGTCACCCGCACCCTCGTCGCGCTGGCCGAACGCCACCAGGCCTCCCGCGGGGCATGATGAACGCGTGACGCCGCCGCCGACGAGGCCGGCGCGTCACGCACACGCGGGACAAGTGAAAAGATGCTGTTGGGCAGGCATGGCGCGCCGCCGTCGTAGATCACGGGCGGCGACGCCGGCCGTGAGAGCCCACCGATCCGACAAGGAGCTTTCCAGTGGCTGATGGCACCGGCCCCTTCGACATCGTTGTCCTGGGCGGCGGTAGCGGCGGGTACGCCTGCGCCCTGCGGGCGGCCGAGCTCGGCAAGTCCGTCGCGCTGATCGAGAAGGACAAGATCGGCGGCACGTGCCTGCACCGGGGGTGCATCCCCACCAAGGCGCTGCTGCACGCGGCGGAGGTCGCCGACGAGACCCGCGAGGCCACGACCGTGGGCGTCAAGGCGAGGTTCGAGGGCATCGACATGCCCGGCGTCCACGCCTTCAAGGACAAGATCGTCAACCGCGCCTGGAAGGGCGTGCAGGGTCTGCTGAAGAGCCGCGGCGTCACGCTCATCGAGGGCGCCGGCAAACTCGCGGGCCCCGGCCGCGTCCTCGTGGGCGACCAGGCCGTCGAGGGCCGCGCCGTCGTGCTGGCCACCGGCTCGGCGCCGCGGTCGCTGCCCGGCCTGGACATCGACGGCGAGCGGGTCATCACCAGCGACCACGCCCTCAAGCTGGACCGCGTCCCCGCGTCGGTGATCGTGCTCGGCGGCGGCGTGATCGGCGTCGAGTTCGCCTCCGTCTGGCGCTCGTTCGGCGCCGAGGTCACGATCGTCGAGGCCCTGCCCCACCTGCTCCCGCTGGAGGAGGAGTCCAGCTCCAAGCTCCTGGAGCGCGCCTTCCGCCGCCGGGGCATCAAGTACGAGCTCGGCACCCGCTTCGAGAGCGTCAAGAGCAACGACACCGGCGTGATCGTCACCCTGGAGGGCGGCAAGACCCTGGAGGCCGAGCTGCTGCTCGTGGCGGTCGGCCGCGGCGCGGTCTCGGCCGACCTCGGCTACGAGGAGTCCGGCGTCGCGATCGAGCGCGGCACCGTCGTCGTCGACGAGTTCTGCCGCACCAGCGTCCCGGGCGTCTACGCCGTCGGCGACCTGATCCCGACCCTCCAGCTCGCGCACGCGGGCTTCGCCGAGGGCATCCTGGTCGCCGAGCACATCGCCGGCCTCGACCCGGTGCCGATCGACTACGCGGGCGTGCCCCGCATCACCTACTCCGACCCCGAGGTGGCCTCGGTCGGCATCACGTCGGCCGTCGCCAGGGAACGGGGCTACGAGATCACGGAACTCGTCTACGACCTGGGCGGCAACCCCAAGAGCCAGATCATCGGCACGCAGGGCGCCGTCAAGATCGTTTCCCAGAAGGACGGCCCGGTGCTCGGTGTCCACATGGTGGGCAAACGCATGGGCGAGCTCGTCACCGAGGGGCAGTTGATCTACAACTGGGAGGCGTTGCCCTCCGAGGTGGCCCAGCTCATCCACGCGCACCCGACCCAGTCCGAGGCTGTCGGCGAGGCGATGCTCGCCCTGGCCGGCAAGCCCCTTCACGTACACAACTAAGCCCTCACAGGAAACGCGAGAGAAGACAGACACCATGCCGGTTTCCGTAACCATGCCCCAGCTCGGCGAGAGCGTGACCGAGGGCACCGTCACCCGCTGGTTGAAGAAGGAGGGGGACCAGGTCGAGACCGACGAGCCGTTGCTCGAGGTCTCCACCGACAAGGTCGACACCGAGATCCCCTCCCCGTCCTCCGGCGTCCTGACCAAGATCGTGGTCGCCGAGGACGAGACCGTGGAGGTCGGCGCCGAGCTGGCGGTCATCGACCAGAACGGCGCCGCGGCGGGCGCGGCCGCGCCCGCGCAGGCCGAACCCCAGGCGCAGCCCGAGCCTGAGCCCGAGCCGGAACCCGAGCCCGAGCCCGAGCCGGAGGAGGCCAAGGCCGCTCCCGCCCCGGAGCCGGCCCCCGCCCCCGCGTCCTCGATTCCTCAGCCGCCGCAGCCCGCGGCGCAGCCGCCGAGGCCCCAGGCCGCCCCGGCCCCGCCCACCCCGGCCGCGCCCGCGGCTCCCGCCGCGGGGGGCGAGAGCCCGTACGTGACGCCGCTGGTGCGCAAGCTCGCCACCGAGCACGGCGTCGACCTGGAGGGCCTGAGCGGCACCGGCGTCGGCGGCCGCATCCGCAAGCAGGACGTCCTGGAGGCGGCGCGCACCCAGCGCGAGCAGGCCGCCCAGGCCCAGGCGGCGCAGGCCGCGCCGCAGGCCGCCCAGCCCGCGCCCGCCGCGCCCGCCGCCCCGGCGGCACAGGCCCCGGCCCCGGCGCCCGAGCCGGTCCAGGCCGACACCACCCTGCGCGGGCGC
This sequence comes from Sphaerisporangium siamense, assembly GCF_014205275.1. NCBI lineage: Bacteria > Bacillati > Actinomycetota > Actinomycetes > Streptosporangiales > Streptosporangiaceae > Sphaerisporangium > Sphaerisporangium siamense. The sequence goes on from NZ_JACHND010000001.1 coordinate 7,080,810, forward strand.
ACCGAGAAGATGTCGCGCATCCGGCAGACCATCGCCAAGCGCACGCTGGAGTCGCTGCAGACCTCCGCGCAGCTCACCACGGTCGTCGAGGTCGACGTCACCAAGATCGCGCGGCTGCGCGACCGCGCCAAGGTGGAGTTCCAGCGCCGCGAGGGCGTCAAGCTCAGCTTCACGCCGTTCTTCGCGCTGGCCACTGTCGAGGCGCTCAAGCAGCACCCCAAGCTCAACGCGGTGATCAACAGCGAGACCAACGAGGTCACCTACTTCGACCACGAGCACCTGGCCTTCGCCGTGGACGCCGAGCGCGGCCTGGCCTCCGCGGTGATCAAGGACGCCGGCGACCTCAACCTCGCCGGGCTCGCCCGCAAGATCGCCGACCTGGCCGAGCGCACCCGCACCAACAAGGTCAGCCCCGACGAGCTGTCCGGCGGCACGTTCACGCTGACCAACACCGGCAGCCGCGGCGCGCTGTTCGACACGCCGATCATCAACCAGCCGCAGGTCGCGATCCTCGGCACGGGCGCGGTCGTCAAGCGCCCGGTCGTGGTCGACACCCCTGAGGGCGAGGTCATCGCCGTCCGCTCGATGGTGTACCTCGCGCTGACCTACGACCACCGCCTGGTGGACGGCGCCGACGCCGCCCGCTTCCTCACGACGGTCAAGCGCCGTCTGGAGGAGGGCCGGTTCGAGGCGCAGCTCGGCCTGGCCTGACCCGTCCGCCGCGGGTCCCCGGCCATGCCACGGGGCCCGCGGCGCCTTTCCTGACACGGCCACGCTCCCCCTTCGCCAGGGGACGCCGACATAGGCTGGCCGCATGTCAGTCGTGATCACCGGCTCGTCCGGCCTTCTCGGATCGGCCCTCGTCCGTGCCCTGCGCGACGAGGGCCGTTCCGTCGTCAGGCTCGTGCGCCGCGCGCCCACGGCCCCCGGCGAGGCGTTCTGGAACCCGGGCGAGGGCGTCCTGGACCCGGCGGTGCTGGAAGGCGCCGAGGCGGTCGTGCATCTGGCGGGCGCCGGGGTGGCCGACCGGCGGTGGACTCCCGGCTACCGGCGTGAGCTGGTCGAGAGCCGGGTCGCCGGCACCCGCGCGCTCGCCACCGCGATCGCCTCCCTGGACCTCCCGCCGGCCGTCCTGCTGTCCGGATCGGCCATCGGCGTGTACGGCGACACCGGCGACCATCCGGTGGACGAGTCCGCCGAGCCCCGGGCGCGCCCGGGGTCGCGGCCCCGCGCGATCGGCGAGCCGGGCGAGGGGCCCACGGGCCAGTGGCTGGCCGCGCTGGTGCGGGCCTGGGAGGCCGAGACGGCCCCGGCGGAGGAGGCCGGGGTGCGGGTCGTCCACCTGCGCACCGGGCACGTCCTGACGCGCGAGGGCGGCTTCCTCGGCAAGATGCTCCCGATCTTCCGTGCCGGGCTCGGCGCGCCCCTCGGCTCCGGGCGCCAGTACACCTCGTGGATCTCCATGCCGGACTGGACCGGCGCGGTGCTGCACCTGATGGCCGAGCCCGCGGTCTCCGGGCCGGTCAACCTGACCGCCCCCGCCCCGGTCACCAACGCCGAGTTCACCCGGGCGCTGGGCCGCGCGCTGCGGCGCCCCACCCTGCCGGTCCCGGTGCCGGCGCTCGCGCTGCGGGCCGCGCTCGGCGGCCTGGCGGACGAAGGCGTGCTGATCGGCCAGCGTGTGATGCCCCGCCGCCTGCTGGAGATGGGGTACCGGTTCCTGCATCCTCGTCTCGACACGGCATTGGCGGCCATACTCTAGGGTGCCGTTCCGGTTGAATGGGAGAGGAAGCCCCGGCTCGGCCCCGCGGCCTTCGGTGCGAGGCTGCCCGCCCCCCGAAAGGCTGCAGGAGACGACATGAGCAGGCTCGGCCAGTCCCACATCCTCGCCATCGGCGGTGGTTCGTTCCGTGCCACCGACCGGTACGGGTTCATCCAGGCCTCGGCCCTGCTCCGCTACGCGCTCGACCTGAGCGGCCAGGACCGTCCCAGGCTGGGCCTGCTCGCCACGGCCACCGGCGACGACGCCGACTGGCTGCTGAAGATGTACGGCGCGTTCCGCGAATGGGACGTCGAGGTGAGCCATCTCACGGTGTTCCCCATGCCGAACGTCGACAGCCCCAAGGACTGGGTGCTGGAGCAGGACGTCATCTACGTCAGCGGGGGCAGCGTCGCCAACCTCGCCGCCCTGTGGCGGCTGCACGGCCTGGACGAGGCGTTCGAGGAGGCCTGGCGGGCGGGCGTGGTGCTGTCGGGGCAGAGCGCCGGCGCGCTGTGCTGGCACGTCGGCGGCAACACCGACTCCTTCGGCCCGGTGCTGCGCCCGTGGGCCGAGGGCCTCGGCCTCCTGCCCTACTCCTGCGGCGTCCACTACAACTCCGATCCGCAGCGGCGCGCCCTGCTGCACGAGTCGATCGCCTCGGGCGAGCTGCCGCCCGGGTACGCCGCGGACGAGGGCGTCGCCCTGCACTACGTGGGCCGCGAGTTCATCCAGGCGGTCACCGTCGACCCCCGGGGGTACGCCTACAAGATCGAACGGGGCGACGACGGCGACGTGAAGGAGTTCAGGATCGAACCCCGCCTTCTCACCACATGAGCGCACGTTAGGCTGACCGCGTGAGCGAGCGTGCCAACCATCGGACTCCCCCTGACGACACGGCCGGCAGGGCCGGCAGGCTCGCGCTGGTCCGCCTGGGGGTCGACGTCCCGTACGAGCAGGCGTGGGAGCTCCAGCGGGCGGTGCACGCCCGCCGGGCCGCCGAGGCCCTCCCCGACACCTGCCTGCTGCTGGAGCACGCCCCCGTCTACACGGCGGGCACGCGCACCAGCCCCGACGAGCGTCCCGCCGACGGCACCCCGGTCGTCGACGTCGACCGCGGCGGCAAGGTCACCTGGCACGGCCCCGGGCAGCTCGTCGCCTACCCGATCGTCCGGCTCGCCGGCGCCCGCGAGGTCACCACGTTCATCCGGCTCCTGGAGGATTCGCTGATCAGCGTCTGCGCCGACTTCGGCGTGACCGCGCGGCGCGTCGCGGGCCGGGGCGGGGTGTGGGTGCCGGGCGACCCGGCGCTCGGCGTCCCCGACCGTGCGATCGGCGCGATCGGCATCCGGGTCTCCCGGGGCGTCACCATGCACGGCTACGCGCTCAACTGCGCCAACGACCCGTCCTGGTTCGACCGCATCGTCCCGTGCGGCATCCGGGGCGCGGGCGTGACGTCCCTGTCGGCCGAGACCGGCCGCCGCGTCACCGTGGACGAGGTCCTCCCCTTCGCCGAGAAGCGCCTGGCCGAGGCCCTCGGCGCCGAGGGCCTCGACGTCCAGGAGGAGGACCTGCTGTCGGGCCGGTTCTGACCCCCGCCGGCCCCCTCTTCGGCCCCCTCCCGGGCACTGCCGGCACCCGGTCGGGGTACGCGCCGGCGGAGACGTAAGCTGGATCGCGTGACCGTTGCTCCTGAAGGCCGAAAGCTCCTCCGCCTGGAGGTGCGCAACAGCCAGACCCCTATCGAGCGCAAGCCCCCGTGGATCAAGACCCGGCTCAGGAACGGGCCGAACTTCAACGAGATCAAGAACCTCGTGAAGGACCAGGGTCTCCATACGGTCTGCCAGGAGGCCGGCTGCCCGAACATCTCCGAGTGCTGGGAGGACCGCGAGGCCACCTTCCTCATCGGCGGCGACCAGTGCACGCGGCGCTGCGACTTCTGCCAGATCGACACCGGCAAGCCCAAGGAGTACGACAAGGACGAGCCGCGTCGCGTGGCCGAGTCCGTCGTCCAGATGGGCCTGCGCTACGCCACCGTGACCGGCGTCGCCCGTGACGACCTGCCCGACGGCGGCGCGTGGCTGTACGCCGAGACCGCCAGGCAGATCCACGCCCAGGTCCCCGGCTGCGGCGTCGAGCTGCTCGTGCCCGACTTCAACGGGCACCGCGACCAGCTCGACGAGGTCTTCTCCAGCCGCCCGGAGGTCTTCGCGCACAACATCGAGACCGTGCCGCGCATCTTCAAGCGCATCCGCCCGGCCTTCCGCTACGAGCGCTCCCTCGGCGTCATCACCACCGCGCACGAGGCCGGGCTCGTCACCAAGTCCAACCTGATCCTCGGCATGGGCGAGGAGCGCGACGAGGTCGTCCAGGCCATGCGCGACCTGCACGAGGCCGGGTGCGACCTGCTGACGATCACCCAGTACCTGCGGCCGACGCCGCGGCACCACCCGGTGGACCGCTGGGTCAAGCCGCAGGAGTTCGCCGAGCTGCAGCAGGAGGCCGAGGCCATCGGCTTCGCCGGGGTCATGTCGGGCCCGCTGGTCCGCTCGTCCTACCGCGCCGGCCGTCTCTACCGGCAGGCCGTGGAGGCCCGGCAGACCGCCTGAGCGGTCCCGCCGCGGCGCCCGGCCGGGCGTGGCATGATCGGCCTGTTCGGTCGGCTGATCCGCCTCCCCCTGGAGCGTCGTGGACATCGAGGAACTGATCCGCGGGCTGGGCCTTCGCGAGAAGGTCCGCCTGCTGACCGGCGCCGGCATGTGGTCGCTGCCCGCCCTGCCCGCCGCCGGCCTGCGCGGGCTGGTGGTGAGCGACGGCCCGGCGGGCGTGCGGGGCGGGCCCTGGCCGGCCGCCGACCCGTCGATCGCCCTGCCGTGCCCCACCGCCCTCGCCGCCACCTGGGACGTCGCCCTGGTGCGGCGGGCGGGGCTGCTGCTGGGCCGGGAGGCCCGCCGCAAGGGCGTCCACGTCCTGCTCGCGCCCCGGCTGAACATCCAGCGCGGCCCGCTGGCCGGCCGCCACTTCGCGTGCTTCTCCGAAGACCCTCTGCTGACCGGCGAGATCGGCGCGGCCTACGTCGAGGGCGTGCAGCGGTGCGGGGTGGCCGCGGCGCCCGGCCACTTCGTGGCGGGCGACTCCGAGACCGGGCGGTTCACGGCCGACGTCGTGGTGGACGAGGCGGCGCTGCGCGAGGTGTACCTGGCGCCGTTCGAGCGGGTGGCGCGGGCGGGCGCGTGGGCCGTGACGGCCGCGGGCAACGCCGTGGACGGCACCACGATGACCGAGCACGCCGGGCTGCTGCGCGGGGTGCTGAAGGACGAGTGGGGCTTCGACGGGGTGGTGCTCGCGGACCGGGGCGCCGTCCGCTCGACCGAGGCGGCCGCGCTCGCCGGGCTGGACGTCGTGCTGCCCGGCCCCGGCGGGCCGTGGGGCGAGCGGCTGGAGGAGGCGGTCCGCGCCGGGCGGGTCCCCGAGCACGGCGTGGACGACAAGGCGCGCCGCGTGCTGCGCCTGGCGGCACGCACGGGCGCCCTGGCCGACGCCACGCCCGGTGCCGCCGTGAGCGGTGTCGTGGGCGCTGTCGTGGCCGCCGCGAAGGGCCCGGTGTCCGCCACCGTGAACGGTCCTGTCGCAGGCCCCGTTGACGGCCCGATCGACGGTCCCGTTGACGGCCCCATTGACGGCAGGACGCTGGCGCGCGAGGTGGCGGCGCGGTCGTTCACGCTGCTGCGGAACGAGGGCGGGCTGCTGCCGCTGGGCGGCATCCGCAGCGTGGCGCTGATCGGCGCCGCGGCGGCCGAGCCGAGGATCATGGGAGGCGGCGCCGCGCGGGTCTTGCCCGAGCGGGTGGTCTCCCCGCTGGAGGGCCTGCGCCGCCGGGAGGGGCTGGACGTGCGGCACGCCGTGGGCACCGACCCCCGGGTGCGCCTGGCCCCGCTCGCCACGCCGAGCCTGGCGGTGTTCCAGGACGCCGGAGGCGCGACGCTGGCCGAGTGCCCGCTCCCCACGGCCGAGGCCCGCTGGATCGGCGAGCTTCCCGCCGGCCTGGACGCCGCGCGCCTGGCGGCCGCCGAGCTGCGCGCGTCCTTCACGCCCACCGCCGGGGGCCCGCACCAGTTCTCGATCTCCGGCGCGGGCGCGTTCACGCTGGCCGTGGACGGCCACACGGTGCTGGACGAGACCATCGTCGCCGCGCCGGGCGACGACCCGGCCTCGGCCCTGCTGTCGCCGCCCGAGCGCAGAATCGTCGTCGAGCTGGAGGCGGGCGTCCCGGTCGCGCTGGCCGTGCGGCACGCCACCGCGGCGCCGGACGGCGTGGGCTTCGTCGCGTTCGGCCTCGGTCACGGCGCGCCCGCCCCCGACGACGAGGCCCTGATCGCCGAGGCCGCGGGCATCGCCGCGGGCGCCGACGTCGCCGTGGTGGTCGTCGGCACGACCGAGGAGGCCGAGGGCGAGGGCTTCGACCGGGCGGGGCTGGCGCTGCCCGGCCGTCAGGACGAGCTGGTGGCGCGGGTGGCCGCCGCCAACCCGCGCACGATCGCCGTCGTGAACGCCGGGGCCCCGGTCGAGATGCCGTGGCTGGAGCGGGTCGCCGCGGTGCTGCTGGTGTGGTTCCCCGGACAGGAGTTCGGGGACGCCCTGGCGGACGTCCTGTTCGGCGACGCCGAGCCGGGCGGGCGGCTGCCCACCACCTGGCCGGCGCGCCTGGCGGACGCCCCCGTCCCGGCCGTCGCCCCCGTGGAGGGGAAGCTGCGCTACGAGGAGGGGACGCTGGTCGGCCACCGCGCCTGGGCGGCCTCCGGCCGGGCCCCGGCCTTCTGGTTCGGGCACGGGCTCGGCTACACGAGCTGGTCCTACGACGCCCTGGCCGCCCAGCCGACGGCGGACGGCGGCGCGTCGGTGACGGTGGCGGTGCGCAACACCGGCGGGCGCGCGGGCCGCGAGGTCGTGCAGGTCTACGTCACGCCGCCCGCGGAACCGGACGGCGGTCCGCCGCCGCGGCTGGCGGGGTTCGCGGTCGCCGAGGCCGAACCCGGCACGACCGTCCTGGTGACGATCCCCCTGCCCGGGCGCGCCTTCCAGGAGTGGGCCGGGGCCGGATGGCGGGCCGTGCCGGGCCGCCATCTGGTGCGCGCGGGACGGTCGGCGGCCGACCTTCCTCTTTCCACGGCCCTCACCGTCGCCGGCTGAGCCCGGCGCAGGGCGGCGTTTTCCTTTCTTCAGCTCCGCATTTGTATCCTTTACCCATGGCCAACAAGCCCGCAGACCCAGAGCGCCCGGGGCGCGTCAAGCAGCTCCGCATGATCGCTCAGATCATCCAGAAGGCCAACCCGAAGGGCATGCCGATCGTCTACGCGTCGGCGCTCGGCACTTTGGCCGTTTTCGTCGTGCTCGGGCTCGTGACGGGTCTGGTGTGGCAGCTCATCGTGCTCGGCCTCATGGTCGCCGTGACGGTCGGCATGGTCGTGTTCGGGCAGCTCGCCCAGCGCGCGCAGTACTCCATGCTCGACGGCCAGCCCGGCGCGGCCGCCGCCATCCTGCAGAGCATGCGCGGCAACTGGCAGGTCACCCCGGCCGTCGCCGTCACCCGCGACCAGGACGTCGTCCACCGCGCCGTCGGCTACCCCGGCATCGTCCTGGTGTCGGAAGGCCCCGGCAACCGCGTGCAGAAGATGCTCGTGGCCGAGAAGAAGCGCGTCCAGCGCGTGGCGATCGACGTGCCGGTGTACGACATCCAGTGCGGCGAGGGCGAGGGCCAGGTGCCCCTCAAGAAGCTCCAGCGCCACATGATGAAGCTGCCGCGCAACCTCAAGAAGCAGGCGGTGTCGGAGGTCAACTACCGGCTCCGCGCGCTGCCCCAGACCCTTCCCATGCCCAAGGGCCCGATGCCCAGAGGCGCGCGCATGCCGCGCGGCAAGATCCGCTGATGTCCGTTCCCACCTCGGCGGGGGTCTCCCGCGGCCCGGTGGCCGCGGCGCCGACCGTGCGGGCCAACCGCCGCTGGTGGGACTCCGCCGCCGACGACTACCAGTCCGAGCACGGCGCGTTCCTGCGGGACGACGGCTTCGTCTGGTGCCCCGAGGGGCTGGACGAGGCCGAGGCCCGGCTGCTCGGCGAGGTGCGCGGCCTGCGCGTGCTGGAGATCGGGTGCGGGGCCGGGCAGTGCGGGCGGTGGCTGGCCTCGCAGGGGGCCGTGGTCGCGGCCTTCGACCTGTCCTTCCGCCAGTTGCAGCACTCCCGCCGCATCGACGAGGAGCGCGGGTCGCGCCTGCCGGTCGTGCAGGCCGACGCGGGCCGCATCCCGTTCGCCGGCGCCTCCTTCGACCTGGCGTGCTCGGCGTTCGGCGCGCTGCCGTTCGTCACGGACGCGGGCGCGGTGCTGGCGGAGGTCCGGCGGGTGCTGCGCCCGGGCGGGCGGCTGGTGTTCTCGGTGAGCCACCCGATCCGCTGGGCCTTCCCCGACGATCCGGGGCCGCGCGGGCTGACCGCCGACCGGTCCTACTTCGACCGGGCGCCGTACGTCGAACACGACGAGCACGGCGAGGTGTCCTACGTCGAGCACCACCGCACGCTGGGCGACTGGGTGGCGGCGATCGTGTCGGCGGGCCTGGCGCTCACCTCGGTGACCGAGCCGGAGTGGCCGGCGGGCCACGACCGAGTTTGGGGCGGCTGGAGCCCGCTGCGCGGCCGTCACATCCCGGGGACGGCCATCTTCACCTGCGTGCGGCCCGACGGCTAGAGGCGGACCACCACGGTGCGGGCGGCGCGGTCGTGCAGGCCGCGCTGGTCGCGGTCCCAGATCAGGGCGGGGACGGCCAGGCACAGCAGCAGCGTGCGCAGCAGGACGGCGCCGAACGGCGGCCGGCCGCCGCCGTCCAGGGAGGCGACCCTGATGCCGAACAGCCTCATGCCGAACGTCATGCCGATCGAGCCGACCAGCAGGACGTACTCCGCCGCGAAGACCAGCAGGCCGAGCCAGCCGGCGTGGCGCGGGTCGGCCTGGAGCAGGCCGCGGGTGATCGCCCACGTGCAGATCAGCCAGTCGACCATGATCGCGCCGAGCCGCCTGCCGAACCTGCCGACCGAGCCGCTGCCCTGCTCGGGGAGGCCGAGGCGCTCGCCGGGGTAGCCGAGATCGACCCCCGCGGCGCGGGTGCCGCTGATCCACGTCTGGGTCCACCTGGGCTGCTTGTCCATGCAGGTAAGATAGCCGTTGGCCGTGGTGGTCGGTCCGGCGGCATACCCCCTCTGCTTAACACCGGTGAAACAAACGGGACACGGGGTGGAAACGGGGCAGTCCTACGTTCGAGACTGCAAGCCCGTGCCCTTGGGAGGTTGGATGTTCAGCTCCGCCGACGAAGTCCTGAAGTACATCAAGGACGAGGGGGTGCAGTTCGTCGACGTCAGGTTCACCGACCTGCCCGGCACGACGCACCACTTCACGTTCCCCGTCGAGAACTTCGGGGCCGGCGTCTTCTCCGACGGCCTGATGTTCGACGGGTCCTCGATCCGCGGTTTCCAGGCCATCCACGAGTCGGACATGCTCCTGCTGCCCGACCCGTCCACCGCCGTGCTGGACCCGTTCCGCAAGCACAAGACGCTCATCCTCAACTTCTTCGTGCACGACCCGCTGACGGGCGAGGCCTACAGCCGCGACCCGCGCAACGTGGCCCGCAAGGCCGAGGAGTACCTCAAGGGCACCGGCATCGCCGACACCGTGTTCTTCGGCCCGGAGGCCGAGTTCTACATCTTCGACGACGTGCGCTTCGCCAGCAGCGCCAGCGAGTCGTACTACCACATCGACTCGATCGAGGGCGCCTGGAACACCGGCAAGGCCCAGGAGGGCGGCAACCTCGGGTACAAGCCGCGCTACAAGGGCGGCTACTTCCCCGTCCCGCCGATGGACCACTTCACCGACCTGCGCTCGGAGATGGTCCGCCAGCTGATCGACGCGGGCATCGAGACCGAGATGCAGCACCACGAGGTGGGCACCGCGGGCCAGGCCGAGATCGACTTCAAGTTCGGCACGCTGCTCAAGACCGCCGACAACCTGATGCTGTACAAGTACATCATCAAGAACACCGCGCTCAAGAACGGCCACACCGTCACGTTCATGCCCAAGCCGATCTTCGGTGACAACGGCTCCGGCATGCACTGCCACCAGTCCCTGTGGAAGGACGGCGAGCCCCTCTTCTACGACGAGGTCGGCTACGCGGGCCTGTCGGACATGGCGCGGTACTACATCGGCGGCCTGCTCAAGCACGCCCCCGCGCTGCTGGCCTTCACCAACCCGACGGTGAACTCCTACCACCGCCTGGTTCCGGGCTACGAGGCGCCGGTCAACCTGGTGTACTCCCAGCGCAACCGCTCGGCCTGCATCCGCATCCCGATCACCGGGTCCAACCCCAAGGCCAAGCGCATCGAGTTCCGGGTGCCCGACCCGTCCTGCAACCCGTACTTCGCGTTCGCCGCGCAGCTCATGGCGGGCCTGGACGGCATCCGCAACAAGATCGAGCCGCCCGCGCCGGTCGACAAGGACCTCTACGAGCTCCCGCCCGAGGAGGCCGGCCAGGTCCCGCAGGTCCCCGGCACCCTGGCCGAGGTCCTCACCGCCCTGGAGGCCGACCACGACTTCCTGCTCGAAGGCGGCGTCTTCACCCCCGACCTGATCGAGACCTGGATCAGCTACAAGCGCGAGAACGAGATCGACCCGATCCGCCTCCGCCCGCACCCGCACGAGTTCGAGCTCTACTACGACGTGTGACCGGTTACCGCGCATGTGACCCGCATGCCGCGCGTCGTGGAATCGGAAGCCCGTGGCAAGGTCTCGCACCTTGCCACGGGCTTCTCGCATCCCCCGCTATGACTTGGCCGGTTCGGGGATGACGCCCCACATGAACGTGGAGCCCTTCAGGAGGGACTCCGTGGCTCTGATCCCGGTCAGGTGCTCGGCGAGCAGGAAGGCCGGCCCCTCGTAGAGCCGGGGAGACGATGGGAAGAGCCTGTCGATCTCTGTCATCGCGTCCGCGAGTTCGTCCGGAACCTCCGTCAGGTATCCCTCATCGCCTCCCCATGCGAATCTGATCTCACCGTCCTCACACCAATAGAAGTAGTCCAAGCACTTGATGCCGAGTGCGGCCTGGGAGACGAGGCGGGTGCCCTCGGAGAGCCTGGTGATCACGTCTTCGTCGGTGCCAAGCCAGTCGGGATCGAAGACGAACGTCCAATCTCCGAAGGAGGTGACGCCGAGAGGTCCCCTTGAGTAGTGATCGGCGTCATCGGGGAAGGGCCCCGGCGTGAAGTCCTCCCATCGGCCACCGAGACGTGCGACCACCTGTTCAGGTGTGGCACGGACATAGATGAAGCTGTAGCACTCTTCGGCGTATTCGCCGCAGAGCCACGAGATGTCGAGGGGCCTCATGGTCATGTCGTCATGATGCCAGCCGACTCCGACAGATAACCGTTGTCGCCTGCGCATTCTCGGAGCCGGTCGCCGACGCGCGCACCGCCCACCGAGGAATGCGCTCGGAGCCGGAAGGCGCGGTACGCGGATGGCCGTTTCCGGGGCGGAGCGGACCTGTTCTTGGGGTAACGGGGAGACCGGGCGGTGGCTTTTGGGGTGGGCGAGACGTCGGGGAGAGCCGGGGGTTAAGGATGGCTGGGTAAGATCGCACTAATTGTCAGGTTTCGAGCGCCGAAGGCATCCCATGGCCACCTACTGGGATCTCAAGCACCGTCTGGGCGAGGCGATCAACGCGCACGACCTCCAGGGAGTGCTCGACTGCTACAGCCCGGACGCCGTGTACGTGACGCCGTCGGGCGTGGCACAAGGGCACGGCGAGATCGCCTGGGTCTACGAGCAGCTGTTCACGGGGTTCCCGGACTTCCACGCGACGGCCTGGTTCGAGGTCGGGGACTGTGACAACCCGGCGGTCACCGAATGGACCTACACCGGCACGCACACGGGGCCCCTCCTGCTGCCGGACGGGCGGGAGATCGAGGGCACCGGCCGCGCCGTGACCGTCCGCGCCACCTGCGCCAGCCACGTCGAGAACGGCAAGATCAGCACGCATCGGGAGTACTTCGACCAGCTTGAGCTGTACAGCCAACTCGGCTTCGGCCTGGCCAGGCTCGAACCGGAGGCGGCATTCCCCGTCCGCACCTGCTCCGCGGACGACGGCCGGGCGCCGGCGGAGGCGCGGATACAGGTCCTCTATGACGACCACCGCGGACATCCGGCGTTGGGCCACGGCGCCGCCTGAGGTCGAGGAGAGCGGCCACTTCCGGTTCCGCGGTCCGCTCCCCTCGGCCGGGTCAGGGGCGGCGGGGCTTGCCGTGCTTGATGTCGACGACCGGGCCGGGCGTGATCGGGGTGTTGATGATGCCCTTGGTGAGGGCGCCGGTGAGGTCGGCGACGGCGGCGAAGAGGGTCGCGACGAGGTCCTTGGCGTCCACGTCGCCCTTGACGTGCTTGGCGTTCTCGGCGTCGCTCGACATGGTCCGTCCTCCTGGTGAACGATGGCCTGTACGGTATCTGCGCCTCCTATACACGATATATCTCGTCAACCTGACATGTCCACCGCGTCGCCCCGCCCGCCCACCTCCGCCGGAGGGACCACAGGCCGGGCCGGATACCCTTACGGAAGTCAGGCCTCGTCATCCCCCGCCCGCGGACCTTCGCACGGAGCACCGCTCCGCGGCGGGCGCCCGCGGGCTCCCGCGACGGGGCCGTCCGGTCGAGCGGAAGGCAGTGCAGTGTTCGGTCGCAAGCCCCTCGAAGAACGCCTGGCCGAGCGTCGCGCCCAGTTGCCCCCGCTCCGCGAGGGCCGGCACTTCGAACACGGCCCGGCCAAGTTCGTGTTCATCTTCCTGATCGTGTTCGTCGTGCTGGGCCACTTCGTCGGCCTCTTCGTGCTGATGGCCCTGGACCTGCACTGACGGCGCCGGCCAGGCACACCAGACCTCTTTGACAAACCCCGGGGGGGTATATTACGGTCATGAGCGTGTCGAGGTACCCCAACCGGGTAGCCGTACATATGACGGGCAACGGAAACCGCCCGCCTCACGACCAAGGAGATGACATGAACACCGCCACCTACACCGTCGAGGGCATGACCTGCGGACACTGCGTCAGCTCGGTGAAGGAGGAGGTCGGCGAGGTCGAGGGCGTCGGCGCCGTCGACGTCGACCTGGCCACCGGGCTGCTCACCGTGTCCGGCGACGGCCCGCTGGACTCCGAGAAGATCGTCGCCGCGGTCGAGGCCGCGGGCTATCACGTGGCGGCCAGGCCATGAACGCCCCTGCCCGCTTCGGGGCCTACGTGCTCGGGCTCGCCGTCGTCTTCGGCGGCGCGCTCGGCGCGGGCCGGGCCGTGGGCCCGCTGGGCGCTCCCGCCGAGGCGGAGCACGCCGCCGCCCCCGGCCGTACGGCCGCACCGATCGCCGCTGATACCCCCGGGGGGCTCCAGGTGTCCGAGAACGGCTACACGCTCACTCCCGTCGGCGCGGCCATCGAGCCGGGCGAGACCACCGACTACCGCTTCACGGTGACCGGCCCGGACGGCAGGCCGGTCACGGCGTACCAGGTCCAGCACGAGAAGAAGCTCCACTTCATCGTGGTCTCGCGCGACCTGGCCACCTTCCGGCACCTGCACCCGGTCGAGGCCGGGGGCGGCGTCTGGTCGGTGCCGCTCACGCTCCCGGCCGCCGGGGCCTACCGCGCCTTCGCCGACTTCGCTCCCGAGGGCGGCGAGGCCCTCACGCTCGGCGCCGACCTGTTCGTGCCGGGCGCCTACACGCCGGGGCCTCTCCCCGCGGCCTCCCGCACGGCCACCGTGGACGGCTACACCGTCACCCTCGGCGGCGACCTGACGGCGGGCAGGTCGAGCATGCTCACGCTGTCCGTCCGCAAGGACGGCCGCCCGGTCACCGATCTGCAGCCGTACCTCGGCGCGTACGGCCACCTGGTGGCGCTGCGCGCGGGCGACCTGGCCTACCTGCACGTCCACCCCGACGGCGAGCCCGGCGACGGGACCACGAAGCCGGGCCCCGACGTCGCCTTCCACGTCGAGGCGCCGAGCGCCGGGAGCTACCGCCTGTTCCTGGACTTCCGGCACGGCGGCGAGGTTCGCACCGCCGCCTTCACGGTCACCGCGGGCCAGGCCGCGCCGGCGACGCCCGGCGCGTCCGAGAGCCCGGGCGGGCACGGCGGGTCCGGCGGGTCCGGCGGGTCCGGCGGGCACGGTCACTGATCGAGAGACGGGAGGATCGGTGATGGGTTCCGTCATCGACGACCGGCAGAACGTGGTCGAGCTCTCGATCGGCGGCATGACCTGCGCGTCCTGCGCCAACCGCGTCGAGCGCAAGCTGAGGACGGCCGTGACGGTGACCTTGCCCGTCATGTCGGCGCGCAACTACGGTTGCCGGAACAAATGTCCGGAAAGAGAGGACGGCGTAGGGTGCCCGACGCCTACGTGCTCGACTACGTCAGAACCCCGCGTGCCAAGGGCTCGCCCCGGGGGTCCCTGCACCACATGAGCCCGGTCGATCTGGTCGTCCTGCTTCAGCGGGCGCTGGTCGAGCGCACCGGCCTGGATCCCGCCGCCGTCGAGGACGTCGTCGTGGGCTCGGCGTCCCAGGTGGACGAGCAGGGCGCCAACCTGGCCCGCACCGCCACCCTGCTCGCCGGCTGGGGCGAGGGCGTCCCGGGCGGCACGCTGAACCGCTTCTGCGCCTCGGGCGCCGACGCCGTGGCCCAGACCGCGGCGCGGATCCGCGCGGGTGACCTGGACCTCGGGGTGGCGGGCGGCGTGGAGAGCGTCTCGCGGGTGCCGATGTTCAGCGACCGCGGCCCGCTGTGGACGGACGCGGAGACGGTCCGGCGGACCGGGGCCATCCACATGGGCGTCGCGGCCGACCTCAACGCCACCCTCGACGGCTGGACCCGTGAGGAGCTCGACGCCTACGGCCTGGAGACCCAGCGCAAGGCCGCCGCCGCGTGGGACCGCGGCGACCACGCCGGCTCGGTGATCCCGGTGCCCCGCGCCGACGGCACGGCGTTCGCCCGCGACGAGCTGATCCGCGCGGACACCACGGCGGGGACGCTGGCCGCCCTGCCGCCCGCGTTCGAGGAGGCCGGCACGGCCGGGCAGGACGAGGTGGCGCTGGCCGCCTACCCGGAGGCCGGGAAGATCTCCCACCTGCACACCGTGGGCACCTCCCCCGCGCTCGCCGACGGCGCGGCGCTGCTGCTGCTCGGCACCGCGGAGCGCGCCGCGCGTCTCGGGCTGCGGCCGCGGGCGCGCGTGGTCGCCACGGCCACGGCCGCCGTCGACCCGGTGCTCATGCTCACCGCCGGGCAGGAGGCCGTCGAGCGGGTCGTCGCCAAGGCGGGACTGCGGCCCTCCGACGTCGACGTGTTCGAGTTCGCCGAGTCGTTCGCCGCGCTGTGCCTGCGCCTGCGGCGCGACCTGTCCGCGGGCCCCGACCGGCTCAACCCGGGCGGCGGCACGATCGCGATGGGCCACGCGTTCGGCGCGACCGGCGCGATCATGGTGGGCGGCTGCGCCGAGGAGCTGGACCGGCGCGGCGGACGCTACGGCGTGGCGGCCGTCAGCGGCGCGGCCGGGCTGGGCGTGGCCGTCCTGATCGAACGGGTCGCCCTGTGAGGTGCCCGCTCAGTACGGCAGCGTGTAGCTCGTGAAGCGCGGGGCGACGTAGGGGCCCTTGAACTTCGGATACGCGACGGTCCTGACGTCGCCGTCGGAGGTGTAGCGGTCCTCCGGGTGGGCGTTCAGCCAGTCCAGCCAGGCCGTCGAGCAGAAGCGGGCGCAGTCGCCGACCTTGTCCATGGCGCGGATGCGGGGGATGCCGAGCGGGTCGAAGTCCTTGCTGAACGGCGAGGCCGCCGGGGTGTACCCGGCGAGGAAGACGCCGGTGTACGTGTAGTGGACGTTGCCGGCGTCGCCGCGCATCGCCCAGTTCTTGGTGCTCGGCTGGTTGCCGTAGGGCAGCGCCAGCGTCGCGGGCGCGGTCCTGATCAGGTCGGTGATCAGCTTGTGGCCGGCGGCGATCTGGCCCATCACCTGGTCCTGGGAGCGCCCGCGCAGGTTGAGGTGGTCACGCGTGTGGTTGCCGACGTCGAAGCCGTTGTCGCGCAGCCAGCCGAGCGTCTGCGCCTGCGCCTCGGCCCCGAAGGTGCCGAACATGTCCTTGATGACGTAGAAGGTGCCGACCGGCCGGAAGCCCGGGTGTTTGCGGGCGACGTCCATGAGGATGCCGACGGCGGTGTCGGGCTTGGGCTTTCCGGAGCCGTCCAGGGTGAGCTGGGAGGGCGAGGAGTCGTCGAACGTCAGCACGACGGGGTGGCGCCCCGCCGGGATGGCGATCTTGCCGGTGGTGTACTCGCGGGCGGTGATGGGGACGTAGCCCTCCCTCGCCAGGCGTTCCAGCTCGGTGCGGAACTGCTCGGGGGTCCGGTCGTCGGTCCCAGCGGGCTTGGGCACGATGCGGTGGTACATCAGCACCGGGATCTGGCCGAGCTCGTTGGCCTTGGCCTTGGCCGCGGTGGCGGCGGCCGCCTTGCGCGCCTCCTGCGCGGACTGTTTGCCCCCCTTGGCGGGCTGCGCCACCACCTTGGACGGCTGTTCGTCCGCGCATCCGGTGAGCGCGAGCGCGCTCAGCGACAGCACTCCGGCCGTTCCGAGTATCCCGAGACGCCGCATCGTCCCCCCAAGCCGCTCAGAGCAGTGAGATACGACTCTCCTACCCGACCGGCCGGGGGTACGCACACGTTCCGAAGTCGCGCGAACACCAAAAGTGACACCCTGTTGTCCATGTTCGGTACGGGCCCTGCATATCACCTATAAGGGACGGCGGTCCGCGTCACTTCGCGGTCTCCCCCGCGCGGGACCGGATGCCGGTGAGGCGGCGGAAGATGTCCCACCAGAAGGGTCCGCCGAACAGCACGGCGACGAACGTGACGAGGAAGCCCGGCCAGTGGCCGGGGGTGACGAGGCGGTGCAGCCACTCGCCGCCGTTCCACCGCCACCGCGGGGACCCACTGTCGGGGATCGTCACCGACACCGGGGCGTTGCCGACGATCTTCACGAAGGCGGGCGAGGACAGCACCTCGGTGACGCAGGCGTACGGGTCGGCGGGGTGCTCGGGGCACTTGTCGCGCAGGGACTCCAGCGACGCGGTGCCGCCGTCCGCCAGGACCGCGACCTGGGCGCGGACGGCGTTGTCGGTGAGGATCGCCCGGCCGTACTCCAGCGAGTCCAGGCTGAACAGCAGCGTGACGGCCAGGCCGAGCGCGGCGATGACCCACTTGACGTACCGGCGGTAGAGCATGGTCAGCCGGCGCATCTCGCCGTCGAACCAGTCCTCCACGCCCTTGCGGAAGGCGTCCAGGTCGCCGTGCGCGGCGTCCCACACGCCCTTGAGCGGCCCGTACAGCGGGCTGCCGTCGGCCTTGAGCTTCTCCAGGAACGCGGTGACCCCGCCCTCCCCCGCGACGATCTCCATGATCGCCACGCTGAAGCGCGGCGGCGGGATGGAGGCGATGCTGGTCCTGCCGTCCTTGCGGTGGTCGATCTCGCGCAGCCGTTCGTACAGCCGCCCGGACCAGGTGGTGGCCGTGCTCTGGACGGGCGCCGGGAGGGGGCTGAAGACCGGCCGGGCGTCCTTGCTGAAGGGGAGCCGGGCGAAGACCTCGGCGAGGGTGCCGGGGATCCAGGACTTCTTGCCGTCCGGCCCGTCGAGGGTGTCCCGCAGGTAGGCCCACAGGAACTTGCCCCGGATGCCGAGCAGGCGGACGATGCCCTCGTTCACGCCGCTGACCAGCAGGGAGAAGAGCAGGAACGCGATGACCAGGCCGATCGCCAGGTCGATGTAGACCGAGTTCATGAGATCACCCGCGAGTGTGGACACGTGGACACGCACTTTCGCGACGGTGGCCGCGCCGAGCCTGTGGCCGCACTGAACTGACGTCGCGGCGGGCCGATCGGTTGTCACGGACGGCGAAGCGGGTGACGGACTCCGACGGCCGCGGGGGCGGCCACCCTCCGCCGTCCTCGCGTGCGCGCGGGACGGCGGAGGGCATTGGCCCGCCTTCCGTGGGAAGGGGGCCGTTCACCTGAAATCGGCGACGGCCGGCCACGTCGGCCGTCGCCGCAGGTGCCGCACCCGTGATGCACCTGCCTCAGTGGATCCGCGCAGGCGTTCCCATCGACGTTCCTCCTGACGGCCGACCGTCAGGGACAACCCTAGAGGGGGTCGATATACGCGCACGTATATACGAGATACACGCGTATACGCCCGATGACCTGCCCGGATGCCGGACGGCAGAGGGATCACTCGCGGTCGCCGGTGGAGTGGGGGACGCGGTTGAGCGCGAACACCTCGGCGATGTCGTCGAAGTAGATGAACAGCGAGGCGATCGCGGCGCCCGCCAGGCTCGCCAGCACGCCGCCGACCAGGTCGGGGTCGCCGGGCCGCGCGACGATCCCGCTCACCACCCCGATCGAGGCGATGGCGGCCAGCGCGAACTTGCGCAGGATGCGGCGGGTGGTCGCCGCGCACGCCGCCGTGCCGGTGGGGCGGGGGCGCGGGCCCCGCTCCCGGGCGAGGAACACCAGGCCCGCGACGCCCAGCAGCAGGACGGCGACCACCGCCCACAGCGCCGGGAGCAGGGGCACGTACGGCGTCTTGGCCAGCAGCATGCGCGGCAGGACGAGCGGCGAGGTCACGGCCACCAGCGCCTCCGCGACCACGATCGCGAGCGCGACACGGCGCTCCCAGCCGTACGGCACGAAGGGCAGCGCGCCCATGGCGCCGGTGAAGGTGGAGAAAGCGGCCCCGCACCGTGCCTTGCTGATCGAGGACACCCCGAACACGACACCAGCGAGGGATCCGGCCCCCGCGGCCACATAACCCATCATCGACGGACCTCGACTCGGTCGGAAAGCACCGTAACGAACGTAGATCAAGCCGCTACATCAGGGGTACATGCGCTATATACGCGAATATGCGGCACGAGAGGCTCCCCCCGGATGCGACCTCATCAGATGTCCAGGATGCCGTTTTCTTCCGCCGATTTCCTGCTCTTTAGTGTCTTAGCGCGATTTAGCGTGGCATATCCACAGAGACGCGCGGCATGATGGCGCGGTGACCTGGACCGCGCCCCCCGTCAGCCCGGCCAACGCCCACTTCTCCCACGCCGCCGCGACCGCCCGGGACGAACGGGCGCTGGCCGAGGCGTGGCTCGACCAGCACCGGCAGACGCTGCTGTGGAAATGCTCCGGCCTCCCGGAGGACAGACTCAGGGAACGCGCCGTGCCGCCCTCGCGGCTGACGCTGCTCGGGCTGCTCCGCCACATGGCCGAGGTCGAGCGCGACTGGTTCCGCACGCGGTTCGACGGGCAGCGGCCCGGCTACCTGTACTGCTCCGACGACGACCTCGACGCCGAGTTCGACGTGGACGGCGCCGACGCCGAGGCGGACTACGCCGCCTATCTGCGCGAGATCGAGGCCGTGCGCGCGACGACCTCCGGCCGCTCCCTGGACGAGACCTTCCTCGACCCGCGCCGGGGGATCGAGATGAGCCTGCGCTGGGTCTACTCCACCATGATCCAGGAGTACGCGCGGCACAACGGGCACGCCGACCTGCTGCGCGAGCGCATCGACGGCGCGACCGGCCACTCGGCCGGCCCGTGAGGCCGTGTGGCGCCGGGCCCCCGCCGGCCCGGCACCACGCGCGGCGCTACCTCGCGAGGGCCGCGGCGGCCAGGCCCGGCGGCAGAGCGCCGGGGCGCGCGGTCAGGCCGGCTCGGGCCGGTGACGGCGCGGGCCCCGCCACGGGCGCCGGGGCACAGTGCGCGCCCGGCGCCGGGAGGGCGCGGGAGACGAGGTAGCGGTCGACGGCCCCGGTGACGCAGGGGGTGCGGCCGTACATGCCGTGCCCGGCGCCGTCGTAGGTCAGCAGCCTGGCCTCGTCGCCGATCTGCCGGGCCGTGCTCAGCGCCCACGGGTACCCGGCGGCCGGGTCGTGCCGCCCGTTGACGAGAAGCAGCGGCGGGGTGCCGTCCACGCGCAGGCGGTGCTGCGGGTTCGGGACCGGCGCGGGCTGGCCGAGGCAGGCGACGGTGAGCGCGACCGAGACCGGGCTCATGCGCATGTCGGGAGCGATGGTCTCCAGCCGGCGCAGGTGGCGGGCGAACTCGCGGTGGTCGCGGATCGGCAGCAGGAAGTCCTGGCAGACCACCTGGGTGGCGTCGTTGAACACCTCGTCCTCGGGCTCCTCGGCCGGCGCGGCGGCCGTCCGCGCGGGCGCGCCCGTGTCGAGGGCGTGGAGCAGGTCGGCCACGGCGGGCCAGTCGGGGGCGTAGAAGGCGTTGAACACCTGGTAGATGAGCATGATCGGGGCCAGCGGCGCGCCCGGCGCCGTCGGGTCGGGCAGTTCGCCGCGCCCGGCGCGTTCCAGCAGGTCACGCCACAGCGCACGCACGTCGCGGCCGTGCAGCGCGCAGTCCGCCGACCGGGCGCACCAGGCGGCGAACTGGTCGAAGGAGTCCTGGGTGGTCCAGGTGTCGGTGTCCAGCATGGCGGTGGTGCCCAGGCTGTGGTCCATGTTGCTGTCCAGCGCCAGCGCGCGCACCCGGCCGGGGAAGCGCTCGGCGTAGAGCTGGCCGATGAGCGTGCCGTAGGAGACGCCGTAGAAGGTCAGTTTGGGCTCGCCGAGCGCGGCGCGCAGCGCGTCGAGGTCGCGGACGACGCTCGCGCTGTCCACCCGGTCGTACAGCGGCCCGGTGCGGGCGCGGCAGTCGTCGCGGTAGCGGGCGTTGTAGGCGAGCCGCCGGTCGAAGGCCGCCTGGTCGGCCATCAGCGGGTCGGGGGCCGCCATGGCCAGCCGCAGCGAGCACAGCACCGGGTTGCTGCGCCCGACGCCGCGCGGGTCGAAGCCGACGACGTCGAAGCGGCGCAGGAGCTCGGGGCTCAGGCCGAGCCAGTTGGTCAGCACGGCGTCGACGCCGGAGTTGCCGGGGCCGCCGGGGTTGATGACCAGGGTGCCGACCCGGGCGGAGGGATCGGCGGCCGGCCGGAGGGCCACCGCCATGCGGAAGGCGGCGCCGCGCGGGGCGTCCCAGTTCACCGGCAGGGTCAGGCTCGCGCACTGGACCGTCGCGTCCTCCGGACAGGGCGCCCAGGCGAGCGGGGCGGGGCCGGCCGCGGCGGGGACGGCGGGCAGCAGGGAGATCAGGACGCCCAGCAGGGCGGCCAGGATCGGGACGGTTCTTCGCACCGTGTGTCCAATCGTCGGGGGGTAAGCCCGATCATGGACCGTCCGGCGGGCGGGGACCAGGGGTTCAGGGGTCGCCGGGCGGGCCTTTCACGACGGGTCGCGGGGCACGAGGATGCGCAGCAGGCCGACCATCTCGTAGCGGCCGGGCGCCACCCGGCGCAGCATGTGCTCGTCGGCGAGCCGGTCCAGGGCCCGCTGGGCGGTGCCCGCGGGCGCGCGCAGCATGTCCGCGGCCTGGGTCACGGTGACCTCGGTGCCCGGCAGGTAGGTGATCGTCCACAGCAGGCGCGCGGCCTCGGGGTCGGTGCGGCGGAACAGCTCGAAGCTGCCCCACAGCCGGTCGCGGATGTTGTGCTCGCCGTCCCGGTTGTCGAGGATCTCGCACAGGCCGCGGGCCATCCGGGCGGACAGCCGCTCCACGGGCCAGTCGGGACGCGCGGCCAGCAGGGCGCCGGCGGCGCGCAGGGCGAGCGGGAGGTGCTCGCAGCGGCGGGCGATCTCGGCGGCGGCGTCCGGCTCGGCCGCCACGCGCGCGGCGCCCGCGTGCCCGGCCAGCACGGCGACGGCGTCCTCGGGGGTGAGCGCGCCGAGCGTGAGGTGCTCGGCGTGGTCGAGGGCCGGCACCCGCCTGCTGGTGATCAGCACCGCGCAGCCGGGCCCGGCGGGCAGCAGGGGACGCACCTGGGAGGCCCCGGCGACGTTGTCGATCACGAAGAGCACGCGCAGGCCCGAGGTGAGGGACCGCAGGCGCGTGCTGGCCTCGCCGAGGCTCGGCTCCCCCGGGGCGGGGTCGCCGAGCGCGCGCAGGAACCAGGTGACGGCCTGCCGGGGGGTGACCGCGCGCTCCTGCTGGAAGGCGCCGGCCATGTCGACGTAGAGCTGCCCGTCGGGGAACCGCGAGGACACCGCGTGCGCGACCCGCAGGGCCAGCGCCGACTTGCCGACTCCGATCGGCCCGCTGACGGCCGCCACCGGCGGGACCGCGCCCGACGGCGTGAGCGCCTCCTCCAGGAAGCGCGCCTCGGCGTCGCGGCCGACCAGCAGGCCCGGGCGCGGGAGCTGGCGCGGGGCCGGGGTGCAGGGGGTCGCGGAGACGTGGGCCGGCTGGCGGGCGAGGGGGGCGAGCGCGGGGTCGCGGTGCAGGACGGCCTGGTGGATGCGCCGCAGCTCCTCCCCCGGCTCCAGGCCGAGCTGCCCGGCCAGGTGGTCGCGTGCCTCGGCGTAGGCGCCGAGCGCGCCGGCCGCGTCGCCCGCGCCGTACAGGGCGCGCATGAGCAGAGCCCAGGCCCGTTCGCGCAGCGGCTGCTCCCCGACCAGCAGCCGCAGGTCGGCCACGGCCTCGGAGTGCCGGCCGAGCGTGAGCCGCGCCTCGGCGCGGTCCTCAAGCGCGGTGAGGCGCTGCTCGTGCAGGACGGTCAGGCGCGCGGCGAGCGGCTTGCCGTACGCCAGGCCGTCGCCGGCCGGGCCGCGCCACAGGGCGACCGCGTCGTCGAACCGCTGGACCGCGACGTCGGGGCGGCGGCCGGCGAGCGCCGTCCTGGCCTCGGTGGTGAGCTTCTCGAAGCTGGTCAGGTCGAGCTTGGCCGGGGACGCGACGAGCTGGTAGGCGCGGTCGGAGGCGACGATGCCGACGCCCTTCATCTCGGTGGTGAGCACGCGGCGCAGCCCGCCCGCGTACGTCCGCAGGTTCGCCGTGGCGGACTGCGGGGGCTCGCTGTCCCACAGGGCCTCCGAGAGCCAGTCGAGGCTGACCGGGCGGTTCATGTTGAGCAGGAGTGACAGCAGCAGCGTGCGGCGCATGCGGCCGCCCAGGTTGACGGCCTTCCCTGAGAGCCCGGCCTCGACCGGTCCGAGGAGGCGGAACACGTGTGGCATCGCCGGCGGCCTAGAGAGAGCGCCTCGGCGGGACGTCACGGAAGCGGCCCGCGGCCTCGCGGGCCGCGGTTTCAGGAAACACTCGGAGCACTCGCGCGAACCCCCTGGTCCCATGGCCGTGAGGCGGCCTCATGGTGAAACGCGGGAAATACCGGGAATCGGCCACGACACGATTCCTGCCGCCGAGGCCCGCGATAGGAGGCGGACGCGACGGCCGCGGAACGACGGCACCCCCGGATACGCATCACCGGGAGCCTTTCACGACCTCCGACTGGACGTCAACCGGGGATGATGAGAAGGGACTTCTGTAATCGTGAAGTGATAGAGCGCGTTCGTTCGCGCCGCATCATTTTCATAGTGGAAATGTCGCTCATCGAGGTACCTGTCGTCCTGGCTGTAAAGCGAACGGATGTGGCAGTATGGCCGCGCCCGAAGATCACACGAAGATCAAGGGACGCCGCGACGGCACCGCCCCACCGCCGGGACACGACCGAAGGAGCGCTTCGTGGGAATGCTGGTCACCGCCGGCCTGCTCGTCACGGCCACCCCGGACGGCCCGGTCCGCGACGGGGCCGTACTCGTCGGCGAGGGACTCATCCGGGCGGCGGGGCCGCGCGAGCGGGTCGAGGCCCTGGCCCCGCCCGGCACCCCGCGCCACGACTACCCCGGCGGCACGCTGCTGCCCGGCCTGATCAACTGCCACGTGCACCTGGTCTTCGACGCGAGCATGGACGGCATGGGCAAGGTCCGCGAGGCCGACGACCTCTCGCTGTTCCTCGGCATGGCCGACCGCGCGCGCCGCTTGCTCGACAGCGGCGTGACCACGGTCAGGGACCTCGGCGACCGGGGCGGCCTGTCCCTGCGCCTGCGCGACGCCATCGCCGCCGGCCTGCTGCGCGGGCCGCGCGTGCTGGCCGCCGGCCCGCCGCTCACCGTCCCCGGCGGGCACTGCTGGTACCTCGGCGGCGAGGTCGGGGACGAGGCCGCGTTACGCGCGGCCGTGCGGGCCCGCGCCGAGCAGGGGGCCGACCTGGTCAAGCTGATGGTGAGCGGCGGGCAGACCACCTCGGGCGGGGCCGGGATGTCGGAGTCGCAGTTCACCCCCGAGCAGGTCCGCGCCACCGTCGAGGAGGCCCACCGGCTCGGCCTGCCCGTCGCCGCCCACGCGCACGGCACCGAGGCCATCGCCGCTTCCGCCGCCGCGGGCGTGGACACCATCGAGCACTGCACCTGGCTCACCGGCGACGCCTACGACCCGCGCGAGGACGTCGCGGCGCTGATCGCCTCCCGGGGCATCGCCGTCTGCCCCACCACCAGCCCTGGCTGGCGGGCCATGGCCCGCTGGATCGGCGAGGAGCGCGCCGCGCTGCTGCAGAGCCGCCTGCCCTGGATGCGCGACCTCGGCGTCCGCCTCGTGATGGGCACCGACGCGGGCCTGCCCGGCTCGGTCTTCGACGACTTCGCCGGCAGCTTCACCCTCTACGAGGAGCTGGGCTTCTCCCACGAGCGGATCATCGAGATGGCCACCGCCGACGCCGCCGACGCGCTCGGCATCGGCGGCGAGACCGGCAGGATCGCCGAGGGACTGCGCGCCGACCTGCTGGTGACGGACGGGGACGCGCTCACCGGCGTCGAGGCCCTGCGCCGCCCGCTGCTCGTCGTCAAGGACGGCGTCGCGCACGTGCCGCCGCCACGTCCGGAATAGCGCCGACGCCCGGCCCGGTGAAGGCGCATGTCAGGGCGATTTCATTTCGGCGTCCATTACGGAGCACATCCCGGCGTTCGGGTTGAACTACCGCGTCGCAGTCTAAAGAATCGTGCCCATGAGAGAGAGGGCGCTGCGCAGAGAGTGCCGTCGCCTGCTCAGAGAGCTGGACATCCGCCCGCCGCTCGATGTGAGAGAGCTGTGCGCGCGGCTGGCGGAACGCCGGGGCCGCGACATTCGGCTGGTCGCATATCCCATTGACATCCCCGGCCCTTTCGGGCTGTGGTTCATGACGGACTCGACCGATTTCATTTACTACCAGCAGGAGACCACCCGTCCCCACCAGGACCACATCGTCCTGCACGAGATCGGTCACATGATCGCCGAGCACCCGAGCGACGAGCCCGCCGACGGCGAGGCCATCACGCCCGGCCTCACGGCGGGAGGCCGCGTGCTGCGGCGCACCTGCTACGACACCAAGTACGAGCGTGAGGCCGAGCTGATCGCCACGATCATCCTGGAGTGGGCGAGCGTCCTCAACGTCACCCACCATTCGTCGGAGGACGACGACGCCCTGGAGCGGATGCGCGCCTCCCTGGCCAACCACAAGGGGTGGCTGTGAGCCAGCTCGCCTTGGGAATCCTCAGCACCCTGGCCTTCCTCGGGGTGCTCAACAAGCTCGTCCAGGTCTGGCGCGCGCCGGAGGATCTCCCCCTGCGCGCCATGGGCGCGTTCGTGTTGTGCATCGCGCTCGCGGCCGTCCTGAACGTCCCGGTGCTCAGGACGGCGGTCGACCAGGCCGGCGCGGGCCTCGCCAAGCTGGCGGTGAACCTGCTCACGGTGCTGTGCGCGTACTTCCTGATGGCGTTCTTCACCTACTCGGTGCACGGCGTGGCGGCGCGGGGCCGGCTGCGCGCGCGGCTGGTCCTGCTCGGGGCCGCCTCGGGCGTGATGGTGACGGCCTGGCTGCTCGCCCCGGAGCCCGTGCGCGCCGCCCCGGCCGACCTGGCCAACGGCGACGACCCGCACGCGACCGTGTTCGTGCTCGCCGCGCTCGGCTACCAGGGGTACGCGCTGGCGCTGAACCTGCGCTCCTCGGCGACGTTCTCGCGGGCCAGCGCCCGCCCGCAGCTCAAGCGCGGGCTGAAGGTCCTGGCGGTCGCGCAGGGCTCGCTGCTCTGCGCCGCCGTCGCGAAGATCTCCGTCGCGCTCGTCCAGGCCGCGACCGCCACCGACCCCGCCTTCCTGCGCCCGCTCAACACCTCCTACCTGTGGCTGGTGTTCGTCGGGATCATCACCGCCATCGTCGGGGTCGGCTACCTGGCCGTCACCGACATGATCGCCGCCATCCCGGTATGGCGGCGCCACCGCCGCGCCTACCGGCGGCTCAGCCCGCTGTGGTCCGCGCTCAACGAGGCGTTCCCCGACCTGGCGCTGACCCGCGTGCCGATGTCCCGGCTGCGCGACGCGCTCGGCCTGCGCCCGACGCACCGCGGCTACTACCGCCGCGTGGTCGAGATCCGGGACGGCATCGTGCAGCTCGGCCCGTACTACGACCGCGGCGTCGCGGAGGCGGCCGAGTCGGCGGGACGGGCCGCGGGGCTGTCGGGGACGGCGCTGGAGGCCGAGGCGCAGGCGGCCCTGATCGCGGACGCGCTGCGCCGCAAGGCGCACGCCTCCCCCGCCGCCGACCCGTGTCCGATCCCGACGCGCGGCGGGGACGACCTGGAGTCGGACGCCGCGTGGCTGGTGCTGCTGTCGGACACGCTCAGAGACCTGTGGCGGCGCCCGCCCGCCGCGGCGATGGACCCCTCGCGCGGATAGGCGCGGGCCCGCCGGGCGGCCGTCCTCCTCGCGGAGGGCCGCCGGTCAGCCGGGGCGGGAGTCCTCCGGCGGAACGCTCCCGGCGGGCTCCTGCGGCGGCGGCGCGGCGGCGCAGTCCGGCGGGAGCCCTTCGAGCGTGCGCAGGTGGGCGATCATGTTGGCGATGTTCTCGATGCTGGAGTGCGACAGACCGGCGGCGCGCATGGCGATCCTGCGCACGCCCGCGTCCTTCATGGCGGGCAGCAGCTCCAGCCGGACGTTGGCCTGCGCGGCGTAGGCGTCGTCGAAGAAGTACGCGGGCTCGACGCCGAAGAAGTCGGCGATGGCGACCAGGTGGCTCACCGACAGGTCGTCGGTCCTGCCGGTGCGCAGCTTCCACAGGGTGGTGTGCGAGACGGGAGTGCCACGCCGGGTGATCTCTCGCGCCGCCTGCTCGTAGCTGTAGGTGGTGCCGTCGGGCTGGCGCACGGAGCGAAACAAATGATCGAGTTGCTCCGCGAGAGGACGTCGATAGCGTTTGTCGGCCATGGCTACTCCGAGGGGACCATATCAAGCACCGGATTACCAGACCATCGCCCGCGCGGGCGAGCTGGTCAGGAGACGGGGCTCCAGGTCTGGCGGGCGGACCGCCACCACGCGAAGCAGTCGGGCAGCACGAGCGGCAGCCAGGACGGCGTGGGAAGGGCGGCGGCCTCCGGTTCGGTGACCCAGCGGACCTCGGCGATCTCGACGCCGTCGGGGACGGGCGTGCCGCCCTCGGCGGTGCAGCCGTAGACGGTGATGACGTGCGCCACCTGGTCGCCGTTGGGGTAGGTGGTGCGGAACCCGGGGCCTCCGTAGGCGCCGATCAGGCCGCGGATGCGGACGTCGAGCCCGACCTCCTCGCGCGTCTCGCGCACCACGGCCTCGGCGGGCGGCTCGTCGGGCTCGACGATGCCCCCGGGCGCGGACCACACGTCGCCCTGCTCGCTGTGCCGGGCCAGCAGCAGCCGCCCCTCGTCGTCGAAGACGAAGGCGTTGACCGACGGCAGGAGCAGCAAGGCGTTGCCCACCTGACCGCGTAAACCCGCAAGATACTCAGAAAGGGGCACGGTCGTCCTCCGCCGCTTCGCCGACTCGACCCCACAAAGGTACCCAGTCGGTCAAGCCGCCGAGGTCAGTCCGCGCCGTAGAAGACGCGCTCGGTGACGGCCCTGGCGCGGCGGGTGGCCCTGCGGTAATCCTCGACGAAGTCCTCCGAGCCGTCGGGCGGGTAGCCGAGCGCGCGGGCGATCATGGCGCGCTCGCGTACGTCGGCGGGAATGCTGTCCCCCGCGCGGCCGCGCACGAGCATGATGGCGTCGCGGACCCGCGAGGCGAACCGCCACGCCTCGGCGAGCACCTCCTCGTCGGGCTCCGCGAGCAGCCCGGCCTCGGCGGCGGCGCGCAGCGCCGCGAGCGTGCGCGTGGTGCGCAGCCCGGGCACCGCGTAGGCGTGCCGGAGCTGGATGAGCTGCGCCGGCCATTCCACGTCGGCCAGCCCGCCCCTGCCGAGCTTGGTGTGCAGCAGCGGGTCGGCGCCGCGCGGCAGCCGCTCGGCCTCCATGCGGGCCTTCAGCCGCCGGATCTCGCGCACCGCGTCCTCGCCGATGCCGCCCGGCGGGTGGCGGAGCGGCTCGATCAGCGCCATGAACTCCGCGCCCAGCGCGGCGTCGCCGGCGGAGTAGCGGGCCCGCAGCAGGGCCTGCGACTCCCACGGCGAGGACCAGCGCCGGTAGTAGGCCGCGTAGGAGGACAGGGAGCGCACCAGCGGGCCCTGGCGGCCCTCCGGGCGCAGGTCGGGGTCGATGTGCAGGGGCGGGTCGGGCGCGGGCCGCGCCAGCAGGCGGCGCAGCTCGTTGGCGACGGCGTGCGCCGCGTCGGTGGCGTCCTTCTCGCCGGCGCCCTCGACCGGCGCGTGCACGAACATGACGTCGGCGTCGCTGCCGTAGGAGCACTCGTAGCCGCCGAGCCGGCCCATGGCGATCACGGTGAAACGGGTGGGCAGCGGCCCGCGGCGCTCCACCGCGACCTTGTGGGTCGCGGCGTCCAGCGCGGCCTGGATGGTGACGTCGTTCAGCTCCGACAGCGCCCGGCCGACCTCGTCGACGCCGGCGCCGCCGACCAGCCCCGCGACGGCGATGCGCAGCAGCTCGCGCCTGCGCAGCGCGCGCACCGCGTCGACGGCGGCCTCGGCGTCCTCGGCGTGGCGGCGCACGGACGCGGCCAGCTCGCCGGCCAGCGCCTCCTTGGGGCGTGCCGCCAGCTCGGCCTCCGACCCCAGCATGGCCACGGCGTCCGGCGCGTGCAGCAGCAGGCCGGTGGCGTAGCGGCTGGTGCCGAGCAGGCGGGCCATGCGCTCGGCGGCGGCGGTCTCGTCGCGCAGCAACCGCAGGTACCACGGGGTGGTGCCGAGCTTGTCGCTGACCTGGCGGAACCCGAGCAGGCCCGCGTCGGGGTCGGGGGCGTCGGCGAACCAGCCGAGCATGACCGGCAGCAGCGTGCGCTGGATCGCGGCGCGCCGGGTGACGCCGCTGGTCAGCGCGGCGATGTGCCGCAGCGCGCCGTCGGGGTCGGCGTATCCGAGCGCGGACAGGCGCGCGGTGGCGGCGGCGGCCGTCAGCCGGGCCTCGTCTCCCGGCAGGCGGGCGACGGCCTGGAGCAGCGGACGGTAGAACAGCTTCTCGTGCAGCCGCCGGGCCTCCATGGCGTGGCGCTTCCACCGGGTGGTGAACTCGCCCACCGGGTCCACGGTCATGCCGAGCGCGCGCCCGATGCGGCGCAGGCCGGCCTCGTCCTCGGGGAGCACGTGCGTGCGGCGCAGGTTGTGGAGCTGCATGAGGTGCTCCACCTTGCGCAGGAAGATGTACGCCTCGGCGAGCGCCTTGGCGTCGTCCCTGCCGACGTAGCCGCCCCGGGAGAGCGCGGCGAGCGCGGGCAGCGTCGCGCGGCGGCGCAGCAGGGCGTCGGTGCGGCCGTGGACGAGCTGGAGGAGCTGCACGGCGAACTCGATGTCGCGCAGGCCGCCGGGGCCGAGCTTGATCTGGCGGTCGGCCTCGCCGGCGCGGATGTGGGCCTCGACCCTGCGGCGCATCGCCTGGACGTCCTCGACGAAGTGGTCGCGGGCGGAGGACTGCCAGACCATCTCGTCCACCGCGGCGACGTACTCGCCGCCGAGCTCCAGGTCGCCGGCGACCGGGCGCGCCTTGAGCAGGGCCTGGAACTCCCAGGTCTTGGCCCACCTGCGGTAGTACGCCAGGTGGCTGGCCATCGTGCGCACCAGCGGCCCGGCCTTGCCCTCGGGCCGCAGCGCCGCGTCCACCTCCCACAGCGCCCCTTCGGGGGTGCTCGCCGAGCAGGCGCGCATCATGGCCTGGGCGAGGCGCGTCGCCGCCTGGAGCCCCTTGGTCTCGTCCACGCCCTCGCGGGGCTCGGCGACGAAGACGACGTCGACGTCGCTGATGTAGTTGAGCTCGCGGGCGCCGCACTTGCCCATGCCGATCACGGCGAGGCGGGCGTCGGCGCCCTCGGGGACCTCGGCCCTGGCGATGGCGAGCGCGGCCTCCAGCGCCGCGCCCGCCAGGCCGGACAGCTCGGCGGTGACCTGGGAGAAGGAGGCGGCGCCCGTGACGTCGCGCGCGGCCAGGTGCAGCAGCCTGCCCCGGTAGGCGACGCGCAGGGCGGACATGACCTCGGTGCCGCCGCGGGGGGCGCGGGGCTCGGGGTCGGCGGGGTCGGCGCCGACGGACTCCAGCAGCGCGGCCCGCACGTCACGCTCGGGTGGGCGCTGGAGCGCCTGTTCACCTTCGAGCGCCTTCCAGTGCCCGGGGTGGCGCACGACGTGCTCGCCGAGCGCCGCCGACAGGCCGAGGACGCCGACCAGCCGGGCCCGCAGGCCCGGGTCCGCGCGCATCGCGCCGAGCACGCCGGGGTCGCGCTCGGCCAGGCGGCTGAGGGAGGTCAGCGCGAGGTCGGGGTCGGCCGCGCCGACCAGGGCCGTGAGCAGGCCCATGTCGCCGGCGGCCTCGGGGCCGAGGCCGTCCAGCAGCCGTCCGGCACGGGCGGCGTCCGCGAAGCCGAGCCGGGCCAGGCGCCCGGCCGTCGTCTGGATGCGGGACTCGGCGTTCACAACGCCAACGTAACCGGTGGCCCGGTGTTCGTCGTCAGCGGTTGCGCACTGTTTCGCGGCGTTCCGGGGAGTTGGGCGGCCAAGCGCGTACGACGGCGGCGAACGCCTCGGCGAACGGGCGCCAGGTCGCGCTCAGCTCGGCGCCCGCGGCGGCGACCTCGGTGTCCAGGGCGCGCGGGTCGTGCCCGGCGGCGGTCAGCGTGGCGCCGGTGACGGTCATCCAGTCGGAGAAGACCTCGGGGGACGCCTCGGGGTGGAACTGCACGGCCCAGGCACGCTCGCCGAACCGGTACGCCTGGTTGGGGTAGGGGTCGCCGGTGGCCAGCGGCACCGCCCCTTCGGGGAGGGCGGTCATGGCGTCCTGGTGGTAGTGCACGACCTTCGGGCCGGCGGGCAGCCGTCCCATCAGGGGGTCGTCCGCGGCGGCGGGCAGCGGCGCGATCCGGCACAAGCCGATCTCCAGCCCCGCGGCGCCGCGCTCGACCCGCCCGCCCAGGGCCAGGGTCATGAGCTGGGCGCCGAGGCAGATGCCGAGGGTGGGGACGGACGCCTCCACCGAACGCCTGATCAGGTCACGGATGGCGGGGAGCCAGGGGTGCCCCTCGTCGTCCCAGGCCGAGGGGGCCCCGCCGAGCACGATCAGCCCGTGCGGGAGCGGGCCGTCGGGGAGCTCCTCGCCGCGGGAGGGCCGCACGACCTCGGGGGTGATGCCGGCCTCGGTCAGCCATTCGCCGAAGAACCCGAGGCCGGCGTCGGCCTCGTGCTCGATGATCAGTACCCGATATGTCATGACTCAATTATGGGTGTCCTAATTGATCGGCGGCAGGGGTGCGCGGCCGACGGTGCGGTGACGGTACGGTGCGGCGCGGGTTCCGGACGGCACGGGCGGGGCGGCGGGCGGCCCGGCCAGGGCGGACGCGGCGGCGGGGCGCCGCGCGGGGCGGAGCGTGGTTTCGGGGTTCTCGCCGGGTTTCGCGCGCGTTTACCGGTAAACGTGGAATTTGTGGTTTGGGACACCTGTGATTCCGGTCTCTTCGCCGGAAAACCGGGTGCGGAGCAGGCGGCCCCCGATATACGTACTCGCCGGGGGGCACTCCGAAGGGTGTTCGAAAGAGCGCCAAGAACTACGACATACGTCCCATTACCGGACACGTGAATCTCTACCAGGCGGAGGCATTGATGGCTAGAGTAACTGCCGTCAGGAATTCCTGTATTTCCGCACAAGGAGATAGATGCCGCCCCCAGAGCCGCGCGTGACCACGGCAGCCACCTCCGCGGACGGCACCGGCCCCGACGCCGCGGCGGGCGCCGAGGTCACGGAGCCGGCGCGGCAGATCGAGGAGCTGACCCGGCGGCTCGACGCGCTCACCGAGACGCTGCGGCGCGACCACGAGCGCGCCGCCCACCGCGAGCAGGTCATCGACCGCCTGCACGCCGAGAACCAGCAACTGCGGCACGGCATCCTCCAGGAGGCCCTGGCGCCGGTCCGCACGGCGCTCTACCGCCTCCACGACACGGCGACACGCGTGGCGGCGCGCTGGCGCTCCGACGACCCGCCGTCCCCCGAGTTCGCGGGCCCGCTGCTCGCCGCGATGGCCGACGAGGTGGCCGAGGTCCTCGGCCGCGCGGGCGCCGAGCGGCTGTCGGTCCGGCCCGGCGACGCCTACGACCCCGCCCTGCACCGCCCCGCGGGCACGAGCGCCGTCCCCGCGGCCGAGGACGGCACGGTCGTGGAGGTCCTCGCCGACGGCTTCACCACGGGCGACCGCGTGCTGCGCAAGGCGTCGGTGATCATCGGCAGGGCCTCGGAGGGCGAGGACGGCGATCCGGCCCCCGAAGAGGACTCCGCCGGGGCGGACGGGGCCGAGACGGCGGACGCGCCGTCCGACGATGACGGCGGGGACGGCCGGGACGACACGGACGGCCGGGACACGGACCGCCGGGACGGCGGGGACGCCGAAGAGGACAGCGGCAAGGAAAAGGAGAGCGAGTAGGCGATGGCTGTTTACGGGATCGACCTCGGCACGACGTATTCCTGCATCGCCTATGTGGACGACGTCGGCCGCCCGACCGTGCTGCGCAACCTGGAGGGCACCGACACCACGCCGTCCGTGGTGTTCTTCGAGTCCCCCGACAACGTGGTGGTGGGCGCGACCGCCAAGGACAGCGCGGTGCTGGAGCCGGACCTGGTGGTCAGCCGGATAAAGCGGGACATGGGGCAGGACGTTCCCCGAGTCCGGCACGGCCGCCCGTACACGCCGGAAGAGATCTCGGCCTTCGTCCTGCGCAAGCTCGCCGACGACGCCAGGACCGCCACCGGCGAGACCGTCGAGGACGTCGTCGTCACCGTCCCCGCCTACTTCGGCGCCGCCGAGCGCGACGCCACCCGCAAGGCCGGGCAGATCGCCGGGCTCAACGTCATCGACATCGTCTCCGAGCCCATCGCCGCGGCCATCACCTACGGCGTGCTCAACCCCGGCTCCGACCACACGATCCTCGTGTACGACCTCGGCGGCGGCACGTTCGACACCACCATCATCACCCTCAAGGACGGCGACATCGAGGTCGTCTGCACCGACGGCGACCACGAGCTCGGCGGCGCCGACTGGGACGACCGCCTCGTCGAGCACCTGGCGCAGAGCTTCCAGGCCGAGCACCCCGCCGCCGGCGACCCCCTGCTGGACAAGCAGTCCGAGCAGCAGCTCCGCCGCGACGCCGAGGACCTGAAGAAGACGCTGTCCACCCGCACCCAGCACGTCGTGCGCGTCGTCCACGACGGCAGGGTGGCCACCATCGAGGTGACCCGCGAGACCCTGCTGGACCTGACCCGCGACCTGCTCGACCGCACCGTCGAGATCACCCGCAGGACCATCGACACGGCCGCGGCCAAGGGCGTGCGCCACTACGACCACCTGGTGCTGGTCGGCGGCTCCACCAAGATGCCCGCGGTCGCCGAGACCCTGCAGAAGGAGTTCCAGCTCGTCCCCCGCCTGCAGGACCCGGACCTCGCCGTCGCCAAGGGCGCCGCGCTGTACGCCTTCGAGGAGACCTACCGGCGGCTGATCGCCGAGGGACGGCACGACCAGGCCGAGGACATGGCCGCGCGGGCCGGCCTGACCGCCGACCAGCAGGAGCAGATCGCGGGCCGCACGATCAAGACCGTCGCCTCGCGGGCCTTCGGCATCGTCGTCGTCGACAAGGAGACCCGCGGCCGCGGCGTCGCCCACCTGGTGCACGCCAACGACGCCCTGCCCGCCGCCGTCACCCAGGACTTCTACACCATCGACGACGGCCAGACCGGCGTCGACGTCGAGGTCATGGAGCAGGCCGGCGCGGTCGAGTCGGAGTCCCCCGAGGACAACGGGCTGATCGCCGAGGGCCTGCTGCAGATCCCCCCGGGCAAGCCCGCCGGGTGGCCCATCGAGGTCACCTTCGCCCTCGACGCCTCCGGCCTGCTCCAGGTCACCGCCAGGGAGCGCGAGACCGGCGAGGCCCTGGAGCTGCGCATCCAGATCGGCGGCATGTCCGAGGAGGACGTCGCCGAGTCACGGGCCGCCCTGTCCCGCGTCCAGGTCGGCTAGCCGGGCGGCTATGGCCTTCGACGAGCGGCGGTACACCCGTGAGGTGCTGGAGCCCGCGCGCGAGGCGGGCGGGCTCCCTCCGGAGGACCTGCGGATCCGCTACCAGCTTCACGAGGCGATGACCGCGGCCGACGTCACCGGCACCGTCAAGCAGGTGCGCCAGTGCTGGCGCCGGGCGCGCGGCATGCTGAAGTACAAGCGTCTCGCCGACCGGCTGGAGGCCGACCACGCGCGGTTCGCGCCGCTCTTCTCCGCCGCCGCCGAGGGCGACCTGCGGCCGCTGCGCGACGCGCTCGGCGAGTCCGAGCACCGCGCCGCGCGCAGGCTGTCGGAGGCCGCCACCCGGCTCGCCGACGCCGCCGGGCCGCTGCGCATGCTGTCGCCCGCGCTGCTCGCCACCATCGCCCGCTCCAGCGGCGTCGGCCACGAGGAGGCGCTGCGGCTGGCGGCCGAGCGCTCCATCGAGGTCGGCGACCCGGACACGCTGCCCGAGGCGGCCCCGTACGCGGGGTACGCACGGGCCCGCGAGGCGCTGGACACGCTCGGGCTGGCCCACCTCGGCCGGTTCCTGTACGGCGACCGGTGCGCGGGCATGCGCGTCCTGGACGGCTTCGCCGTGCCGGGCGCGGTCCCGGTCGAGGACGCCCTGGAGGAGGCCGAGCGGTACTGGGCGGCCCGCACCCGGGGGCCGTGGACGGTCGGCGCCGACACCGTGATCGCCGCGCTGCGCAACTCCCCCGACCCCGGCACGCTGGTCCGCTACGACATCGTGTCCCGGCTGCGCGAACGCCTCCGCGAACACCCCTACGACGACTCGCTGCTGCGGCACGCCACCACCGAGCTCGACCTGGACGTCGGCGACGCCCGACGCCTCGTCTTCGCGGTGCGCGCCGAGGGCGGCGGCGTCGTCACCGGCCCGGCGGCGCGGCTGCGTGAGCTGGTGGACGCCGGCGAGATCCACGCGGCGGCCGACTTCGCCGGGGCGCTCGACGCCGCCGCGCTCACCGGCGAGGCCGCCGAGCTGGCCACCGAGGTCAGGGCCAGGCTCGCCAGCGCGATACGGCTCAGGGACCGGGCGCGGGCCGCCCTCGACCCCGACGACGCCTGGATCGCGCTGCGCGACGCGCTGCGGCGCGTGCCCGACCTGCCGGGCGCGAGCGAGCTGCTGCTGCGCCTCGCCCCGCACCCGGCGCGGGCGGTGCGGGTGAGCGTCCAGGGCGGCGGGGTGGGGCTGGTGTGGCAGCCCTCGCCGTCGCGGGCCGGGCGGGTCGTGTACGACGTGCTGCGCAACGGGACCGTGGTGACCAGCACCGAGCGTCCCTCCGCCCGCGACGAGCGCCCGCCGGTGAACGTGCCGCTGGTGTACGCGGTGGTCGCGCGGCGCGAGGAGGCCGTGGCGATGCCCGCCGTGGCGGCCACCCTGATCGTGCGGCCCGAGCCCGCGGAGGTCGCCCTCGGCGCGGGCGACGGCGTGGTGTCCGGCACCTGGAGGCTGCCCGCGGAGGCGGCGGGCGTGCGGGTCACCCGCGACGGGCTGCCGGTCCCCGCCGGCGAGACCGGGTTCCGCGACCGGGACGTGGTCAACGGCACGACCTACACCTACGTGGTCTCGGCGGTCTACCCCGGGCAGGACGGCGAGGCCGTCACCCCGGGCGTGCGGCGCGCGGTCACCCCGCAGGGGCGTCCCCGGCCGGTCACCGGCTTCACGCTGCGCGCCGACCCGGCCGCGCCCGGCACGTTCCTGGTCCGCTACGAGGAGCCGCCCGAGGGTGCGGTCGAGTTCGTCGCGCTGGACGTCCCGCCCCCGTGGCCGGTCGGCACCACGCTCGCGCTCGCCGAGCTGCGCGCGGCCGGGCGGGCGATCCCGTCCATCCCGACCCGCGACGGCCAGGCCATCCGCCCGGGGGCCGGCCGCAGCGTGCTCGTCGCGGTCACCGTGGCGGGCGAGCTGGCGACGGTCGGCGGGCACCTGGACCACATCAGCCTCGTGCCGCCGACCGAGCTGACGGCCACGCGGCGGGGCGGCACGGTGTTCGTCGGCTTCGAGTGGCCTCAGGACGTCACCGAGGTCGAGGTGATGTGGAACGGGCACAGCCTGCCGGTCACTTCGGCGGCCTACCGGGCCCGGGGCGGGGTGCGGTTCGACGTCCCCGAGAGCGAGCCGGTCGTCATCGAGGTCATGGCCACCTCCCTGGTGCGCGGCACCCGGGTGCGCGGGCCCGCCGCGCGGTTCGACCTGCCCGGTCGCATACCCGTCCACTACGACGTGACGTACCGTGGCCCGGCCTGGAAGCGGTCGGTGGTCGTCGAGGTCACCGCCGAGCGGCCGGTGCTGCTGCGCCGTCTGTCGCTGGTGCTCAAGCCCGGCCACGTCCAGCCGACGACCGCCGAGGACGGCGTCCTGCTCGACCACTGGACCGACCTCGCGGTGCCCGCCCGGCTCACCGTCCCCGTCCCCCGGCAGGCCAGGCCGTACTGGCTGCGCTGCTTCGCCGAGGGCGCCGAGGACGGCGGCCCCGGGCGCGCGGGCGGCGTCGCCCTCATCGACCCGCCGGTCCGCCGCCTGAAGGTGGAGTGACGACGTGCCCGCCCCCTCCCCCACCGCACCACCGAATCGACGGCAGAAGGCGAAGTGACCGCGTGACCATCACCTGCCCGTTCTGCTTCGCCCGGCTGGACCGCGACCGCATCGCGTTCCGGTGCGCGGGCCGGGCCGGGCTCGGCGGCGGCTGCGAGGCGCGCCTGGACGAGACCCTCGCCGAATATCTGGGCTCCTCCGCCGCCGCCTACCTCCCGCCCGTGTTCTCGGTGCGCAGGCCGGGCCGCCGCGCCGACTGCCCGACCTGCCGCCGCTCCACCGGCTGGCGGGTGTGCCCCGAGTGCCACAGCAGGCTGCCCGCCGAGTACTGCGCCAACCCCGGCAGGATCGTCGCCCTCGTCGGCGCCAAGGGGTCCGGCAAGAGCACCTACATCGCCGTGCTGCTGCACGAGCTGACCAACCGGGTGGGCGCCGAGCTCGACGCCTCGCTCGTCGCCTGCGACGACCGCACCATCGCCCGCTACAAACAGGACTTCGCCCGCCCCCTGTACGGCGAGCACCGCCTGCTCAGCACCACCCGGCCGGCGGCCACCGAGCCGCGCGACCCACTGGTCTACCTGCTCACCCGCACGGTGCCGGGACGGCTGCGCACCAAGACCATGTCGCTGACGCTGGTGTTCTTCGACACCGCGGGCGAGGACCTGCGCAGCCGCGAGTCCACCGAGACCCACCTGCGCTACCTCAACGCCGCCGACGCGATCATCTTCCTGGTCGACCCGCTGGAGCTGCCCGGGGCCAAGGCGTCGCTGAGCGGGACGGCGGCGGCGCGGGGCGGCGTCAACGCCGGCGACCCCGACAGCGACCCGATCAACGTGATCAGCCGGGTCGCCGAGCTGCTGCGCGACCGCGCCGGTTCCGGCAAGCTGAAGGTCCCCGTCGCCGTGGCGCTCAGCAAGATCGACGCGCTGCAGGACACCATGGACGCCCAGTCCGCGCTGCACCGCGCCCGCACCCCCTCCGGCACCCTCGACCTGGACGACAGGGACGCCGTCCACGAGCAGGTGCGGGCGCTCATGGACGAATGGGAGGCCGGCATGGTCGACCGCTACCTACGTCAGCACTTCACCGACTTCGCCCTGTTCGGCCTCTCGGCCCTCGGCGGCATCCCCGGCGACGACACCGTCGCCCCCGGCGGCGTCCGCCCCTACCGCGTCGAAGACCCCTTGCTCTGGCTCCTCCACAGATTCGGCATGCTCACGGGGGTGCGCCGGTGACGGTGTTCATGGCGCCGCCTCCGGCGTCGCGGTGTGCGGGCGCCTTTGAGCCGGTGCTCTTCCGTCGTCGGGCGCAAGGGATCGTTCCTCACCCTTGCGCCCTCCTCCAGAGCACCGGCGCGCCCTCACACACGAGCTTTCTGGGGCTTTGGGCTGGGTTACAAGGGCGGGGGTGAGGGCGTGGCGTGGCAGTTGCAGTTCACGTCGGTGGAGGCCGGGCCGGCGGGGCGGGCGGGGTTCCAGTTCGTCGCCGAATCGGCGGGGCTGCCTCAAGGGCTCACCGACAAGATCGCCCGGCATCTCGCCTACAAGCCGCCGCCCGGCGCCCCGCTGGCGCCGTCCCCCGAGCAGATCGCCCGCATGCCCGTCGCCCTCGCCTACGGCTCCCTCGGCACGGCCGGCCACCCTGGCGCCCCCGAGGGTTCCTCCCGCTCTCATGGCGAGCTGAGCGTTCTCACCCGATGCGTCTACCTGGGCCGCGACTACTCCGGGCGGTACGGCAACTTCCTCGGCCACGCGATCGTGGCGACCGAGGAGGAGATGACGGGGCTGCGTCCGGTCGAGTTATGGGGGTCACCCCTGTGGCAGGACGTCCCCGCCTCCCCGGGCGCCGACCTGCCCGAACTGTCCGACCTGCCGCCCGGTGACGGCGCCGACCCCGACGCGCTGGCCGCCTGGCTGGCCTCCGGCGGCGCGGCGGCGTACGCGCGGCTCGGAGGGCTGCTCGAGACGGTCACGCTCGCCCTCGCCGGAGGCCACGGCCGTCTCGTGCTGGTCAGCGCCGACACCGACGAGATCGTCCGCTGGATCTCCGTCCTCTCCTACTCGCTGCCCTGGCCGGTCGCGGCCCGGCTGTCGTTCCTCACCTACAGCGCCGACCCGGCCGCCGCGCCGCACCTCGTCGTCGGCACCACCCCCGACGTGTGGCTGCCCGCCGACATCAAGGCCGCCGTCCTCCGGCTCGACGACCCCCCGGACGCGGCGGCGCCCGCGCCGGGACGCTTCGCCCGTACGGTGGCCGACTGCTGGCGGCGCGGCGACCTCGACGGCATCGACGCGATCAGCGAACTCGCCTGGCGTGGCGCGGGGGCCGAGGCCGGCGGACCGGGTGAGCTTGGCGTGCCGTCCGGCAGGGCTTCGGACGGCGTGCCCGGGGGGCGGGCGTTCGAGCCGGAGATGGGCGCTGCGCTCCTGGCCTTCTGCCGGGGGGACGCGACCGTGACCGCCGAGGAGCAGGCGGCCATCGCCCGCGGCCTGTCCCGGGACCTGCCCGACTGGCTGTGGGAGGACCTGGCGCGCGCGACCGGACGGATGGGGTTCGAGCTGGCCGCCGCCGTCCGCGCGCACGCGCCCGCCGAGACGGCCGAGCGGTGCGCGCTGCGGTGCGCGGCCCTGGCCCTGGCCGACCCCGCCCTGCCGGCGCCGGCGCCCGCGCGGCTGCCGGAGACGCGCGCGTCGCTGGCCCCGGACGCGGCCCGCGCGCTGGCCGCCGTCGGTGACCTGGAGGAACTCGGCCGTGCGGTACGGACCGCGCACGCCGTCGGCGCGCCGGTGACCGCCGCCGACCTCGAACGGGCGGCCCGGACGCTCGTCCGCGACGGCCTCGGCGACCTCGCCCGGCTGCTGGAACGCCTGCCCCCGCACCTCCGCGAGACCGCGGTCACGGGCGTCGTGGCGGGCCTGGAGGAGTCGGACGACGACGTCAGGACGCGGATGCTCACCGACGAGGTGTGCGAGCGCTTATGGGCCCGCGACCTCGCACACGCCCCGCGCACAGGGACGGCCGTGGTGCGGTCGCTGGCCCGCCGACAGCGACTGTCCCGCGTCGAGGCCACCAGAGAACTCCTCCGCCTGGTCCCCCCGGACGATCCCGCCGCCGCACGGAGCCGCCCCGCGACCGAGGAGGCCGAGCTCACCAACGGTACGAACGCGCGCAACCGCGCGGAAGGGGCGGGTTCAGAGGAGCCCAGGATCCCCGGAGCGGTGGGAAACCGCGACGGCACAGGCCCGGGGAATCACGCGCAAGGGGCGGGATCGGAGGAGCCCAGGTTCGCCGGAGCGGTGGGAGGCCGCGACGGCACAGGCCCGGGAAGCCGCGCGGAAGGGGCGGGGCGCGAGGGCGGTGGAGTGGTGGGCGGGCGGGACGCGGGGATCGGTGAGATCTGGGCGCGGGCGCCGGGGGTCGCGGAGGTGGCGGCGCTGGTCGAGGGGGCCGGGGCCGTGCTCGGGGATGTGCCCGTGCTCGGGGACGTCCCGGCCCGGGCGTTTCTCGCCGCCGGTCTGGAGGACCCCGAGACCGTGCGCCTGGCGCGTCAGGTGCGCGGCGCCGTACCCGGCTATCCCGCCAAGGACGCCGAGGCCGTCCTGCTCGCCGCGGGCGTGCGCGAGGCGGCGGACCCGCCGGACGCCGCCGCGCTACTCGTGCGGCTGGACGAGCTGGCCCGCGAGACACACGAGGAGCTGCACGCCGCGGCGTGGGAGGTCGCGGCGGCGGCGGTGGCGGAGCGGGACCCGCGGTTCAGGACCGAGGTGGTCAGGCGGCTCCCGGACGAGGCGCGGAGCGTGCTGGCGCGCGCCTGGGTCGCGGCCCGGACGCCCCGCGAGGAGGAGCCCGCCCTGCTGGAGGTCGCCGTGCGGCTGCACCTGGCCGGCGAGACGGTGCCCGAGCTGGACTCCTGGGCGCGGTCCCGGCTGAGCGGCTGGTCGATGTTCGGCTCGGCCGAGGCCCGGTTCCGGCGGGACACCGAGCTGCTGGCGGGGCTGCGCGAGCTGCGGGACGCGGCGCGGGGCCGCCGGGGGCGGAAGCGCGGGGACCGCTGATGCCGCTCGTCGTGGTTTTCCTGGTCGCGCTGTGGGCCGCGTGCATGTACTTCGGCTTCCTGTACGCGTTCCCGGTGGTGTGCGTGCTCAGCGTGGTCGCCGCCACGCTCACCGGCGCCGTCCACTACCACGTGCGCGCCGGGGAGGTGCTGCTGCCGGCGACGGCGGGCGGCCCGTCCCCCGCCGTGCCGGGCGAGGCGGGCGAGACACGCGACCCGGCGTTCCGCCACTACCTGTTCGGGCAGGCGGGCCAGGACTGGTGGCGGGTCGCGGGCTTCGCCGTCCCGGCGATCTGGCGGACGGTGCGCCGTACCCTCCGCACCCTCACCCGGTGGCTGATGAGCAACACGCAGGGCTTCTTCCTGGTGCCGGTGTGGCTGGCCGTCGTGGTCGGCGTCGCGGTCGCCGCGGTGCCGCTGGGGGCCGCCGCCGCCGCGGTGGCGGCGGCGTACGCCGTGGTGTGCGGGGCGGGCATGCTGCTGTGGGCGGCGGGCGTCCTTCTCGTGCGCGGCGCTGAGGGCGTCCTCATGCTGATCCGGCGCATCCTGCAGACCTGCCCGCACCCGCAGTGCTACGCCCGGTTCGCCCTGCCCGAGTACGCCTGCCCGTCCTGCGGCGAGCGCCACCGGCGCCTGGTGCCGAACCGGGACGGCGCGTTCCGGCACGTGTGCCGGTGCGGTACCCGGCTGCCCACGGCCATCGTGCTCGGCCGGTTCCGCCTGCAGGCGTACTGCCCGGAATGCGACCGGGCGCTGCCGCACCGCATCGGCCGGGCGAGGATCGAGCCGCTGCCGTTCGTCGGCGGCCCGGACGCGGGCAAGACGACGTTCATGGTGCTCGCCGTCAACGCCCTGCACGGGGTGGTGCGGGAGGCGCGCGGGCGGGCGGGGTTCGTCGTCCAGGGGGACGAGGCGGCGTTCTCGCGGCTGCGGCAGGAGCTGCGGCTCGGCAAGGTGTCCAAGACCACGACGCGGGCGCCGTCGGCGACCATGGTGGACATCACGCTGCCCGGCGCCAAGCCCCGCAGCGGCAACCGCATCCTGTACCTGTTCGACCCGTCGGGCGAGGGGTTCACCGGGGCGGCCCAGGTGGAGGCGATGAGCTACCTGGCCCACGGCGAGGCGATGCTCATCGTCGTGGACCCGTTCGCGCTGCCGCTGGTGCA
Source organism: Sphaerisporangium siamense (assembly GCF_014205275.1). Classification (NCBI taxonomy): domain Bacteria; kingdom Bacillati; phylum Actinomycetota; class Actinomycetes; order Streptosporangiales; family Streptosporangiaceae; genus Sphaerisporangium; species Sphaerisporangium siamense. Next base: position 7,122,798 of record NZ_JACHND010000001.1, read on the forward strand.
GCGCGGCCTGTCGGAGGCCGAGCGGCGGACGCTCAAGGACGCCGGGGTCGTGCTGTCGCCGGAGGATCCGTCCGACACCTTCCAGCGGGTGCGCAACGAGCTGGCCGCGCGGGCGGACGGGGGGCGGCAGAAGCGGGTCGCCGTGGTGGTCACCAAGGCCGACCTGCTGCGCCGCACGGCCGTCGGCCACGACGCGGACGACCTTCCCGCGTGGTTCGACGGCGTCGGGCTCGGCAACATGGTCAGGGATCTGGCCAGGACGGCGGCGGAGGTGCGGTACCTGTCCTCCGGGCTGCCGGCCGACACCGCCGCGATCGGGCGGCTGCTGGCGTGGCTCACCGGCCTGCCGGTCCCGGAGCCCGGCGCTCCTTCGGACGCCTCCCCGCACGCGGCGCCGGAGAAGGACGCCGGCGCGGACGAGGAGGAGCTGACGCTGACGGACCTGCGGCGCCCGTGGAACCCGGTCAAGGCCGCCGCCGGGCGGGCGCCGCTGGGCTACCGGCTGTTCCGCCGGTCGCTGTTCGGCGCGTCGCTGCTGCTGTGCGCGGCCACGCTGGCGTTCCTGGCCGCCCGGGCGTGGTCGTTGCTCGGCGCGATCGTGATCGCCTCGTGACCGGTCCCGGCGGGCACGGGGCCCGCCGGGGGTGCGGTCGCGCGGCCCGGCGGGTCAGGCGGCCGGGGCGGGGATGATCCAGGTGGTCCTGGCGGCGGCGACCAGGGCGCCGTCCACCTCGTAGATCGCGCTCTCGCCGAAGAGCTTGCGGCCGTCGCGGCCCGTGGCGCGGGCCACCACCGAGTACGTGCCGTTCGGGTACACGCGCCGGAACACCTGCGCGGTGATGCGGCCGAGCAGGCCGGGGCCGCCGTTGCCGGCGTGCGCCCAGCCGGACGGGCAGTCCAGCGCCGCCCACACGACCGCGTCGGGTACGACGCCCTCGTCGGTGACGGTCACCGGGACGCGCCAGCCCGCCGCCACGACGCCGGTGCCCTCGACCGGGCCGGGGAACAGGCGCAGGCCGTCGCCGGGGTGGCGCAGGCCGCAGACGAAGCAGCCGGGGACGGGGTGTTCGCCGGAGAACCCGGCGAAGCCCGCCTCGGCCCGGGCGGCGTCGGCGAAGGGCACGAACGGCGGGGGCGTGACGTCCTCGGCGACGGGGATCGCCTCGGCGAGCACCTGCCCCTCGTGGGAGAGCGAGGCGGAGTTGGCGACGTGGGACACGTCGAGGGCTGTGGACAGGGGGACCGGCCGGCGCAGCGTGACCTCGACCGCGTGCGGGCCGTTCAGCGTTTCCGCGAAGGTGCCGGCGAGCGTTCCGGCGATCCAGCCGCCGTTGGCCATCCCCTCGGGACCTCGGAAGCGGGCCGGGACCGTGAGACCGGTCTCCAAACCCGCGGACGTCGTCATACCGGGCACCCCCCACTGCTCCCCAGGACCTGGAGCGCAAGCCTGCATATTTTCAATACCACCAATGCCGTGAATCAGTGCACATGCGGCTTATGCCGCGAATAACCCTCTATACCGTTCCATTTTAATCCACCCCATCGGCCCCCTCATCGAACCAGGGGCCGATGACGGGACCGTTAGCCCGCGGTGACGGAGGCGTGACGCCGGGCGAAGGACCGCACCGGCACGCGCCCACCGGGATCGGACGACCGGATGGCGTCCGGCCGAACGACCGCCAAGGCACCGTCAGGCGCAACCACGGCGACCCCTGTGCCCATTCCCGTCGAGCCGAAACCCGCACGCGAGCAATCGCCGCGCCCCGCGAACGGCCCGGCACGTGCCCGGACCCGCCGGCGCGAGCCCCGCCACGGCCCGGGCCGCGCCCCGTACGGAACGGCGCGCCCGCGCGACGGCCCGGCACGGCGGCGGCGAAGGAACGGGCGCCCGGAAATGGTGTTTCGCTTTTCCGAATGGCAGAGATGACCCGCGAGAGAAGGACCGTGTCAAATTCGGATCGGCCTGCCGCGCACAAATGATCGGCACCCTGAATGGGGCCGGGAAACGTGGCGATCATGTCGGCGCAGGCAATAGCCTGACACCCCCCTCGGGCGCACCAAGGAGGCCGACGTGCCGATCCGCCGGGCATTATCACCCATTTTGGCCGCCTGCCTGATTTCACTGGCGGCCTGTTCGACCGGTAATCCTCTCGGCGACGCGGACGGCAGGGGCGGCCCGGTACCAATGGGGCATATCGCCTATCAGCCGCCGCTTCTGCCGATCGAGTTCTTCATCGACACCGCCGGCAATATCGGCGTCAACGCCAAATCGCCCAAGATCGTGACGCCGATCGGCGTCTTCACCATCAGCGCCGGCGCCGTCAAGGACCTGCGGGGCGACCCGCTTCCTCCCGAACCGGCCGACGTGACGCAGGTCGTCATCTGCCAGGGCGCCGAGCCGAAGAGGTGCCACGCCTACCAGATCGGCAGCGGACGCAAGATGCGCATCACGATGGACGGCCGCTTCGTGCAGGACATCGAGCGCAACCGTGTCACGATCGAGGCGGCCCCCGGCTCCACCATCACCGTCACCGACAACGGGCCGCCGTCCAGGGTCGGCGAGGCCCACGACGCGGCGCGCCTGGCCGTCGAGGAGTTCACCTTCTTCGAGACCAGCCCCCACACGAACGTCGACCTGGAGAAGTCGCGCTCGGGAATCGCCGCCGACCTGTCCTACGACCACATCAGCGGCCGGCTCGCCCCGGTGAACGGCGCCAAGGTGGCGCGCGTGGAGAAATACGGCGCGTGGAGCACACGGCGAGGCAACTGGGAATTGCCCAGCGAGTACGAATGCCAGCAGGCGACCGGCTGGAGCACCACGTTCGCCCCGGACGCTTTCGACGACGACAGCACGCTCGCCTGCGTGAAGACCGCGGAATCCGACCTCGGCGTCATCCTGGTGATCCCCGACACCGGCACGAAACCGATCAGCTACCGCCTCTACAGCAAGGTCTGGGTACGCTGACACCCCCACGTGTCAAGACATACAGAACCCCCCGAACCGACGACCGGCGTCCCCGGAAAAATCTTCGAATAAGTCCGGGAGGAGGTGTCGGATCGGGGCGGTGGTGTTCGTAGCAGGGGTGAGGCCGCCCGCACGGGGCGGCGCCAAGGCATAGGAACCGCGATCATGAAGCTGACGACCATGACTCAGGTCACCATCGATGGAGTGATGCAGGGAAACGGCGGCGCGTCGGATGAGGACCGCAGGAACGGATTCGAGCGCGGCGGATGGGCCCGGGGGGCGGGTGACGACGAGACCAGGACGTTCATCACGCGGACCACCCAGCGCGCCGAGGCGTTCCTGTTCGGCCGGCGCACCTACGAGTTGTTCACCTCGTGGGGGTCAACCGACCAGACGCGCGCACACCCCATCGGCGCGGCCCTGAACGCGGCCCCCAAGTACGTCGCCTCGACCACGCTCACCGCGCCGCGCTGGGAGAACACGACCGTTCTCCGCGGTGACCTCGCGGCGGCCATCGGTGAGCTGAAGGCCACGCCCGGGGGTGAGCTGCAGGTGCAGGGCAGTGGCACCCTGACCAGGTGGCTGCTGGAGAACGACCTGGTCGACGAGATGACTCTGATCGTGGTCCCGGTGATCCTCGGCCAGGGCGCGAGACTGTTCCCGCAGACCGGTCTGGATCTCGCGCTCGACCTGGTGGAGTCGCGGGTCGACTCGAAGGGCGTGACCATCCAGGTCCACCGGCCGGCCGGACGCCCGCGGTACGCGTCGGCCTGAAGCCTCTGCCACCGAACCACGCTGTCCTGACACCACAGGAGATGATCTTTCAGATGCGATACCTGGTTTCCGTGATCGACGACAAGAGCGATCCCGGCAGCACGGACAGGCGGCCTGCCATCAGCGCGTTCAACGAACGACTGATCGCCGAGGGCTACTGGGTCTTCTCGGGCGGACTCGCCGGCACCGACGCGGCCACGGTCATCGACAACCGGGGCGAGCAGGCGGTGTTCAGCGACGGGCCTTTCGTCGAGTCGAAGGAGTACCTCGCCGGCGTCTGGGTGTGGGAGGCCCCCGATCTGGACGTGGCGCTCAAGCTCGCCGCCGAGGCGTCCAAGGTCTGCGATCGCAAGATCGAGGTGCGGCCGTTCCTGTGAGCGACGTCGAGGAGGCGATCACCCGGGCCCACCACGACGAGTGGGCGCGGGTGGTGGCCGCCCTGACCAGGCGCTTCGGCGCCCTCGACATCGCCGAGGAGGCCGCGGCCGAGGCGTTCGCGACCGCCGTCGAGCGGTGGCGGGCCGACGGCCTGCCCCCCAACCCGGGCGCGTGGCTGACCACCACCGCCGGCCGCAAGGCCATCGACCGGATCCGGCGCGAGCACAAGCGCGACGACAAGCACAAGGAGGCGCGGACACTGCACGGCGACACCCCACCCGAGCCGCTCGGCGCCATCGACGACGACCGGCTCCGGCTGATCTTCACCTGCTGTCACCCGGCGCTGGCGGTGGAAGCGCGCGTGGCGTTGACGCTGCGCATGGTCGGCGGCCTGACCGTGCCCGAGATCGCCCGCGCCTTCCTGGTGCAGGGGACCACCATGGAGCAGCGCGTCACCCGCGCGAAGGCCAAGATCAAGGCGGCGCGCATCCCCTATCGGATGCCGTCCGCCGACGATCTGCCGGCACGCGTCTCCGGCGTGCTGACCGTCCTGTTCCTCATCTTCAACGAGGGCTACCTGGCCAGCGGCCCCGGCACCGATCCCGTACGACACGACCTGACCACCGAGGCGATCCGGCTCACCCGCCTGATCCGCGCGCTCCTGCCGCAGGACGGAGAAGTGGCCGGCCTGCTGGCGCTGATGCTGCTCATCGAGGCCCGCCGCCCCGCCCGGGTCTCGGCCGGCGGCGAACTGGTCCCCCTGGCCGAGCAGGACCGCGGCGCCTGGGACGCGGAACTGATCGCCGAAGGTCATCGGCTGGTGCGCGAGCGCCTGGCCGCCGCCGCTGCCGGGGAGGCTCCGGGTCGCTACCAGATCCTCGCCGCGATCAACGCCGTGCACACCTCCGCCCGCGACATCCGCGACACCGACTGGTCGCAGATCCTCGCCCTCTACGACCAGCTCGTCCGCCTCGCCCCCTCGCCGATCACCGCCCTCAACCGGGCCGTCGCCGTGGCCGAGCTCGACGGGCCGGAGGTGGCACTGGCCATCGTCGACCGCCTCGCCGAGGCGCTGGCCGGCTATCACGCCTACCACGCCACCCGCGCCGACCTGCTGCGCCGGCTGGGCCGGAGCCGGCAGTCACGCGCGGCCTACGACCGGGCCATCGAGCTGGCCGGCAACACCGGCGAGACCGCCTACCTCACCCGCCGCCGCGACCAACTGCGGCCCGACGGCCCACACACGGCCCAGAGCCGATGAGACGGCGCGGGCGGACGCACGCCGCCGGCCCCGGACCGTACGGCCCGGCGAGACCGGCTCCGCGCCGCGGCTACAGCACGGGCAGGTAGCGGCCGAGTTCGAACTCGGTGACCTGGCGGCGGTAGTCGCTCCATTCGGCGCGCTTGTTGCGGAGGAAGAAGTCGAAGACGTGTTCGCCCAGGGTTTCGGCGACGAGTTCGCTGTGTTCCATGGTGGTGATGGCCTCGTCGAGGCTCTGCGGGAGCGGGGCGATGCCGAGGGCGCGCCGTTCGGCGGTGGTGAGGGCCCAGACGTCGTCCTCGGCGCCGGGCGGCATCTCGTAGCCGCCTTCGATGCCCTTCAGGCCGGCGGCGAGGATGACCGCGTAGGCGAGGTAGGGGTTGCAGGCGGAGTCGAGCGAGCGGAACTCCACGCGGGTGGAGTTGCCCTTGTGCGGCTTGTACATCGGGACGCGCACGAGCGCGGACCGGTTGTTGTGGCCCCAGCTGATGTAGCTCGGCGCCTCGCCGCCCTGCCCGGCGATGGCCTCCGACCCGCCCCACAGCCGCTTGTAGGAGTTCACCCACTGGTTGCACACCGCGGTGATCTCGGCGGCGTGGCGGAGCAGCCCTCCGATGAACGACCGGCCGATCTTGGAGAGCTGGTACTCGGCGCCGGGCTCGTAGAAGGCGTTGCGGTCGCCCTCGAACAGGGACATGTGGGTGTGCATGCCCGAGCCGGGGTACTCGGTGAAGGGCTTGGGCATGAAGGAGGCCCAGATGCCCTGCTCCAGCGCGACCTCCTTCATGACCAGCCGGAAGGTCATGATGTTGTCGGCGGTGGTGAGCGCGTCGGCGTACCGCAGGTCGATCTCCTGCTGGCCGGGGGCGCCCTCGTGGTGGCTGAACTCCACCGAGATGCCCATGGCCTCCAGCATCATGATCGCGTTGCGGCGGAAGTCGTGGCCCGAGCTGTGCGGGGTGTGGTCGAAGTAGCCGCCCGAGTCGTTGGGCACCGGCCTGCGGCCGTCCTCGGGGCGATCCTTCAGCAGGAAGAACTCCACCTCGGGGTGGGTGTAGAAGGTGAAGCCCATGTCGGCGGCCTTGGCGAGCGTGCGCTTGAGCACCCAGCGCGGGTCGGCGTGCGAGGGCGAGCCGTCCGGCATGAGGATGTCGCAGAACATGCGGGCGGCGCCCGGCGTCTCGCTGCGCCAGGGAAGGATCTGGAACGTCGAAGGGTCCGGCTTGGCCAGCATGTCGGACTCGTACACGCGGGCGAAGCCTTCGATCGCCGAGCCGTCGAAGCCGATGCCCTCGGCGAACGCCCCCTCAAGCTCGGCGGGCGCTATGGCCACCGATTTGAGGAACCCGAGGACGTCGGTGAACCACAGCCGGATGAACCGGATGTCGCGTTCTTCGAGCGTGCGGAGCACGAACTCCTGCTGGCGGTCCAAGGCATCCCCTTCTGCCGGACGGTGATCGTGAACACCATCGTCGTCGCGCTGAGCCGATTGCTGAGTCGGCGGAAGACATGTCTGGTCATCTACCAGTCTGCCCGCTTGAGATTTCGGACACGTTACGAGGGCCCGTCGCGGCGCGTCCCGCGCGGCCCTTGACCCGCATCGCGGCTCCTTTCCGGTTCTGGACACGGCCCGCCTGAGCGGGCGGCGGAACGTCATCGGCGGGTGTATCACGGATACGGGCGGTCATCACGTAATGTGACTGCATGATCTCGTTCTGTATTCGTCAAGGGTGACCTCGGCGCGAGGAGTCGGCAATGAACGCGGATCGACGGCACGTCCGGCGCCCGGCCCCGCGGGCTCCGCTGAGGCGGCGTCCGGCCGGCCTCGGGCGGCGCGCGTCCGCCCTCCTGCACACGGCGGTGGCGCGGCGCCTCGCCTGGGCCGTCTCGTCGGCCGCGGCGCTCGCGCTGGTCGCCCTCGGCGCGCAGACCGGCAGGAACGCCGCCTGCGCGACCACGCTCACCGGCCCGTACGGCGGCGGGGTGCGCGGGCTCGCGGCGGGGTCCCTGCCGCCGCGAGCACGGCCGGGGGACGAGTGCTCCCTGGCGGGCGCGGTGAGGGACGGCCTGCTCGCGGCGGTGTCGGCGCAGGAGTACGCGGGCTCGGCCGCCTGCGGGGCGTACCTGGACGTCGCGGGCCCGCTGGGCGTGGTGCGCGTCCAGGTGGTGGGCCGGTGCCGGACGTGCGCGCCGGGCGAGGTGGACCTCAGCGGCCCGGCGTACGCCCGCATCGCCTCCCCGGGGCGGCGCGTGGTGCCGGTCGGGTACCGCACGGTGCGCAACCCGGCGGTGGCGATGCCGGTGGCGTTCCGGCTCAGGCAGGGGTCCTCGGCGCGCCGGCTGGCCATCCAGGTGGTCGACCACGGCAACCCGCTGGTGCGGCTGGAGGTCCTGCGCGACGGGCGCTGGGTGGAGCTGTCGCGGGACGCGGGCAACTACTGGGTCGCCGGGCGCGGCGCGGGCCCCGGCCCGTTCGTCGTGCGGATCACCGACGTGTACGGCCAGCGGCTCACGGCCTCCGGCATCCGCCTGACCGGCGGCGGGCTGCAGCGCACCCCGTACCGGTTGTACGCCCCGGCGGAGGCGTCGCCGCCTCCTCCCACGCGCACGGCCACGGGCAGGCGGGCGGCGGCGGTCCCCTCGCCCGAGCCGTCGCCGCCCGCGGACGGCGACGCGGCGGCGCCCCGGGAGACCACGACCTCCCCGGCGACCGAGCCCCACGGGGCCTCGCGGGATCCCGGTTCCCGGGGCGGCGCGCGGAACCCCGGATCCGGCGCGCCCGCCCAGGAACCTCGCGGGCCGTCTCAGAGGCCCCGCGTGGCTGCCGACGGGTCCGGCACGGTCGCCCAGGGGTCCGGCACGGTCGCCCAGGGGTCCGGCACGGTCGCCCAGGGGTCCGGTGCGGTCGCCCACGGGCCGGGCGCCGTCTCCCATGGGCAGGAGGGCCGTCCGGTCGCGGCGACGCCGGCCCCGCATCCTTACGGGTCCGCCGGCCGGGCGCGGGGCGAGGCCTTGAACGGCAGCACTGACGGCGGCACGGAAGGCGGCTCGCATGGCGGCGCGGACGGCACCGCGCCGTTCCCACGGACCGGCCACCCGGGCGACCCGCGACGACCGGAGACGCTCCTGCCGGGTGGTCCCGTGCCGCTGGCGGCCCTGCCGTCCGCGCCGCCGTTCTTCTGCTGAGCTCCCGGCACCGCGCTCAGGAGCCGCAGGCCAGGGCGTCGCCGGTGGGGGTGCGGCGGTAGAGGACCTCGCGGCCGAGGCGGCGGCGGGCGACCAGGCCGTTGCCGCTGAGCACGGACAGGTGCTGCGAGACGGCGCCGGGCGTGAGCGACATGCGCCGGGCCAGCGCCGTCGTGGACGCCGGGTCGCGCAGCGAGAGCAGGAGCTGGGCGCGGGTCCTGCCGATGAGGGAGGCCAGGGCCTCGGGCGCGGGCGGCGGACCGTCGTCCCAGAGCGTGCCGATGCCGCGGGCCGGGTAGACGAGCATGGCATGGTAGGGCGCGGTCATGGTGGCGATGTCGGGCCAGCGGAACGCGCTCGGCACGAGCAGCAGGCCGTCGCCGCCCAGCCCGCCGGAGTGGCCGCAGCCGCCGGTGGTCGTGGTCAGCCGGTCGCCGTGCCAGTGGACGGCGGCGTGCAGGTCGGCGAACAGCTCGTGCGCGCCGCCGGTGGCGAGCCGCCGTGACCGCCACATCACGTCGGCCTCCAGCAGGCCGTACACGCGCGGCCAGAACTCGGAGAGGGCCAGCTCCCAGTACGCGTCGAGCGTGCCGGCCACCCGGCGGACCCCCGCGACCGGGTCGGCGCGGAACCGCGCGATGGCCTGCCGGTCTGGGGTCTCCACCCGTCCCGCCTCCTCGGCGGCCTTCTCGGGGACGGCCCTTCGGACGCGGTCGAGCTCGGCGGCGAAGTCGGGAAGGGGGGTGTCCGGCGGCGGGGTGAGGAAGTCGGCCATGTAGCCGCGCGCGGGCACCAGGGCGAGCAGCTCGGACAGGTCGAGCGCGCCGAGCCGGGGCCGTACCGCGCGCAGCCAGGGCAGGTGCACGGAGTGGCGGGCGGGGGCGTGCAGCACGCGCAGGCTGGCCACGAGCTCCCACATCGGGGAGAAGGCGAAGCGCAGCCGCGCCACGTCGCCGGCCGCGAACCGCCACTCGACGCTCATTACGGCACCGCCCCCCGACGTTTTAGTGTGCGCTAAAAGATTGGCACGGCACACGCCCGAGGCTCAACGCTTGTCCGCGTGACCACCCGAACCCACAGCCCCCGCCCCAAGCCGTCGTCCCTGCTCGGATCCAGGATCGGAGGGTTCCCGCGCGCCTTCTGGGTCCTGTTCGGCGGCACCTTCGTCAACCGGCTCGGCACCATGGTCGAGCCGTTCATCGGCGTCTACCTGACGCAGGCGCACGGCATGTCCCTGGCCACGGCCGGCCTGGTGTTGGCGGTGTTCGGGGTGGGGTCGCTGTTCTCGCAGCTCGTCGCGGGCTGGCTGGCCGACCATGTGGGACGCAGGGCGACCCTCACCGGCGGCATGCTGGCGACGGCCGCGTGCATGATCCTCCTCGGGTACAGCACGTCGCTGCCGGCGATCGTGGCGGTGATGGCGGTGCTGGGCCTGGTCGTGGACGCCTACCGGCCGGCCTCACAGGCGCTGGTGGCCGACCTGATCCCGGCCCACGACCGGCCGCGCGCGTTCGGGCTGCTGTTCTGGGCCATCAACCTGGGGTTCGCGGTGGCCATGATCGCCGGAGGGTCGCTGGCCCAGGCGGGTTTCGTCTGGCTGTTCTGGATCGACGCGGTGTCCTCGCTGATCTTCGGTTTCCTGGTGTGGCGGGCGGTGCCGGAGACCCGGCCCGAACGCGCGGAGCAGGCGGGCGGGTTCCGCGAGGCGCTGAAGGACCGGCTGATGGTCGTGTTCGTGGTCACCTCGCTGCTGTACGCGTTCGTCTACCTGCAGGCGTACTCGACGCTGCCGCTGGCGGTCGCCGGGCAGGGGCTGTCCACCACCGCCTACGGGCTGGCGATCTCGGTCAACGGCATCCTGATCGTGCTGGTGCAGCCGCTGGTGGGGCCGTGGCTGAACAGGCACGACCCCGGGCGCACGCTGGCGGTGGGCATGGCCGTGGTGGGCGCGGGGTTCGCGCTGATGGCGCTGGTGTCGACGACGGCGGGGTACGCGGCGGCGGTCGCGGTGTGGACGCTCGGCGAGGTGATCACGGCGGGCATGGCGGGCGCGGTGGTGGCGGCGCTCGCCCCGCCGCACCTGCGCGGGCGCTACAGCGGGCTGTTCGGGTTCGCCTGGTCGGCGGGCGGGCTGCTCGCGCCGCTGGCGGGCACCCGCCTGCTGGCGATCGGCCATGAGGCGCTGTGGGTCTCGGTGGGCGCGGTGGGGCTGGTCGCCGCCGCGGGCCAGTTCGCGATCGCGCCCGCGATCCGCCGCCGCTCCGCCGCCTGACCGGTCCGCCCCGCCCCGGCAAAGCCGTCACCTCCCATTAAGTACCGCGTATCAGTTGAAATGCGATATCAACCGGTCATTGATCGGGCGTTATACGAAGTCCCATACTTTCCGGATGCCTCCCGCACGGACCTGGGAGCGCAGAGGGGGACGGGGCATGCGGCGGCTTGGATGGATGGGCTGGACCGCGGTGGCGGTCGCGACCGCGTCGGCGACGATCGTCGCCGCGGGGCTGGCCGTGCGCCTGCAGATTCCGGTGGCGGACCGGATACGTCCGGGCGTGGTGACCGGCGACGACGTGGTGGGCGTGGCCTACCCGTTGCTCGGCCTGCTGCTGACGCTGCGCAGGCCCCGCCTGCTGCCGGCGTGGCTCATGCTCGGCGGCGGCCTCGCCACCGCGACGCTCTGCCTGTCCCAGGGCTTCTACGAGCAGGCGCACCTCGCGGGCGACCGGACGTCCGTGACCCTCATCGGCGACTACAACGCCGCCATGGGCGCGGTGTGCATCGTCTGCGTCGACCTGCTGATCCCCCTGCTGTTCCCGGACGGCCGCCTGCCCTCCCGCCGCTGGCGGCCGGTGGCCGTGTTCGCCGTCGGGACGATCGTCGTGCTGGCGTTCCTGCACGTCGTGCGGCCCTCGGCGCCCGGCTCCCCCAACCCCCTCGCGGTCCCCTTCCTCGCGCCGCTGGCCGAGCTGACCGCCGCGCCGGACGTGGACTGGTACCTCGTCGCCGAGGGCCTGTGCCTGCTGTCCCTGCTGGACCGTTTCCGGACCACGGACGCCGCGGGCCGGCGCCAGATCGGCTGGCTGCTGTACGCGGTCGCCGCCAACTGGGCCGTGGAGGAGTGGATGCCGTTCTCCGTGCCCGCCATGCTGACGACGGCCGCGATCCCCGTCGCCGTGGCGGTCGCCGTGACCCGCTACCGCCTGTACGGCATCGACACGCTGGTCAGCCGCACGCTGATCGCGGCCGGGCTGGTCGGCGCGGTCGGCGCCGTCTACTTCGCGGTCAGCACGCTCGGCCTGGTCGCGGCCGGGCTCGGGCAGCTCGCCGGCCTCGCCGCCGCCCTGTTCGCGGGCGCGGCGTTCCAGCCGCTGCGGCGCGCGCTGCGGCGGCTCGTCGACCTGGCCTTCTACGGGCACAGCGGCGACCCGCGCCGGCTGGCCGAGCGGCTCACCATGGAGGTGCACAGCGCCGACCCCGCGGGCGCGCTGGCGGCCGTGGTCGCGACCGCGCGCGACAGCCTGAACGTGTCCGGCGTGACCGTGGAGGTGGCCGGGGGGCGTCCCGGGCGCGTGGCGATCGGGACGGTCGGCGCCGCGCCCCGCGAGGTGCCGCTGGTCTGGCACGGCGAACCCGTCGGCCGCATGCTCATCGGCCGCCCCGGCCCGCGCCGGTTCCCCCGCGCCTACGACGAGCGGATGATCGCGACGCTCACGCCGTTCGCGGCCGACGTGGCCCACGCCGCGCGCATGGCCGCCGACCTGCAGCGCTCACGCGAGCGCATCCTCGCCGCGCGTGAGGAGGAGCGCCGCCGCCTGCGCCGCGACCTGCACGACGGCCTCGGCCAGGCCCTCGGCGACATGTCCATGTCGGTCACGGTCGCCAGGAAGCTGCTGCGCGACTCGCCGGAGTCGGCCGAGCCGCTGCTCGCCCGGCTGCGCGGCGGCATGGACCGGATCACCCAGGAGATCCGCGAGCTGGTCTACGGCCTGCGCCCGCCCGCGCTGGACGACCTCGGCCTCGCCCTGGCCGTCGGACGCCTGGCCGAGCCGGACGCGCGGGTGGAGGCGCGCGGCGACCTGGGCGGGCTGCCCGCGGCGGTCGAGGTGGCGGCCTACCGGATCGCGCAGGAGGCGCTGACCAACGCCCGCCGCCACGCCCGGGCCTCCTCGATCCTGGTGGAGCTGTCCCGCTCCCCCGAGGCGCTGTGCCTGCGCGTCCGCGACGACGGCGCCGGGCTCGCGCCGGACGCGCGCGGGGGCGTGGGGCTGGCGTCCATGCGCGAGCGCGCGGCCGAGCTGGGCGGGACCTGCGCGGTCACCTCCGCGCCCGGCGAGGGGACCGTGGTCGAGGTCGTGCTCCCCGTGTCGGAGGACTCGGCTCCCGCCCCCGAGTCCGGCGGACCAGCGGGGCCGCCGCCGGAGACGCCTCCGCGCCCGGAGACGTTCCTCCAGGCTGCGGGGCTGGAGGCCCTCGGCCGGGCGTGACCCGGACGGCCGGGGCGACCCGACACGGCTCAATGGACGAAATATCGCTTCTTGTCGGCCCATAATTCGGTGATGCCGGAAACCACGCGAACGGTACCGGCCCAGGGAAAGGTGCACGGAATGGTCAGGATCACGGCGGCGCGCGCGGTGGCCGTCGTCACGGCGGTGGCGTCCCCTTTCATGGTCATCGCCGGGCTGATCATCTACATCAGGCTCCCGGGGGCATGGCGGCCCGACGTCCCGGCCAACCCCGACTTCGCCGCCGGGCTCACGATCCCCCCGGTCGGCGCGTTCCTCGTCTTCCACCGGCCCCGGCTGATCATGGCGTGGCTGATGTGCGGCGGCGGGTTCGGCGCGGCGATGGACCAGTTCTTCGGCATGATGACCCTCCGCCTGGCCGCCGACGGCGACCTGATACTCGCCGGGTACATCCGCTACCTCTCCCTCGTCGGATGGTTCGCGGCCGGTTTCTGCCTGGCGGTCCTGCTGCCGCTCCTCTCCCCCGACGGACGGCTGCCCTCACGCCGCTGGCGGGCGGTCGTGGCCCTCGGCCTCCTCGCCACCGGCCTGGAGTTGTTCCGCGCGTTCACCAGGCCCGCGCCGATCAACACCCGGCGACCGGCCCTGGTGGCCAACCCCCTCGCCATCGAGGCGCTGCGGCCATACCAGGAACTGATCAGCCAGATCGCCTGGATCGGCATCTTCGGCGCGGTCGTGCTGGCGCTGCTCTCGCTGGTCGTGCGCTTCCGGCGCGCCGACCCGGTCACCCGGCGTCAGATCGCCTGGCCCCTCGTCGCGCTCACCGGGTACGTGGTCTTCCTGCTGATGGGCGAGCGGGCCTGGTTCCTCGCCGTGCTGTGGGCCGCGCTCATACCCGTCGCGATCGCGTTCTCCGTGATGCGCTACCGCCTGTACGGCATCGACACGATCGTCAGCCGCGCCGTCGTCGCCGGTGGCATCATCGCCGTGGTCAGCGGCATCTACTTCGGGGCCGGCGGGCTCGCCGGGCTCGTGGTGTCCGGACGCCACCAGATCGGCGGGCTGGTCGCCGCCCTGTTCGCGGGCGCGTTCTTCCAGCCGCTGCGCCGGACCTTCCAGCGCCTCGTGGACCGGGCGATGTACGGCCGGGTCGGCGATCCGCGGCTGCTGGCCGACCGGCTCACCCAGGAGGTGAGCAGCGCCGACCCCGCCAACGCGCTGTCCTCGGTCGTCGCCGTCCTGCGCGACGGCCTCGCCGTCCAGGGCGCCGCGGTCGAGGTCGTGGGCGGCAGGCCCGCGTACGTCGAGAGCGGCCACGTCGGCGACGCGCCGCGGCGGATCCCGCTGGTCTGGCACGGCGAGACCGTCGGCCGCCTGCTGCTCGGGCCGCCGGGACCGCGCCGCTTCGCCGCCGCGCACGACGAACGGGTGATCGGCACGCTCGCCCCGTACGCCGCCGACGTGGCGCACGCCGTCCGCATGGCCGCCGACCTGCAACGCTCCCGCCACCAGATCCTCAGCGCCCGCGAGGAGGAGCGCCGCCGCCTGCGCCGCGACCTGCACGACGGGCTCGGGCAGACCCTGTCCACGATGGCGATGACGATCAACATGGCCCGCAGCAGCCTGAGGAAGTCCCCCGACTCGGCCGACACGCTTCTTCGGGACCTGCGCACCGGCATGGACGCGGTGTCCGGCGACATCCGCCAGCTCGTCTACGGCCTGCGCCCGCCCGCGCTCGACGACCTCGGCCTCGCCGGGGCCGTGCGCGCCCTGGCCGCGGAAGGGCCGCCCCCCACCCTCGTGGAGACCTTCGGCGACCTCGCCACCTTGCCCGCCGCCGTGGAGGTCGCCGCGTACCGCATCGTCCAGGAGGCCCTGACCAACGTGCGCCGGCACGCCCGCGCCGCGGGCGCCGTCATCACCTTGGACCGCGCCGCCGACGTCCTGCGCCTGCGCGTCCGCGACGACGGCGCCGGCCTCCCCGACCGTCTCCGCGCCGGAGTGGGCCTCCACTCCATGCGCGAACGCGCCGCCGAACTCGGCGGCACCTGCACCACCTCCCCCGCCCCCGGCGGCGGCACCGTCGTCGAAGCGGTCCTCCCCCTGTGACCGACCGCCCCGGGAGAACACGCCGAATCCTCAAGATCGGCGGCGGCCGGTCACGGTGACGTCGGGTGTCGGAACGCCTCTGCCGATCAGGACTTGCGATCTTGCTCTGGGAGGTAGGGGCTGAAATGGTCGGCGACGATGCCCGCGATCGCGGCGGCGTCGCCGGAACCGTCGACTTCGATCACGCGGATGCCGAGCCGGCGGGCGGTGCGGACGGCGTCCTCCGCGACGAGGCGATCCCGGGTGAGGCGGTTGGCCTGCGCGCGGGCCGGATCGCTGAGGCGGTGCCCGAGCGAGGCGGCGCGCGGTAGTTCTCGCAGTTGGTGCCGGCGGAACTCTGGCGTGGGCACCATGACGACCATCCGGCGCGGTGAGTCGATGATGGGGGCGACGAGTTCGGGGCGCAGTCCCCAGCCTTCGGCGATGATCGGGTGGCCTGACACGAGCGCGCGCAGGTCGTCCAGGGCCCACTCGAACCGCTCCGGGAAACCGGCCAGGGTCGCGGCGGCCATCGCTTCCGGGGTGGTGTGCACCCACACCTTGTCCGGGTCGGGCTCGGCGGCGGGCTCGCCGAGCCCGACGCGACGGGCGATCCGGCGAGCGTTGTGACCGCGGGCGTCGTGGTAGTCGTAGTTATAGACGGTGACGCCGTACTCGACGGCCAAGAGCCGGGCCACGGTCGACTTCCCGGCCCACTGTCCACCCCCGATCCACAATGCCCGGCGCAACGTACCGAAGGGATCCCGGACTTCGCCGTCCGCAAGGGAGTCATGGCCGGTCATCTGATGTCCTCCTGTGTCGTGAACGGTCTGCTCCCTGGCGGCGGGCCAACGCACCGGCTCACATCCGCGCGGCGGCCGCTCTCTCCAGTTCGTCGACGGTGCCGGACATGATCGTGCGGAGGTGCTCGGTGATGAGCTCCAGCGGCCAGTCCCACCAGGCCAGGGCCAGGAGGCGCTCGATGTCGGCGTCGCTGTGGCGGCGGCGGATGAGCCGGGCCGGGTTTCCGCCGACGATGCCGTAGTCGGGCACGTCCTCGACGACCACGGCGCCTGAGGCGACGATCGCGCCGTGGCCGATGCGGACGCCGGGCATCACCATGGACCGGTAGCCGAACCAGACGTCGTTGCCCACCACGGTGTCACCCCGTCCGGGCAGGCCGGCGATGAGGTCGAAGTGCCCGGCCCAGCCCCCGCCCATGATCGGGAAAGGGAACGTCGAGGGTCCGTCCATGCGGTGGTTGGCGCCGTTCATGATGAAGCGCACGCCCTCGCCGAGCGCGCAGAACTTTCCGATGATCAGCTTTTCCGGCCCGTAGTGGTACAGCACGTTGCGGGTCTCGAAGGCGGTCGGATCATCGGGGTCGTCGTAGTAGGAGAACTCGCCGACCTCGATCAGCGGCGAGGTGACCAGCGGCTTGAGCAGCACGACTCGGGGCTGCTCGGGCATGGGGTGCACCACGGTCGGATCGGCAGGAACGGGCATCACGAATCGTTTCCTTTCCGAAGAGATGTCGGTGGCGTTGGACCACGTCGGGCCTCGTCGCCGTGGCGCCGTGCGCCTTGGGCTGGGGCACACCGCCCTGGTGATCCGGAAGGGCGGGCTTCAGCCTGTCGGCCCTATCGGAACGGAACGTTCCGTGCGGATAATAGGATCCCAAGCTCGACTTCTGATGTCAAGTACGGAACGAACCGTACCGATAAGGTCTCAGTATGACCGGCACACCCCATCGTCGCGGCGCCGACCGGACCGAATCCATCATGCGGACCACGCTGGAGCTCGGCCAGGAGATCGGCTACGCCAGACTGAGCATCGAAGCGGTCGCCGCCCGTGCGGGCGCCAGCAAGCAGACCATCTACCGCCGATGGTCGTCCAAGGGGGCCCTCCTTCTCGACTCGCTGTTGTCGATGAACGGGCCCCGCCTGGACTATCCCGACACCGGCGACATCGTCGCCGACCTGCGCACACAGATACACGCGGCCGTCGACCTGCTGGCCAGGCCCCCCTTCGCCCCCTTGTTCAAGGCCCTGATCGGCGAGGCCCAGCATGATCCCCAAGTCGCCGCCGCACTCAACGAGCGCTTCATCACCCCGCAGGCGGACAAGACCGTCACCCGACTGAAGACGGCCCGTGACCAGGGCCAACTCTCACCCGCTTTCGACCTCGACCTGGCGATGGCGATCCTGTCCGGCCCGCTGTACTTCCAACTCCTGATCACTCAGGAACAACTGACCCACGAGTACGTCGACCGAATCCTCGACGCGCTTTTCGCCGGTATGGGCCCCCGGCCACACACTCCGACATCCCATGCCAGGCCGCCAAGCCCGTCGGTGCCTCCTGCCTGATCGTGATGCCGCGTCCGGGAAGCCAATACAGATAGACGAGAAACTTGCCGATTGACCAGCGGTTGCACGGCCGGCCGAGCTTGACGGGTCGCGCGCCGGCCTTCGGATCTGACACGGCAATGACCGCCACCACGGACTCGGCCGCGCCTGATCGCAGGGACCCCGACGTGAGACCAGTCCCGTTGGGTGCGTGCTCATAGGGGGTTGACGCTGGTCGGCCGGGACGGAGTCGTAGGGGTGGGAGGTGACGGCGGTGGGGGGCGAAGGGATGGGTGAGGGGTGGTGGGCGGAGGGTTGATGGGGGGTGGGAATCGAAGGGTGGGGGTGGGAGGGGATTGTGAGGGAAGCTCACGGATGGGCAACGGCGCGGGGTGGTGGCGTACGGGGAGGGGGGTTTGGCCCTACGCTATGCGCTGCGATGTTGAAATTTCGTGCTCTTGGGCCCTTTCAGGTACTTCATCATGATTCCGTGCTGGACCTGGGCGGGCAACGCCAGCAGGCCGTGCTGGCGCGGCTGCTGGTGGCGCGCGGGCGGTCCGTGCCCATGAGCGTGCTGATCGACGAGTTGTGGCCGGGCGATCCGCCGTCCCAGGCGCTCTCGACGATCCAGGGTTACGTCTCGCGGCTGCGCCGCGCGCTGGAGCCGGACCGGGCTCCGCGCGAGGAGGCCGCGGTGCTGGTCTCGGCTCCTCCGGGGTACGCGCTGCGCGCCGACACGGACACGGTGGACAGCTGGCTGTTCGAGAACCTGGTCCGCGCCGAGCAGGGCGGCGACGCCGCCGCGGTGCTGGACCGGATGGAGCGGGCGCTCGGGCTGTGGCGCGGCCCGGCGCTGGCCGAGTTCGCCGACCTCCCCTGGGCCGCCGCCGAGGCGATGCGCCTGGACGAGCTGCGCCTGCTCGCCATCGAGCAGCGCGCGGAGGCGGCGCTGCGGCTCGGCAGGGCCTCGGCGCTGATCCCGGACCTGGAGTCGCACGCCTCGGCGCACCCGCTGCGCGAGGAGGCGTGGCGCCTGCTGGCCCTGGCCCTGTACCGGGCGGGACGGCAGGGCGACGCGCTCGGGGCGCTGCGCCGGGCACGGGCGCTGCTGCGCGAGGAGCTGGGCCTGGACCTCGGCCCGACCCTCCAGCGGCTGGAACGTGACATCCTCTCCCAGGCGTCCCACCTGGACACTCCGGCGCCGGACGCCGCCCCCGTGGAGGCGCCGGCGCAGGAGACCTCGGTTCTCCGGGTGGTGGTGGCCGACGACCAGGCCCTCGTCCGCACCGGCCTGCGGGTGATCATGGAGAACGAGCCCGGCCTGGAGATGGTGGGCGAGGCGCAGGACGGCGAGCAGGCGATCGCGCTGATCCGGCGCGCCCGCCCGGACCTGGTGCTGATGGACATCTCCATGCCCCGGCTGGACGGCCTGGCCGCCGCCCGCCGGATCCTCTCCGACGCCGCCCCGCCGAAGGTGATCATGATGACCACCTTCGGCACCGACGAGAACCTGTACGCGGCGCTGCGGGCGGGCGTCAGCGGCTTCATCCTGAAGACCTCGCCCCCCGAGCAGCTGCTGGCCGCGATCCACGCGGCGGCGGACGGCGACGCGCTGATCGATCCCGCGGTCACCACCCGCCTGATCGCCGGGTTCGCCGGGCGCGGCGACCCGGCCGTCCCGGCGGGGCTGAAGGGCCTGTCCGACGGCGACCTCGACCTGGTCAAGCTCGTCGCCCGCGGTCTCACCAACCAGGAGATCGCCACGACCCTGGCCGTCCCCGAGTCCGACGTGGGCGCGTCCCTGGCCCTCATCCTGGACCGCCTGGCCCTGCTCGACCGGGCCCAGCTCGTCATCCTGGCCTACGAGTCCGGTCTGATCAGCCCGGGCACCCACCTCGGCTCCTAGCCCGGCGGACCGTCACCGCTCCGCCCGAGCGCTCGCAGGACGGCGGCGAACTGCTGCTCACGATCATGTTGGACGGCATGCGCCCCCAGGGCTGATCCTCGGCCGGGTCCACGGGAGCGCCGCGCGTAAGGTGGAGATCGTGCCACAACTGCGTATAGCCCTCGCCCAGACCAACCCGGCGGTCGGCGACCTGTCCGCCAACGCCGCCACCCTGCTGGAGTGGACGCGCCGCGCCGCGGACCGCGGCGCGCATCTGGTCGTGTTCACCGAGATGTTCCTGACCGGCTATCCCGTCGAAGACCTGGTGCTGCGCGCGTCGTTCGTGGACGCCTCGATCGCGACGCTCGAGGCCGTGGCCGCGCGGCTGGCCGCGGAAGGGCTCGGCGAGCTGCCGGTCGTCGTCGGCTACGTCGACCGCGCCGGCGTGGCGCCCCGGCCGGGTCAGCCCAAGGGCGCGCCGCTCGACGCCGCCGCGCTGCTCCACCGCGGCCGGGTCGTCGTGCGCACGGCCAAGCACCACCTGCCCAACTATGGCGTGTTCGACGAGTACCGCTATTTCGTGCGCGGCGACCGCATGCCGATCTTCCGCCTGCACGGCGTCGACGTCGCGATCGCCGTCTGCGAGGACCTGTGGCAGGACGGCGGCCCGGTGTCGGCCGCGGCGGAGGCGGGCGCCGGGCTGCTGGTGGTGCCGAACGCCTCGCCGTACGAGCGCGAGAAGGACGACGTGCGCCTGGCGCTGTGCGCCGACCGCGCCCGCGAGGCCGGGTGCGCGCTGGCGTACGTCAACCAGGTCGGCGGCCAGGACGAGCTGATCTTCGACGGCGACTCGATCGTGGTCGGCCCGGACGGCGGGCTCATCGCCCGCGCGGGCCAGTTCCGCGAAGAGCTGCTGGTCACCGATCTGGAGCTGCCCGCGGCCGACCCCACGGCCCTCCCGGGCGCCTTCCCGGTGGACGCCAAGGACGGCACCACGATCACCGTCGAGCGGGTGGAGCTCTCGGCCGAGCCGCTGCCCGCCTACACCCCCGAGCCGCCCGTCGTGGCCCCGCGCCTGGACGACCTGGAGGAGGTGTACTCGGCGCTCGTGCTCGGCGTGCGCGACTATGTCACCAAGAACGGCTTCGGCTCGGTGATCCTCGGCCTGTCCGGCGGCATCGACTCCGCGCTGACCGCCGCCATCGCCGCCGACGCGGTGGGCCCGGACCGCGTCCACGTCGTGCTCATGCCGTCACGCCACTCCTCCGACCACTCGGTGGGCGACGCCCGCGAGCTGGTCGAGCGGCAGGGGCTGCACTCCCGGCTGGTGCCCATCGAGGGGATCGTCGACGCCTTCGAGAAAGAGATCGACCTTCACGGGCTGGCCGCGGAGAACCTGCAGGCGCGGGTGCGGGGCATGCTGCTGATGAGCCTGTCCAACGAGCACGGCCACCTGGTGCTGACCACCGGCAACAAGAGCGAGCTCGCCACCGGCTACTCCACCCTCTACGGTGACTCGGCGGGCGGGTTCGCCCCGATCAAGGACGTGCTGAAGACGACGGTGTGGGAGCTGTCGCGGTGGCGCAACGCCCAGGCGGGCCGGGGCGGCGAGCTGCTGTACCCCTTCGCCGTGCCGCCCATCCCGGAGAACTCGATCACCAAGGAGCCGAGCGCCGAGCTGCGCCCCGGCCAGCGCGACACCGACTCGCTGCCGCCGTACGACCTGCTGGACCGGCTGCTGGCCGACTACGTCGAGCGGGACATGGGCAAGGGCGAGCTGGTGGCCGCCGGGCACGACGCCGAGCTGGTGGCGCGGGTGATCCGGCTGGTGGACCTGGCCGAGTACAAGCGCCGCCAGTACCCCCCGGGCCCGAAGATCACCCCGAAGAACTTCGGGCGCGACCGCCGGCTGCCCATCACCAACCGCTGGCGCGAGACGCCCGCCACCTAGGCGTTGAGCCCCTCCAGGACCTGGCCGGTGATGCGCTCGGCCAGGTCGGCGGGGAGGTCCTCACCGCCGTCGCGCCACTTGCTGAAGAACAGCATCGCGCCGCTGAGGGCGGCCATCGCCACCTCGACGTCGACGCCGGCGCGGAACTCGCCGGTGTCGACGCCGCGCTGGATGATGGAACGCAGCAGGTCGCGACGGGGCTTGACCGCGATCTCGCGGAACCGCTCGGCCAGGTGCGGGAAGCGGTCGGACTCGTTCAGCGCGACGGTCATGATGCAGCGCAGACGCCGGTCGTGGGTCTCCTGCAGCATCGCGCCCAGATGGCGGACGATGTCCTCGCGGGCCGACCTGCCGAGCGGCTCGGGCAGCGGCGGCTTGAGGGTGGCCAGCGCGTCCACGACGAGGTCCTCCTTGTTGGACCAGCGCCGGTAGATGGTGGTCTTGCCGACCCCCGCGCGCGCCGCCACGGCCTCGATGGACAGCTCGGCCACGCTGGTGCCCTCGGCCAGCAGGTCGATCGTCGCGTCGACGATCGACCGCTCGGCCTTCTCACTGCGGGGGCGGCCCGGCGCGCGGGCCGGTCCCGCCTGCCCCATCTGCTGCGTCACCATGGTGCGATCACACTACTGCCGGTTCCGATTTCTCGGGCCGCGCCACCGGCGGCACGGCCTTCTCCTTGCCGGGCAGCCATCTGGCCACCACCGCCGCGCCGACGAGCGCGATCGCGGCGGAGCAGAGCGCCGTCACGTGCATGCCGTCGACGAACGCCTGCTTGGCGGGGGCGACCAGCGCGGCGCCGCGCGCGCCGAGGGACTCGGCGACGCCGAGGGTGGCGGTGATCGACTCGCCCGCGGCGTGCCGGACCCCCTCGGGCAGGACGTTCAGCGTGCCGGCGACGTTCTCGCGGTAGGTCGCCGACAGCACCGAGCCGAGCAGCGCCACGCCGAGCGCGCCGCCGACCTGCCGGACAGTGTTCGTCATCGCCGAGCCCACGCCGGCCTTCTCGCGGGGCAGCGAGGACATCACGGCCTCGGTCGCCGGGGAGCCGATGTTGGCCATCGCCGCACCCTGGACGAAGGCGATGATCTCGAACACCACGATCGGGCTGTCCACCCCCACGAGCAGGTAGGCGGCGAGGGAGGCCGCGACCAGGAGCATGCTGACGGTGGCGACGATCTTGCCGCCGAAGCGCCGGACCATGCCCGCGCTGAGCGGCGAGAAGATGAGCTGGGCCGCCGCGAACGGCAGCATGAGCGCGCCCGCGGCGAGCGGCGAGTATCCCTTCACGAGCTGCAGGTAGAACGAGATGAAGAACATCACGCCCATCATCGCGAAGAAGACCAGGCCGACGCTGGCCACCGCCGTGGAGAAGCGGGGGACGGTGAAGTAGCGCACGTCGAAGGCCGGGTGCGCCGTTCTGCGCTCGTGCAGGACGAACGCCACGAGGACGGCGATGCCGCCGAGGGCGGGCGCCCAGACCTGCGGGTCGGCGACGGTGCCCAGCTCGCCGATCTTGATGATGCCGTACACGACACCGACCAGGCCGACGATGGACAGCAGCACGCCGAGCGGGTCGAGCCGCGCCCTGTCGGGGTTGCGCGACTCGGGCACGATCACCGCGATCAGCACCGAGCTGACGACCACGATGGGGACGTTGACCAGGAAGACCGAGCCCCACCAGAAGTGCTCCAGCAGCAGGCCGCCGACGATCGGGCCGATGGCGACGGCGAGGCCCACCCCGCCGGCCCAGACGCCGATCGCCTTGGCGCGCTCGCGGGGCGCGAAGACGTTGGAGATGATGGCGAGCGTCGCGGGCATGACGGCGGCGCCGCCGAGGCCCATGGCCGCCCGCGCGGCGATCAGCTGGCCGGGATCCTGCGCGTAGGCGCTGGCCAGGGACGCCAGGCCGAAGAGCACCATCCCGATCTGCAGCATGCGCTTGCGTCCGAATCTGTCACCGAGTACCCCGAAGGTGAACAGAAGCCCCGCGAACACAAGGGTGTAGCTGTTGATGGCCCATTCGAGCTGGCTCTGCGACGCCCCGAGCCCCGCGTCGGGGTCGGAGATGACCTTCAGAGCCACGTTGAGAATGGTGTTGTCGAGAACCACGGCCAGCAGGCTGAACACCATCACGCCGAGGACCTGCCAACGGCGTGGGTGACCTGTCGGGTGTTCCACGAATCCCCCAAGTACACGTAAGAGCGAAATTTCGATACGGATGCGTTTCGCTAGCCTACGCTACAAGGCACCGATTCGATACGCAACAGTCCCGTTTCGTAATACTACGCCGACAGGCCTCGGGATCGCGGCGCCGGCGGCCTCCGCCCACGCGCCCCGGGGAGGCGTAGGGGTCGCCGGGCGCGGGTAAAGGACGTCCCTGGACGCGTGAAGGGATGAGTAGAGGGCAGCCCGGGTGTTGTCATAACGGTCAGCCGTGCGATGATCTGACCGTCCGGGGACGCCACTGGGGCGCCTCGAGACCTGGAGGTATCCATGATGTCCTCTACGTCGAGAATCACCAGCTCGCCGACCACGCTCTATGGCGGCCAGGCTGGGCGAAGGGTGACCGTCCGCGACATCGCCGCCGCCAAGGAACGCGGCGAGAAGTGGCCCATGGTCACCGCCTACGACGCCATGACCGCCAAGGTGTTCGACGAGGCGGGTATTCCGGTCATGCTCGTCGGAGATTCGGCCGCGATGGTCGTGTACGGCTACGACTCCACGCTCCCGGTCTCGGTGGACGATCTGCTGCCGCTGACCGCCGCCGTCGTCCGCGGCTCCTCCCGCGCGCTGGTCGTCGCGGACCTTCCGTTCGGCTCCTACCAGGCGTCCCCGGGTGACGCCCTCGCCACCGCGGCGCGCTTCATGAAGGAGGCCGGCGCGCACGCGGTCAAGCTGGAGGGCGGCCGCCGCGTCCTCCCCCAGATCGAGCTGCTCGTCTCGGCGGGCATCCCCGTGATGGGGCACCTCGGGCTCACCCCGCAGTCGGTCAACGCCTTCGGCGGCTACCGGGTGCAGGGCCGGGGCCAGTCCGGCGACGAGCTCATGGCCGACGCCAAGGCCCTGGAGCACGCGGGCGCGTTCGCGGTCGTGCTCGAATGCGTGCCGGCCGACCTGGCCGCACGGGTCAGCGCGGCCCTGTCGGTGCCCACGATCGGCATCGGCGCCGGGCCCTCCTGTGACGCCCAGGTCCTGGTCTGGCAGGACCTCATGGGCCTCACCCCGCACCCGGCGAAGTTCGTGAAGAAGTACGCCGACCTGGCGGGTGAGATGGACCACGCGGTCCGCGCGTTCGCCCACGACGTCGTCTCCGGCGTCTTCCCGGCCCCGGAGCACAGCTACAGCTGACCACCACCGCGCACGGCCGTGCCCACCCGGCACGGCCGTCGCCCTGTCACCGCGCCCGCCGCCCGCCCGGACGAGACAGGCGGGCGGCGGGTCAGGCCAGGGTGGACGGGTCGGTGTTGCCGCCGCAGACCACGACCGCGACGCGCTCGCCCGGCCCGGGGACGTACGCGCCGGTGCGCAGCGCGGCCAGCGCGGCAGCCCCCGCGTGCTCGGCGGCCACGCGGTGGTCCCGCCACAGCTCGCGCCGGGCCTCGACGATCGCCTCCTCCCCCACCAGCACGACGTCCACGCCGAGGGCGCGGGCGGTGTCGAAGGCGATGCGCCCGGCCCGGGTCGCGCCGAGCGCGTCGGCGCCGACCCCGCCGACCTCGACCGGCACCGGGCCTCCCCGCGCCAGCGCCTCGTGCAGGGTCGGGATGCGCTCGGGCTCCACCGCGACGACCCGCGGCCCCCCGTCCTCGCCCGACAGGGCCGCCGCGACGCCCGCGACCAGCCCGCCGCCGCCCACCGCGACGAGCACCGTGTCGACGCCGCCGATCCCGCGCGCCTGGTCCAGCAGTTCGAGGCCGAGCGTGCCCTGCCCGGCGACCACGTCGGCCTGGTCGTAGGCGTGGATCTCCAGGGCGCCGGTCTCGGCCGCCCGCTTGGCGGACGCCTCGTAGGCGTCGGCGAAGATGGCGCCGGTCTGGGTGACGTGCGCGCCGAGCGCCCGCAGCCCGGCCACCTTGACCGGCGCGCACACCTCGGGCACGAAGATCTCCGCCCGGACGCCGAGCGCGCGCGCCGCGTACGCGACCGCGACGCCGTGGTTGCCGCCGCTCGCCGCGATGACCCCCGCCTCGGGCACGGTCCCGGCGGCCAGGACGCGGTTGAAGGCGCCGCGGACCTTGAACGAGCCGGAGTGCTGCAGGGACTCCAGCTTGAGCAGCAGTCCCGGCGCGGCCTCGGCCACCGGGGTGCGCCGGACGTACCCGGCGATCCGGGAGGCGGCCCGCTCCACCTCCGCACGCGTCATGATCATGGGGTCTCCGCCCGGCGGAGGGCCTGGGTGAAGTCGGCCCACAGGTCCTCGGCGTGCTCGATGCCGACGGCCACGCGCACGGTGCCCTCGCCGATCCCCGAGCGCGCCAGTTCCTCGGGCGTCTGCGCGCGGTGCGAGGTGGTGGCCGGGTGCAGGACCAGGGTCTCCACCCCGCCGAGCGAGGGCGCGAGCAGCGCCAGCCCGAGGGCGGCCATGAACCGCTCCCCCGCGGCGCGCCCGCCGGCCAGGTCGAAGGAGAAGACCCCGCCGAAGTCGGGCAGGAGCTTGGCGGCCAGGGCGTGGGAAGGGTGGGAGGGCAGTCCCGGCCAGTGGACGGCCGTGACGGCGGGGTGCTCGTCGAGGCGGGTGGCGAGCACGCGGGTGTTCTCGCAGTGCCGGGCCATGCGCAGGTGCAGGGTCTGGATGCCGCGCAGGGTCAGCCACGCGGCGAAGGGGTCGAGCGTGGCGCCGAGCTCGATGGCGAAGGACCACACCTTCCGGTGCAGGGCCTGGTCGGCGAAGACGGCCACCCCGCCGAGGACGTCGCTGTGCCCGCTGAGGTACTTGGTGACCGAGTGGACGACGACGTCGGCCCCGTGCTCCAGCGGGCGGCACAGCACCGGGGAGGCGAAGGTGTTGTCGACCACCGTCACCAGGCCCGCCTCGCGGGCGGCGGCGCACATCGCGGGCAGGTCGGCGACCTGGGTCATCGGGTTGGCGATCGTCTCCAGGTACAGCAGCCGGGTGCGGGGCCGTACGGCCGCGCGCACCGCCGCCGGGTCGTCCTGGCCGACGTAGGTGACCTCGACGCCGAACCGGTGCGCCAGGTCGGCGATCATCGACGCGGTCCCGCCGTACAGGGCCCGCTGGGCGATCACGTGGTCGCCGGGGGACAGCAGGCCGAGCAGCACGCAGTTGACGGCCCCCATGCCCGACCCGGCGGCCACGGCGGCCACGCCGCCCTCCAGGCCGGCCACCGCGTCCTCCAGCGCCCGGACCGTCGGGTTGGTCAGCCGCCCGTACACGAAGGCGCCGTCCGGCCTGGTCATGCCGTCGGCGAAGACGGCCGGGTCGTCGAAGGCGAAGCCCGAGGTCTGGTAGATGGGGGTGGCGATCGGGGTGCTGCCGTCCAGGGACGGCCGCGGCACGTGGACGGCGCGGGTATCCGGATGCAGGTCGCTCATGCCGCTAAGGATGTATGGATTGAGCCGGATTTGTCAGTTTCATATCGCCCGGCCGCGGGTTCACACGTCCGTGACGCGGATCCCGGCGTGCGCCTTGTACCTGCGGTTGATGGAGATCAGGTTCGCCGTGAACGCCTCGACCTGATGGGCGTTGCGCAGCCGCCCGCCGTAGATGCCGCGCATGCCCGGGATGCGGGCCGCCAGCGCCTGCACGGTGTCGGTGGCCTGCCGGTCGTCGCCGAGCACGAGCACGTCCAGGTCGATCTCGGACACCTCGGGGTCGAGCAGCAGCACCGCCGAGACATGGTGGAACGCCGCGACGACCCGGCTGTCCGGCAGGATGGCCGCCGCCTGCTGGGCCGCGCTGCCCTCCTCGACGTCCAGCGGGTAGGCGCCCTGCTTGTCGAAGCCCAGGGGGTTCACACAGTTCACGACGATCTTGCCCGCCAGCGCCGGCCGGAGCGCCTCCAGCGTCGCCCGGTGTCCCTCCCAGGGGACCGCGATGACGACCACGTCGGACTCGGCCGCGACGACCGCGTTCTCCTCGCCGCGCACCGGCAGCCCCGGGCCGAGGCTCTCGGCCGCCTCGTGCGCGCGCGACGCGCTGCGGGACCCGATCAGGACCTGGTGGCCGACCGCCGCGAAGCGGTGCGCGAGGCCCATCCCTTGGTGGCCGGTTCCGCCGAGGATTCCGATCGACAGGCCGCTGACGTCCAGACCCTCATCCCCCATGATCATCATCCCCTCACGTGCGGTGCGATTCTCCAGATCATGCCAGGTGCCGCTATCCAGGACGGCGGCGGGGCCGGTGATGCACCATGGAGCCCATGGACGCTGCGTCGGTGACCTTCCTGCGCGAGGTGCTCTCCGCGACCGGGTGGGTCGAACGCACCCGCGAGTTCGGTCGATCCCTGCGCGCGACACGCACGCCGGGCGGGCTGCTCGTGGTCGGCACCCCCGAGGAGGAACCCTGGCACCTGGCCGCCCACCTCGGCGACGAGGCCCGGCTGTCCGGGCTCGCCCAGCTCGCCCCCACGCTGGTGCGCTGGTCCCCGCCCCCCGGCGCGCCGCCCCACCTGGCCGTCGGCGTGGACCGCATCCAGGCGGCCCGCCGCGGCGAGACCCTGTTCGTGGTCACCGAGCACAAGGCGCCCGCCCCCCTGCTGGACCGGGTGGACGACGCGCGGCGCACGGGGGCGACCATCCTCACCCTGGACGGCGGCGACCCCGACCTCGAAGGGCTCGCCCACGACGCGCTGGCCGTGCCGCCGGAGGAGGGCCTGTTCACCTTCGACGCCGCCCAGCATCTGGTGAGCATGGCGGCGGGCGAGGCGCCGAGGTCGCGCTCCCGTTTCCTGGACCGTCTGGCCCGCCTGGCCGAGCGCGTCAGCGGCCCGCGGGTCCCCGAGTGACCATCTGTCGCCATATCGCGAGCTTTATGGGGAGCAAAACCTCACCCGGAATGGCAATGCGTTCCGCTCGCTTCTGAAGCCTCACCGCCCGCGTCGCATCCCTGCCCCGACGCCTCCGCGGCCCCGGGCCCGGGCGGGCGTAGCCTGGTGAACGAGCCGGTCAGCGGCATGACCGACCGGAAACCGACCTCTTCGCTGATTGGGGTGAGCTCGGTTGTACCGCAGGGTCTTGAGCCGCGACTATGGCGCGGCGTGGGCGACCGTCCGTCTCGGGGAAGCCTGAGATGGGGTCCTCGGTGGTCTCCTATCTCATCGACGCGTTCGGCATGCTCGGCGCCGCCGCGCTGCTGTACGCCTACGCGATGCTCTCCATGGCGAAGATGTCGGGGGGCGGCCTGACCTACCAGCTCATCAACCTGGGCGGCGCGGTCGCGCTGATGGTCAACTCCGCCTACCACTTCGCCTGGCCGTCGGCCGTGCTCAACCTGGTCTGGTGCGGGATCGGCGTGCTCGCGGTGACGCGGATCATCGCGGCCAGGCCCTGGAAGCGGCGGCAGCCCTCGGGAGGAGGTCCGGGCTGAGCGCCCGGTCCCGCTCTAGTCGCCGTTCCACTCCTTGTCGTCCTCGCGCCACGAGGCGTTGCGAGCGGCGGCGGTCTCCAGCGCCGCGGCCGCCTCGCCCTCGGTGGCGTAGGGGCCCATCCGGTGCTTGTCGGGGCATCCCTTGTCCGACTCGACCCTCATGTGCTTGAGGCAGAACCACCATTGGCCGCCGCTCATGTGCCCTCCTCAGCCGCTGCGCGCCCGCCGTCCACACAGATCCTGCCCTACGGGGGCGGAACTAGACTTGCCGCATGACGACAACGCTCCGGCCAGGACGGCTCTCGCCCACCCGCAAGGTTCCCGCCCACATCGAGCGCCCGGAGTATGTCGGCCGCAAGCAGCCCCGCCGGGGAGAGACCGACGTCCAGACGCCCGAGACGATCGAGCGCATGCGCGTCGCCGGCCGCATCGCCGCCCAGGCCCTGGAGGAGGTCGGCCGGCACGTCGCGCCCGGCGTGACCACCGACGAGCTGGACCGCGTCGGGCACGAGTTCCTCTGCGACCACGACGCCTACCCCTCCACGCTCGGGTACCGCGGGTACCCCAAGTCCCTGTGCACCTCGATCAACGAGGTGATCTGCCACGGCATCCCCGACGACACCGTCCTGCGCGACGGCGACATCGTCAACGTGGACATCACCGCCTACATCGGCGGCGTGCACGGCGACACCGACGCCACCTTCCTGGTCGGCGAGGTGGACGAGGAGTCCCGGCTGCTGGTCGAGCGCACCCGCGAGGCCATGATGCGCGCGATCAAGGCCGTCGCGCCCGGACGGCAGCTCAACATCGTCGGCCGGGTGATCTCCGCCTACGCCAAGCGGTTCGGCTACGGCGTCGTGCGCGACTTCACCGGCCACGGCATCTCGACCTCGTTCCACTCCGGCCTCATCGTGCCCCACTACGACGACCCCTCGCTGGCCGTGACGCTCGTGCCGGGCATGACCTTCACGATCGAGCCGATGCTCACGCTCGGCACCATCGAGTACGACCTGTGGCCCGACGGCTGGACCGCCGTCACCAAGGACCGCAGGCGCACCGCCCAGTTCGAGCACACCATCGTCGTCACCGACAGCGGAAGCGAGATCCTCACGCTGCCCTGACGCCGCGCGGGGTGTGGTTTTCCGCAGGGCCTCGATGCGGAGCACCGCCGGAAGGCCGGTGGTGCTCCTCATGCCCGCATATGTCCGATGTTGCATAGCCTCTCGGGCATGAACACGACGACCGTTGACGGGGTCGCCGGATGGGCGATCGGACTCATGGAACAGCTCGGCGCGCCGGGAGCGGGGCTCGCCATAGCGCTGGAGAACCTGTTCCCACCGCTGCCGAGCGAGGTGATCCTGCCGCTGGCGGGGTTCACCGCGAGCCAGGGCCGGATGGACCTGCTCGACGCGGTGGTGTGGACGACGCTGGGCTCGGTCATCGGCGCGCTGGCCCTGTACGCCGTCGGGGCGCTGCTCGGGCGCGACCGCGTGGTGGCCATCGCGAGCCGGCTGCCGCTGATCAAGGTGTCCGACGTCGAGAAGTCCGAGGCGTGGTTCGCCAGACACGGCCGTAAGACGGTGTTCTTCGGGCGGATGATCCCGATCTTCCGCAGCCTGATCTCGATTCCCGCGGGCGTCGAACGCATGCCGATCGTGTCGTTCACCCTGCTCACCACCTGCGGAAGCCTCATCTGGAACACCGCGTTCGTCCTGGCCGGATACCTGCTGGGCGAGAACTGGTCGCTGGTGGAGACCTACGCGGGCATCCTGAGCAAGATCGTCCTCGGGCTGGTGGCGCTGACCGTGATCGTGTTCGTGTGGATGCGGCTGGCCGAGCGGCGCAAAGGCAGGCATGGCTCTCGCTGAGGAGGCGACCGGCGCGGTCCCGGGGACGACGTGGCGCGGGCGTGCGGTCCGGCGTGCCGTGCGGCTGCTCGCCGGACTGGCGCTCGGCACGGTGACCGCGCCCGCGGAGCTGGCCTGCGCGGTGGCCGGGGCCGCCGCCCTCCCGTTCCGGGCGGGCGGCCCGCGGGGACGACACGCGGGGCGGGCGGTGGAAGGGGCGGCCCGGTGGCTGGCCGCGCTGGAGCTGCGGCGCCTGCGCTTCTGCGGCGCGCGCGGCCTGCCGGAGTCGCCGGCCCGGGGCTCCCGGCCGCTGGCCTACGTGGCGGCGCGCTGGCCGGTGGGCCTGCTCGGCGGCGCCGTGCTGCTGTTGCTGGCGATCGGCGCGGGCACGATGGGACAGGTCGCGGCGGCCTGGCTGACCCGCGGCACCTTCGACGACATCCCGCCCACGCCCTGGATCGTCCTGTACATCGGCACCGGCGCGGCCCTGCTGCTGTTCCTGGACGTGATGGGCATGATCGGGGTGCTCAACCTGGACCGCGCGCTGGCCGTCCGCCTGCTCGGCCCGAGCCCGACCGAGCGGCTGGAACGGCGGATCACCGAGCTGGCCGAGACCCGCGCCGGGGTGGTCGCGGCCGTGGACCAGGAGCGGCGCCGCATCGAGCGCGACCTGCACGACGGGCTGCAGCAGCGCCTGGTCGCCCTCGCGGTGCTGATCGGGCGGGCGCGCCGGGGCCGCTCGCCCGAGCTGCTGGACGCGCTTCTCGCGCAGGCGCACCAGGAGGCGCGGGCCGCGATCGGCGACCTGCGCGAGGTGGCCTGGCGCGCCTACCCGAGCGGACTGGACTCGCTGGGGCTGCAGGAGGCGCTGGCGACGCTCGCCGAACGCGCGGCCGTCCCCGTGCGGGTCGAGTACGGGCTGGAGGAGCGGCCCGCGCCGCACCTGGAGACGGCGGCGTACTTCGTGGCGTGCGAGGCGGTCACCAACGCCGCCAAGCACGCCGGGGCCGGGCTCGTCACCGTCCGCCTGGCCCGTGCGGGCACAATGCTGGTCGTGCGCGTCCATGACGACGGACGGGGCGGGGCCGACCCGGCGGGCGGCGGCCTGTCCGGGCTCGCGCGCCGGGTGGCGGCGCTGGACGGGCGCCTCGCCGTCCACAGCCCTCCCGGGGGGCCGACGAGCGTGACCGCGGAGCTGCCATGCGGGTGATCCTGGCCGAGGACTCGGCGCTGTTGCGCGAGGGGCTGGTGCGCCTGCTCGCCGAGGAGGGCCACGAGGTGCAGGCCGCCGTCGGGGACGCCGCCGCGCTGCTCGCGGCCGTCGCCGAACGCCGTCCCGACATCGTGGTGGCCGACGTGCGGATGCCGCCGACCCACACCGACGAGGGGCTGCGGGCGGCCCTGGAGATCCGGCGGCGCTGGCCGGGCACGCCGGTGCTGATGCTGTCGCAGTACGTCGAGCGCAAGTACGCCACCGAGCTGATGGGCGGCGACGTGGCGGGCGTGGGCTACCTGCTGAAGGACCGGGTGGCCGAGGTGTCGGACTTCCTGGACGCGCTGGAGCGGGTGGGGGCCGGCGGCGCGGCGTTCGACCCGGAGGTCGTGCGGCGGCTGCTGGCCCGCACCACGCACGCCGACCCGCTGGCCACGCTGACGCCCCGCGAGCGCGACGTGCTCGGGCACATGGCGCAGGGCTACACCAACGCCTCGATCGCCGCGCAGTTGCACGTCTCGCAGAGCGCGGTCGAGAAGCACGTCAACGCGATCTTCGACAAGCTGGCGCTGTCCCACGTCACCGGGTACAGCCGCCGGGTGCTGGCCGTCCTGCGTTTCATCGGGACATGACGCCGCCGGCGCCGCGGGCCTGACGGGCGGGGTACCGATCACATACGATCGGATTTCCTATATGTCAACGCCGGCGACGGACGCCGCCTAGCACGAGGAGACACCGCGTGGACGACTTCCGGCCGGCGACGACCGCGGAGCACCTGCTGTGGCTGCTGGCGCAGCACGGCGTCGAGCACCTGTTCCTGAACCCGGGAACGGACTCGGCCCCGCTGCAGGAGGCCGCGGCCACGCTGGCGAAGGCGGGCGTGGTGATCCCCAACATCGTGACCTGCTCCTTCGAGTCGGTCGCGCTGGCGGCCGCGCACGGGTACTGGCAGGTCACCCGCCGCCCGCAGTGCGTGTTCGTACACGTGGACGTCGGCACGCAGAACCTCGGCGCGATGATGCACAACGCGCTGCGCGACCGGGCCGGCGTGATCGTCATCGCCGGCAAGACGCCGTACGGCGAGGAGCCCGACGCCCCGGGCGGGCGCTCCACCCCGATCCACTGGCTGCAGGACGTGCCCGACCAGGCCGGGACCGTCCGCGCGTACACCAAATGGGTGACCGAGATCACCCGCCCCCAGATGCTGGCCCGCGCGATCGGGCGCGCCGCGCAGGTCGCGGCGGGCGGCCTGCCCGGCCCCGCCTACCTCATGGTCTCGCGCGACGTGCTGATGGACCCGCCCGCGCCCGAGCTCGGCCGCACCACCGGCTACGCCGTCCCCCGGCCTCCCGCGGCGGACGCCGAGACCGTGCGGTGGATCGCCGAGCGGCTGGTCGCGGCCGAGCGCCCGCTGCTGATCACCGCCAAGACGGGCAGGCGCCCCGACGGCTTCCGCGCCGTCACCCGGCTCGCGGACCTGGCGGGCGTGCGGGTCGTCGACCTGGCCGAGAGCGGCTGCGTCAACATCTCCACCTCCCACCCGATGAACGTCCTCTCGGCCGCGGACGCGCGGCGGGCCGTCGAGGAGGCCGACCTGATCCTCGTCGCGGACGCCGACGTGCCGTGGATCCCCAAGGTCACCCGTCCCCGCGACAACGCCACGATCGTGCACATCGACGCCGACCCGCTGAAGACCGACATGCCGCTGTGGACGTTCCCGGTGGACCTCGCGGTGACCGCCGACGGCGCCACCGCCCTCGACCAGATCGCCGTGCGGCTGGAGGAGCTCGGGCTCACCCCGGCCGACGACCGGCCCGGCCTCGCCGCGGACGCGCCGTCCGGCGCCGGCGCGCCCCCGCCGCCCGCCGCCCGCCCGGCCGGCGACCACATCACCGTCGAGGAGGTGTTCACGGCGCTCAACAAGGTGCTCGTCCCCCAGGATCTGGTGGTCGAGGAGGCCGTGACCAGCGCGGGGGCCCTGCACGAGACCCTGCACCGCACCCTGCCCGGCACGATGTACGGCGCGGGGACCCCCGGGCTGGGCTGGGGCCTGGCCGGGGCGGTCGGCGTGCGCATGGCCTCGCCGGGCAGCCGGGTCGTGACCGTGGTCGGCGACGGCAGCTTCATGTTCGGCGTGCCCACGGCGGCGCTGTGCCTGGCCGCCGAGGCGAACGCCCCGATCATGGCCGTGGTGGTGAACAACAACGGGTACCGCGCGAGCAGGCTGCCGGTCTTCGAACTGTTCCCCGACGGCCTGTCCGCCGCCCGGGGCGACGCCGAGGGCACCCGGTTCGCCGCGCCGCCGGACTTCGCGGCGGTCGCCCGCGCCTGCCACGCCCACGGCGAGACCGTCACGGCCCTCGCCGCGCTGGTCCCGGCGCTGCGCCGGGGACTGCAGTCGGTGGAGTCCGGCCGCTCCGCGGTGATCGACGTCCGCGTCCTGCCCGACTAGGACGGCGGGGCGCGCGCCCGGGACCTGACGTCCGGACACGCGCCCCGTCGCGCTGTCACCTCATCTGCGACCGGCCTCCCACGTCGACGCGTCTCCCCACGCGCCCGTCGTCCGCGAGGTCGTCCTGCCGTCGCGCCGCCCGCTCCAGCGCGCGGAAGACGCGCTCGCGCCGGCGGAGCAGCCTGGCGGGGTTCCTCGCCAGGCTTCCCTTCAGGTACACCACGTTCGTCGCCGACGCCCCGAGGCCCCCCACCTCCGGCAGCCGGATGACGGCCAGATCCTCGGCGTGCGCGAGCACCCGGCTTCCCGCCGCGTGACCGAGCCCGCTGATCTCGAAGCTCATCACTCCCGCCCGGCAGGCGAACGCGACCTTCATCCCCTTTCCTGTGCAGTGCACGGGCACGGCCTTCCCCAAGAGCCTTTCCCGCGTCGTCAGACCCGCCTCCAACGTGATCCGCATCGCCCGGTCCGGAGCGAGGGGGAACTCCCCGCAGACGCGCTCGCGCGCCGCCATCCCCTGGCGGTGAAGCCAGGAGACCAGGACTCCGAAGACGAGCGTGACCAGGAGGATGGCGATGGTCAACCCCTCCATAGCCGGCTCCTTGCCTGTGTCCGCGCCGTCCGGCCCCGGCATACGGCTCGTACGTATGCCAAGAAAACCGGCAGGTTCGGACAAACCCTCCCTTTAGACATAAGGACCATATCCCCACGGATCATCTCCGGCGTCCACATCCACGGCGGGTTTTCCGGCGAAGCTCTCAGTACTAAGTACTGCCGGCGCCCGGCGCGTGAACACCGGTGAACGCCACGTGCGGAAACACGCGCGGGCCACGCGGCCCGGCCGGATCCTGACCGCGGCGTCCGACGGTAAGAAGCCTTACCAGTGAGGTTCTTCGCTGAAATGCCCGAGCCTGGCGGCGATGCCCGACCGCTGTTCGACGCCGAGTTTCCGCAGTATCCGCGAGACGTGGCCTTTGATGGTGGATTCGGTGACGAAAACACGGGCGGCGATCTCCTTGTTCGTCATCCCTCCCCTGGCGATGAGGAAGGCGATCTCCCGCTCCTTGGAGGACAGCGAGTTGAGCAGGTTCTCCTCGCGCAGCGAGGGGCGGGCGATGATGTCCATCGTCGCGGTCTGCCCCTGCTCGCACCGCCGCCTGAGCCTGCGGACCCGACCGAGCAGCGGCGACCCCTCCAGTGCGGCGGCCTCCTCCAGCTCGCAGATCCCGGCGTGCAGGGCGGCGAGGATGGCGGACACGTCCTGCACGACCTCCATGACGGTGGGCGGGTCCGTCTCGGAACCCGCCCCCGGTGGAGCCAGCTCCTCGCGGTCCAGGGCGTCCTCGCGCTCCCGGGCGAGCACGGTCGCCACCGACCGCGCCGTCCACTCGAACGCGCGCGCGTGCTCGCCGGTGTAGACCCCGGCCTTGTACGACTGCATCGACGCGAGCCCGATCACGACCTGCCCGGCGTCGCGCCGCTCGAAGACGGGGATCGTGACGGCGTCCGCCGAGGGGCGCTTCTCGTCGCCGAACGCGGCCCCGTTGTGCAGCAGCGCGCCGTTGTCGTCGGCGAAGGTGTACGCGCGCCGGTGCCGGAGGATCCAGGCCGCCTGCCCCTTCGGCCCGTAGCCGGACACCTCCGGGGGGATGTACTGCTTCACGGGCAGCGTCACGTCGAAGGTGTAAGGATATACGATTTTCCGGTCGTCCCGGTAAAAGCCAACATAGAACGCGTCCACGGCGCAGAGCGTGCTCATGGCGAAGCGCCAGTAGTCGAACAGCGCGTAGTGATCGCCCACACGCGCCCGGATTCCGCGGTCGGCCTGGCTCAGCGCCGCGGCGACCTCCGGTGAGAACCCGGAGCGCGAACGAGGCACGGACACGCGTCCTCCCATGACTGACTGCGGCGCCGGCGAAACACTCGGTGCCCGCGAAGATCGGACCCGGAGTGAGCCTTCCTGACTGGCACCTGCCATGTCATCATTTCACTGAATTTGGTTGCCATTAAGATATCCTTCACCTTCACCGCCGGCACACCGCAGACACCCCTCAAAGCCGTCACCATGCCCCCTGCCTGCGGATATATGACAGTGGCATGGATTAGAACGCGCCAATTCGCTCCGGAAACGAAAGGCTACGCTCCGCATGCGCTGACTCGATATTGCCGGTCACCAGTCAAGTCCGGCGGAGACCGGTCGACACGCCCGATCACGCCGTTCGTGAAGGGCGTGTTCTCGTCTTCCGTCCGGCCCTCCCCCGGCGCCCGCGCGCCGGCGGCCCGCCCAGGGCCGGCACCGTGCCGGCACCGTGCCGCCGCCGGGCGGCCTCCGGGTGACAGGGCAGTGGATATATCGCTGTTCAGCCGACCTCACTCCCGCCACAATGATCCGGTGAGCATTCGCGTGGCCGCCGTCGGCGAACTCCCCGTGCTGCAGGACATCGAACGCGCCGCCGGGCGGCTCTTCCGCGAGATCGGCATGCCGTCGGTCGCCGACGAGGAGCCGCTCTCCCTGGAGGTCCTCGCCGGGTACCAGGGGGCGGGGCGGGCGTGGGTGACGACCGACGCCGAGGAGCGTCCCCTCGCCTATCTCATCGCCGAGGTCGTGGACGGCAACCTCCACCTGGCGCAGGTCTCCGTCCACCCGGACGCGGCGCGCCGGGGCCTCGGGCGGGCGCTCATCGACCACGCCGCCGCCTACGCGCGGGCCGGGCGGTTCCCGGCGCTCACGCTGATCACGTTCGCGCGGGTGCCGTGGAACGCGCCCTATTACGAGCGCTGCGGGTTCTGGTCCCTGGACGACGGCGAGCTGACGCCGGGCCTGCGGGCGCTGCGCCGCGAGGAGGCCGCGCAGGGGCTGGACCGGTGGCCGCGCGTGTGCATGCGCCGCGACCTCTGACGGACCCTCTGAATTTCAGCCCGCAATATACCGATTTTCAGTGTTTTTCATTACTGCATCGAACCCGTCCACCCCACGGATCGAACGGCCGCGCATATGCCCCCCGCCGCGCGACGCCCCGCACGCACGCCTTTTCGCCCGCGAAGCCGCTGATCACCCCCACGCCGCACGCTCCGGCCGCATATGCTGGACCCCGTGAGAAATCGTTCACGGTCGCGTATTAAATAGCGGTTCCCCCTCGGCGCCCCCCGTCGACCCGGAGGAGATCCGTGTCCTCAGCACTCCCCTCCGCCACCCCGGAAGGCCCGCGTCCCGTGCCGTCGCCCGGCCGGGCCCCCGCCGAGCCCGCCCACACCCCGCAGTCGCGGCGCGAGGGCCTGCAGGAGTTCCTCCGCGTCTTCGACCGGATCCGCATCCGCCCCACCCGGCGCGGCGGCGACATCCCTCTGCCGATCCTGTGGGTGACCGGCCCCTGGGAGGCGACCTCCGCGCTGGCCGACGCCTTCGAAGAGCGGTGCGCGGGCACCCCGCACACCGTGGTCGCCCCGGCCCAGGACCCGCCGGACGAGCGCTCCGCTCCCCCGTACGCCGCGCTGGCCGCCCAGCTCTGGGACGCCACCAGGCACCTCGCCGAGCACGCCGCGCCCGGCGAGGCCCACCTGCGCTTCCCGCTGTTCGCGCAGGTCCAGTGGCTGCTCGGCCTGCACGTGACCGAGGAGGGCCACGAGCTGCGCGACGGGGTGCGGCGGGCGATGAACCAGCGGCGCAGGCAGATCAAGACGGGCACCGAGCAGGAGCGCAGGTCGTTCTGGAAGAACGTCCGGGCGTACGCGGAGGGGCCGCTGCCGGCGTGGGCCGCCGCCACGGCGATCCTGAGCGCGGGCTGGGCCGACCAGCTCACCACCCTGTTCGGCCTGTGCGCCCTGCTGGCGGGCCCGGTCATCGGCTCCCTCCACGTCCTGCTGCTGTCGCGCACGTGGGCGGGGCGGCGGCGGTACATGTGGTTCCTGCGCCAGCCGTACCTCATGCCGGAGAACCGCCGCAACCAGCCCCGCGACCTGACCGGCTTCGCCGTGCGCCTGCTGTCCGCGCGCGACGACGCGGCAGCGGCCGAGCCGCGCCGGTCGCGCGAGGCCGCGCAGGCCAACGACGAGATCGAGCGCCTGCTGGTGAACGCCTTCCTGGAGGATCTGCGCCAGGGGTTCGAGCGGCGGCTGTGGAAGGTCTGGCGGCGGGTGGCCTGGGCCCGCACGTCCTATCCGGTGATGCTGGTGAACGGCGGCGACCCGCGCCTGGTGTCGCGCATAGAAGAG
The DNA here is from genome assembly GCF_014205275.1 of Sphaerisporangium siamense. NCBI lineage: Bacteria > Bacillati > Actinomycetota > Actinomycetes > Streptosporangiales > Streptosporangiaceae > Sphaerisporangium > Sphaerisporangium siamense. The sequence goes on from NZ_JACHND010000001.1 coordinate 7,161,364, forward strand.
GTGCGCGGGGCCGCCCGCCTGGCCGATCCCCTGCTGGTGGTCGTGACCGGTCCGGGCGAGCGGCCCGGACCGGCTTCCCGGCCCGGCGTGCTGGCCGGGCGTCCCGACACCGCCGAGGAGCTGTGGGACCGGTGGGGCGCCGAGCTGGCCAGGGACCGCGCCCTCGGATCCGTCCGCGACCTGCGGATCGAGCTGGAGGCCGAGGACGAGCAGGCCGTGGCCAAGGCCAACTCCCTGCCCGTGTACCGCAGGCCGCGTCCCCTGCTCGCCCATCCGCTCATCCCCTGGATCGCGGTCACGGCGCTGGTCGCCGTCTCGCTGGTGCGGGTGCTGGCGACCGCCACCGCGACCTGCGGCCCCGGCATCTGGCGGACCTCCACGGGCGAGTGCGTGGGGGTGAGCGAGGGCGGGTTCGAGTTCGCGCCCCACCTGGCGCCCGTGCTCGGGCTGATCGACCGGCAGAACCGGGCGATCCTCACGTCCGGCCATCCGTACGCGACCGTGGTCTACTTCGGCAAGCTGACCACCTCGGGCACCTCGCAGGCCGGGGCCTACGATCCGCTGACCGACATCCACGGCGAGCTCGCCGGGATCGCCCTGGCCCAGGGCCGGCTCATCGAGAACAACACCGACGGAAGCCTGCTGCAGATGCGGGTGGTCCTGGCGAACGCGGGCGCCGACTTCCGGTACGCGCAGGACGTCGCCCGCGAGACGGTGCGCAGGGCCGAGGAGGATCCGACGATCATCGGCGTGATCGGGCTCGGCGAGAGCAGGACGCACGTCCGCGCGGCGATCGAGGAGCTGGGCAGGAAGGCGCTGCCCGTGATCAGCACGACGGCGACGTTCGACGACCTGGACGTGCGGGTGCGGGACGGCAGGCGCGTGCCGTCGTTCTTCCCGCTGGCCCCGCCCAACAGCAGGCTCGCCGCCGTCGCGGCGGGCTGGGCGCGCGCGGGCGTCCCCGAGCGGAAGGTGCGCGGGGCCAGGACGGCGAAGGTGTTCATCGACAGCACCTCGACCGACCTGATCGGCACGGATCTCGGCGCGAAGTTCACCGCCGCCTTCGGGCGGGAGGCCGAGCCCGTCCCGTACCGTCACGCGCGGGACTTTCCCGCGCTGGTCACCAAGGCCTGCGGCCAGAAGACGCAGCCGGACCTGATGTACTACGCGGGGCGGACGGCGCAGTTCGGCGCGTTCGTCACGGCGATCGAACAGTCCCAGTGCCAGGGACTGACCATCATGGCCAACGACGACGTCACCCAGTACGTCAACGACCATGCCCCTGAACTGGGCGGCAACCAGCGCGTGCGGGTGATGTACGTCGCGCTCGCGCCGCCGAGCGCCACCCGCGACCAGCAGCGGGTCTTCCCCGCGAAGTTCAAGACGGACTTCTACCGGCGGCTGGACGCGCTCACCGCCTCGCTGGGCATGACCCGCCTTCCGCGGACGCATCTGCCCTCGCCCGAGTACGCGGTGCAGGCCCAGGACGCCGCGGTGGCGCTCATGGCCGCCGCCCAGGAGGCCTTCGCCGGGCAGGGCGTCACCGCCGCGCCGGACGGCCCGCCTCCCGTGGTGGACCGGGGCGGCGTGCTGCTGGCGCTGGAGAACCTCCAGGAGATCGACGGCGACAGCGGTCTGGTCAAGCTGCACGGCGCCGCCGACCGGCGGCACGCCAAGGACCGTCCGATCCTGCTGGTGGCGCTGGACCCCGACGGCCGCCAGGTGGTGATACGCCAGTGCGGCAAGCTGTACGCCAAGCAGCCGGCGACGGCGGACTGCCGCGAGCCCTGACGTGGACGCGGTCAGATCCGGCCGCTGACGGTGGTGCCCTCTCCCACCACGCTGTTGATCGTCAGGACGCCGCCGACCTGGCTGAACCGCAGCTTCATGAGGTCCATGCCCCGGCCGGTGCGCCCGGGAGGGAAGCCGATGCCGTTGTCGCTGACGGTGAGCCGGAGCCCGGCCCCGCCGGTGGTCAGCGCGATCGACACGGTGTGAGCGCCGCTGTGCCGCTCGACGTTGGTCAGGGCCTCGGTCACCACCGCGTAGACGGCGTCGGCGACCGGCCCGGTGACGCGGTCCTTGGGCATCGCCCAGACCTCGACGGTGATCCCGGTGCGCTCCGACCACTCCGTCAGGTAGTCCTCTATCGCCCGCGCCAGACTTCGCTTTCCGCGCATGGCCAGCTCTTCGTACAACTCCCCACCCTCCGTCCCGGCGCACCGCTCAGCCGACGTGAATCCGGTCCCCACCCGTACGCCCCGCTCATTGATCGGGGCGACGCTACCGGCGCGTGCTTGAAAAGCGGTTGTACCTGAATGGGACAGTGATGGGACGACCCCGGGCGAGGCGTCCGACCCAAGCCCACCCATTGTGTATATGCCCGAAACCCTCACCTGCCACGCTACCCGCAGGTAGGAGGCGGCGCGTTCAGTGACCGGGGGTACCTGGTTTGCCCGGGATCGCCATAGGGAAACCGGGGTGAAACGTCATTCTTTGCCAGTCTTGTCCAGACTGTCCATTTTATTGAGCTTGGCAAGGTAGGCGTTATAGGCGTCCAACGCGGCGTCCCCGGTGCCGCCCACCCGCGCGGCGCGCGCGTCGGCGCGGCGGTCGGCGCGCCGGGCCGTGCGGTCCTCGGCCCGGTACCACTGGAAGGCCAGCGCGATCAGGACGATCAGCGTGGGGATCTCGCCGAAGGCCCAGGCGATGCCGCCGCCGGTGCTCTGGTCGGCCAGCCCCGACGCCCCCCAGGTGCGGCCGAGCTGGTCGTACCACTCGGCGGCGATCACGGTGCCCATGTTCATCAGCGCGATGCCGAAGAACGCGTGGAACGGCATGGTCACGAACAACAGCAGCAGCCGCCCGACGTAGGGCAGCCGGGTGGGCGCCGGGTCCACGCCGATGATCACCCAGAAGAACAGGCAGCCGCTGAGCAGGAAGTGCAGCGTCATCGCGATGTGGCCGAGGTGCTCCTCCATGGCCGCGGTGAACAGCGGCGTGAAGTACAGCATGTAGGTGGAGGTCACGAAGAGGATCGTGGCCACGGCCGGGTGGGTGACGACCTTGGTGATCCTGCTGTGGAGGATCGCCGTGATCCACTCGCGGGGGCCGCGGTCGCCGCGCCGCGCGGCGGGCTTCAGCGCGCGCAGCGCGAGCGTCACCGGGGCGCCGAGCACCAGGAAGATCGGCACCAGCATCGACAGAACCATGTGCTCGGCCATGTGCACGCTGAACAGCACCGGCGCGTACCGGGCGACGCCGCTCTGCGTGACCAGCACCAGCAGGAGCACGCCCACGCCCCAGCTGATCGTGCGGCCCACCGGCCAGCGGTCGCCGCGGCGGGCCAGCCGGACCACCCCCGCGCCGTACAGCCCGGCCAGGACGGCGGCGATCACGCCGAAGAACAGGTCGAACCACCACAGGGACGCGAGGTTGGCCACCGAGACCGGCGGCGGGACGACGTAGCCGAGCAGCTCGAACGCCCGGTCCAGAGGCTGGTCCAGCAGCGGCGGCGGCGCGGTGCGCGAGAGGGCGACCGCCAGGCCCACGGCCAGCAGCATGACGAGGCCCTCGGCCCCCGCGAGCCGGACGAACGCGCCGGGCCTGCCCGCGGACAGCTCGGGCAGCGTACGGCGGCGGTGCCACCATCCGAGCACCCCGAGGGCGGTGAAGGCGACGGCCTTGGCCACGAGGATCAGCCCGTAGGAGGTGGTGAACAGCTCCGCGACGGAGGTCAGGCGGGCCAGCGCGCTGAACATGCCGGAGAGGCCGGTGCCGATGAAGCACCACAGCGCCATGCGGGAGAAGCGGTCGGCGGCGAGGTCCAGGTGCGGCCCGCCGCGCAGGGCGTGGGCGCACAGCAACAGCAGCCCGCCCACCCACAGCGACAGCACCGCCAGGTGCAGGGCGACGCCGGTCGTGGCGAGGCTGTGGTTGGGCGCGGAGGAGGAGTGGCCGGTGAGCGCCGGCGGCATGAGCGTGGCCAAAGCCAGCACCAGCAGGCCGCCTGAGGCGCCTGTGGTGATCGCGCCGCGCGAGAACAGCGCGATGGCGGTGCCGAACAGCACCACGAGCGTGAGCGAGATGCCCTGCGGGACCTGGCTGGCGTAGCTGGTGAGCTCGTTGCCGCCGAGCGCCTCGGCGACGGGGATGCCGAGGGTCTCCGACAGGCTGAACACCAGCGACGAGGCGGCGGCGAGCGCCCAGAGCAGCGCCGTCCACGCCGCGGCCCGCACGTAGACCTGGGCGGGCTTGCCCAGCAGGCCCTTGTCGCTGGGCAGGAAGACGGTGGCGGTGAGCAGCAGGCCGACGGTCAGCACGCCGGCGACGTCCATGGTCAGCTTGGAGACGGGCAACGCCCACCGGGTGAGAGTGCCCTCGTCGGGCAGGCCGGGGATGATGCGGGGGGTGGCCGCGCCGCCCGCGACCATGGCGGCGACCAGGCCCGCGAGCGCCGCGCACACCCCCGCGACGGCGAGACGGACCGCCCTGCTCACGACTTCTTCCGCAGGCTGATCGCCGTGCCGATGCCGATGCCGGCGATGCCGAAGACGGCGATCCACAGCCAGGCGGGGATGCCGGAGCCCTCGTCCTGCTGGTCGGCCTGGCCGGCCACCGGGGTCGGGGTGAAGGGCGGCGGCGAGCTCGTCACGGGCGCGGGCTGCTCGGGCGAGGCCGGCGCCGAGGACGTCTCCGAGGTGGTGGGCGTCGGCGAGGCGGCGGTGGGGGCCTTCACGGTGAAGGGGATCTCCCCCTCGATGGGGTGGCCGTCGACCGAGACCACGCGCCAGGCGATGACGTACTTGCCGGACGGCAGCGCGCCGGAGACCTTCTGCGTGACCGTCGCGCCGTCGAGCTTCGCCTTGCCGTCCTGGTGGGCGCGGCCGTCGGCGTCACGGACCAGGACGACGGGGAACTTCACGCTCTCGGTGAAGGTCAGCGTCACCCCCTCCAGGGTCTCGACCGTGGAGCCCTTCTTGGGGTCGCTGCTCTTCAGGGCCGTGTGGGCCAGCGCCGGCGAGGCCAGGGCGGTGCCGAGCACAAGGGCGGCGAGGAGCGCGAGCGCGGCGGCGAGCGGAGAAGTCCTCATAATGCCCTAAGGCTACTCAGGGGTCAGGCCGGTCCCTACCACAACTCACCCCTACCGGGGGAGGGCGGCGTGGGACCGGCTCCGGAAACACGACGTCCTCGCGGGGACGGCGCCCCGCGAGGACGTGAGGGACCCGCTCAGCGGGCCCGGTGGATCACAGGCCGACGCAGGCCAGGGCCTGCTGGTAGGCGGCCACGCTGGCCTCGCCGTCGTCCATCCGCTCCAGGGCGGTGGCGGCGGTCAGCCAGCCCTCGGCCGTCTTGCGCGTGACCGGCGAGGAGGACAGCAGGTCCTCGGCGGCGACGAGCTCGGCGGCGGCCTCCTCCGTGCGCCCGAGCGAGAGCAGGGCGTTGCCGAGCACGAGGTGGGCGTCCGCGCGCACGGAACGGGGACGCTCCTGGGCCAGTTCGTTGGCCCGGCGGGCGTACCCGGCGGCCTTGTCGGGGTTGTGGAGGGCCATCTCGACCTTGGCCAGCTCGACGGCGCACCGGGCGCGGTCGGCGACGCTGCCGGAGCTCTCGGTCAGCTCGCGCTCGCCGCGCAGGAACAGGTCGCGGCACGCCTCGGCCTCCGCCGGGCTGGCCCGGAACCGCAGGACGGCGACGGCCAGCCGCAGCCGGGCCAGGTTGCGCGGCTCGGCGCCGTTCTCCGACTGGATGGCGAGGGCGCGTTCGCCGAAGGCCAGGGCCTCGGCGATGCGGCCGGTGCGCTCGGCGACGATGGCGGCGTTCCAGCAGGCGGCGACGGTGGCACGGGGGGTGCCGAGCATCTCGGCGGCCGACAGCAGCTCGGCGGCGAACTGCTCGGCCCTGAGCATGTCGTTGCGCAGCTCGTAGGCGGACAGCAGCGTGGCCCCGAGCTCGACGAGGTCGTCGGTCCAGGCGGGGCGGGCCGGGCCGATGATGGCCTCTTCGCCGACGCGCACGGCGGCGGCGAGGTCGCCCGACTCGCGGTAGCACCGGGAGAGCGCGATGGCGACGGCGATGGAACGGTCCGGAGGCAGCGGATCGCTACCGGGCTCGCGCAGCCGGCACAGGACGGAGATCGCCTCGTCGAGGTCCCCGCACGCCTCGCTGGCCAGGGCGTAGCCGTATTCGGCCTCCTGGCGCAGGGAGATGAGGCCGGCGAGGCTGCCGTCCTCCAGCAGCTCGGCGTAGCGCCGCCGCGCCTCGGTGACCTCACCGTTGTTGAGGGCGAGGCTGGCGTACCGCAGGCCGAGCTCCAGCTCCTGCATCTGCTCGGCGGTGACACCGTTGATCAGATATGTCAGCGAGCAATCGAGCTTGGCCGCCAGCAGTTCCAGAACCGCCGCCGTCGGCGTACGCTTGCCACTCTCAATGAGTGACACATAACTGTCTGAGAGTTCAGGGTGCGCCAGTTGTGCTTGCGAAAGACCACGCTGGCGACGAATCGTCTTGATTCGCTGGCCTATGAGATCTTGACCAGTCACTGGCACTCCTTGAAGATGTAAAGCCCCGACAACTGCCACGAACGGGAGTTCTCCATGCGTCGTCGCCGTCTCGCCCTCTCGGCCCTGAGCGTATGCTTCCTCGCCCTGCTGGGCGTCGGAGCCAATGCTATGACTGCCGAAGCTTCCACGTCTTCCCATCTCATGGCAAACGACTTCCCTTGCTGCTGATTTGTGACTCAACAGGCACGTAGCGCGAGAAACAGGTCAACCCTGTCCGCCATAGAGGACAGGTTCCGTCCTGTGAGCTCCTCGACCCGCTGAATGCGGTAGCGCACCGTGTTGACATGCACGTGCAGCCGCGCCGCGCATCCGTTCCAGGAGCCGGCGCAGTCGAGAAACTCCTCAAGGGTACGGACCAGCTCCGACCGGTGACGCCGGTCGTACTCGAAAAGCGGTTCCAAGATCCGCTGCGCGAACGATCGCCGCACCTCGTCGGGCACGGTGGCCAGCAGAAGATCACAGGTGTAGATCTCATCGCTGGTCACCACCCCTCCACCTCGCGCCTCCGCAAGACGCCGCGCGTGAGCCGCCTCTTCCGCGCCCCCGCGGACGGCTCCGGGCCCGGTCAGGACGGCGCTCACGCCGACTGACACCCGCACCTGCCGGTGACCGGCCTGGAGCGTCGCCACTCCGTCCCTCAGCAGGCCCAAAACCGCGTGCACACTACGGTGCACATGCGTTCGGTCTTGCAATTGCACGGTAAGTCGCACGGGCACCTCTGCGCCAGGCCTGTCTTCCCATTTTTCTTTCTTCTCTCGTGCCGTGTTCGGTTCGTCCTCGCGCGCCCCGGAGCCGGAAAACGCCCGCAGAGGGACGATCGCGACGGCTCCCGCCATGTCTCCGGCCTGCACGGCGGCCACCACGCGGCGGGCCAGCGACTCCTCCAGCACCCGCCCGCCCAGCTCGGCCGGGCCCGGCCCGGCCGCCGCGCCGGGCGGCGCGGCCGTCGCGGCGACCATGACGTACGGCTCCGCGGCGCCGATGCCGCAGGTGCGCAGCCGCGCCGCCAACTCGGCCGCGTCCGGGGCCGCTGAGCGGGCGAGCGCGACGAGCTGCCCCGCCAGCCGTCGCTCCACCCGTCGCCCCTCCTCGGCCCGGCCCCGCGCGAGCGCCGCGCAGGCCGCCAGTTCGAAGCCTACGTCCGCACGGTCCAGCAGGTCGGACCCGAGCACCAGCGCCCAGCCCGCCGCCCGGTGCGTGCGATCCACCGCGAACAACGTGTACGGCCCGTCCGGGGTGCGGGCCACGTGCGGCAGCCGGGGCGCGGCGAGGAACTCGCGGGCCAGCCGCGCCGCGAGACCGCCGTCCAGGTCGCCGGCCACCACCGTGCCGGTGGCCGACACGACCGCGCCCTCGACGCCCAGCTCACGGCGGGTCAGCGCGCACAGCTCCTCCAGGCCGCCGCCCTCGGCGACGGCGGCGACGATGCGGCGGTGCAGGCCGAGCGCGCCGCGCGGGTCGGCCAGGCGCGCCTCCACCTTCTCCCCCAGCGTGCGGAAGGAGGTCTCCTCCGGCACGTCGAGCAGCGGAAGGTCATGCGCGCGGCACGCCTCGGCCAGGTCGCGCGGCACATCGCCGAGCAGCGCGCGCCCGGCGCCGAGCGCGGCGACCCCGGCGGCGGCGAGGGCCTCGACGAAGCGGCGCGAGTCGCCCGGCTCGCGCCGCCACATGAGCCCGGTGAGCACCAGCTCGCCGCCGGACAGGTACCTGCCGGGGTCGGGCAGGTCGGTGATGTGCACCCCGGAGAACGGCCGGTCCAGATGGGCGGGATCCGACAACAGGGTCAGCCCAAGCTCCCCCATGGCGATCAGCTCGCGTATCCGCATCTCTCCAGGCTAACCAGGATCTTTTGGAGGAACCTCCAAGTGGCCCGCCCACCCACCCGGGCGTTTCGCGGTCCGGCGCATAGGACCGTCACCGCCCGGCTGATGTACTGCCGTTGTGACGCACACCGCCAGCGGCCGCGGCCAGGACCAGGGCGTCGGGACGAGCGCGCCCCGGCCGGACGGCGCGCTCAAGGTCACCGGCGAGTTCGCCTACGCGTCGGATCTCTACCTGGCCGGCATGCTCTGGGGTGCGACGCTGCGCTCCCCGCACCCGTCGGCGTGGATCCGCGCGATCGACCCCGGCCCCGCGCTGGCGATGCCCGGCGTGCGCGCGGTGCTCACCCACGAGGACGTCCCCGGGCTCAAGTTCTACGGCCTGGAGCACAGGGACCAGCCCGTGCTGGCCGTCGACCAGGTCCGCTACCAGGGCGAACCTGTCGTGATCGTCGCCGCCGACCACCCGGAGACCGCCCGGCGCGCGGCGGCGGCCGTCCGCGTGGAGTACGCGCCGCGCGAGGCCGTCACCGACGCGCGGCGCGCGCTGTTCGACCCGGACTGCCCGGCGGTGGGGCCGGACGGCAACGTCGTGCGCCACCAGCCCGTGCGGGTCGGCCGCGTGCCCGAGCCCGGGACGCCCGGGGCCGCGGAGGTCGTCGTGACCGGCGAGTACGAGGTCGGCATGCAGGACCAGGCGTTCCTCGGCCCCGAGTCCGGCCTCGCCGTGCCCGCCGAGGACGGCGGGGTGGACCTCTATGTCGCGACGCAGTGGCTGCACGTCGACCAGGACCAGATCGCGCCGTGCCTGGGGCTGCCCAAGGAGAAGGTGCGGCTGGCGCTCTCCGGGGTGGGCGGCGCGTTCGGCGCCCGCGAGGACCTGTCCATGCAGGTCCACGCCGCCATGCTGGCCCTGCGCACCGGCCGGCCGGTCAAGATGGTGTACGGCCGCGAGGAGTCGTTCTTCGGGCACGTCCACCGGCACCCCGCGCGCATGCGCTACGAGCACGGCGCCACCCGCGACGGCAGGCTGGTGCACGTCAGGGCCGAGATCGTCCTGGACGGGGGCGCGTACCGCTCCTCCTCCCCCGCCGTCGTCGGCAACGCCGCCTCGCTCGGCGTGGGCCCGTACGAGGTGCCCAACATCGAGATCGACGCCTACGGCGCCTACACCAACAACCCGCCGTGCGGCGCGATGCGCGGATTCGGCGCGGTGCAGGCGTGCTACGCCTACGAGTCGCAGATGGACAGGCTCGCCGAGGCGTGCGGCCTGGACCCGGTGGAGATCCGGGTGCGCAACGCGGTGTCCCAGGGGTCGAGGCTGGCGACCGGCCAGGTCATCGACTCCCCCGCGCCGCTGGCCGCCATGCTGCGCGAGCTGGCCGCGATGCCCCTGCCCGCCGCGGACCGGCCCGCCGACCTGCGGGCGCTGCCCGGCGGGGTGGCCCAGACGACGCACGGCGAGGGGGTGCGGCGCGGCGTCGGGTACGGGGTGGGCATCAAGAACATCTGCTTCTCCGAGGGGTTCGACGACCACTCGACCGCGCGGGTGCGGCTGGAGCTGGCCGGCGACTCGCTGCACGTGCATGTGCACACCGCGGCGGCGGAGGTGGGGCAGGGACTGGTGACGCTGCAGGCGCAGATCGCCCGCACCGAGCTCGGCGTCGAGCTGGTGACCGTCGCCCCCGCCGACACCTCGGTCGGCTCGGCGGGCTCCACCTCGGCCTCCCGGCAGTCGTACGTGACCGGCGGGGCGGTCAAGGCCGCGTGCGAGGCGGTGCGCGAACGACTGGACGCGCTGCGCGCCGGACGTCCCGGGCTCACGGCCGAGGAACTGGTGGCGCGGTACGGGCCCATCGAGGAGACGCGCGAGTACCGCCACCGGCCCACCTTCCCCATGGACCCGGTCACCGGGCAGGGCGACTCCCACACCCAGCTCGCCCTGTGCGCGCACCGCGCCGTGGTGGACGTCGACGTGGAACTGGGGCTGGTCAAGGTGGTCGAGCTGACCGCCGTCCAGGACGTGGGCAAGATCCTCAACCGGTCGGCGCTGGAGGGGCAGATCCACGGCGGGTCGGCCCAGGGGCTCGGGCTCGCGCTCATGGAGGAGATCCAGGTCCGCGACGGGCGGGTGCTCAACCCGTCCTTCACCGACTACCTGATCCCCACCATCCTCGACATGCCGCCCATGCGCCTGTCGATCCTGGAGAACCCCGACCCGCACGCGCCGTACGGCCTGCGCGGGGCCGGCGAGCCGCCCACCCTGTCCTCGACCCCGGCCATCGTCGCCGCCGTCCGCGCCGCCACCGGCCTGCCCCTCGCCCGCGTCCCGATCCGCCCCCACGACATCGCCCTGACCTGAACCCGGCCCTCCCGCCGCCCCACCATCGCCGCAGGCTCGGGCATTCCGGGTGTGGGAGGTCGGGGTCCGGGAGTTCGGGGTCAGCCGTCGCCGCGCTCGCAGGCGACGCCGTCGCCGTCCCGGTCGGGGTACCAGGCGTACTCCTCGTGGACGCCCTTGGTGTAGGGGCCGTAGCCCGCGGCGTTGGCGGCCTGGCAGGTCGGGAAACGCGGGTCGGCGGTGCGGCGGCTCGTCGGAAGGGCGCCCGAGGACTTCGCGTCGGGCGTCCGCCCGCCGGACTCGCTCAAGGTCGGCGTCCGCCCGCCCGTGGCCGCCGGGCCACCGACGGGCTGCGTGCCCGTGGCCTGCGCGGACGGCGCGCCGAGGTACGGGGTGCCACTGGAGGTCGGCGCGATCGGCACCCGGCCGCCGGAGGACGGCTGCCCGGACGGGACGGTCGCCCCGGGCGAGGCGGCGGGGTCGGCCGGACCGGTGGGCGCGCCGGTGGCGCCCGAGCCGGGCGCGCAGGTCGCGGCGGCCCCGGGCGCGCCGGTCGCCGCGGGGTCGGTGACCCCGCCCCCTGGGGACGTCCCCTGACCGGTGCCGTTCTGCGGATCCTGCTGCCCGGTCCCGTTCAACGGCCCCTGCCCCGTGCCGTTCTGGGAACCCTGGCCGCTGCCGTTCTGAGAGCCCTGACCTGTGCCGTTCTGAGAGCCCTGACCTGTGCCGTTCTGGGAACCCTGGCCCGTGCCGTTCTGGGAGCCCTGCTGGCCGGTGGTGCCGGGTGGGGGGACCTGGCCGGTGCCTCCGGACGGGGTGGTCTGGCCGGGGGCGTCCGGGGGCAGCGTGTAGGGCCGGCCGGTGTCCGGGGCGCTGGGCGGGCAGGTGGTGGCGGGGGCGCTGGGGGTGGCGCCGTGGCCGAAGAGGCGGGCCACCATCACGTCGGCGGCCTCCTTGGTCAGGCCGGAGATGCTGAAACTGTCGCCGGTGAGCTTCTGGGCGACCCGCGGCGCCGTCACGACCCTGTCGCTCACCACGACGGCGAGCAGTTCGTTCAACGAGTCCTCGGTGAGGGAGGCCAGCCGGTCGCGGCTCTCGGGCACGGGGACGACGCGGACGGAGTAGGAACCGTCGGCGTCACCGACGGCCTCGACCTTCAGCACGGAGGTGACGGTGACCCCGGGGGCGAGCTGGTAGCAGGTGGTGCCCGCGTCGTCGAGCACGGCGTCCCCTCCGGGGCTCGGGCAGGGGGCGGGCCGGGTGCCGGTCACCGGGGCGAAGTGGATCGTGGCGGCCAGGCGGCTCGGCGCGGGCGCGCCTAAAGGACGGTCGGGCTGGCGGGTCATGAGCACGGCGATGGTGGCGACGACGCCGGTGACGATGACGACCACGATGAGCCCAGCGAGCAGGGCGACGGTGGTCGAGCGCGAGGCGCGCGGCGGCCCCTGCGGGCCGGCGGGGGTCGAGGGGTCGCCGGGCCCGGCCGGCCCTCCGGGGCCGGAGCGGCCGCCGGGCGGCCGAGCGCCGTGCCCCCCGGGGGGACCGCCCGCGCCGGGCACGCCCGTGCCGCCGGTGGGCACGCCGTGAGGATCCAGCGGCGCCTGTGACCGATCACCGTGATCGCCCGCCGACGGATTACGCATCCACACCCCTGTGCCAGACATCGCAGGGCCGAGCCTATCGAGGGTCCCGGCTTCGGGCTAACCGAGCACGAAAGATCCCGAAGCCCGTTCTAGGCTGGAGGCGTCCTGACAATCTGCCACGTACCTGGGCTGATTCCTGCCAACCTGCTCCGTGGTCGGCGCCCGGCAGGGCACGCAAAGTAGGAGAGGACAGGCCGAAAGGGTCACCCCCCGCCCCCGCGGACGTTCATGGCGCCGCCGGGACGGGCGGCACCGGGGGTCACGGCGGGAAGACGGCGCGAGCCGGGGCCGGATCCCGCGATGGTCGCGAGGGCAGCACCAGGCGAATCCCACAGGGAGACAGGGCTCCCGGCGGCGGGCCGCGCGACCGGTCCCGCCGCCACGGGCGGCCACCGAGTCAAGGAGGACTCATGAAAGTCGGCGTTCCCCGAGAGGTGAAGGATCAGGAGCACCGCGTGGCGCTCACGCCCGCGGGGGCGAACGAGCTGGTCAGGCACGGCCACCAGGTGTTCGTCGAGCAGGGCGCGGGCGAGGGCTCGTCCATCCACGACGGCGACTTCCGCGCCGCGGGCGCCGCGATCCTCGGTTCGGCCGAGGAGGTCTGGCGCGAGGGCGACCTCATCCTCAAGGTCAAGGAGCCCGTCCCTTCCGAGTACTCGCTGCTGCGCGAGGGCCAGGTCCTGTTCACCTACCTGCACCTGGCCGCGTCGCGGAAGCTGACCCTGGCCATGGTGGAGTCCGGGGTGACCGGCATCGCCTACGAGACCGTGCAGCTCGCCAACGGCGCGCTGCCGCTGCTCGCGCCCATGTCGGAGGTGGCCGGGCGCCTCGCCCCGCAGGTGGGGGCCTACCACCTGATGCGGCAGGGCGGCGGCAGAGGGGTGCTCATGGGGGGTGTGCCGGGGGTGTACCCGGCCAAGGTGGTCGTGCTGGGCGCCGGGGTGACCGGCATGAACGCGGCGACCATCGCGCTCGGCATGCAGGCCGAGGTGCTGCTGCTGGACAAGAACATCGAGCGGCTGCGCCAGATCGACACGATCTACCGGGGGCACCTGCGGACCGTCGCGTCCAACGCCTACGAGATCGAGCGCGCCGTGCTGGACGCCGACCTGGTCATCGGGGCCGTGCTCGTGCCGGGGGCGCGGGCGCCGAAGCTGGTGACCAACGACCTGGTCTCGCGGATGAAGGACGGGGCCGTGCTGGTGGACATCTCGATCGACCAGGGCGGCTGCTTCGAGGACTCGCGCCCCACCACGCACGCGCACCCGACCTACCGGGTGCACGAGACGGTGTTCTACTGCGTGGCGAACATGCCGGGCGCGGTCCCGACGACCTCCACGTACGCGCTGACCAACGTCACCCTGCCCTACGTCCTGGCGATCGCCGACAAGGGCTGGCGGGAGGCGCTGCGCGACGACCGGGCGCTCGGGCACGGGCTGAACACGCACGCGGGCGTCCTCACCAGCCTTCCCGTCGGCGAGGCCCACGGCCTGGAGGCCGTGGACCCGTCCGCCGTGCTGCGCTGACCCCGGGGCGGGGCCCCGGGACTCAGGAGGAGGAGGGCGACGCCTGCGGCATCGAGCTCGCGGCCGGGCTCGGAACCGCGGTCGGGCTCACCGTCGGGATCGGCGCCTGCGCGGCCGTCTCGCTGGTGCTGCCCTTGCCGGTGCAGGTGGCGCCGTACTCGGGCGTGGTCTCGGGGTTCTGCTTGTACTTGGTGATGTACCTGCTCAGCTTGGGGTCGTCGACGCCCGTGAACTCCAGCTGGTGGTTCCAGGAGCTGGCCACCACGGGCGCCTTGAGGCCCGGGTAAGGGCTGAGCAGCAGGTAGTCGGTGGTGACCAGGGCCTTGAGCTTCTCGACCTGGTCCTTCGGGAGGTCGGGCCGGTAGGTGATCCACACCGCGCCGTGCTCCATGGAGTGCACGGCGTTCTCGTTGTTGAGGGCTTCGTCGTAGACGCCGCACTGCTGCCAGGTCGGGTTGTGCTCACCGCCGACGGGCGGGTTCTCCTTGTAGTTCACCTTGATCAGCGTGTGCTCGCCGTTCTTGTAGGTGAAGCTCTTGACGCCGTCGAGGGAGGTGGCGGCCCGGTCCTTGATGACGTACCAGCCGACCAGCCCGATCAGCAGGACGATGACGAAGGCCCCCGCTCCCCACATGAGCGTCGCCGTGCGCCGCTCCTTGCGCTTCTGCGCGGCACGCAGCTGGGCGAGTTGCTCTCGCCGCGCCTGCGTCCTCTCCTTGGCCATCAGTCCTCCAACGGCTGTTCATGACCCTTGAATGCTCAAGCTCCGATACTTATGTGGAGGATAGTGGGTGGGTAATAAGGTTTGCGCTCAAGCGCCCTGACAATCACTACTCTGGCTGGCAATGGCAACCATACGAACGCGCGTGATCCTCGTGGCCGTCATCACCTGCCTGGCCACGGTCGCGGCGATGCTGCTGATCACGGGCAGGTCCGGTCCCCCCGGAGACGCCTCCGCCGAGGCGGGGTTCGCCCGCGACATGGCGGTCCACCACGCGCAGGCGGTGGAGATGAGCTTCGCGGTCTACGACAAGACCGCGGACACGGCCCTGCGGGGCCTGAGCTACGACATCATCACCACGCAGACGGCCCAGCGCGGCATCTTCATGGGATGGCTCCAGCAGTGGGGCCTGACCCAGGCGACCACCCGGCCGGCGATGGCGTGGATGGCCGGCCACGGGCACGTGGCGCCCGGCACGCCCGCCACGATGCCGGGCATGGCGAACGACCAGGAGATGAAGAAGCTGCAGGCCGCCGGGGGCAAGGACGCCGAAATCCTGTTCCTGCAGCTCATGATCCGTCACCACGAGGGCGGCGTGCAGATGGCCAGGGCCGCGCTGAACCTGTCCAAGCGCTCCGAGGTCCGCTCGATCGCGCAGAACATCGTGGACACCCAGGACAGCGAGATCGGCTACATGACCGAGCTGCTCCAGGCGCGCGGCGCCAAGCCGTACCCCTCGATCCTCAACTGATCACCGGCCTGGAGCGCTCTCAGCGCTGGGCCATCTCCTCCGCGAGCGCGGCGGCGAAGGCGTCCACGTCCGCCTCGGTGGTGTCGAAGGCGGTCATCCAGCGCACCTCGCCCGTGGACTCGTCCCAGGTGTAGAAGCGGAAGCGCTTGCGCAGGCGGTCGGCGACGTCGCGCGGCAGCACGGCGAAGACGGCGTTGGCCCGGACCTCCCGGGTGACGGTCACCCCGGGCACGTCGCGGACGGCCGCGGCCAGCCGCGCCGCCATGGCGTTGGCGTTCCTGGCGTTGCGCAGCCACAGGTCGCCCGCGAGCAGCGCCTCGAACTGCACCGAGACGAAGCGCATCTTCGAGGCGAGCTGCATCGCGGTCTTGCGCAGGTAGACCAGCCCCCGCACGGCCGCGGGGTCGAGCACCACCACGACCTCGCCGAACATCAGGCCGGCCTTGGTGCCGCCGAAGGACAGGACGTCCACGCCGGCGTCGGTGGTGAGCGCGCGCAGCGGCACGTCCAGGGCGGCGGCGGCGTTGGTCAGGCGGGCGCCGTCCAGGTGGACCAGCATGCCGAGGTCGTGGCAGTGCGCGGCGATGGCGGCGATCTCACCGGGCGTGTAGAGCGTGCCGAGCTCGGTGCTCTGCGAGATCGACACCACGCGCGGCTGGGCGCGGTGCTCGTCGCCGAAGCCCCACGCCTGGCGGTCGATCAGGGCCGGGGTGAGCTTGCCGTCGGGGGTGGGGACGGTGAGCAGCTTGAGCCCGGCCGTACGCTCGGGCGCCCCGCCCTCGTCGGTGTTGATGTGGGCCGTCTCCGCGCAGACGACGGCCTCCCAGGGGGCGGTCATCGCGCGCAGGCCGACGACGTTGGCGCCGGTGCCGTTGAACACCGGCCACGCCTCGGCCCGCTCCCCGAAGTGCCGCCGGAACACCTTCTGCAGGTGGGCGGTGTAGGCGTCCTCGCCGTAGGCGACCTGGTGGCCGCCGTTGGCGAGGGCCAGCGCCTCCAGGACCTCCGGGTGGACTCCCGCGTAGTTGTCGCTGGCGAAGCCCTTGACCGCGGGGTCGTGGTGCCGTCGCGCCTGGGTCACGAGGTCAGGTCCCATCGGAGGCCGTTGACCTCGCCGGCCGGGCGGTCCCACAGGGCGGCGACGGCCTCGGCCAGGTCCTTGACGTCGGTGTAGCCGGGGAACTTGCGCTCGGGGCTCGCGGCGCGCATGGCGTCGTTCACCAGGGCCTTGATCACCAGGATGGTGGCCGCGGCGGGGGTGTCGCGCAACGCGTCGGCGAACGCGAGCGTCCACGCCTCGGCGGCGGCCTTGGCCGCGGCGTAGGCCGCGTTGCCCTGGGTGGGGCGCGCGGCGGCCGTGGCCGAGACGATGGCGAACCGGGCGTCGGGGCTGTCCCGCAGCAGCGGCTCGAAGGCGAGCGTGACGTGCTGCAGCGTGCGGACGAGCTGCCGGTGCAGGAAGTCCCAGTCGGCGAGGTCGGTCTCGGCGAAGGTCTTGGACCCCCGCCAGCCGCCGACCAGATGGACGACGCCGTCGGCCCGCCCGTGCTCCTCGGCCACGCGGGCGGCGAACGCGCGCACGGCCTCGGGGTCGGCGAGGTCGACGGCGTGGACGCCGGGGGCCTCGTCCAGCCCGGCGCCGATCACGGTGTCGCCGCGGGCGGCCAGGCGGGCGGCGACGGCCTCGCCCGTGGGGCCGCCCGCGCCGGTGACGACGACGACCCTGCCGGACGTGCTGGGCAACCCGTACGGTCCTGCCTGCTCGGTGGTGCTCACCCGCGGATTCCCTTCGTGGCCTCGACGACGCCGGACAGCTTACGGCGCAGGGCCTCGTAGAACATGCTCAGGGGGAACTCGTCGGGCAGGACCGCGTCCACGACCGCCTTCGGGAAGCCCTCGACGGGCAGGGCCTCCACGCCCTGGTGCCACACCGAGGCCGGGTGCGGGGCGACGTAGGCGGCGACGAGCTGGTGCGCGGCGAGCCAGTGCGCCAGCTTGGAGCGGTCGATGCCGTCGCGGTAGAGCTTCTCGACCTCGCCGCGCAGGTCGGCGACGCCGTCCGCCACGCGGTCCCAGTCGACGGCGAGCCTGTTGTCGGTCCAGCGCACGATGTCGTTGCGGTGCAGGTAGGCGAACAGGAGCTGCCCGCCGAGGCCGTCGTAGTTGCGCACCCGGTCGCCGGTGATCGGGAAGCGGAACAGCCGGTCGAACAGGATGGCGTACTGGACGTAGCGGGCGTGCGGCACGCCTTCCTCCTCCAGCTTCACCGCCTCGCCGAAGGCCGTCAGGTCGCAGCGCAGCTCCTCCAGCGAGTACAGCCAGTACGGCATGCGCTGCTTGATCATGAACGGGTCGAAGGGCAGGTCGCCGTGGCTGTGGGTCCTGTCGTGCACCAGGTCCCAGAGCACGAAGGTGTCCTGGGCCAGCTCCTGGCTGTCCAGCAGGCGGGCGGCGTCCGGCGGGAGCGCCAGCTTGAGCGTCTCGGCGGCGGCGCGGCTGACGGCGCGGAAGCGGGCGGCCTCGCGGTCACAGAAGATGGCGCCCCAGGTGAACCGCGGCGGGACCTCGCGCACGGCGACGGTCTCGGGGAACAGCACGGCGGAGTTGGTGTCGTACCCGGCGGTGAAGTCGACGAACTCGATCGGCACGAACATGGGGTTGTCGTAGCGCTCGCGCTCCAGGTCGGCCAGCCAGCCCGGCCAGACCGTGCGGATCCAGACGGCCTCCAGGTCGCGGTCGGGGTTGCCGTTCTGGGTGTACATCGGGAAGACGACCAGGTGCTCCAGGCCGTCGACGCGCTGGGCGTCGGGGTGGAAGGCGTTGAGCGAGTCGAGGAAGTCGGGCTTGCCGAAGCCCTCCGCCTCCCACTTGCGCAGGTCGGCGAGCACGGCGGCCAGGTACTCGGCGTCGTGGGGGTAGTTCGGGGCGAGCTTCTCGACCCCTTCGGCGACGCGGGCCACGATCGGGGCGGCCGCGGCGGCGTCCTCGATGGAGCCGTCCTTGGCGGTGAGCGGGCGCAGCTCCTCGACGGCCCGCTTGAGCGCGTCGGTGAGCGCGGCCACGCCGGGGTCGGCGGCGGCGCGCGCTCCGGCGGCCTCGGGGACGCGGGCGGCCCAGGTGACGACGTTGCCCCACAGGCGGGCGTGCCGGAGATCGCCGATGGAGTCGTCGCCGAACAGGTCGGAGTCGGCGAACACCACCACGCGTCCCTGCCCGTGGCGCAGCGCCACGGCCAGCGCGCGGCCGGCGGGGTCGGCGGCGGGCGAGGTCTCGAACAGCACGGCGGCGCCGGCGGACGGGGTGAGCACGCCCGCGCGGTAGAAGCACGCCTCGCGCGCCCCGGCGGTGAGGTTCTCGCCCTCGGTCGCGACCGGGCGGCCGAGCACCCAGGTGGCGACGCCGTTGTGGCAGTTGGCCGGGTCCTGCACGGTGGTGTGCTCGATCTCCACGCCGAACCGGGCGAGCAGGTCGGCGAGGTTGTTGCCGTACTTCTCCTGCTCGCACTCGGCGAGGACGATCAGGCCGCCGCCGCCCGCGACGTACCGCTCGATGGCGTCGATCTCCTCGACGGGCAGCGCGGGGCTGCCGCGCCCGATGGTGCGCTCCCAGCGGTCGCCGGAGGGGTGGGCGATGACGAACACGTCGTGGCCGGCCAGGAGGGCGGGCGTCACGGGGCCCTCGGTGTGCGCGGCGACGGCGTGTCCGAGACGACGCAGGACCTCCGCCGCGCGGGCGTAGCTGTTGTCGTCGGGATGAGCCGGGTTCATCGTCTCGGCGACCTCGCGCCGGATCGTCCACGACTCGTTGTGCGCCTCGTCGAACAGCACCCGCGGGAAAGCCCTCATGCCATCCCATCCCTTCGCTAGCGTAATTTCTCCAGCAACGCTGGGATCTATACGGAAAATATACACACAACATGGCTCATCACGGGAAACCTGTCGTCGCGGTGACCGCCCTCCACGGGCCCGGCCGGTGCGGAAACCCCTGTGGCGACGGGGTTTCCGGCGTGACGGCCGCGGTCCGGCTTTTCCGCCCCGCGGGGGACGGCGGGTCACCCGCCCGGCGGACGCGCCGCCCGCCCCCGCCCCCGTAGCGTCCACTCCGACACGGTGAAGAGCACCGTGCCCCCGCCCGGGGACGGTGGGCCCGCATCGGGCCGCCGTCCCCGCCTGCCCGAGAAAGCACGATGAACGTCATGCCGCGACTGTCCGACTCGATCGGCTTCCGAAGGTTCGCGACGGGCGCCGGCCTGATCCTCTCCGGCGCCTTCCAGCTCACCGCCACCCTCGTCGACCCGGGCACCTGGGGCGACTCCCGCGAGACCGTCAGCTTCGGCGACAACCCCGCCCTGGCCCAGCTCCAGTCCGCGCTCTACCACTGGAGCTGGGTGCTGCTCCCGATCTCCGTCATCGGCCTGCTGCACGTGCTGCGCAAGCGCGCGGTCGTGCTCGGCCACATCGCCGGGGTGCTCACCGTCCTCGGCTTCGTCAGCATCTCGGCGCTGCTGATGGGCGACCCCGTCGAGTGGTACTTCGGGCAGCACTACCCGCCCGACCAGGCCGACAAGATGTTCGAGGCGGTCTACGACCTGCCCGGCGTCGTGTTCGCCTTCCAGATGCCGTGGGTGTTCCTCGGCCCGATCGGCCTGGTGCTGCTGCTCGTCGCCCTGTGGCGCGGCGGGTTCGCCCACTGGTGGACGCTCGTCGTGGGAGTCGTGGCCTGGGGGTCGCCGTACGTCACCGAGTACGGCCCGATCAGCCTGATCTGGAGCGCCGGCAACCTGGCCGTCCTCGGCTACTACGGGATCAAGGTGCTGCGCATGGGGAACGCCCGCTGGGCCGAGTACTATCCCGTCCAGTCCGCGCCCGGCCGCACCACGCCCGACTCGTACGCGAACACCACCGCCTGAGCGCGGTCGCGCAGGCGCAGCTTCATCAGGACACGCGCGACATGGGTCTTCACGGTGGCCTCGCCGACGAACAGCTCCGCGGCGATCTCGGCGTTGGTGAGGCCGCGGGCCAGGTGGCGCAGGACCTCCAGTTCCCTCGGGGTCAGCTCGTCCAGCGCCGGCGGCCGCACCGGCTCGGGCCGCCCGGCGAAGGTCGCGATGACGCGGGTGGTGACCGCCGGGTCCAGCAGGCCCTCGCCGGCGGCGACCACCCGGACGGCCTCCACGAGCTGCTCGGGCGGCGACACCTTCAGCAGGAAGCCGCTCGCCCCGGCCCGCAGCGCGGCGTACAGGTTCTCGTCGGTGTCGAAGGTCGTCAGCACGACGATCTTCGGCGGGTCGTCCACCGCGGCGAGGATGCGCCCGGCGGCGGTCAGGCCGTCCATGACGGGCATCGTGATGTCCATGAGGACGACGTCGGGGAGCAGGCGGCGGGCCAGCGCGACGGCCTCGGCGCCGTCGGCGGCCTCGCCGACGACCTGCATGCCCGGCTCGGACTCCAGGACCATGCGCAACCCGGCGCGCACCATGGCCTGATCGTCGGCCACGACGACGCGGATGGACATGCGGGGCTCCTTCCGGTCGGGTACGCGGCGCGGGCCGCCGGGCCCGGCTCCGGCCCGTGGCGCTCCGCACCCCCCTGGCCTGGACCCTAACGCCCCGCCGTCCTCGCCACCACGCCGGACGGCCGCCTCGCAAGCCGTCCACAAGCGGGCTTCAAGTGACCCCTAGATCATTGGCGCTGTCGCAGATCGTTCAACGGGCGATTGCAAGTGCGTGACGGGGGCCGAATCCGCCTTGAACGCCGCCCTCCGCACTGCGACCCTGGAGTCACCCACGGTCCTGAATCAGGAGGCGGTAATGCCCCGCCCGCACCACCTACTCGCGGGGTTAGGCGTCGTCGCGTCGCTCGGCCTCACGATGCACCCGCACCCCAGCGGCTCCACCGACCGCGTGACCCCCGGAACGGTCCGCGTGGAGTCCCGCGCGCACGTGTCGATCAACCTCTCCGACGACCGCGGCAAGATCCGCAACTTCGCCCGCGAGTACGAGACGCCGATCGGCGAGGGCAGCGGCTTCACCGTCACCCCCGACGGGGTCGTGGTCACCGCCACCGGCGTCGTCCAGGCCGGCCGCGACCCGCTGATCTACGCGGCCAACCGGGTCTTCGCCGAGTACTTCAAGGTCAAGGTGCCCGCCGACTTCGACAAGCACCGGCTGGACGACCCCGACCTGGACGCCCGGCTGCGCGCCTGCTACCCGCCGCAGGGCCGCGACTCGATCTGCCTGGCCACGGTCACCACCAAGATCACCGTCTTCCCGTACGCCGACCCGCCCGCGCCCGAGGGGTACCCGGCCGACCTGCTGCACCCGGGCTCCTCGGCGGGCGCCCCGGCCGTGCTGAAGATCACCAAGGGTGCCGAGGACGGCACGCTGCCGACGGTCCCGCTCGGCACCGCCCTCGCGAGCGGCGTCGAGTCCGTGGACGTCGCCGGGCTGCCGTCCCGCCCGAGCGCCAAGGCGCCGCCCAAGGTGCAGACCGCCCACCTCGACCCGCCCGGCGGGCGCACCTTCAAGGCCGCCGAGCGTGAGAAGCTCGACGCCTTCCTCGACGACGACGGCAACGGCGCGGCGGTGGTCGACGACGCCAAGAGCGAGGTCGTGGGCCTGATCACCGGCGGCGACGGCGTCCAGACGCTGACGCCCGTGGAGGACGTGCGCGCGGCCCTGGTCGCCGCGGGCGTGACCGCGCGCAGGGGCCCGGTGGACACCGTCTACGAGACCGCGCTCGGCTCCTACCACAACAAGGCCTACACCACGGCGATCCCCGTGCTGGAGCAGGTGCTGCGGCTGCGGCCCGACCACGCCGTCGCCCAGGACCACCTGCGCGTCGCCCGCGCCAACCGCACCGCGCCCACCACCCGCCCGGCCGCGAGCGCGCCCGCCAAGAGCGGCACGGGCGTGCCGCCCATGCTGCCCGCCGCCATCGGCGTGGTCGCCGTGGGCGTGGTCGTCGCGGTGGCCGCGCCCCTGCTGCTGCGCCGCAGACGGCGGGAGAACCTCGCGCCGGAGGAGCGTCCGCCGGACGCCGTGACCGCCGCCTTCGCCCGGCCCGCACAGGGCACGCAGGCGATCCACGTCGCCGCGGGCGAGGGGCAGGGGGCCCCTCCCGCCGCGACCGACCCCGGGCAGACGCGGTTCTGCACGCAGTGCGGCATGCGCCTCGGCCAGGCGCACCGCTTCTGCGGCTTCTGCGGCAACCCGACCGACCAATGAGAAAGGCAGTCGCGGGGAACGCATGAGCGATCAAGCATTCTCGATGCCGCCGCTGGTCGGCGGGCAGGTGGCCGACTACCTCGTGGAGGCGGTGATCGGCCGCGGCGGGATGGCCACGGTCTTCCGCGCCCGCGACCAGCGCCTCGGCCGCACCGTCGCGCTGAAGGTCCTGGCGCCGCAGCTCTCCCAGGACCAGCGCTTCCGCGACAGGTTCGTGCGCGAGTCGCGCCTGGTCGCCGGGATCGACCACCCCAACATCATCCCGATCTACGAGGCGGGCGAGAGCGACGAGCTGCTCTTCATCGCCATGCGGTACGTCGAGGGCTCCGACCTGCGCAGGCTGATCCAGGCGAGCGGCCCGCTGCCGGTGGCCCGCGGCTACGCGCTGTTCTCCCAGATCGCCTCCGCACTGGACGCCGCCCACCAGCAGGGGCTCGTCCACCGGGACGTGAAACCGGCGAACATCCTGGTCACCGACGGCTCCGACCGCGATCCCGAGCACGTCTACCTGACCGACTTCGGGCTGACCAAGAGCACGTTCTCCGAGGCGGGGCTGACCAGCCAGGGCCACTTCATGGGCACGCCGCGGTACGTGGCGCCCGAGCAGATCCGCGGCCTGCCCGTGGACGGGCGCAGCGACCTGTACGCCTTCGCGTGCGTGGTGTACGAGGCGCTGTCGGGGCTGCCGCCGTTCCAGCGGGACACCGAGCTGGCGCTGCTGTACGCGCACGTCTCGCACGACCCTCCGCCGCTGACCCCGTACCGGACCGACCTGCCGCACGCCGTCAACCGGGTGATGGCGCGGGCGCTGGCCAAGTCGCCGGGCGAGCGGTACACCACCTGCCGCGAGTTCGTGACCGCGCTCAGGGACGCGATCAGCGCCGAGGAGCCGCACAGCCCGCCGGAGGGCCGCCCGTCCTGGCCGCCGTTCCCGGGCGCGCCGTTCACCCCTCCCCCGGGGACGCCGGCGCAGGCGTCCTCCGGCTCGCCATGGAGCGCCGCCCAGCCGGGTGGCCCCACCTCCCACCCGGACCACGGCCCCGCCCCCATCCCAGGTCATGGTTCCGCGCCCCTCCCGGGCCACGGTTCCGCCCCCGCTCCGGGCCACGGCCCTGCCCCTGTCGCGGGTCACGGGCCCGTCCCCGGCCACGGCCCCGCGCCCGCCGCGGGGCACGGTGCCGCCTCCGTCCCTGGTCAGGGCCGGGCGTCGGCCTCTCCGGGTACCGGGCACGTCCACGCGCCGCCTGACGGGGCAGGGCACGTTCCGGCTTCGGGCTCCCTCGGGCACGTCCCCGCGTCCGTACCGCCGGGGCAGGCTCGGGGGGCGGGCACCGTGCCGCCGGGCTTCCCGGTCCCGGGCGGGTATCCGGAGACGGGCGCCTCCACCCACCCCGGCCCTCCGCCGCCGGTCAAGCGGCGCCGCCCGCCCGCCGGGCTGCTGATCGCCGCGGGCGCGGTGCTGGTCTCGCTGGCGGTGGCGGCCGCGCTGCTCCTCGCCCAGGGGTCGCCGGTGGCGCCGGGCCCCAAGCGGTATCCGGGGACCCCTGCCGCCCCCATGGCGTTCGAGTACCCGGGCACATGGGAGTCCCGCACGCACAACGACGAGTACGCCGTGTTCTCCCCGGCGGCGGCCGAGTTCGACACGTTGTTCTCGGTGCCGATCGCCTCGGACTGGACGGCCGTCAACGCGCTGCTCGCGAGCAGTCCCGAGCGGGCGACCGGCGTGTTCGCCGAGCTCAACGACACGATCAGCACCGCCGACGCCCCCGAGACGCTGAAGCGCAGCCTGAGCTTCGTGCTGCCGGGGCCGGCCGACTTCGCCTCGGCGCCGACCTCGGCCACCGTCGGGGGCAGGCCGGCGTTCCGGCTCACGGGCGTGGTGAACGACCCGGCCCAGCAGGGACGCCTGGACCTGGTCGTCTACATCGTCAGCCGCGGCCAGGACAAGCCGGTCGCGCTGCTCGCCTTCTTCTGCCCGCCCGCGAGGTGCGACCAGACCGCCATCGACCGCATCACCTCCACCACGACGTTCCCTTCCTGAGCCCTCCCGGGTCCTCGCGCGGCCGGGCCGGTCGTCACGGCGTGATGTCGTGGGCGGCCGACCAGGCGCGCGCCCCGTCGAGGACGGCGTGGTGGACGGCGCGGGCGAGGCGGGCGCCCCAGATGGACCTGGGCCCGCCGAACGGCTCGCGCGGGCCTTCGGCGCGCACGGCCACGCACACGGCGTCGGAGGCGGTGCCGGTGCAGGCGTACCCGGCCTCGATGAGGGCCTGGGTCTTGGCCTCGGTGACGGTCATCACGGTGTTGACCAGGGCGGCGTCGGACATGGCCACGGGGAGGGCCACGATGATGTTGACGGTGCCGGGGGCGGGGTGGAGCCGCTGCGGGCGCAGCTCGGGGTCGGGGACGCCCTCGGGCGAGGCCGCCCAGGTGGGCACGCGCAGGCCGACGGTGGCGACCGCCTCGGCTCCGCCGTCCTCGGCGCGGGTGTAGCGGTCGACGGAGGCGGCGGTCATCATGCCGACGCCCGTGCCGGGCGGGGCCAGCGCGCGCAGGTGCTCCCTCGGGTCCATGCGCGCGTACCCGGCCACCACCTGGGCGTTCAGCACCCATTCCGCGGGGGCGATGCCGCCGCCGAGCACGGCGGAGGAGATCGCGCGCCGGCCGGGGCCGAACTCCCACAGCAGCGAGGCGAGACGCGCCCCGTCCTCGTGCCGGTGGCTCAGCGACGGCGGGGGCGGCATGGGGGACTCCTCACGGCGGGGTGCTCGCAGCGTACCCCGGGGCCCTCAGGCCGGCTCGGGGGCGTCCTGGCGCGGGCGGACGAGGTTGACCAGCGGGCGGCCGTCGGGGCCGGTGTCGACGCGGACGCGGGCGCCGAAGTGGCGGGCGAGCAGGGGCTCGGTGAGGACGTCGGCCACCGGGCCCGCGGCGGCGAGGGCACCGCGGGCGAGCAGCAGCATGGCGTCGGCGTACTGCCCGGCCAGGCTGAGGTCGTGGATGGTGGTGATCACGGTGAGGCCGTCGGCCAGGCGCAGCCGGTCGACCAGTTCGAGCACCTGCTGCTGGTGGCCGAGGTCCAGGGCGGTGGTGGGTTCGTCGAGCAGCAGCACGGGGGCCTGCTGGGCGAGCGCGCGGGCCAGGACGACCCGCTGGCGCTCGCCGCCGGACAGGTTGCCGAGCGGCCGGTCGGCGAGCGCGGCCAGGTCGAGGCGTTCGAGCACGGACCCGGTGACGCTTCTGTCGCTCCTGGACTCCCGGCCGAGGTAGGAGATGTACGGCGTGCGGCCCAGCATGGCGTACTCGAACACGGTCAGGTGCGGCGGCAGCAGAGGGTCCTGCGGGGCGTAGGCCATCAGGCGGGCGCGCCTGCGCGGGCCGAGGCCGCGCGCGGGCACGCCGTCGACGAGGACCTCGCCGCTCGCCTCCACCAGGCCCATCATCGCCCGCAGCAGCGTGGACTTGCCGGCGCCGTTCGGACCGATCACCGCCAGCCACTCGCCGCCGCGCGCCGACAGCCCCACGCCGGACAGCACGGGCCTGCCGTCCAGCGAGACGCCGAGGTCGCGCACCTCGACGGTGTTCACCGGGTTCACCGGGTTCACCGGGTTCGGCGGGGCGCTCACACGCTCACCGAGCGGGTGGCGCGCAGGATGCCGACGAAGAACGGCGCGCCGACGAACGCGGTGACCACGCCGATGGGCAGTTCGGCGGGGGCGAGCATCGTGCGGGCCAGCAGGTCGGCGAGCACCATGAACGCGGCGCCGCCGAGCAGCGACAGCGGGAGCACCACGCGGTAGGACCCGCCGGCGAGCCGCCGCACGGCGTGCGGGACGACCACGCCGACGAACCCGATGAGGCCGCTGACCGCGACCGCCGAGGCCGTGGCCAGGGAGGCGGCGCACAGGACGACGAGACGGACCCGCGCGGCGTCCACGCCGAGGCTGACGGCCTCGTCGTCGCCCACCGACATGACGTCGAGCAGGCGGCCGTGGGCCAGCAGGACGACCGCCGACACCACCGCGTAGGGGGCGACCAGCCGGACCTGCGACCAGTCGCCCGCGACGCCGCCGAGTATCCACGAGTAGATCTTCTGGAGCTGCTCGACGCGGATCTGCTGGACGAACGCCTGCAGCGCGGCGAGGAAGGAGGAGACCGCGACCCCGGCGAGCACGAGCGTGGCCGTGCCGCCGCCGCGCCCGGCCGTGCTGCCGAGCGCGTACGCCAGCAGCACCCCGCCGATCGCCCCGCCGAACGCGGCGATCGGCACCAGGCCCTGCACCTGGACCAGGACGATCATCAGCGTGGCGGTGAAGCCGGCGCCCGCGGCGGCGCCGAGCAGATAAGGGTCGGCGAGGGGGTTGCGGAACACGCCCTGGTAGCCGGCGCCGGACATGGCGAGCAGGCCGCCGACGACGGCGGCCAGCACGACCCGGGGCATGCGCAGCTCGAAGAGCAGGCCCTTCTCGACCGGCGACAGGCCCGAGTCCACCGAGACGAACGGCAGCCGGTCGAGGAGTTCGAGCAGCATGCCCTTGGCGGGGATGCCGACCGCCCCGATCGTCAGTCCCGCGAGCAGGCAGATCGCGAGCACGACCAGCGCCACCGCGAGCGCCGCCGGCCGTGCGCGCGCCGGAGACGCCGTCGCCATGGCCGCCGGTCTCAGCCCGCGGCCTTCTGGACGGCCTCGCCCACGACCTTGACCAGGTCGACCACGCGCGGCCCCCAGCGGGAGGCGATGTCGTCGTCGAGGGGGACGACCCGGTCGTTCTTGATGGCGGACAGGCCGGCCCAGCCGGGCCTCTTGGCGAGGGTCTCCCTGGACTGGCCGCAGCACTTGGTGTCGCCCAGGAAGATCAGGTCGGGGTCGGCCTTGACGACGAACTCGCTGGAGAGCTTGGGGTAGCCGCCGGCGGGGTCGGGGGCCTTGTCGGCGATGTTGGTCAGGCCGAACAGGCCGTAGACCTGGCCGAGGAAGGTGCTGGAGGTCACCGAGTAGGGGGTGCTGTCCAGCTCGTGGTAGTAGCTCAGCTTCTTGTCCTTGGGCGCGGCGGCGGCGATCGCGTCGATCCGGCCCTTCATCCCCTGGGCGAGCTCGGTGGCCTTGGCGGCGTTGCCGGTGGCGGCCCCGAGGTCGGCGATCTCGTCGTAGACCTCGTCGAACTTGGTGGCGGCGGGCTCCAGCAGCACCGGGACGCCGAGCTTGGTGAGCGCGCCGACGACGCCGTCGATGTCGTTGGACAGGACGACCAGGTCGGGGCGCTTGGCGACGATGGCCTCGACGTTGGGCTTGAAGCCGGACAGGTCGGTCCTCGGCGCCTCGGCCGGTTGGTTGGACTGGTCGTCCACGGCGACGACCTGCGGCCCCGCGCCGATCGCGAACAGCGTCTCGGTGTGGCTGGCCGACAGGGAGATGATCTTCGTGGGCCTGGCGGCGATCGTCACCGGGCCGTTGCCGGCCTGGACGGTGACGGGGAAGCCGGCGGCGCCGGCGGATGGGGCGGGGGTCGTACTGGTGACTGCGCTGGTGGCTGAGGGGGCGTCGGTCCGGCCGCACGCGGCCAGCGTCAGCGTACCCAGCAACGCGCACGCCAGGACCGTGCGTACGGGCCTCACGTGGGTTCCTCCTGTTGCCGGGAAACGAGGACCCGTGGTCATGACGGATCACCCTTTTCCACGAGGGTTGACGGCGTCGGCGCGGGTGGAGGCGACCTGGCTCGATCCGGGGGGATCTCACAGTTGCGGGACAGCGCCGGAATCACACCGGACTTCGCTCCACGCCACGCGTCACACGAACCGTATCAACCAACGGCCAGAGGGGATACGCCAGGTCGTGACGGGCGTACCACCGCGGGTCAGGCGAGCTGGGCCTCGGCCGCGGCGATGATCTCCTGGAGGCGGAGCCCGTGGCGGGCGTCCAGCGGGTGGCCGCCGCCGGCGCGCACGGTGGCGGCGAACTCGGCGGCCATGGCGGGGAAGACCTCCGGGCCGAGGGCGTCCCCGGTCAGCGTGGCGCCGCCCCGGTGGCCGTAGACGGCGACGCGGGAGACGCCGTCCTCGCCGTGCGCGGCCATGGACAGCGACGCCTCGCTGACCGCGCCGGTCTCGTGCTCCAGCAGCAGGCCCGTCCAGGCGAGCGGGTCGCCGTGGGCGCGCACGCCGATGACGGGCCCGAGCGCGGCGTCCAGCAGGTCGATCACGTGCGGGCCGACGTCGAGGATCGCGCCGCGCTCGCGCCGCCACGGGGAGTCGATC
The DNA here is from genome assembly GCF_014205275.1 of Sphaerisporangium siamense. Classification (NCBI taxonomy): domain Bacteria; kingdom Bacillati; phylum Actinomycetota; class Actinomycetes; order Streptosporangiales; family Streptosporangiaceae; genus Sphaerisporangium; species Sphaerisporangium siamense. The sequence continues at coordinate 7,190,209 of NZ_JACHND010000001.1, forward strand.
TCGTGCAGGGCGCCGGAGACGTTCACGGCGTGCCCGCCGAAGGGGTCGATCTCGGAGACCCGCCGCAGGAAGTCCTTGGTCGCGGGGGCGTACCGGAAGGTCAGCACCATCTGGGAGGCGACGCCGGCCTCGCCCACGGCGTCGGCCAGGCGGCGCGCGGCGTCGAGGTCGGCGGCGAGCGGCTTCTCCAGCAGCAGGGCCTTGCCGGCCTTGGCGGCGAGGAGGCCGAGCTCGGCCTGCACGGCGGGCGGGACGCAGAAGGCGACGGCCTCGCAGACCTCGAACAGCTCCTCGACCCGCTCGTACACCGGGGCCCCGAGGCGGGCGGCGGCCTCGGGCCTGCGCGCCCACACCCCGGCGAGCCGCGTGTGCGGCCCGGCGGCGAGCATGGGGGCGTGTACGGCCTCCGCCCAGGGCCCGGCTCCGATGAGACCCACCGACACTGGTTCCACGACGCTCAGCTCCCCGGGTGTCCGACCGATCGGAGCGAGACTAGCCCAGCCACGCGGGGTGTCCGGCGTCGGGTATCGCGCCCCTGGATTCCGGACTGTACGGAAAAGGCCATTTTCGGCGGTCTAAGTGGTTATTGACCGAAACCTTGATCGCGGTCCGCGATCGTGATACTTCATTGATCATGTGGCATTTTGCCGCACGAAATTACCAATTGTCGCGTTCGCGGTATGCGGTGAGCGGCGCTCGATAGGAGGCCCCGGAGCCGGACCTCCCCGCCGGTTCCGGGCGCCCGCCTCGTGCGGCACAACCGGTCACGGCCTTTCACGGCCTTTCACGCATGACGCGAACGCGGCACGGCCCGCAGCACACCCTTGGAGCACCCCACGATGTCGGTCGCCGCTTCCCCCCGGCATGCCCGAACCGTCCCCCTCCACCGGCTCTTCCCTCAGATCGTGCGCGACCCCGTGAACACGCTGGCGGCGCTCGCCAGACGTTCCCGCGGGACGATCGTCCGTCTCCCGGCGGGATCCACGCCCGTCTACCTGGTCAGCCACCCCGACCACGTCCAGCACGTGCTGCGTGGCAACTGGGAGAACTACCAGCGCCAGGGGATGTTCTGGCGTCCCCTGCGGCGGTTGCTCGGCGCGAGCATCCTCGACGACGGCGCCGCCTGGGAGGCGAGCCGCGGCATCCTCCAGCCGCTCCTGACCGCCAGGAAGGTCGGCTCCCTGGGCGAGGAGATGGCACGTGCCATCGACGAGCGGGTCGGCGAACTGGAGGTCCACGCCGCCTCGGGACGGGCGTTCGACGCGGGCGAGGAACTGGCCGACCTCGTCAACCAGACCGTGATCAAGGTGCTGTTCGGCGGGCGGCTCTCGCCCGAGGACGGGCGCCGCCTGTCCCCCGCCTACGACAAGGCCGCGCGCGCGGTCGCGCTCCGCATGTTCCTGCCCTCCCTGTCGTACTCGATGCGGCTGCCCGGCGACCGGGCCTACCAGGAGGCCATCGAGACGATCGACGAGGTCGTGCTGCCCATGATCCGGCGGCGCCACCCGCGGCCCGGCGGCGACGTGCTGTCCGCCCTCTGCCACGCCCGGCGGGAGCGGGGCGAGGGCGAGCGGCAGATCCGCGACGACGTCGTCAGCGTGTACGGCGCGGCGGCGGAGTCGACCGCGACCACCCTGACCTGGCTGTGGCCGGCGCTGGACCGGCGCCCCGACGTCGCCGCCAAGCTGTACGCCGAGGTGGACCGGGTCGTCGGCGCCGGGCCCGTGCGGGCCGGTCACCTGCCGGAGCTGACCTACACCTCGATGGTGCTGCGCGAGCTGATGCGGCTGTGGCCGTCGGGGTGGCTGTTCCCTCGCATGGCCGAGAAGGCCGACCGCGTCGGCGGAGTGGCCGTCGAGGCCGGGGCGCAGGTGCTGATCACGCCGTACGCCACCCACCGGCTGGACGAGTTCTGGGAGCGCCCGCTGGAGTTCGACCCCGAGCGCTTCGCGCCGGGCGCGCAGGAGCGCCGCCACCGCTATGCGTACTTCCCCTTCGGCGGCGGCCCGCACCTGTGCCTCGGCAGGCCGCTGTTCGAGATGGCCGCGCCGCTGATCATCGCCGCCGTCCTGAGCCGCTTCCGCCCGATCCTCCGCGGCGGCGGGCCCTTCACGCCCTTCCCCGCCGGGTCGCTGCGCCCGCGCCGGAAGGTGGAGCTGGTGCTCGTCCGCGCCCGGCGGGGCGCGGCGTGAGCGCGGGCCTGGACGCGCTGGAGAGCGGGCGCGTCTGCGCGGTCGCCGGACGCTCCCAGCGGCACATGCAGCAGTGGGCGGCGGCCTATCCCTCGCTGTTCTCGGCCCGGCCGTTCGACGCGGCGCTGCACGGCACCGTCTCGATGGCCATGGCCTTCAGCGGCCCGTGGTTCAGCGCGGAGGAGCTGGCGGCCACCAACAAGGCGTGCCTGTGGGCGTTCGCCCTGGACTGGCTGGTCGACTACGTCCACACCTCGCCCGGCCAGGTGCGCGAGCTGGTCGGGGCGTGCCTCGCGGTGGCGGACGGCGCCGCGCCCGCCCTGGACGACGACCTCGCCCGCATGCTGGGGGACCTGCGCGCCGACCTGGCGGACGCCCCGGCGTTCCCCGAGCTGCGGGCCGTCTGGCGCGAGGAGCTGGCGCGGATGCTCGGCGCGATGGCCCGGGAATGGGAGTGGAAGGCCGCCGGGGCCCGGCCGTCCCTGGAGGAGTACCTCGGCAACGCCGACAACCACGGCTTCTGCTTCGTGTTCACCTGCCACTGGATCGCCACCGGCGGGCCGGGCGCGGCGCGGGACGCCGGCCGCGTGCTCCAGGCCGGCCGCGCCGTCCAGCGGGTGATGCGCCTGCTCAACGACCTCGGCTCCTACGAGCGCGACAAGAGCTGGGGAGACGTCAACGCCCTGCTCATCGGCGTGCCCCGCGAGACGGTCGCCCGGCGCGCCGCCGCGCTCACCGGCGAGGCCAGGGGCCTGATCGCCGGGCTGCGCGGCGGGCACGAGCGGCTGGCCGTCTATCTGGAGCGCCAGATGGACTTCTGCGCGGGCTTCTACGAGCTCGGCGAGTACTGGGGCCGCCTGTGAGCGGTCCCGACCTCGCCTTCGCCGCGCGCGGGGGCGAGGTCGGCGTGCGCGACGCCGAGCGCCTGGTCGCCGGGCTCGCCGGGCGGCCGTGGGGCGACGTCACCGTCTCGGTGTACGAGACCGGGCGCGTGGTCGCGCTGGCCCCGTGGCTGGCCGGGCACGCCGAGCGGATCGTGTACCTGACGGCGGCGCAGCGGGAGGACGGCGCCTGGGGCGTCCACGACGACTACAGCCTGGTCCCCACGCTGAGCGCCACCGAGGCGCTGCTCGCCGAGCTGGCGCGCGGCGCCCCCGAAGGGCTGGGCGAGCGGGTCGCCACCGCCGCCGCGCGCGGGCTGCGCGCGCTGTCCGCCCGCCGCACGTCCTCTTCCGCCGCCCCGGACATGCCGGCGCGCGAGCTGATCGTGGCGTACCTGACCGAGGCGATCGGGCGGCGCCTGCACGAGCTCGGCGGGCGGGCGCGGGACCTGTCCGGCGGGCACGGCGTGGAGGGCGTCGCGCTGCCCCCGCCGGACCGCGCGGGCGTGGCCAAGCTGGCCGGGATCCGGGCCGCGCTGCGGTCCGGCGCCCGGCCGCCCGAGAAGCTGACGCACGCCCTGGAGGTCGGCGGCGAGGCGGCGGCAGGAGCCAGAGGCGTGGAGCTCACGCCGTCCGGGACGATCGGGGCCTCGCCCGCCGCCACCGCCGCGTGGCTCGGCGCGCGGACCGTGCCGGGGCCCGGCCATCCGGCCCGCCGGTACCTGGAGACGGTGGCGGGGCTGCACGGCGGGCCGGTGCCGTGCGCGCTGCCCATCACCGTGTTCGAGCGGGGATGGGCGCTGGCCACGCTGGCGCGGGCGGGCGTGCCGCTGCGCGTGCCGCCCGCGCTCACGGCCAGTCTGCGCCCGGCCGCGCGGCCCGGAGGGGTCGCCGCCGGGCCGGGGCTGCCCGCCGACGCCGACACGACCTCCGTCGCCCTGTACGCGCTGGCCCTGCTCGGCGTCCGCGTGGAGCCCGCCGCCCTGTGGGACTACCGGGCGGACGAGCACTTCGTGACCTGGCGCGGCGAGGAGGGGGTCTCCACGACGGTCAACGCGCACGTCCTGGACTGCCTCCACGCCTACGCGGCGGGCCGCGGGGGCGCGCCCGGCCGGTACGCGACCGCGGCGGGCGAGGTGGCGCGGTGGCTGCGCGAGCGGCAGCGGGCCGACGGGAGCTGGACCGACCGGTGGCACGCCTCGCCGTACTACGCCACGATGTGCTGCGCCCTGGCGCTCGACGGCCGCCGCGACTCGGCGGGGGCGGTGCGGCGCGCGGTCTGGTGGCTGCTGTCGGCGCAGCGCGGGGACGGCTCCTGGGGCGTGTGGAGCGGCACGGCCGAGGAGACGGCGTACGCCATGCAGGTCCTGCTGCTGTGCGGGACGGCCGGCGACGAGGCCGCGCGGCACCGGGCGTGCGCGCGGGGCCGGGCCTTCCTGCGGGACACGGGCGGGCGCGCGGGCGGTCCGCCCATGCCCGCGATGTGGCACGACAAGGACCTGTACGCGCCGCGCGCCGTCGTCCGCGCCGCGGTGACGGCGGCCCTGCACCTGGCCTCCCGCGGCACGGAGGTATCCCTACTTACCTGACAAAAGGGACGAAAGACGCAATACTTCACTATAGAAAACCTTCCTAACTAACCCCCTGACAATCTTGACTTCAGGGGGTTCTAGTCCGTTTTCGCCCGTGCTAGGGTGCCTGCGGGCAAGAAGGTGGAATTGCACCTGCCAAGTGGTACGGCGGCCAGCGAACGAGCAAGCCGCTCATATGCCGATATCATTCGCCGTGAACCGCACCGAGGCTTCCTGACTTTGGCCAGGGATGGAGTTATGCGCTTCCAGAATCCGCGGGTCCGGACCAAGGTCACGGCGCTCCTGTTATCCCTCGCGGCGCTCTGGGCCTTCGCGGCCTGGGTGACGCTGCGGGAAGGACTCAACCTTCTGTGGGTCTCGACGCTGGACACGAACGTGTCCCAGCCCGCCGAGCGGCTGATCACCGAGCTGCAGCGCGAGCGCCTGTTCACCGCGGCGGTCCAGGCGGAGCCCTCCTCCCCTGACCAGCGCAGGAACGCCCTGGCCCCCCAGCGGGCGCGGACGCTGGAGGCGGGCGCCACCTTCCACCGGCTCGTCGGCGACGACGGCGTCCGGCGCGCGGCCGGCGCGGTGGTGATCCAGCGGATCGAGGCGGCCGACCGCTCGCTCCAGCGCCTCGTCCCCCTGCGCAAGAAGATCGACGCGGGTGAGCTCGACCGCCACGCGGCCGGCGACGCCTTCACCCAGGTCATCGAGTCCATCTACAACATCTACGACGGGCTGGCCGGCCTGGACGACCAGGACTTCGCGCGGGACACCCGCACCCTGGTCGCGATGGCGCGGGCCAAGGAACTGCTGTCGCAGGAGAACGCGTTCGTCGTGGGCGCGCTGACCTCCGGCGGCCTCGGCCCCAACGACCGGATCAAGTTCACCCAGCTCGTCGGCGCCCAGCGGTACTCCCTGGACGGCGCCTCCGCCGACCTGCCCGCCGCCGCGCACGCCGCCTACGAACGGCTGGCCGCCGGAGACACCTTCGGGCGCCTCCGCGCGCTGGAGGACCAGCTCGTCCGCGTCCCCCCGGACGGCGCCCGGTCCTTCCTGCCCGTCGCGTCGTGGCGGTCCTCCGCCGACGCCCTGATCGCCGAGCTGGACCGGCTCGTCGAGGACGCGGGCGACGCGCTGGTCGACCGCGCGACGCCCCTGGCCACGGCCGTCGTCATCCGCCTGGTGCTGGCGGGCGGGCTCGGCCTCTTCGCGGTCATCGCCTCGATCGTCCTCGCCATCACCACCGCCCGCACCCTGGTGCGCCGGCTGGAGGAGCTGCGCACCGCCGCCCTGGAGCTGGCCGGGCGCAGGCTGCCCGGCCTGGTCGAGCGGCTCGGCCGCGGCGACGAGGTGGACGTGACCGCGGAGGCCCCGCCGCTGGCGGTCGGCAACGACGCCATCGGGCAGGTGAGCCAGGCGTTCAACAGCGTGCAGGAGACGGCCATCCGCGTCGCGGTGCAGCAGGCCGAGCTGCGGCGCAGCTACCGGGGCATCCTGCTCAGCCTGGCCCGCCGCACCCAGTCGCTGGTCCACCGGCAGCTCACCGTCCTGGACGCCATGGAGCGGCGCGAGACCGAGCCGGAGGAACTGGCCGACCTGTTCCGCGTCGACCACCTGGCCACCCGCATGCGGCGCAACGCCGAGAACCTCATCGTGCTGTCCGGCGCCTCCCCCGGCCGCGCCTGGCGCCGGTCGGTGCCGATGGTGGACGTCGTGCGCGGCGCGCTGGCCGAGGTCGAGGACTACACCCAGGTCACGCTCATGCCCATGGGAGAGGCCGAGCTGGCCGGCCGCGCGATCGGCGACGTCATCCACCTGCTCGCCGAGCTCATCGAGAACGCCGTCTCCTTCTCTCCCCCGTACGCGTCGGTGCAGGTCAGCGGCCAGGAAGTCGCCAAGGGCTACGTCGTCGAGATTGAGGACCGCGGCCTCGGCATGAGCCCGGAGGACCTGGCGGACGCCAACCAGCGCATCGCCGACCCGCCGGAGTTCAAGCTGACCGGCACGCCGCGCCTCGGCCTGTTCGTCGTCAGCCGCCTGGCCTCCCGCCACAACATCAAGGTCACGCTGAAGGCGTCCCCGTACGGCGGCACGACGGTGGTGGTGCTGATCCCGCGCGAGCTCATCGACGGCGACGCCGACCTCGACCCCGGCATGGAGCCCATGACCGAACCCACGACCGACTCCCCCGCCGACGCCACTCCCGGGCCCTTGACCGGACCCGTGGCCGGCGACGCCCTGCCGTCCCCAGCCGCCGGCGTGCCGCCCCAGGGATCGCACCACCTCCGCGAGGACCTCCCCCGGCCGCCCTCCCCCGCTCCCCGCGACCTCTCCGATCTCCCCCTCGCCGAGGCCCCGGACCTCGCGCCGTACGTCCCCGGTCCGGCCCTGCCGACGCGCAGCCGTGGCGGCAGGATGGCGGCGCACGACGGCCCGCCCCCGAACGCCGCCCCCGGCCCGCGCCACGCGGAGCCGCGCGCCACGGCCGCCGCCGACGAGGCCGCGCCCGCCTTCACGCCCTCGGGCCTGCCCCGCCGCGTCGCCCAGGCGCACCTCGCGCCCGGGTTGCGGCAGGATCCGGCCGCGCCCTCCCCCGGCCAGGAGGAGGATGACCACTTCTCGCCGGAGGAGATCCGCCGGCTGATGGGCTCGTTCCAGAGCGGCACCGAGCGCGGGCGCTCGGAGGCGGCGGGGCTGCCAGGAAGAGAACACCGTGATCCGGTAACAGAGGACGGCGAGTGATGCAACGGACGAGTTCCCCCGCCGATCTGACCTGGTTGCTCGACGACCTGGTCCATCGGGTGAGGGAGGCCGAGCACGGGATCGTCCTGTCCACCGACGGTCTGCTCCTCGCGGCGTCGCGAGGGCTGAGCCGGCCCGACGCCGAACACCTGTCCGCCGTCGCGGCGGGCGTCCAGAGCCTCGCCCAGGGAGCCAGCGAGCGCTTCCAGGGCGGCGCCGTGCGCCAGACCATCATCGCCATGAGGTCGGCGTATCTGGTGGTCACCGTGGCGGGCGAGGGCGCCTGCCTCGCGGTGCTGGCCGCGCAGGACGCCGACGTGGGCCTGGTGGCCTACGAGATGGCCATGCTGGTGGCGCGCGTCGGCCAGTACCTGACCTCACCCGCACGAACGGAGACCCTTCCCCCGAGGAATCCCCCTAGGAACGAGGACGCCTTATGACGAGCCTCTCCGACGACCCCGCGGACGAGCAGTGGCTCGACGACGAGGCCGGACGCATCGTCCGCCCGTACGTGATGACACGCGGCCGCACGGAGCCCAGCCGGGGCAAGATCGACCTGATCACCCTCGTGGTGACCATCAACCCGGTGATCACGGCCGAGCCCGGGCTCGGCCCCGAGCACCACACCATCGTCAAGCTCTGCGACAGGCCGTTGTCGGTCGCCGAGATCGCCGCTCACCTCGACCTCCCGGCCGGCACCGTGCGCGTCCTGCTCGGCGACCTCGTCGACAGGGGCTTCGTGGCCATCCAGGAGCCCGCGCGGGAGACCGACGTTCTGGACCTGGAAACCTACAAGGCGGTGCTCAATGGACTACGGACGCTCTAGCCGCGACGTCGGCCGGGCGAAGCTGCCCACCGCGATCAAGATACTCATCGCGGGCGGGTTCGGGGTCGGGAAGACCACCATGGTCGGTTCGGTGTCGGAGACCAGGCCGCTGCGCACCGAGGAGATGCTCACCGACCGGGGCGTCGGCGTCGACGACCTGGCCGGCGTCGAGGACAAGAAGACCACGACGGTCGCGATGGACTTCGGCCGCATCTCGATCGGCGAGGACCACGTGCTGTACCTGTTCGGCACGCCCGGGCAGGAGCGGTTCTGGTTCGTGTGGGACGAGCTGGCCCTCGGCGCGATGGGCGCGGTCGTGATCGCCGACACCCGGCGGCTGGCCGACTGCTTCCCCTCGGTGGACTACTTCGAGCGCCGCGGCACGCCGTTCATCGTCGCGGTCAACTGCTTCGAGGGCGCCAGGCGCTACGACCTGGAGGAGATCCGCATGGCCGTCGACCTCGGCCCGGAGACCCCGGTCGTGCTCTGCGACGCCCGGCGGCGCGAGTCCAGCAAGAACGTGCTGGTCACACTCGTGGAGCACGCCATGCAGGCCCGGACGCGGCGCTCCGCGCAGGAGCCCGCGACCCGCTGACGGCACCCCGCCGGCGTCCGTTCCGTCCTCAGGCCCGCTCGCCTTCGAGGGCGCGGGCGAGGGACGCGAGCTCGGGGACGCCGGCGGCGGCCGTCAGGCTCTCGGCGAGCACCGTGTCATGCGTGGGGCGCGCGGCGGCGAGGAGCGCGCGGCCCGCCTCGGTGACCTCGGTGTAGATGCCGCGGCGGTCGGTCGGGCACAGGTAGCGGCCGAGCAGGCCGCGGTTCTCCAGCCGGGTGACCAGTCTCGTGGTCGCGCTCTGGCTGAGCACGATCGCGCACGCGAGCTGCTGCATGCGCAGATGGTGCTCGTCCTGACGGCTGAGCACGTCGAGAACGGCGTACTCGACCACCGACAGGTCGTGCTCGCGTTGCAGGGCCCTCTCCAGCGCGTCCTCGATGCGGGAGTGGAGCGCCGCGAGCCTGCGCCAGCCCTGCGCGCGGGACTCCGCGGCCTCCTCGGCGCCGTGGGCCGCGGGGGCCTCATCGGGGAGCGACATGACGGCCTCCAGATCGAGACATGACATGCCGCATCCTACCGGACAAGCGCCCCTATACCGCGCTTGCAATTACCCGCGTGCGCAATTATTGTCGGCGGTCGATGAAGGCTCGCGCAACCGTCTGGAGTCATGGCATGCAGATCGACCTCAAAGGCCGCACGGCGCTGGTGACCGGCTCCAGCGCGGGCATCGGCCACGCCATCGCCACCTCTCTCGCCCGCGCCGGCGCCCGCGTGCTCGTCAACGGGCGCGACGAGGTCCGCGCGCGCGAGGCCGCCGCCCACATCACCGAGCTCACCGGCAACCAGCACGTCCACGCCCTCGTCGCCGACGTCGCCACGGCGCACGGCGCGAACGTCATCACCGCCGCCGAGTCCGAGGTCGACATCCTCGTCAACAACGCGGGCGTCTTCGCGCCCGCCCCGGTGTTCGAGGTCAGCGACGGGGAGTGGCGGCGGTACTTCGAGGTCAACGTGCTCAGCGGCATCCGGCTCGCCCGCCACTACATCCCCCACATGACCGCCAAGGGCTGGGGGCGCGTCGTGTTCATCAGCAGCGACTCCGCCGTGCTCCCCCCGACCGAGATGGTCCACTACGGCATGACCAAGACGGCCCAGCTCGCCGTGTCCCGCGGCATGGCCCAGGCCGTCGCCGGCACCGGCGTCACCGTCAACTCCGTCCTCGCGGGCCCCACCCTCACGCCCGGCGTCGAGCAGTTCATCACCAGCCTGATCGGCGAGGACGTCCCCTTCCACGAGGCCGAGCGCCGTTTCATCACCGAGGAGCGCCCGACCTCCCTCATCCGCAGGCTCATCCGGCCCGAAGAGATCGCCAACCTGGTCCTGTACCTGAGCTCCGACCACTCCTCCGCCACGACGGGCGGGGCCCTGCGCGTCGACGGCGGCGTGATCCCGACCCTGATCCCATGACCCGGCCTTCGGCGTCGCACCACCCGGCCGTCCGCCACCGCAGGGGCGGAGCGACCCCGATTTGGACGGAGCCTTCCACATTCGTTGTCCGGCCTTTGCGGCAAGCTCCCCCGATGTGCTGGCCGTTACCACCGTACGGTCATATTGTCCTCTTGTGGGCGATTTGCGGCATTCATGGTGCGAGGCCGAGCCAGACGACGGCTCCGGCCCGGCACACCGGTTCCGCACGCCCGCCCACCACGCCGCCGGCTCCGACGGAGATCCCGATGAGCAGGCCGGCTGACGACGCCTCCCACGGCATGTTGCTGGACGAGGAACTGGGCGCGGCGGTCCGCCGCACCGGGGCCTCGGGCGGGGCCGTCTACCTGCTCACCCGGCAGGAGCCGGTGCTGGCCCTGGTGACGTTGTGCGGTCCGCTCCTGGAGTTCGCCCTCCCCTGGCGGCGCCTGCCGCTGGACACCCCCGCCCCGATCACCGACGCGGTGCGCGAGAACAGCCTGGTGTGGATCGGCCGTCAGGAGGCCCTGGCCCGCCGGTATCCGCGCCTGGCCGCGGCCTTCCCCCACGAGCTCTCGGTGGCCGCCGTCCCCCTGACCGGCGCCCGGCGCCGCTGGGGGGCGCTGCTGCTGATCTGGCTCGACGAGCATCCGCCCGAGCTCACCAGGCGCGAACGCACCACCATCACGGCCAGCGCGCGGCGGCTCACCCGCGCGCTGGACGACGCCGCCCAGCTTCCCGTCATCCCCGAGCAGCCCCGCATCGCCCCGCTGGACCGTCCCCAGGCCGCGCAGCCGAGCCTCGCGGCCATCGACTTCGCCGAACGCCTGCCCGGCGCCCTGGCCCTCGACCTGGAGGGCCACATCACCTTCGTCACCGCCCGCGCGGCCGACCTCCTCGGCCGCAGCCCCGACCAACTGCTCGGCACCCTGCCGTGGCAGTCGCTGCCCTGGCTGGACGACCCCATCTACGAGGACCACTACCGCACCGCGGTCGCCACCCGCGAGCCGGTCTCCTACTCCGTGCTGCGCCCGCCGGATCAGTGGCTCGCCATGCAGCTCCATCCGGACGCCTCCGGCATCAGCGCGCTCATCACCCCCGTGGGCGCCGGGCAGACCCCGCCCGCCACCCCCTCGCGCAGCCTTCCGGCGTCCGGCATCGCCGGCGTGGGCCGCCTGTACCAGTTGATCCACCTGGCGGCCGCGCTCACCGAGACCGTCGGCGTGCAGGACGTCGTCGACCTGATCGCCGACCAGGTCCTGCCCGCCTTCGGCGCCCAGGGCATGGTCCTGAACACTTTGGACGCCGGCCGCCTGAAGATCATCGGATACCGCGACTACGACCCCAGGCGCATCGAGATGCTGGACGGCCTGCACCTGGAGAGCGACCTCACCCCCGTCGGCCACGTGCTCGCCAGCGGCACCCCCGCCTTCTTCTGCGCCCCCGAAGAGATGGCCCGCGACTACCCGCAGGCGCCCGCGATCAGCGGCAAGCAGGCGTGGGCGTTCCTGCCGCTGATCACCTCCGGCCAGCCGGTCGGCTGCTGCGTCCTCTCCTACCGCCACCCCCACACGTTCACCGCCGACGAACGCGCCACCCTCACCTCGCTGGCGGCCCTCATCGCCCAGGCCCTGGACCGCGCCCGGCTGTACGACGCCAAACACTCCCTGGCCCACAGCCTCCAGCAGGCCCTCCTCCCGCACATCATGCCGGTCATCCCGGGCCTCACCGCCGCGGCCCGGTACCTGCCCGCGAGCCACGGCATGGACGTCGGAGGCGACTTCTACGACCTCATCCGCCTCGACGACTCCACCGCCGTCGCGGTCATCGGCGACGTCGAAGGCCACAGCGTCACCGCCGCCGCGCTGATGGGCCAGGTCCGCACCGCCGTCCACTCCCACGCCACCACCGGCGTGCCCCCCGAGGAGGTGCTCGCCCGCACCAGCCGCGTCCTGGCCGACTTCGAGTCCGACCTGTTCGTCTCCTGCCTCTACGTCCACATCAACCTGGCGCGTGGCCGTGCCCGCCTGGCCAGCGCCGGCCACCTGCCGCCGGTCCTGCGCCACCCCCAGGGGCACACCGAGGTCCCCGGCATCCCCCCTGGCCTGCTGATGGGCATCGACCCCACGACCACCTACGAGAGCACAGAGATCTCCATGCCGCCGGGCACGCTGCTGGCCCTGTTCACCGACGGCCTCGTCGAGAAGCCCGGCACCGACATCACCGACAACATCGACAACCTGGCCACCCGGCTCCTGCACGCCCCCAACCCGGACGTGGACGCCCTCGCCGACAGCCTGATCCGCCACGCCACCCAGGCCGTCAGCCGCGACGACGACATCGCCCTCCTGCTCATCGCCACCGACCCGGCCGACGGGGACCACGACCACGCCGATACGCCTTCGGGACAGGAATACGGCAAGGTAGGCGATGGAAGGTTACCGTGACGAGACCAAGTGAGGCCAGGCGATGACCATGACTTTCGAGTCATCCGTCCCCGAGGTACGGCTCAACAACGACGTGCGGATTCCGCAGCTCGGGTTCGGCGTCTTCAAGGTGCCCGAGCCGGAGACGGCCGCCGCGGTCACCACCGCGCTGGAGAGCGGCTACCGCAGCATCGACACCGCCGCCGTCTACGGCAACGAGACGGCCGTCGGCGCGGCGCTGGCCAAGTCGGACGTGCCCCGCGACGAGATCTTCGTCACCACCAAGCTGTGGAACGACTCCCAGGGGTACGACGCGGCGCTGGCCGGCTTCGACGAGAGCCTCGCCCGGCTCGGGCTCGACTACGTCGACCTCTACCTGATCCACTGGCCCGCCCCCGCCAAAGACCTCTACCTCGACACCTGGCGCGCCTTCGAGAAGCTGTACGCCGACGAGCGGGTCCGCGCGATCGGCGTGTCCAACTTCCAGCCGGCCCACCTGCGGCGCCTGCTGGAGCACACGGGCGTGGTCCCCGTCCTGAACCAGATCGAACTGCACCCCTACCTCCAGCAGGAGGAACTCCGCGCCCTGCACGCCGAGCACGGCATCGCGACCGAGGCGTGGAGCCCCATCGCCCGCGGCGGCGCGCTGCTCCAGGACCCGGTGATCACCTCCATCGCCGCCCGGCACGGCAGAACCCCGGCCCAGGTCGTCCTGCGCTGGCACATCCAGGTGGGCAACATCGTCATCCCCAAGTCGGTGACGCCGTCCCGCGTGCAGGAGAACATCGACATCTTCGATTTCTCCCTCACCGCCGAAGACCTCTCCGCCGTCACCACCCTCGACAACGGCACCCGCACCGGCCCCAACCCCGACACCTTCAACTGACCCCCTCCTCTCGTCCCACCCGCGTCCAGAGGTCTCGTGCCCACCCGTGGCCGTCCGCTGGGGTCGGCCGCCGCAGGCCCACCCAGAAGTACGCGAGGACTCAGCGCGTGACCGAGGAGGGCGCGACGCGAGAAGGGATAGGAAAGCAACCGGAGAGGTAGAGGCACAGGCAACCGAGGTAGAGCAGAGCGATGAGATAAGAGGCGTGGAGGGGCGAGACGGGAGCGTGGCGATCCAGGTATTCAGGTCGCGTCGATGTCGGCGGCGAAGCGGTCCCAGGCGGCTTGGCGGGAGATGCCGAGGGCTTCGCCGATCCTCGCCCATGTGACGTCACGGTCGCGGAGGACGCGTACCCATGCCCGCAGGTCGCACTCGGCCTGTTCGACGGTGAGCGCCTGCCGGGGCAGGGCGGCGAGCAGATCCTCGTCGCTCATCCCGGAGATCCACTCGTCAGCGTCCGGATCCGGCCCGAGCTGCACCCGCCGGACCCGCCCCGCCACTCCCCGGCCGGCTCGCCCGTCTCGCCACCCGTCGATCTGCCCGTCCGTTTCCCCTCCGGTCCCCTCCTCTTGTCTCCCTCTGGTCCCCTCTTCGTGTCTCCCTTCGGCGTCCTCGACCCGTCCCCCGCCGGCGCGCTCGGCCGCTCCCTCACCGACTTCCGCGCCCACACCGTCATCGTCAGCGCCGCCCCGCCGGCCGGTGGACGGGTCGTCCGGCGCGGCGTGCTCGCAGGGGTGAGGTGCCGGTTCGGTGATCAATCGGTGGCAGAGGGACACGCAGGTATCGCAGATGTAGACGCCCGGGCCGGCGATGACCGTCGCCGACTCGGAGTGGGGCTTTCCGCAGAAGGAGCAGCGGGTCGCCAGTTCGGTGATCGGCGTCACCTGACGGATGCGCTTGCTTCGCGTCACGCGCCAACCATGCCACTTTCCCTCTCATCTGTCAGCCCTGCCTTGACAAGCAATCACGTCAAGGGCAGGCTGACAAATCATGATCCACGACGCACGGCACAGCTCCATGGGCATACCCGCCCTGTATCGCGTTCCCAGCCACAGCGGGCGCGGCCGTGCGTTCGAGGCTAGTGGCATCGACGTGGCGACCCTCGGCTACGCGGAGGAAGAATTCCTCCTTAAAGGCACCGCTTTTTCCTACCGGGACACGACCACGGCGCGCTCCCACGGGGGCACCGGCCCCGGCGCGGTGACCGTCCACGCGCAGGCGCCGTACGTCACGAGGATCCTCGTCCGTACGCCCGCGCGGCGGGAGCGGTTCGCCGGGACGGTCGTGGTCGAGTGGCTGAACGTCGCCGACTTCGTGGACGCGGGCGTCGAGTGGACCTACACCTACCCCGAGTTGGTGCGGCGCGGAATGGCGTGGGTGGGCGTCTCGGCGCAGTGCGCCGGGGTGATCGGCGGCCCCCGCCCCGTCCAGGGCCCGGCCCCCGGCGGGCTCAAGGCGTGGGACCTGGAGCGGTACGGCAGGCTTGAGCACCCCGGGGACGACTGGTCGTACGACATGTACTCCCAGGCGGGCCGGGTGGTACGTGACATGTTCCCCGGCGCGCGGCTCATCGGGGCCGGGGTGTCGCAGGCGGCCTACCGGCTCACGACGTACATCAACAAGATCGACCCGCTCGACCGGATCTACGACGGTTTCCTCGCGCACAGCCGGGTCGGGGCGGCGGCGCCGCTCGCCTTACCGGACCGGCCGGAACGGACCGACTGGCGCCCGGTCCCGTTCCGCGACGACCTCCGCGTGCCCGTCCTGGCCCTCCAGACCGAGACCGACGTCGTCACACTGGGGTACATGGCGGCCCGGCAGCCGGACGGCGAGCGCTTCCGCCTGTGGGAGGTCGCCGGCGCGGCACACGTCGACACCTACAACGACGCGGCCACCAGCGGCGCGGTCACCTCCGCCGTACTAGCCGCCGGAACCCTCCCCGGCCTGACTTCCGGAGCCTTTCCCGGCCACGCCCCCGACACCCTCCCCGGCCACACCGCCGAAGCCCGCCCTGGCCACACCCCTGGAAACGTCCCCGGCCACACATCCGGAGCCTTTCGCGGCCACACTCCCGAGACCCTCCCCGGCCGCATGCCCGAACCTCTTCCCGGCCGTACATCCGACGCCCGTTTCGGACTCGCTTCCGGAGCGTTCCCGGGGCCTGCCGCCGGAGCCTCCTCAGGACGCACGGGATCGTCCCGAGGTCTCACCAGAAGATCATCCCCTGACCTCGCCGCCGGATTCGCGGCCGGGCCCGGGGCGGGGGCCGCCGCCATGGCCGCCGCGCTGGCGCCCCGCACGCGGGCCTGCGGCCTCGACTTCCCGTACCTCGTCAACTCCGCGCCGCAGCACCACTATGTCGCCAAGGCTGCCCTGTACCACCTCGACCGGTGGATCCGCGACGACATCCCGCCGCCGCACGCGCCCCGCCTGGCCACCGTCTCCGGCTCGCCACCCGCTCTGGTCCGCGACGCCTACGGCAACACCCTCGGCGGAATCCGCACCCCCTGGATGGACGCCCCCACCGCCGTACTCACCGGCATCAGCCCCGACGACGGCCTCCTGGAACGCCTCTTCGGCCTGACCGTCCCGTTCTCGAAGGAGATCCTCGCGACCCTGTACGCGGACGACGCCGCCTACCGCACGGCCTTCACCCAGGCCACCGACACCGCCGTCCGCGAAGGCTTCCTCCTCGACTCCGACGCCCCCTTGATCAAGTCCTGGCCCTCACCACCCAGGTGACCAGGCCGCTGCGGCTGAAATGGTTTCTTGGGTGGTTGAGGTGTGTTGACCCCACCCGTGCGGCCCCGTCGTGGCCGGGCACGGGTGGGATCAACACCCCCCAACCAGCCCACAAACACCTCAACCGCCCAGGGATTCCACGTTGACGGTGTCCGGCTGTCCGCGCCCGAGTTGGGCGATCATGAATCCGCTCCTCATGCCGGTCGTGCATTGGGGGGCGACGATCTGGACGGTGATGTTGGGCCGTCGCGTGAGGTCGGAGATGATTTCCAACTGACGGCGCATCGTCTCAGGGGCGGCGACCGGACGCCGCAACACGTACTCGTCGCTGAGCGCCCACACCATGGGCGGGACCTCCCCATCGAGGATGGCCCCCCGCCGCACCCGCGCCCGCACGCGTTCGTCGACCTCGTCCGCGGTGATCCCCGGCGCCCCCAGGAATACCGACCTGGCGTAGTCCTCGGTCTGGAAGAGCCCTGGGACCAGCAGCGGATCCCATGTGCGCAGGACCGAGGCACGGGGTTCGATCTCCTCGGTCCAGCGGGTGAACCAGGCCGGCCCGGGGCTCTGGAGCATGAGGCGGTATAGGCGGTCGAAGTGGCCGTCACGGCCGAAAATCGCACGGCCGGACGAATTCGGACGACGGCGGGCGTTCCCCGCGTTCTATTTTTCCGATCATATCCGGACTGTAGGTGGTTCGTTCGCCGAGCTGAGGCTGTGAAAGCCCTGCCTTCTTCCGGCAGCGGCGCAATTCACTGCCGAAGAAAGCGCCGGGGCCGGCGTTCGGATCCAATGCGCGCTCTCGCCCCGCGAAACCCTCACCAAACCCTCCGCGATCCCGAGAATCCGCTTTTCGGAGTCTCGCACACGCCGACCGGCGAAGCGGGCCGGAACGAAGACGTGATCCGGACAACCATTTGTCGGTGGACTGTCATTACTTTCCGTTACTCACCGTCACGGTGGGCAGAGATGCCGAGGTCACGCGTGACGGGGCGCCCGCCCCCGTTCGTGGCGTCGAGCGAGGAGGCCATCTTGCCGAGGGGCAGGCACGAAGAAAGGGATGGTACGCCCGAAGCAGCACGACGGCGGAGCTGGGAGCCGGAGGCTCGGGCGGAGGCGGAGCGGCTGGGCGCCGCCGAACCCGGATGGGTGATCTTTTATGGGGTCTGGAGCCGGAGGTATTTCGCCTTCGCGATCAAGAAGGGGGTCGAGCCGGCGATGGTGGACGCACCGATCACGCGTGTTCTCCGGCTGCTGATGCGCGAGGCCGAGGGCTCGGACAGAGGCACCGATGAACCCGAGTATCCGGCATGTCGTTGAATCGTGAGGTCACGGCGTCAGCGCGCGAGAACAAGATCGAATTTACGCTCGCTTGACAGTTCGCGATCTATTGCTTTTCTTCATCGATTTCCGCCAGAGCCCACCCCCGGGCGAACAGCATAAACCCGGACAGAGTACTGTTTCCGGGTCATAGACGGCGCGGGCTACCCCAGCGGGCGGGGAGAGCTGCTCCCCGGGCCGCCTTTCGTAGCGACAGGCCATCCGCACCAGACAAGGACTCTCATGATCGGCACACCGGACGGTCCCCAGACCGTGTGCTGGGACATCCCCATGGACCCCGCCATCCTCGCCGACGTCCGTGGCAGGCTCCGGCGCACGCTGACGGAATGGCACCTCGGCGGCTCGCGGGACCTGGCGGACGACATCGTGCTGGCGGCCTCCGAGGTCCTGAGCAACGCCGTGCTGTACGGCCTGCCACCGATCAAGCTGACGGTCCGCGTGAGCGACGACATGCTCTGCGCGGAGGTGACCGACCACGGCCGGGGCCGCCCCGAGCGCAAGACCCCCATGATCGACCACGCCGGCGTCCCGGACGGGGACGACGACACCGAGCACGGCCGGGGGCTCGCCATCGTCGAGGCGCTGTCGGACGAGTGGGGCGTCCAGCCGGCCGGCGACGGCGCCGCGAAGACCGTCTGGTTCCGCAAGAAGTGCCCTTTCCCCGCCAAGCCCGGCGACCACTAACCCGCGGGACCTACTCGGGCCAGGCGGAGCCGCGGATGACCTCGACGAAGTCGATGTGGCGGTAGCCGGGGACGAAGTGTTCGAGGACGTCGGCGTTGACCGTGCCGAAGGTGGTGTCGGGGCGGTCCTTGAAGCCGTCGGTGAAGGCGGCGAGGATCCGGCGCTTGAAGTCGGGGCGCGGGTGGGCGGCGGTGACGGCCTCGATGTCGGCGGGGTCCAGGGCGTCGTGGCCGATGCCGAGCACGTCGGTCTCCACCCCGGCCGTGACCAGCGCCACCTCGGGTTCCAGCCGGGAGGGGATCTCGGGTGTGGTGTGCAGGGCGATGCCCTCCCAGACCTTGCGCACGCTCTCCTCGGGGACGCCGTGCGCGCGCAGGAAGCGGCGTGCCTCGTCGGCGCCGTCCAGCTCGAAGCGCTGGTCGGTGCGCCGGTAGGTCTCGGTGAGCCCCAGGTCGTGGAACATGGCGCCGACGTAGAGCAGCTCGGGGTCGGCGGACAGCCCGAGCCTGCGTCCCTGGAGGGCGCCGAACAGGAAGACGCGGCGGGAGTGGTCGTACAGCAGGGGCGGCGCGGCGTCCCGCACGAGCGCGGTGGCCTCGGCGGCGAGGGCGGAGTCGGGGATTTCGATGCCGGCGATCGTCTCGCTCATGCGTATGCGCTCCTGACGTATGGTCGGACGGCGGCGAGATGCTCTCACGTCAACTTTCGCAAGGGCGTGGTCTCTCCGGTCCCACACGCCGGGGCGTCTTCGGCACAGAAATGGGCATCGGCGGTCCGAGTCCGCGAGGAATGACCAAGACGGCGCAAAGCGCAGGCCATGAATCCGCATAATCTCATGGCCGATCACATTTTGAGTCTCATTTTAACAAATTCGGGGACTTAACTGGATGTACCCGGAGGAAGAAAAAGGAGGGTCGCCCCCGATCAGGGCTTCCCAGGGAGTTGAGTGAGTGGCAGTCCACCTACGGCCCCAGTCCATCCAAGGACGCTTCACGTTGATCACGGCCATCGCGGCCCTGATCCTCTTCGCGTTGCTGGGTGCCGGGATGGCGGCCACGGCGCGGATGAAGATCCAGGACGGGATCTTCCGGGACACGCAGAACGCCGCCACCGACTGGGCCGGCTCCCTCGACCCCTCCGCCGTGCCGCAGGTGACCCACGAGAGCGGCATCGACCTGCTCCAGCTCGTCGACTCCCACGACCGGGTGAAGGCGGCCACCGAGGCGGCGAAGGGCCTTCCGCCACTGAGCCACCTCCGTCCCCCGGAGACCAGCCGTATCAAGAACGAGATCGTGTGCACGCGGGACGACGGATGCCTTCTGGTCACCGCCGTCCGCGTCCCTCCGCTGTCGTCGCGCGTGCTGTGGGCCGGGGAACCGCACTACGTCTTCGCGGGCAAGCCCGAGCCGCCCCTGCTGACCGCGAACCGCCTGGAGCTTCTCACCGCCGCCGCCGTCCTGCTGGCCACGGGTCTGGCGGCGTGGGTGTCCTGGTGGGTTGTGGGACGCACGCTGCGCCCCGTGGCGGCGATCCGGGCCAGGACGGCCGAGATCAGCGTCAGCGACCTGAGCCTGCGCGTGCCCGAGCCGCCAGGGGACGACGAGATCGCCCAGCTCGCCCGCACCTCCAACGAGACGCTGGCCCGCCTGGAGCAGGCGGTGGAGCAGCAGCGCCAGTTCGCCTCCCTGGTGTCGCACGAGCTGCGCTCCCCCGTCGCGGCCCTGCACGCGCACCTGGACGAGGCCCTGATGTATCCCGAGGACGTGGACACGCGGCAGACGTTCCAGAGCGCGCTGGCGGCCACCGAGCGGCTCCAGGCCATCATCGACGACATCCTGGTGCTGGCCCGCATGCGCACCACCGTGCGCTCCGGCCCCGAGCCGATCGACCTGAGCGCGCTCGTGAAGGGCGAGGCCGCCAACTGCCCGCACACCCCGCCGGTGTACACCCACCTCCTGAGCGAGATCACCGTCATGGCCAACCGGATCTCGCTGGTCAGGGTCGTGGACAACCTGCTGGTGAACGCGCAGCGGCACGCCGAGAGCCGGGTCGACGTGACCACCGCGCGGTCGGGCGACCAGGCCGTCCTGACGGTGACGGACGACGGCGACGGCATCGCGCCGGAGGACAGGGAACGCGTCTTCGAGGCGTTCGTGCGCCTGGACGAGGGCCGCCGCCGCGACCCCGGCGGCAGCGGCCTCGGCCTGGCCATCTGCCGCGCCATCGCCTCCGCCCACCACGGCACGCTCACGATCGAGGACTCCCCGCGCGGCGCCCGCTTCGTGCTGCGCCTGCCCCTGAGGAAGACCCAGCCGATCCGCGCGCAGCGTCTCACGCTGAGACGCGACCCCGCCGCTCAGGCACGGTAGGCGGTGGCCATGGCGTGGAAGACCTTCTTGGGTTCCCAGGTCATGTCCGGATAGGTCGTGCCCATGCGGCCCTCCAGGACCTTTACCACGCCGTAGGAGGCGAGGTCCAGGTCGTACCGGGGGTCCTCGCGGTGCGGGTGGCCGTAGGCGGCGAAGGTGAACCAGAACGCGGCGTCCACCCCTTCGGCCTCGAAGACGGGCAGCAGCTCGCGCAGGTAGGTCACCTGCTCGGACTCCTCGCGCCGGAAGTCGCCCGCGAGGCGGTGCGGCTCTCGCGAGCGGTCGACGACGGCCCAGGCCATGCCGCCGCGGTCGGCGGCGCCCTCGTAGGCGCAGGTGCCGAACTCGGTGACGACGACCGGCTTGCCGTGCCGGAAGTGCCGGCGCAGGGTCTTCACGTAGGTGGACGCGGTGCGCCGGTCGCGGTAGCTGTCGACCGAGACGATGTCGAACGGCGTCCAGTCCACCCGCTCCCAGGGGCCGGAGGCGTAGGTGACCCGGCCGCCGAAGTGTTCGCGGGCGACGGCGGCGGCCTCGGCGAGGAACGCGTTCACGCCGCGGGGCACCCGCGCCAGGCGGGCCAGCCGCCATGGCCGCGTCGCGATGCCGGAGAGGTAGGCGATGCGCTCCTTGTACGTCGGGCCGGGGATCCATCCGGCCCCGAACAGGCTCAGCTCGCAGCCGAGCACGAGCACGACCTCGGCGCCCTCCGCGCGCACCTTCTCGGCGCGCCGGGCGCAGTCGGCGAAGTACGGCAGCATCTCGGCCGGGCCCATCTCGCAGGGGAACGGCGAGAACCAGACCTCCAGCCCGGCCTCGGCGGCGTGCCGGGCGGCGGTCTCCAGGCGATCGGGCAGGCCGCCGGAGACGCGGACCGCGCCGCAGTGCAGGTCCTCGGCGATGACGCGCATCTCGCGCCGGACGATCGCGGGGTCGAAGTTCTCCCGCGAGGTCGTCCCGCCGGGCAGGAAACCGGTGTCGTAGTTGATGCCTTTCACGCGCATGGAAAGCCCTTCGCTGATCACGTGCGGTGGCGGGCGCGCGGCCCGCTCACCGGGGATAGAGGTGGCCGACGCCGTTCTCCAGCAGGTCGAAGGCGTGCTCGACGGCGCCGGCGAGGTAGGCGCCCGCGTCCGCGAGGGAGCCGCCGTCGACAAGGAACCGGAAGAAGCCGGCCTTGAGCATGAGGATGGTGCCGGTGATCTGCGCGGCCACCAGGGACGGCGTCAGGTCGCCTGGCGCGGCGCCGGCCTCGGCGGCGAGGAGGCGCGCCAGGCGGTCGCGCTGCTCGTCGAGCAGGCGGTGCATACCGGCCAGGAGCACCGGGCTGTCCATGATCACCCGCATCCATTGGATCACCGCGCCCTCCGAGCCCAGGGCGGGCTGGGAGCCGGGGTCGGCGGCGAACGCCCGGTAGTGGGCGCGCAACGCGCCGACGGGGGTGACGCCGGGCGGCCGTGCGGCGACGATCGGCGTGGGGTCGTCGGCGGCGGCGGACTCCAGGATCAGCGATTCCTTGGTCGGGAAGTACTTGAAGAGGGTGACCTTGGCGACCTCGGCCGCGGCGGCGACCTCCGCCACCGTGACCGCGTCGAAGCCCCGCTCCATGAACAGCCGCATGGCGGCCTCGCGGATCGCCTCCTTCGTGCGCCGCTTCTTGCGCTCCCGCAGCCCCTCGGTCATGCCCGCGACGCTACCGCGAAACGCTTACCGAGTTCAATCCTTAACCCGGTACAGAAATCTCCCGTGGTCCCGTGCCGCACGGACGCCTGGCGCGGCCCGGCGCGGGCATGATGGAGCGCTATGGACGAACTGATACTGCTGCGGCACGGCGAGACCGAGTGGAGCCGGGACGGCCGGCACACCGGGCGGACGGACATCCCGCTCACGCCGAGGGGCGAGGAGCAGGCCCGCGCCCTCGCGTCCGCGGTGGACGGCGGCGCGCTCACGCTCGTCCTGGTGAGCCCGGCGGGCCGTGCCCGGCGCACGGCGGAGCTGGCGGGGCTGACCGGATCGGCGCCGTACGACGTCGAGCCCGCGCTGTGGGAGTGGGACTACGGCGGCTACGAGGGCGTCAGCACGCCGGACGTCAGGAAGGAGCGCCCCGGCTGGTACCTGTGGCGCGACGGAGTGGTCCCGGGGGACGCCGCGCATCCGGGCGAGACCCTGGAGCAGGTGGCCGCGCGGGCCGACGCGGTGATCGCGCGGGTCCTGCGGGTGGAGGGGAAGGTGGCGCTGGTGTCGCACGGGCACTTCCTGCGCGTGCTCACGGCCCGCTGGCTGGGGCTGTCCCCCGGTCTGGGGCGGCACTTCAAGCTGGACACAGGGACGGTGTCGGTCCTCGGCTTCGAGCGCGAGGAGCGGGCGGTGACCCTCTGGAACGCTCCCGCCCGGGGCTGAGCCGCGCCGGGCCCTGGCGGGGAGGGTCGCGGGGCCGTCAGCCGGTGATGGCGGCCGGGGGCCGGGGGCCTCGTCCGGTGAGCCATTCGAGCACTTCGCGGTGACCGCTGCGCGCGTCCTCGAAGTGACCCCAGCGCCAGTAGCGGGGCTGTTCCCTGACGCCGGTCACCCAGGTGCGGTAGGAGACGGGCGAGCGGCCGTCCTCGGTGGAGGCCGCGGACGCGACGCCGTACGTACGGATCACGACGCGGCCCCCCGGTGCGAACAGCACGTCGTCGGCGACCGGGTACAGCGTCATCTGGTCCAGCATCGGGTGCCCCCACGGAACCTCTTCAGGGAAGTGGACACATCCAGTGTGCAGGAACGGCGACGGCCCCCGGTTACGCGAGGCGTGCTCTCCGGTTAACCGGACTCGCGATGTGCGGATCTATGTAAACAGGGTGTTACGCGACCAGATTGTCGAACTCGCCGTCCTTGACGCCGAGCACCAGGGCCCGGATCTCGTCACGGGTGTAGATGAGGGCCGGGCCGTCGGGGTACCTGCTGTTCCGGACGGCGACACCCCCGTCGGGAAGCTTGGCCAGCTCGACGCAGTTACCCTGCGAGTTGCTGTGAACACTCTTGCGCCACGCCACGCCGGTGAGGCTCGTGGCCGGCATTCCGTTGTACGGCTGGTTCATCTAGATCTCTCTGAGTATGTCGCCGAGTATCTCGGCGGTGCCCCCGGGAGTTGTGCTCTCGATGCAGAGCTGTTCCATGGCGGTGAGGTATGGATCGATGTCCTCACGTTTGTCCAGGTAAAGGGCACCCCACAGCTGCTCGACGTAGACCACGTCCGAAAGGTCGGACTCCGGAAAACGCAGGATGGTGAACGCTCCGCCTTCGGCCGCGTGCATGCCGAACTGGAACGGCATCACCTGCAAGGTGATGGTCGGCAGGCTCGCGACCGCCATCAGGTGTTGCAGTTGCTCGTACATGATCTCCTTGCCGCCGATGGGCCGCCGCAGGGCGGCCTCGTCGATCACGGCCCAGAGTTTCGGTCCTTCCTTACGGGTGAGACGCTCCTGCCGTTGCATGCGCAGATGCACGCGGCGCTCGATCTCCTCCTCCGGCACGTCCGGATACCCGAGCCTGATCACCGTCCGGGCGTACGCGGCCGTCTGGAGGAGGCCCGGCACGAACTGCACTTCGTAGGTGCGGATCACCGAGGCAGCCTCTTCTAGGCCGACGTACGTCGAGAACCATGTGGGGAGCAGGTCACTGTATTTGTGCCACCAACCGGGGGTGTTCGCCTCGCGGACCATCTCCAGCAGACCACGGCGATCGGCGTCGTCGTCGACCCCGTACAGCGTGAGCAGGTCTTCGACGTCACGTGTCTTGAACCCGACCCGCCCCAGCTCCATGCGGCTGATCTTGGATTCCGAGGCACGGATGTGGAAACCCGCCATCTCACGGGTGAGCCCGCGCTCCTCGCGCAGCCGCCGTAAGCTGGCGCCCAACATAATGCGCCGAACCGTTGAGCCGGAACCAGGCGGATCGATGGACACGTGCTTCCTCCGGTTGTGGACTGGTTCACAGTCTGTCAAAGATCGCGCGTGTGGTCCCCCTTCGGTTTCACTCCCAAGGCTAACCGTAGCGCTTGCATGCCCCCTATGCACGTGCATTCGACCTTGCACCTGCACGGGAGTTTGCCTCATCATGATCCCGTGCACTCCACGGACCTGACACGTGGGCACAGTCTGTGGTCGGCCGGCGATTGGTGGCCTCCCATCGGCTGGTGGCCCCGTCCCGCTCGCGACCTCACCTCCGCCGGAGCGGCGACGTCGAGCGCGAGCTTCGTCCTGCCCCCGCGGGCGGAGTCGGTGCACGCCGCGCGCAGCTACGCCTCCGGCAGCCTGTGCGGCTGGGGCATGGGCGACATCGCCGGCGACCTGGAGCTGGTGGTCTCGGAGCTGGCCACCAACGCGCTGCGGCACGGCCTGCTGCTGGACCGGCGCGACGCCGCGCGCCGCGCCACCGAGCCGATCCGCATGTCGATGATCCGCAGGGACTCGCTGGTCACCTGCGCCTTCGCCGACCCCGGTGCGGCGCCGCCCGTCATGCGCGACCCCTCACCGCTCGAACCCGGCGGCATGGGCCTGCACATCGTCGAGTCGATGAGCCTGCGCTGGGGCTGGCACCCCCTGCCCCCCGCGGGCAAGGTGGTCTGGGCCGTCCTCAAGAGCTGACCCAAGAACCCCACCCGCACCGTGCGGCGCCGTACCGGCCCGGCGGTGGTTACGGAACTCACAGGTTCCGGTTCTATTCTGCTACGTCGATCCCGTGGGACCGGTGCGTTGCATTACGGTGGCCTCCTGGTGACTCCCGCGAGACCTTGAAAGAGCTGTGATGGATGATCACCTGCTCGACTGGCTGGCCACGCTCGACGAAGACCGGCTCGCGCGCGTCCTGGCGGGCCGGCCCGACGCCATCGCCGCGCCGTGGCCGCGCCGCCTCGACACGCTCGCCCGGCGCTTGGGCGACACCTTCGCCGTCATGGAGGTGATGCGCGGCCTGCCGCTGCCTCCGCTGGAAATCCTTCAGGCGTGCCTCGTCATCGGCGAGCGCGCCACCGCCGACGAGCTGGCGCGCTTCCTCGGCGTCAGCACGGCGGAGGTCATGCCCTGGCTGGACGGCCTGTACGACCGGGCGCTGGCCTGGCCTGGGCGCGACGGCCGCGTCCACCTCACCTCGGCCGTCTCCCGCTGGTGGGCGGCGCCGTGCGGACTCGGCGAGCCCCTCGCCTCCTACCTGGACTCCTGGGCCGTCGACACCGAGGGCCTGCGCCGCCTGAGCCGCGCGCTCGGCCTGCCCGCGCAGGGCGGCAGGCGCCAGCTCATGGCCCGCGTCACCGCCGCGCTGTCGAACGCCGACGCCCTGACCGGCCTGCTGCGCGACGCGCCCGACGGCACGGTCAGCCTGCTGGACGAGTTCGCCTGGGACGGCCCGGTGCGCGGCGTCATCGGCGACCGCTTCACCGCCCCCGGCACCCCGGAGAAATGGGCGGGCGACCACGGCCTGCTGTTCCGCCCGCAGTGGGACATCGCCGAGATGCCCCGCGAGGTCGCCCTGGCCCTGCGCGGCCCCGACTACCACGCCCCGTTCACCCCTGAGCCCCCGAAGCTCGGCACCGTGGCCGTCGGCGCCGAGTCCGTCGACCACGCGATGTGCCTGGCCGCGCCGCACGCCGTCGACCGCGCCGCCGCGCTGCTGGAGAACACCGACAAGACGCCGCTGCCCCTGCTCAAGGCCGGCGGCGTCGGCGTGCGCGAGGTCCGCAGGATCGTCAAGGAGACCGGCTGCGCCGAGGACGAGGCCCGGCTGCTCCTGGAGGTCTGCGCGGTCGCCCGGCTGCTGGCCTGGGACGACGCGGCGGGCGGCCTGGTGCCGACCAAGCGCTTCGACGCCTGGCGGCTGGAGGACGCGCCCTCGCGGCTGCGGGTGCTGCTGGCCGCCTGGTGGCGCATGGAGCGCACCTCCCTGCGCCGCTCGGGCGGCCGCTACCCCACGGTGCTCGGCGACGACCCGTCCGGCGAGACCGTCGCCCGCATCCGCAGGGCCGTGCTGACCACGCTGGCCACCCTCCCCGAGGACGCCGCGGTGGCCAGCGTCCCCGAGCTGGTGCAGGCCGTGCACTGGCGGGCCCCCTTGCTGGACCGCGAGCTGCTCGCCGAGTGCTGCCCGGCCGTCCTGCACGAGGCCCGGCTGCTCGGGCTGGTCGACTCCGACGCCCTGACCGCGCTCGGCCGGGCCCTGGCCGCGCTCGGCTCGGCCGCCCCCGGCGACGAGCAGGACGAGAGCGTGCCCCACGTCGAGCGCGATCCCGGCCTGGTCGAGGCGTCCGTGCACGCCCTGGCCGGGGCGCAGCGCACCGCCCTGTTCGGCGCCGACCTGACGGCCGTGGTCACCGGCCCGCCCGCCGCCGAGCTGGCCGGGCTGCTCGACCGCGCCGCCGACCGCGAGTCCCAGGGCGCCGCCTCGGTGTGGCGGTTCTCCCCCGCCAGCGTGCGGCGCGCCCTGGACTCCGGGTACACCGCGGACTCCCTCCTGGAGGACCTCGGCGCCGCCGGCACGCTCCCGCAGCCGCTGACGTACCTGGTCAAGGACGTCGCCCGCCGCTACGGCGAGGTCACGGTGACCACGGTCGGGTGCATCATCCAGGGCGCCGACCCGGCGCTGCTCGCCGAGATCGCCGCGCACCGCCGCCTGTCGCGGCTGGGGCTCCGGCTGCTCGCGCCCACCGTGCTGGCCGGGGCCGCCTCGGCCGAGCGCACGCTGGCCGCGCTGCGCGACGCCGGGTACGCGCCGGTGCCCGTGGACGACACCGGGTCGATCGCCGTCCGCCGCGAGCCGCAGGGCGGCCGGCTGATCCTGCTGCCCGGCGGCCGGGTGGCCGAGTTGGAGGAGCCCCCGCCGTTCATCCCCGACCCGCCGCCCGACCCGCGCGAGCACGCCAGGCGCCTGGTGCGCGCCGACGACGACCAGCGTCCCGCCGGGCAGACCTGGGCGGTGATCGGCCGCATGGCCACGCGCCTGCCCACCGCGCAGCAGTCGCTGCTGGGGTTCGTCGTGGACCGCGGGGTACGCGCGCTGATCACGTTGTCCGACGGGCTCACCGCGACGGTCAGTCACGGTGAGCTGCGGCGCGGCGTGCTGGACGCCTGGTGCGAGGAGGCCGGCGACTATCTGGAATTTCCGCTGCACGAGATCGCCTCGGTGACCAGCGGCTAACGCACGGAGCACCGCCACCCTCGCCCCCGGCGCGCATGAGGGCCGTCGCTCCGGGCAAGGGGAGGGCGGGGGCCGGCACCTCCGCCGTCCTCCGCCGGTCCTAGGTCGTGGGCGGACTCATGAACTTACGTCAGGCACGGACCCCGGCGCTTCACCTGCGCCACCGCTGGCAGACGATCGAGGCGATCGGCCACGTGGTCACCCAGCGGTGCCAGATGTGCGCGCGCACCCGCGTGCGGGTGAGATCCGGCCCGCTGCCGGTGCGGTGAGACGCCGCTACGGCGTGAGCGTGAGCGTGCCGGCCGCGTCCGCGCGCACGGCCCGCTCGGTCTGGCGCATGGGCGTCGTGCCGCCGTTCCCCCACAGCTCCGCCTGGTCGTGGTAGTTGAGGTGGAAGGCGTGGCCGGACGCGCCGGTCAGGTTGACCCACCGTGACCGGTCGAGGTCGGCCAGGTCAACGATCATGCGCATCGACGGCACCCAGTCGACCTCGTAGCCCGCGACGGCGTCCCAGCCGGTGGCGTCCACGGCGTCCTGGCCGCCGCCGAGCCGCAGCGGCCCCCTGTTGAACAGCCACTCTACGGGGCCGATGCCGGAGGTGCCGAAGGTCTCGTGGGTGAGCTCCAGGGTGTGCAGGTCGCCCCAGCGCCAGTCCTCGGGCGTGCCACCGAGCCGCTCGCGCAGTTCCTTCGCCGCGCCGGTCATCGCGGCGGCGAGGATCTCGTCCCTGCCCTCGGTCCTGTCCTTGGTGCGCGCGTCGTCCCACCAGGGGTCGGCGGGGCGTTCGAGCAGCGTACGCACCACCTCGTACCAGCGGTCGCCGCCGCCCGCGCGCCCGCCCTCGGGCAGTTCGTCGTCGAAGGTCCGCTGGAGGAGCTGCCGCCAGACCGCGTTGAAGTACGCGGCGGGGGCGCTGTCGCGCCGCTGGGTGTGGTCCCAGCCGTCCAGCAGCCGCGCCTCCGGGACCCGGGCGCCGGCCTTGAGCAGGTAGGGCACCAGGGTGGGCGCCATGGTGTTGGAGGAGTCCATCTGGATGTCGGCCATCGTGGCGGCGGTGACCTTGCCGCCGCCCGCCAGGGCGCGGGCGAGCCGGTCGGCGATGCGCTGGGAGCGGTAGCCGTAGGCCCAGTCGGAGGTCAGGAAGCGGTCGTAGCCGGGGCCGATCGCGGCGTTGTTGGCCGTGGCGATGTAGCCCTCGGGCGGGTTGTAGGACTTCGGGAGCTCGTCGAAGGGGATGTAGCCGGTCCACTCCTCCTCGCCCGTCCAGCCCTTGCTCGGCCAGGTGCCGTCCCCCTTGGCGCGCACAGGGATGCGCCCCGGCGCCTGGTACCCGATGTTGCCGTCGATGTCGGCATAGATCATGTTCTGGGCGGGGGCCTCGAAGGCCGCCGCCGCCGTCCTGAACTCCTCGAAGTTCGACGCCGTGTCCAGCATCAGCAGGGCGTTGGCGGTGCGGCCGGGGTCGAGCGCGGTCCACCGCAACGCGATCTCCACGTCGTGCCCGCCCGCCGGCGCCTTGCCCCCGGTCACGGTCCCCGGCCGCTCCCCCGCCCGCGCCGCCGCGCCGGCCAGGGCGTCGCCCGCCGCGCCGAGCACGCCCGAGACGATCGGGCCGTGCGCGGTCGCGCGCACGGTCAGCGTCTCCGGGGCACGCCCGGCCACCTTGATCTGCTCGGTCCTGGTCTCCATGGGCACCCATCCGCCCTTGGACTCGTAGGAGTTCCCCCGGGTGCGCTCGACGTACACGTCGGCGACGTCCGGGCCGAGGTTGGTGAAGCCCCAGGCCACCCGGTCGTTGTGGCCGATCACCACGCCCGGCATGCCGGAGAAGGTGTACCCGACGACGTCGTAGGGGCAGGCGGCAGACTTCGCCCGGCAGTGCAGGCCCGCCTGGTACCAGATGGACGGGATGCGCGGCCCGAGGTGGGGATCGTTGGCCAGCAGCGGCCGGCCGGTGGCGGTGTGCGCGCCGGACACGACCCAGGAGTTGGAGCCGATCCCGGCCCGGTCGCTCCCGCCCGTGCCGAACGGCGACGGCAGCGCGGCCAGCGTCCGGGCCGCCCCGGCCAGCGCCCGTACGGTGGCCGTGTCCGCCGGGGCGGCCGTGCCCCGCGCGGTGGTGGCGGCGGGGTCGAAGGCGCCGTCGCGCACGGCGCCCGCCGTCACGATCGTGCGGTGCCGGTCGAACGGGTAGGCCGGGAAGAGCTGCCGCACCCGCTCCTCGGGCAGGACCGAGGAGTCGAGCGCCCGCTCCAGTTCGGCGTCCAGGTTGGAGCGCAGGTCCCACGCCATCGCCTTCAGCCAGGCGAGGGAGTCGGCGGGCGTCCACGGCTCGGGCTCGTAGGCGCCGTTGGTCAGCTTGAGCACGGCGTATTCGAGGCTCTTCTCGGCGAAGCCCCGGTGGGCGGCCATCCAGGCGTTCACGCCGGCCGCGTAGTCGGTGAACGCCTGGCGCGTGGGCGCGTCGAGCAGGGCCACCTCGCGCTCGGCCGTGCGCCGCCAGCCGAGCGTCCGCACGACCTTGTCGACCTCCAGGGTGGTGGCGCCGAACAGCTCCGACAGCCGCCCGGCGGTGGTCTTGCGGCGGAAGTCCATCTCCCAGAAACGGTCCTGGGCGTGGACGTACCCTTGGGCCATGAACAGGTCCTTGGGGTCGTCGGCGTAGATCTGCGGGATTCCGTACCGGTCGCGCACGACGGTCACGGGGGCGCTCAGGCCGGGCAGCCGCAGTTCCCCGTCGGTCTGCGGGAACGACCGGCGGACGGTCCAGGTCACCGCGGCGGCGAGGAGGAGCACCACCGCCAGGAGGCCGATGAGGACGCGTGCCCCCCAGCGAAGCGGGCGGGGCAGCCTGGCGAAGGGGGCAATCCTCACGAACTCACGGACCTTTCCTGACACATGGGCGCACCACAGTATGCGGTCCCGCCGCCGGGGCGCCGGTCACCGAGAGGTCGCTCTTCGGACACCGCCCGGCCACGTCGCGCGGGACGGCCGTCAGTCCGGGACCAGCGCCGTGATCAGCTCGCGCAGGCCCGCGACCGTGCGCGCCGCGTCGCACGTGCCCCGCAGCGCGGCGGCCATCTCGGCGCCGAGCGGGGCGAGCAGGGCGTGGGCCAGGTAGTCGGCGTCGCGCCCGCGCCCGGCCTCGGCAAGGAGGATGGCGAGGTGGCGGTGCCAGAAGCGGTAGGCGCCGAGGCGGTAGCGGGCGCCGGGGGACGCGGTCTCGGAGACCCGGAGCAGGTCCAGGTGGCCGTACAGGTAGGCGGCGTAGGCGTCGGCGAAGGCCAGCAGGCGCGCGGCGGGCGGCGCGCCGGGGCCGAGCGGCGGCGGGCCGAAGATGACGCGTTCCTGCAGCTCGCGTTCGCGCGCGTCGAGGAGCGCGGCGGCCAGGCCCGACCTGTCGCCGAACCGGCGGAACAACGTGCCCTTGCCCACGCCGGCCTCGGCGGCGATGGCGTCCATGGACACCGCGGCGACCCCGTGCTCGCCGAACAGCCGCGCCGCCGCGGCCAGCACCCGCTCGCGGTTGCGCGCGGCGTCGGCGCGCTCGCGCGGACGGCCCTCGCGGAGCAGGTCCACCAGCTCGTCCCGCGGCGCGCCCGCGTCACCCATGAGGACCGTCGTCGCCGGGCGATGCGTCGAGGTGGCGCTCCAGGGCGTCGAGGTGGCCGGCCCACATGCGGCGGTAGGGCTCCAGCCACTCCAGGACCTCGGTGAGCGGCTCGGGCCGCAGCTCGTAGACCCGCCGCTGGGCGTCCGGGCGCATGCGGACGAGCCCCGCCTCGCGCAGCACCTTCAGGTGCTTGGACGTGCCGGGCTGGGTGAGGCCGAGTTCCTCCACCAGCTCCCCCACCGCGCGGGGCCGCTCCAGCAGCAGGTCGAGGATGCGGCGGCGGTGCGGTTCCGCCAGCACGGCGAACGCGGTGGCCATGCCCCGATCATAACCAGCAGGGCATATAGCCACAAGGCAATGGGTGGGCCACGGAGGCCCGGGGTCGCCCGGCGGGAGCGGTCAGCCGTCCTCCTTGCGTCCCACGCCGCCGACCATCCACACCGACTCGGGCCTGCGCACGGCGAGAGGGTTGGCCGGGCGCCACTGCCGCAGGTAGACGAGCCCCGGCTCGATCAACCGCAGGCCCTCGAAGAAGCCGAGCACCTGTTCGCGGGTGCGCGAAGGATCCTCCTCGCGGCCGAGGATCCGTTTGTAGACGTCCACGATCGGCTGGGCGGACTCCGGGCGCGAATCGAGCACGGCGTGCGCGATGACCATATGACCACCCGCGGGCAGCCGGTCACGGAGTTCCGCGACGCGCTTGAACGGGTCGTCGGCGTCCGGCGTGAACTGCAGCACCCCGAGCATGACCACGGCCAGCGGGCGGTCCAGGTCGATCACGCCGCGCAGCCGGGCGTCGGCGAGCAGGTCGGCGGGATGCAGGATGTCGCCCTCGACGACCGTCGTGCGCGCGTCGAGGGCCAGCAGGGCCCGCGCGTGCGAGAGGACCACGGGGTCGCGGGAGACGTACGCCGTGCGGGCTTCCGGGGTCAGCTCCTGGGCGATCTGGTGGGTGTTGTACCCGCTCGGCAGGCCCGTGCCGATGTTGATGAACTGCGTGATCCCCTCGCCGATCAGGTACCGCAGCACCCGCACCTGGAAGTCCTGGGCCTCCTTGGCCATGGCGCGCACCTCGGGCGCGATGGCCAGGATTTCCTCGGCGGCCTCCCTGTCGGCGGCGAAGTTGTCCTTTCCACCGAGGAAATAGTCATTCATACGCGCCACATTGGGCCTGCTGGTGTCCAGACCCGCCAAGCCCCGTCGGGTCTCTTCCGTCATTTCATCTCCTCGGCCGCACACGACTTCGATGGCACTGTACCGGGTTCGGTAGGGATATTTACCATCATGACCCGACCGTAACCGCTGGGCCTGACCACTACCTCGACCCTATGGTCCGAAACCTATTCAGATTGGCCACCGAAACATGATAAGGCAGGGCCATAAACCGGATAGGAACCAACAAACTACGATTAACGGCCGACTCGGCTTGATCTTCCCCGACTCCGGACACGCGGGACGGACGCGCAGCGGAGGGCAGCTTGGGGTCACTGTTCACCCTCCGGCCGAATAAGCTTCAGACGTGGCTGACCCGAAGTTCGAGATCCAGATGCTCCACGATCGCGTCATGGTGAAGGTCGAGCAGGACCGCGAGGAGCGGCGCAGCTCGGCGGGCATCGTCATCCCCGCGACCGTCACGATGGCCAACCGCCTCATCTGGGGCGAGGTGTGCGGGGTGGGAGCCAATGCCCGCCTGGTCAAGGTGGGCGACAAGGTGCTGTTCAACGCGGAGGACCAGTACGAGGTCGAGGTGCACGGCCAGGTCTACCTGGTCATGCGCGAGCGCGACCTGCACGCCGTCGCCACCCCGCAGTCGGAGCAGGGCACGGGCCTGTACCTCTGACGGCCCGCGCCCGGCCCCGGGAGTCAGCCCAGCGGGTTCAGGCAGTTCACCGCGCCGCGCGGCGCGTCCAGCTCGTCCATCACCAGCCGCTGCACCACCGGGTCGAGGACCACGCCGAGATGGGCGCTGAAGTCCAGCGGGCACACGCGCTGCAGCAGCACGTTCCTCACCCCCGCCCCGCTCAGGAACGACGACGAGAACGGCGTGATCACCTCGTCGTAGCGGGTCGCGATCACCGTCTGGGTCACGCCGGGGACGCCCTCGCCGCCGGAGTTCAGCGCGCCCAGGAACCCCGACCCGGCGAGCTGCTGCCCGCAGGCCGGGCAGGCCGCGGTGACGGGGCCGGTGACGCCGAGCAGGTCGCCGAGCGCGGCCAGGCCGCCGAGCGTGGTGCCGTGGTTGGAGGGCGCGATGCCGACGAGCTTGCGCACCTTGGCGGCCCCGCCGAGGAACCTGAGGTAGTGGCGCGGCATCATCCCGCCCTGGGAGTGGCCCACGATGTCCACCTTGGCGGCGCCGGTCGCGGCGAGCACCCGGTCCACGAACGCCGCGAGCTGGGCGGCCGAGCGCGCGATGTCGCCGGTGCCGTGGACCAGGGCGCCCGGAGCGCCGCCGTAGTCAAGGGCGAAGACGCAGTACCCGGCGCGCCTGAGCGCCGGGGACAGGACGGGCCAGCTCACCGCCATGGTGGCGAAGGTGCCGTGCACGAGGATCACCGGGCGCGGGTGCGCGGCCGTCGGCACGCAGGCCCAGTCGTTCGCCCCCCGGGGAGAGGTCCCGGCCCGGGCGGGGCCGGCGAGCGCCGTGCTCACCAGGGCCGCCGCGACCAGCGCCGCGAGGACGACGCGGATACGCATGCCTTCCCGCCTTCCAGCCATTAACGGCGGGTGTCCGCCCAATGGCTGAGAAGTTAAGCGAGAAGAGCGGAAATAGCTTGTCACCGGCGGCGTAACGCGCCGCGTCATATGTCGCGCGGATGATAAAAAGAGGGACGCTGCGGGCCGACCGCCGTTTTCATCCCTTTTCGCGGGCCTCGGCACGCGCCGTGTCACCGCGGGCGCGCAGCGCTATTTCCAGCTCGAAGCGGTCGTCGGGCGTCCTCAATTGGTCGCCGAAGAGTTCGGCCGCCTGGCGCAGCCGGTAGCGGACGGTCTGCGGGTGGACGTGCAGGCGGGCCGCGACCTCGTTGGCGTTGTGGCCGCACTGCAACCAGGCCAGCAGGGTCTCGGCGACCCGGTCGCGCTGGGCGGGGCGCAGGCGGCGCAGCGGCGCCAGCCGCACCCGGCGCAGCACGCGCACCAGCGCCTCGTCCTTGAAGATCATCATCGTG
Organism: Sphaerisporangium siamense; assembly: GCF_014205275.1. Taxonomy (NCBI): domain Bacteria; kingdom Bacillati; phylum Actinomycetota; class Actinomycetes; order Streptosporangiales; family Streptosporangiaceae; genus Sphaerisporangium; species Sphaerisporangium siamense. Next base: position 7,224,848 of record NZ_JACHND010000001.1, read on the forward strand.
GAGAGGTGGTCGGCGCAGCGGATCGGCCCCGACGCGTCCAGCAGCCCGCGCCGGGCCAGCGCGAGCGCGTCACGGGCCAGCCGCAGCGACTGCGCGGCCTCGTGCGGCGGCACAGCGGGGCCGACGGCGATGATCCAGTCCCGCAGCGCGGCGTCCAGGACGCCCGCCCGTCCGGGCCCGTCCGGGTCGGGCAGGATCAGGCAGGGGGCGGCCCGGTCCAGATCGGCCAGCACGTCCGGTGGAAGCGCGGGCCGCGCGGCGGCCTGGGCGCGCGGGGCCAGGGCGACGCCCGCGACCGTCCGCGGCACCGCCCACCGCACCGCGTCCGCCAGGTCCCGCACGGCGCGCGGGTCGGCGGGCGGGTCGCTCACCAGCAGGTCCAGCAGGCGCCTGCGCCGCAGCTCCACCTCGCCCGCCACCTTGACCTGGGCCTCGGCGTACCCCTCCGCCGCGGCGGCGGCGATCTCGTCCAGGTACACGAGGATCGCCTCGCCGACCTCGCACACCCGCCGCCGCGACAGGTTCAGCCGCTCGGACTCCAGGGCCAGCCGCCGCCAGGCGACCCGGGCGCAGATGCGCAGCGCCGCCTGCAGGGAGTCCAGCGGGCGGCCCTCGGCGGCCTCGCCCTTGCCGATGGCCCGGTAGACCTCCAGCAGCCGTCCCCGGCCGGCGCCGTCGTCGGCGACCCGCACCAGGAACTGCCGCAGCGCCTCCTCCACCGCGCGCCGCACGGCCCCGACGTACTGGGCGTCCCCGGGCCGCGAGTACTCCGGCACGCTGGCCTGGATCTCCCCCATCATCTCGTCGGCGAGCTCGTCGAGGTGGTCACGGACGACGTCGGCGAACTCGCGCGGCACCTGCGACAGCGCCGGGGTGGCCACGCTCACGCCCGCCTCGTGATGGCGCTCATCGCGATGCACCTCTTCATGCGGCGAGGTCCCTGCCGCCGGAGCGGCCCTGCGCACATTCTGATCGGTTCAGATCACATTTCTTCCTGACTCGCTGTACGCCCGGGTGACAATCCAGTACCCGCACGCCGAAGGCGACACGGCCGGAGGTGGAGGGCGTCAGGTCAGGAAGCCGCGGGCCATCTGCAGGAGGTCGACGCCGGTGGTGAGCCTGAGGGCGAAGTAGACGATCACCGCCGCGACCGCGAGCGTCGCGCCGCCGACGATGATGCGCACGGGCCAGTTCTGACGTTTGAGCCAGTCCGTCCAGGCGGAGAGGGTCTTCTTGGCGAACTCCAGCAGGCGGTGCGCCCAGGCGAACTCGGTGGCGAGAATGGCGAGGCCGGCGAAGACGATCAGCCAGCCGGGGCCGGGCAGCGGGACCAGCAGCAGGCCGCCGATCACCAGCGCGGCGCCGATCACGCCGATGACGATCTTCAGCGTCATGCGGCCCGTGCGGGTGGCGCGGACGCCGTCCAGCCAGCCCCGCCGGTTCTCGGCGTCACCTCGCCTGTCGTCGGTCACGGCCACCGGCACACCCCCGTACTGTTCCTGTCGCGGTCCAGAATATGCGCCCGGCGCGACGGTCCCGCGCGGCACGGGGTATGCGGCCGGGCCGCGCCCCCATGACCGGCGTCCTGACCGGCGTCGGGACCCCGGGCAAGGTTGGGTCTTCTCAAGATTCCCCGGCCGGGTTATCAAAAGCCCAAGTGGACGTGTGAGGGCGGGCGCTCCATCCCATGAATCGGCCGACGCCGGGCTTCCGGCGCGGTGATCCATGCCCGCGTGCCCGATCTCGGATGGAGGACCCGTCATGCGCCCCGCGCGAAGCCTCGCCACACCCGCCCCGGCCTCCTGACGCCGCCCTCGTCCCCTGCTGTCAGCGATCACCCCCCACTCCGATGGAGAACGCCATGCGACGGTTACGAAACGTGTTACTCAGGATCCTGTGCGTCGTATCGGCGCTCGCGGCCGGGCTCACCGCCGCGGGCACGAGCGCGCGGGCGGCGGTGCCCGACCGCTGGGGCTTCGCCGTCGTCGACGTCCAGAACGGCGTCCCCGACCTCTCCCACCAGGCGGGCAGCTGGGCGCCCGGCCCGACCGTCACCGTCACGCCGGGCGCCGTCGGCCAGGTCTACGTGAAGTTCCCGCAGATCGGCATCCCGTCCGGCGGGGTGGTCCACGTCACGGCGATCACCCAGACCGGCCAGTGGTGCCAGGTGCAGAAGTACACCGCCTCGGGGCCGGACGAGATCGTGGCGGTGCGGTGCTACAAGTACGGCGGCACCCCGCAGTTCACTCCCTTCTCCATCGTCTTCTCCCAGAGCACCGGCCTGCTGCCGGCTCCGAAGGCCTTCGGCTACCTGCTCTGGACCGGCGCGGCCATCGGCACGCAGTACAACTCCGCCGGTGGGGGGAACACCGTCACGCCGCTCAGCACGGGCGTGTGGCGGGTACGGCTGCCCGGGCTCGGCTCGGCCGGCCAGGCGGGCGGCTTCCAGGCCACGGCCGTCAACCCCGACAAGCCCGCCCGGTGCAAGGTGAGCGACTGGACGCCGCTCGCGGCCGAGCAGGTGATCATCGTCCGCTGCCACAACGCGACCAACGTCCCGGCCGACTCCGGGTGGACCCTCACCTACCAGCGGGAGCGGGCGATCACGGGCGCCGCCGTGCCGCCGAAGAACTTCGGCTACATCTTCGACACCACGCCGGCCAACCCCGGGCCGTACACCCCCGTGCCGCCGGCGATCACCTACAACTCGCTGGGGTCGTTCAACGAGATCCAGGGCGCGGGGACGGGGCTGCGGCTGGTGACCTTCCACAAGGTCGGCGTGCTCCAGGACGACGTCCAGGCGACCGCGTACGGGCCCGGACCGGAGTACTGCAACCTGCTCGCGGTGTGGGCGACCTTCGGTAACGAGGCGCTCGTGCGGGACGTGGCCTGCTACAACGGCGTGACCCGTGTCGACCGGCAGTCGTTCGTGACGTACGTGTCGGCGTTCTGACCGACCCTGGCACGGTGGCGCGGCGCGGGGCCCAGGTGTGGGGGCTCCGCGCCCGCCGTCCTCATCCTCCGGAAAACCAGCGATTGTCCAGGTGAAAGCAGGAAATTTCGGGGTAGCCGGATGCGCGTGCCACACCACCTCGCTCTCGCGGCGCAGGACCTGAGGCTCGACGTCAACCTGCTCGACTACCTCGTCCTGGCGCTCTACTTCCTCACCGTGCTCGGCATCGGCCTCGTCGTGCGCCGGACCGTCCACACCAGCCTCGACTTCTTCCTCTCCGGCCGCTCGCTGCCCGCCTGGGTCACCGGACTGGCCTTCCTGTCCGCCAACCTGGGCGCCACCGAGATCCTCGGCATGGCCGCCAACGGTGTGCAGTACGGCGTCCAGACCCTGCACTACTACTGGATCGGCGCCGTCCCGGCGATGGTGTTCCTCGGCGTCGTGATGATGCCGTTCTACTACCGCTCCAAGGTGCACAGCGTCCCCGACTTCCTGCGGCGCCGCTTCAACGGCCAGACCCAGCTGCTCAACGCGATCACGTTCGCGCTCGCGCAGATCCTCATCGCGGGGATCAACCTGTACGCGCTGGCGCTGGTCATGGGCGCGCTGCTCGGCTGGCCCCTGCTGCTGTCGATCGTCGTGTCGGCGGCGATCGTGCTGGCCTACGTCGTGCTCGGCGGCCTGTCCTCGGCGATCTACAACGAGGTGATGCAGTTCTTCGTCATCCTCGCCGGGCTGGTCCCCGTCACCGTCCTCGGCCTGATCAAGGTGGGCGGGTTCTCCGGGCTGGCCGACAAGGTGCGCCAGTCCTCGCTCGGCGAACCGGGCCTGCACGCCTGGGCCGGCACCGGGGCCGCCGACACCAACCCGCTCGGCGCGCACTGGATCGGCATCGTGCTCGGCCTCGGGTTCGTGCTGTCGTTCGGCTACTGGACGACCAACTTCACCGAGGTCCAGCGCGGGCTGTCCGCCCGCGACACCACCGCCGCGCGGCTCACCCCGATCGTCGCCGCCTACCCCAAGCTGGTGATCCCGGCCGTCACCGTGATCCCCGGCCTGGTCGCGCTCGTGCTGTTCAGCGACCTCGGCAAGCCCGGCGGCCCGCAGTACAACTACGCGATCCCGCTGCTGATGGGCGACCTGCTGCCGAACGGCGTCCTCGGCGTCGCCGTCACCGGCCTGCTGGCGTCGTTCATGGCGGGCATGGCGGCCAACATCAGCGGCTTCAACACCGTCTTCACCTACGACATCTGGCGCTCGCACGTGAAGAAGGACCGTCCGGACGAGTACTACCTGCGCCTCGGCCGCCTCGCCACGGTCGGCGGCGTCGTGCTCGGCATCGGCACCGCGCTGATCGCGGCCGGGTTCAGCAATATCATGAACTATTTGCAGACGCTGTTCTCGTTCTTCAACGCGCCCCTGTTCGCCACCTTCATCATCGGCCTGTTCTGGCGGCGTATGACCGCGTGGGCCGGGTTCTGGGGGCTGCTGTCGGGGACGGTCGCGGCGTTCGCGTCCTACATCCTCTTCAAGGCCGGGGTGCTGGACTTCGGCACCGAGCTGAACGCCACCTTCTGGGGCGCGGGCACCGCGTTCGTCGTGGACGCCCTGGTCTCGGTCGCCGTCACCCTGGCCACCACGCCTAAGCCGGAGAGCGAGCTGCGCGGGCTGGTCTACGGCCTCAGCGACGCCTCGATCGCCGACGACACGCCGGCGGGCGGCAGGACGTGGTACCGGTCGCCGATCATCCTCGGCACGGGAGCCGTGATCCTGGCCGCCGCCCTCTACATCCCCTTCATCTGATCACGGATCCGATTCGGAGGACCCCTGTGAGCGAGGAGACCACCCGCAAGCGCGCCGCCCGGCGCTTCGACATCCGGCGGATCATCGGCGGCCTTTTCGCGGTGTACGGCGTGATCCTGACCATCACCGGCCTCCTGGACGGCCAGGCCGAGCTGGCCAAGGCCGAAGGCGTCCGCATCAACCTCTGGACGGGCCTGTCCATGATCGCCGTCGGCATCGCCTTCATCGCCTGGGAACACCTACGCCCCTACACTCCCCCGCAGCCACCGCCCGAGGAGCCCGAGGACCGGCCCTGAGCCCTTCTCCGGAGGTGCGGCCGGCGAGGCGGCGGAAGGAAATCCCGTTGCGGCCCGGCGGCGCGCCCGGTCACCATGATGTCCATGTTCCTTCGCGCTCTCCCTGTGACGCCCGCCGCCGCGGGTGCGGGTGAGCGTGCCTTCGACGGCCTGGAGCGTTGACCTCTTTCCGTGCGTCCTGATGTGGCCCGGCGGGGAGAGGTTGATCGCCCGTGTACGGGTCACACGACCTTCAGGTCCTCAGGGAAGGAATCATGGCCAAGCAGGCCTATGTGCGGAACAAGCCGCACCTCAACATCGGCACGATGGGGCATGTCGACCACGGGAAGACCACGCTGACCGCCGCGATCACCAAGGTGCTCGCCGAGCGGGGCGGGGCGACGTACACGCCGTTCGAGAGGATCGACCGCACGCCCGAGGAGGCGCGGCGCGGGATCACGATCAACATCTCGCACGTCGAGTACGAGACGGCCACCCGTCACTACGCGCACGTGGACATGCCCGGTCACGCCGACTACGTGAAGAACATGATCACGGGGGCGGCGCAGCTCGACGGGGCCATCCTGGTGGTCTCCGCGCAGGACGGCATCATGCCGCAGACGCGCGAGCACGTGCTGCTCGCCCGGCGGGTCGGCGTGGAGCACCTGGTCGTCGCGCTGAACAAGGCCGACGGCGCCGACCCGGAGCTCGCCGACCTGGTGGAGCTGGAGCTGACGGAGCTGCTCGCCGAGCACGGCTACCACGACGTGCCCATGGTCAGGGTGTCGGGGCTGCGGGCGCTGGAGGGCGACCCCGCGTGGACGGCGTCGGTCGAGGCGCTGCTGCGGGCGGTGGACGAGCACATCCCCGTCCCGGTCCGCTACGTCGACGCGCCGTTCCTGATGCCGGTGGAGAACGTGCTCACCGTCACCGGGCGGGGCACGGTCGTCACCGGGGCGATCGAGCGCGGGTCGGTCAAGGTCGGCGACACGGTCGAGGTCATCGGTCTCGGCGCGGGCTTCACGGCGGTGGTCACCGGGGTCGAGACCTTCGGCAGGGTGATGGACCGGGGCGAGGCGGGCGACAACGCCGCGGTGCTCCTGCGCGGGGTCCGGCGGGAGCAGGTGCGCCGGGGGCAGGTGCTGGCCGTCCCCGGCTCGCAGACGGCCCGCCGGCGCCTCGCCGCCAGGATCTACCTGCTCACCGAGGCCGAGGGCGGGCGGCGCAAGCCCATCGCCGACGGCTACCGGCCGCAGTTCTACCTCCGGACGACGGACGTGCCCGGCCAGATCGCCCTGGACGCGCCCGCCGCGCCGGGAGACACGGTGGAGGCGGTCGTCGACCTGGGCAAGGAGGTGGCCCTGGAAGCCGGCCTGAACTTCGCGATCCGCGAGGGCGGGCTGACGGTCGGGGCGGGAACCGTGCTGGCCGTCCTCGGCTAGGCGGAGACCCTCCCCTCCACGGCGGGCCCCGGCGTACGCGCCGGGGCCCGCTCCCTCTCAGGGCTTGCGCCGGTCGGGGGCCGGGCTGCCGATGGTCATGCGCCGGGCGATGTCCCACAGGTGTTCCAGGGTCGCGGTGACACGCGGGGTCTCCGGCCCGAGGAGCCGGGCCCAGGCGCCGGCGCCGCCGGGCAGGACACCGGCCCCGCCCGTGAGCCCGCTGCGCGTCGCCGCCTCGTGCAGTTCGCCGGCCAGATCGCCGGCGGCGACGGCGGCGGTGACGACGTACAACGTGGACAGCACGCCGTGGCCGCCGAACATGGCCGGGCCGGTGACCGGGGCCTGGGCGGGGACCAGCCTGACCGGATCGGCGAACAGCAGGTCACCGGCGGGCCGGTGGACGTCCAGATCGCTGCAGTAGGCGGTGTAGGCGTGCCGTTCCCCGCGGGCCAGGCGTCCGGCCAGCATGGTCTCCCCCAGGATCACCGTGGCGGACGGGTCCACGGTCAGCCGGGTGCGCTGGTAGAAGCGCGAGCCGGCGAAGGGGATCACCGGGCCGGGGAGGTACTCCAGGGAGCCGCCGGGTCCCACGGCGATGGAGACGAGCTGGGTGGCGTAGTCCTGCTCCATCCGGTAGATCTTCGTCGCGGCCTGCGTGGTGACGTACACGGACGCGTCCGCGCCGCAGGTCAGGTCCAGCCGGTAGCGGTCTCCCTGCAGCACGCCGCCGCCCACCGCGATGACCATCACGCAGGCCAGGTCCGGTCTGGACGGATCGTGGTAGAGCGGGCGCATGATCTGGAGCGGCGTCTTCTGGTAGTGGCCCGTCAGCTCGGTCCGCTCGCCGCGCCGCTCGAAGACCAGGTCCAGCACGCCGACCTTGCCGGGGCTGCCCACCGGCAGGGTGTCCGGGACCTGCGCGTACCGGGCCACCGCCTCCGGTATCGCGGGGATCGTGTAGCGGTCGGCGGCGAGCCGGTCTATCGGGCGGATCCCCATACCGGCCTGCGGCTGGCGACGAAGTCGGCCACATCGCGTACGCCGGTGCCCCTCAGGGAGTCGGTCAGGATGACCGGGCGTCCCTCGCGGACGCGGTCGGCGTCGCGGGTCATCACGTCCAGGTCGGCGCGGACGTACTGGGCGATGTCCACCTTGTTGATGACCAGCAGGTCGGATTCGGTGATGCCCGGCCCCCGTTTGCGCGGCATCTTGTCCCCTTCGGCGGTGTCCAGGACGAAGATGTAGACGTCGGCCAGGAGGGGGCTGAAGGTGAGGGTGAGGTTGTCCCCGCCGCTCTCGTACAGCAGCGTGTCGATGTCGCCGAAGCGTTCCAGCAGGTCGGCGCCTGCGGCGAGGTTCATCGACGGATCGTCGCGTACGGCCGTGTGCGGGCATGAGCCGGTCTCCACGCCGATGATCCGCTCGGGGTCCAGGACGCCGCGCAGCGTGCGCTTGATGTGGTCGGCGTCCTCCCTGGTGTAGATGTCGTTGGTGACGACGCCCACGCTGTGTCCCTGTTCGAGCAGGATCGGGACCAGCGCCTCGATCAGGGCGGTCTTGCCCGATCCGACGGGGCCGCCGATGCCGACCTTCAGAACGTTCTCCATGTGCGTTGCCCTTCGGGTGGTGGACGGTCAGGTGGTGAAGAGGCGGGCCGCCGCCCGCTCGTGGGCGGCGCTCATCGTGTCCGCGACGGGAGTGGCGGCGTGCAGGTCGAGCGGGCCGCGCGCGGCCAGGGCGTGCCCGGCGGCCCGTTCGATGGCGCCGGCCGCGCCGTGCAGGGTGGTCTGGGCCTGCCGGAAGTCGAGCCTGCGCAGGCGGACGGCGGCGCTGACCCAGCTCGCGGCGAAGGCGAACAGGTCGCAGGTCACCGCGTCGCCCACCGGCACGCCGAGCCCGGCGTGGGCGGCGCCCATGACGACGGCGTGGTTGCCCGGGGTGGTCCTGGTCTCGACCAGGCCGGCGAGCCGGGCGAGCTCGGGGGTGGCGAAGACCAGGGCCGCCGTCCGCAGGACCTGGTTGCCGGTCCTGGTGGCGGCGGACCGGATCTCGCGGTTGAGCTTGAGGGCGTGCAGCCGCCGGTCCACCTCGATGACCGTGTCCCAGTCGCCCGCCGTCACCGCCCGGTGGGTGAGGACCAGGGCGGTGGCGTCCCCCGGCCCGGCGGAATGGAGGAGTACGTCCTCCAGCAGCGCGCCCACGTCGACCGGCCCGGCCTGCGCGTACGCCTCCAGGCCGTGGGAGAGCGTGTACAGGCCGCTCGGGAAGGCCGAGTCGGTGAGCTGGAGCTGGGCGAGCAGGTTCATGCCAGGAAGAACAACTGGGTCAGCGGCAGTTCCCGTGCCGGTTCGATGGTGGCGTGCTCCCCGTCCACGGTCACCTTGTACGTCTCCGGGTCCACGGTGATCCGGGGCAGCGCCGTGTTGCGGAGCATGTGCCGCTTGTCCACCGTCCGGGTGTGGCGGACCCGGGCGATCATCCGCTGGAGGCCGAGCTTCTCCGGCACCCCGGCGGCGATGGCGGCCTCCGGCAGGAACGTCACGTTGCACTTGCGCTGCGCCATGCCCATCGCGCCGAACATCGGCCGGTAGTAGACGGGCTGCGGGGTGGGCAGCGAGGCGTTCGGATCGCCCATCCGGAACCAGTTGATCAGGCCGCCCTTGACCACGAGGGCCGGTTTGGCGGCGAACGAGGTGAACGGCCACAGCACGATGTCGGCCAGCTTGCCGTCCTCCAAGGAGCCGACGGTCTCGGCGATGCCGGTGGTGCGGGCCGGGTTGATGGTCAGCTTGGCCAGGTAGCGCAGCACCCTGAAGTTGTCGTTGCGCTCGGAGTCCTCGGGCAGCTTGCCGCGCTTGTCCTTGCAGTGGTGCGCCACCTGGAAGGTCCGCGTGAAGGTCTCGCCGATCCGGCCCATCGCCTGGGAGTCGGAGGAGGTCATGCTGATCACGCCCATGTCGTGCAGGACGGTCTCGGCGGCGATGGTCTCCGCCCGCACCCGGCTGTCGGCGAACGCGACGTCCTCGGGGATGTCGTGGCTGAGATGGTGACAGACCATCACCATGTCGAGCAGTTCGTCGACGGAGTCGATCGTGTACGGCAGGGTCGGGTTCGTCGAGGACGGCAGGACGTTGGGCTCGCCGGCGATACGGATCATGTCGGGGGCGTGCCCGCCGCCCGCGCCCTCGCTGTGGAAGGCGTGGATGGCACGGCCGTCGATGGCGCTGATCGTGTCCTCCAGGTAGCCGGCCTCGTTGAGGGTGTCGGCGTGCAGGGACACCTGGACGTCGTACTCGTTGGCCACCCGCAGCGCGCAGTCCACCACCGACGGGGTCGAGCCCCAGTCCTCGTGGACCTTCAGCACGCACGCCCCCGCCTCGATCTGGTCGGCGAGCGGGGCGGGCAGGCTCCCGTTCCCCTTGGCCATGAGCCCGATGTTGATCGGCAGCGCCTCGATGGCCTGGAGCATCCGGCCGATGTTCCACGGGCCGGGCGAGCAGGTCGTGCCGCGCGTGCCGTCGGTGGGACCGGTGCCGCCGGCGATCAGCGTGGTGATGCCGTTGGTCAGCGCGTGCTCGGCCTGCTGGGGCGCGAGCAGGTGGACGTGCGGATCGATGGCGCCCGGAGTTGCGATCATGTTCTCGCCCGCCAGCACCTCCGTACCGGAACCGACGATCAGCCGGCGGTCCACACCGTTCTGGGTGTGCGGGTTGCCCGCCTTGCCGATGCCGACGATCCTGCCGTCCTTGATGCCGATGTCGCCTTTGACGACGCCGAGCACCGGGTCGAGCACGACGACGTTGGTGATCACCAGGTCGAGCGCGATCGTGGTGTTCCTGGAGCCGGGATCGGCCGCCATGCCGTCGCGGGCGGTCTTGCCTCCGCCGTAGACGACCTCGTCCCCGTAGGCGCCCACCGCGTGGTCCTTCTCGATCTCGATCACCAGGTTGGTGTCGGCCAGCCGGATCCTGTCGCCCACGGTCGGGCCGAACATGGCCCCGTACTGCTCGCGGCGCATCGTTCCCATCGACGTCAGCCCTTCTTCCTCTTGGCGGGTGCTTTCTTGGGCTTCGGCTTCTCGGCGGGCTTGCCTTCCGACGGCCGCCGGACGACGGCGGAGGGTTCCGGCTCGTCGGCGTAACCGAGCTCGGCCAGCCGCCGCAGGGCGCGGATCCGGCTGTCCCTGGACCTGAGGCCGCCGTTGAGCAGCCCGGCGAAGCCGACCACGCGCATGCCGCCGCCGTACTCGACGAGGTCGACCCGGTGGGTGTCACCGGGCTCGATGCGCACGGCGGTGCCCGCCGGGATGTCGAGGTGCATGCCGTACGCCTTCTCGCGGTCGAAGCTGAGCGCCCGGTTCGCCTCGAAGAAGTGGAAGTGCGAGCCGACCTGGATGGCCCGGTCCCCGGTGTTGCGCACGGTCAGCGTGACCGTGGCCCGGCCCGCGTTGATCTCGATCGGGCCGTCCGCGTAGATGATCCTGTCGGTGTCCGTCATGGCGAACCGTTTCCTTCGTGCTACGGCGGCGTCAACCGCCGATCGGGTCGTGACAGGAGACGAGCTTGGAACCGTCCTTGAAGGTCGCCTCGATCTGCATCAACTTGAGCATTTCGCGCACCCCGGGCATGACGTCGCCGGTGCCGAGCACATGCTTGCCCAGTTCCATGCACTCGGCGACGGTCTTGCCCTCCCGGGCGCCCTCCAGGATCGCGGCGCTGATCAGGGCCACCGCCTCGCTGTAGTTCAGCTTCAGGCCGCGGTCCCGCCGCTTGGCCGCCAGGTCGGCGACCGCGTAGACGAGCAGCTTGTCGATCTCCCGCGGGGCGAGGTACATGGGTTCTCCTTAGGTGGTGGCGCGCCGGACGCCGGAGAAGATCGGCACCGCCGCCAGGAAGGTCCAGGTGACCAGCACGAACGGCCAGGTGAGGGTGTGCCCGCCGACCGGCCGGAACAGGTCGCTGACGAACGCCGTCAGCACCGTCGCCGCCACCACGCCCACCAGGGCGTACAGCACGCCGAGCGGGGTCGGCGCGACGAACGTGCCGCACAGGGCGATCCCGGTCAGCACGGCGTTGTAGCCGTACAGGCCCGCGCCGATGTCCGCCGCGGCCGCTCCGAGGAGCAGCGCGACCACGATGCCGAGGGCACTGGAGACCAGGGCGGCCAGCGCCACGACGGGGCCGGCGAACAGCAGCCCGATCAGGAAGATCACCCCGACGTAGAACTTGTCCTGGAAGAACACCTGGCCGATGCCGTTGAACAATCCCTGCCACAGGTCGGTGAACGTCACCGTCGCGCCGGGGTGGGCGGCGGACGGCGGGGCGCGCCCGCCCCAGACCCGCGCGAACGCCGGGCCGCCCACCAGCATGATCGTGGTGATCACGCAGAACGGCGCGGTCAGCGTCGACAGGTCATGCGGCGTGAGCAGCGCGTTGAGCGCCGCGGTGAGCACGCCGCCCATGATCGCTCCGAGGATCACCAGCAGCACGGTGACCCACCGCACGTCGAAGTACAGCACCAGCGCGACGCCGATCAAGGTTCCGTTGAATCCTTCGAGCCCGCGGGTCACGCGCTCCCGGGGAACGCCGAAGAACCAGGCGGTGAGTGTGGCCACGGCGGTGCCGAGCAGGCCGAAAGTCCCGAACTGCCAGCCACCGGCGAACAATGCGATGACGAAGCAGATCGCCGTCCGGTAATCGCTTTGCAGATCGACCTGGCTGACACCGCGGAGGATGGCCGGCGGCAGATCGGAGATGGTGGCACGCACGTCCGTCCGCTCCTCTTGATCACGACTGGCCATCGGTGGGAGCGTGCCCGGGGAGATATCCACTCAAGCGTGAAAGGCAATTTATTGGACATTCTTTGCGTGTGACACCGGGGCCGACGCTGAGCCCTGAAAGCGGATATTTACGAGTAAAGGCCCTTGGCCGGCACGGCACGGCCATAGGCGCGCGTCGACGCCCGGCGGTGTACGCCGAACATGGTTCGGCGCCCGGAACCTCCACCTGAGCGCTTCATGAGCGTCGCCCCGATCGGGCCGGCGCCGCCCTTATGGGCACGGCCGAGCCAAGGAAGCGACACGCGGCCCCTGATGGGCGCCCCCGAGGGCCGCGCCCGGCCGCGTCCCAGCGCAGGTGTCCACGGGACGACTCCCGGCGAAACGCCTGGTGGAGCGAGGGTTCTCGTGGTGGCGTGGTAGGGCGGGTGGGACTTGAACCCACGACCGACGGATTATGAGTCCGCTGCTCTGACCGGCTGAGCTACCGCCCCGCAAGGGTGGAGTCTCTCACAAGTTGGCACGCGTGTGAGCCCGGGAAGATATTCACTTTAGCCGGTACCTGGACAAGTTTGGGGAAGACGGGCATCGGCAGGGGCTTCTGGACTCGGAGTGGCAGGGTCAGGGGTTCGATGGCGTCGCCCGGGAAGGTGGCGGTGCGCGTGGATCCGCGGCCGTAGCGCCGGCGCTTCATGCGGACGGTGCTTCGCGGGGCGGGAACCACGAGCGGCCGATATGTCGCGGGCCGCAGTCGCGTGAATGCGCTCGGGTACGCCCGATGGCGCTTCGCCGGGCCGTGCGGCAGCGGTTCTTGGCATGATCACGCGTCGTGGTCGCCTGGAGACATTTCCGGGCAGTGTGTTTCATTGGCCGGGCGGGGAGACGGCGGGCTTCGCGGTTCGTCGAACAAAGCCGGATACTTCTGTTTTTCGGGTTGTTTGGCGGGTTCGACGGGTTTTGTGAAGCGCGAATGAATGTCGGTGCGGGTCTGTAGGGTGCCGGGGTGCTTGGAAATGGGGTGCGGCGGGGCGTCGCGGCGGTGGCCGTCATTGTGCTGCTTCTGGGCTGGACGGCGGTGGGTGCGGCCGTGGTCGGTGACAGCGTGATGTGCTCCATGAGTTCCGTCGGGACGTCCGTCTCCGTGAGTTGCGACGACCCTCAGTCCGAGGCCGAGATACGGGCGCAGGCGTTCACCGCGGAGGAGGCCAGGGCCGCGGGTTGCGAGCCCATCGTCTGGGACGACGACGACCCGGACCGCTCGCCCGGGGCGGACTCCGACTTCGAGGACGATGCGGGGGCGGGGTCGGGGGACGGGGCGGGCGTGGTGATCGATACACAAGCCATGGACGAGCCGTCGTATCTTCCGCGCGTGCCGGACGCGGCCGTGGCGGCGCGGGTCGGGCGGGCGTGGGACCGCATCGAGAGATGGCTGGGCGCGCACGCCTCGGCGACACTGCGCAAGCTGCGGTTCCCCGTCGAACCCGAGCGGGTCGCCCGCTGGGAGGACGACCACGATCGCAGGCTGCCCGACGATCTTTACGCTTCCTACCTGCGGCACGACGGCGCCGACGGCAACCTCGGGGAGGGGTTCCCGTTGCCGCCGTCGTACGGGCTTCTCGGCCTGGCCGAGATCGACTACATCAACTGGGGGCGGTGCCAGGATCTCGTTCTCGAAGGGGTGCGGGAGAACGCCGATCCCGAGCACGGGACATGGCACGGCACCCTGATGCCGGTCGGCAGCGACAGCCACGGAGCGGAACTCTTCGTCGAACCGCGCAGCGGGCGGGTCGGGGAATCGCCGTCGGGCGGGAGCCTTCGGTACGACGGCCCCATGGGCTGGCCGTCCTATGTCGCCATGCTGGAGGAGCTCGCGCGGTCACTGGAAAGCGGTGCGGCGCTGCGCGACTGGTACCCCACCGTCACCTCGGGCTGCGAGCTGCGGTGGGCCGATGAGCCGGCCGAGTCCCTGCCCGGGGGGTGCGCGGGCGGCGCCCGGCCGTCGCCGTCTCCCACACCCACCGTGGCACCGACGCCAGAAAAGCTCTCACCCGCGCAGGCCCGTGCCAGCGGGTGCCTGCCCGGACGCCGTGCTCCCGTCGTCCGCGTGCCGGATCCGGCGGTCACCGCGCGGGTCGCCACGGTCTGGCGGCGTATCGAGCGGTGGCTGGCCCGGAAGGCCCCTGTCACCTACAAGACCCTCACTCCCCCGGCCCGCCCCCTCGACATCGCGAAGGCGGAGGCCGCCATGGGCCTGCGGTTCCCCGACGATCTGCGCGCCTCGCTTCTGCGCCATGACGGCTCGGGAGAATGGGGGTTCGGACCCGCGCCGTTCTATGACCTCATGTCGGCCAAAGACACCCGGGCGGGATGGAAGATGCTCTGCGATTTCCTTCTCGGCGGGCCGGAGGAGATGGTCGGCACCTGGTGGGACGGTCACCTCATCCCGTTCGCCGACGCGCACGACGGGGGCTACCTCTTCATCGACACCCGCACCGGCAAGACGGGCGAGTACTACAACGAGTCCGGGCTGACCTTCGAAGGGGACGACGTCTGGCCGTCATACCTGGCATTACTGAAGGCCACCGCCCGCTCCCTGGAGACCGGCCGGCCTATCCGGGGCTGGCGCCCGACGGTGAAGAAGGGCGAACTCGATTGGAAGAGCACGAGAAACCCCCGCTAGCGACCCGTTGCTCATCCATGAACTCCCCCACCCAGCCCGTACGGCCGGTGCCGCGCCCTCAGTCGAGGGACCGGACACGCCCCACACGGGGATGGGGTTCTGGCTCGCAGCACCACGCATGGTGCTCTGAAGCGTGGTGTGTACGGAAAGCCCGGCAGGCAAGAGTCCGTGCGGAGAACCAGCGGCGCCGTACGGGAAGCTGAACAGGCAGGAGCGTGCGCGAGCGGGTGGGAGTGGGCCGGTGAGTGGTGTGCTTTATGTCGTCGTGTGTGCGGCCGGTGCCGCGTCTGGCGTTGGAGAGTTGGTGGCGCGGGCTCAGGGGGACGGGTGGACGGTTCAGATGGTGGCCACGCCGTCGGCGCTGGACTTCATCGATGTTCCCGCGCTGGAGCGGCAGACCGGCCGTCCGGTGAAGAGTCGTTACCGCACGCCGAATGAGCCGAAGCCGCCCCGGGCCGACGCGATCATCGTCGCGCCCGCCACGTACAACACGGTGAACAAGTTCGCCCAGGGGATCGCCGACACCTACGCCCTGGGCCTTCTCGCCGAGGCTCCCGGACTCGGTATCCCCGTGGTGGTCATGGCCCTCGTGAACTCGGCCCTGGCCCAGCGGGCGCCGTTCCGCAGAAGCGTCGAGGAACTGCGCGCGGAAGGCGTCCACGTGATCCTCGGCCCTGAGGAATCCCCCACCGCCAACGGACCCACCGCCCCTTACCCCTGGCACCTCGCCCTCGCCGCCCTCCGCACGACCGACCCGCGCGCACCTCGGTGAGGTCACCAGACGGCGCGTCCTCATGGTGGTCATGGCCCTCGTGAACTCGGCCCTGGCCCGTCGGACGCCATTTCGCGCCGCGCGATCGTCAGGAGGCGGCAGGCCGTTGGTGATCTCTGTGGGTGGGAGGGTGGGGGCCTCGGTAGGGGAGGGTTCGGGTGTAGACGATGTTGGTGGTGGTGCTGCCGAACTGGGCGAGTTCGTCCACGAGGTGTTCCAGGTGGGGCATGGAGGTGGCGGCGATCTTGAGGGTGTAGCAGTCGTCGCCGGTGGTGCGCAGGCACTCCAGGATCTCGTGGCGCTCTTCCAGCAGGCGGCGCAGGGGCTCGTGCCTGCTGCCGGGGTATTTCAGCCGTACGACGGCCAGGATGGGGAAGCCCGCCTTGGCCAGGTCGACGTCGGCGCGGTAGCCGGTGATGACGCCCGCGGCCTCCAGCCTCCTGACCCGCTCGGTGGTCGCGGAGGCGCCGAGGTTGACCCGGCGGGCCAGTTCGGTGAGAGGGACGCGGCCGTCTCGCTGGAGCTCGACGAGGATGGCCCAGTCGGTCGCGTCGAGATTCTCGGCCATTGGGCGAATATACCGGGACTTTCCCGGTGAATAGGGGTTCCGGCAGGGATGTGCCACTTCCCGGTGATTCGGCCCCTCGATAGCCTTGACCAGTGCGAACAGGCGTCAACGTTCCGAATTTCGGACCCGGTACCAGCCCGGAGGCGCTCCGGCGTTGGGCGCGGACCGTCGAAGGGCTGGGGTTCGACCTGCTGATGGTGTCCGACCATGTCGTGGTGACGCCGGACGTGGCCGCGCAGTACCCCGAGCCGTTCTACGAGCCGTTCACCACCCTGTCCTATCTGGCCGGCGTCACGAGCCGGGTGCTGCTCGGGACCACGGTGCTCGTCGCGCCGTACCGGCACCCGCTGCTGGTCGCCCGCATGGCCGCCAACCTGAACGACCTCAGCGGCGGGCGGTTGGTGCTCGGCGTGGGGGCGGGGTGGGCGCATGAGGAGTTCGAGGCGCTCGGGGCGCCGTTCGAGCGGCGCGGGGCGCTCACGGACGAGCTGCTGCGTACGCTGCGGGAGGCGTGGCGGGAGGAGGGCTACCGTGCCGGACGGATCCCGCTCCTGGTCGGCGGGAACAGCGACGCGGCTTTGCGCCGGGCGGCGCGCCTGGGGGACGCCTGGCATCCATTGCGGTTCACTCTCCCCTGGCTGCGCGAGAAGCTGGGGCGCGTGGACGCGATCCTCGGAGGGGAGCCGGCTCCGGCGCTCGTACCCCGGATCATCCTGCGGATCACCGGCTCGCCCGTGACGGGTCCGGAGCGGCTCGCGGGCGAGGGAACGATCGCGCAGGTACTGGCCGATCTGGAGGAACTACGCGCCCTCGGGGCCGAGACCGTCGTGCTGGACCCGTACACCGGTGACCCGGCGGAGACGGGCACCCCGGAGGTCGCCTGGCAGGCTCTGGCCACCGTGTCCGCCCACCTGTCCCGATGAGCGCCCAAGTACTCAGCCCCCCACCCGCACAGACCGCGCGCCCAGACCGATGACGGCCACAGGATCGGAGGCTCGTCGCGTGGAGATCGTCGCCAGTTCGTCGGGCCAGGAATGGAGTGATGATGACGCAGGATGAGGAGCGGCTGTTGCGAAGGGCCGTGGAGTTGGCCGGGGAGGCGCGGGCGGCGGGGAATCCGCCGTTCGGGTCGCTGCTGGTGGGGGCGGACGGGGAGGTGCTGGCCGAGGAGCGGAACACCTCGCTCTCGGACGGCGATATCACCGCCCACCCCGAGCTGAAGCTGGCGAGGTGGGCGGCGCGCGAGCTGGACCCCGGTACGGCCGCGGCCACGACCATGTACACGAGCTGCCAGCCGTGCGGGATGTGCACCGGCGCGATCGAGCGGTCAGGACTCGGTCGCGTGGTGTTCGCGCTGTCCACCGAGCAGCTCAACTCGCTGAAGCGGCCCGGTGCTCCCGGCTTCCCGCAGGTGCCGCACGACGGGCCGGGCCTGTTCGACGAGGCACGCGTCCCCGTCGACGGCTATTACTGACGGCGTCGAAGGACCGCCGCCGACCGGGTGCCGAAGGGCCGGGCAGGGAAGGGTTGGGAAGGGCCGGGCCCCCGACAGGTCCGGCCCTCCCCCGCTCTACGGCTTCCCGTAATCGATGGACCCTCCCCCAGCCTTTCGGACTTTTCGTCCTAATCCAGGATTCCTTCACTTATTCGGACTTGCAGTCGATATCCCGACTTACCGGGTTCACTCCAGCGTCCTTTCGTCATAGGTGCCATCACACCCGCGCCGACGTGCTCGCGGGACGCGGCGCGGGCGGTGGTGCGGCAGCGGATTCCTCCGGGAGGCCGTGGTGAAGCCACCAGCGGGCCAGGGGCTCGGGGGACCACCAGGCGTGGCGGCCAAGGAGGCGCATGGTGGCCGGGACCAGCAGGCCGCGGACGATCGTGGCGTCGACGAGCAGCGCGATGACCGAGCCGACCCCGATCATCTTGATCACCGTGATGCTGGTGGTGACGAACGCCGCCAGGACGACGCCGAGCAGGAGCGCGGCGGCGGTGATGACGCCCGCGGTGTGCCGGACGCCGAGCGCCACCGACTCGACGGGGTCGCCGGTGCGCAGATACTCCTCGCGGATCCTCGCCAGCATGAACACCTCGTAGTCCATGGCCAGCCCGAACGAGACCGCCCCGATGAGGACGGGCATGTTGGCGTCGAGGAACCCGGGCGCGGTGAAGCCGAGGAGGCCGGACAGGAAGCCGTTCTGGAAGATCAGCACCATCGCGCCGAAGGCGGCCGACAGGGACAACAGGTTCATGACGATCGACTTGAGCGGCAGCGTGACCGACCCGAAGGCCAGGAACATCACCACGAACGTGACCACGACGACGATGAGCAGCATCCAGGGCAGCCCGCGGCCGATCATGTCCAGCATGTCGGCGATGGACGCGGGCCGGTTGGTGAACAGCGCGGTGGCGCCGGCGGGCGGGGGCTCGGCGCGCAGCTTCGCGACGACCTCCCGCATCTCCGCGCCGTAGGAGCTCATGGAGTAGCCGAGCGTGATCCGGGCCAGGTTCCCCGAGGCGCCGGTCACCGCGGCGCGGTCCACTCCGTCGATCCGGCCGAGCCGCCCGGCGAAGTCGGCCAGCGCCGCCTGGGCGCCGGGCGCGGTGGCCGGGCCTGGCATGCGGACCACGGTCGTGACGACCTTGGTCGGGTCGTAGGGGAACTCCTCGGCGAGCTGCCGGGTGGCCGCGGCCCCGTCGACGTCGCCCGGCATCGCCCATTCCCCCGGCCGCGACCAGACGACGCCGAGCAACGGCAGGCCGAGCGTGACGAGCGCGAGCCCGACGGCCAGGACGACGGTGAACGGCCTGCGCATGACGCCGTGCGCGACGCGGTACCAGCGCCGCCCCTGCGGGCGGTCGCCCCGGAGCCATGGCAGCGGCAGGCGCAGCGCGTCGACCCTGCGGCCGATGAGGCGCAGCAGCGCCGGCAGCACGGTGAGCGCGGCGATGACGGCGAACAGGACGACGGCCACGCCGGAGTAGGCGAGCGAGGTGAGGAAGCGGGAGGGAAAGACGACGAGGCCGCCGAGCGTGACGGCCACGGTCAGGCCGGAGACAGCCACCGTGCGGCCGGCGGAGCCCATGGCGCGGGACACCGCGTCGTCGACGGTGCGCCCGGCCGCGAGCTCTTCGCGGAACCGGGTGAGGATGAGCAGCGCGTAGTCGGTGGCGAGGCCGAGGCCGAGGATGACCACGACGTTGATGGCCGCCGTGGACAGGTCGACGATCCCGCCGACCACGCGCAGCACGCTGAGGGAGCCGACGGCGACGACGACCGCGACGGCCAGGGGCAGCGCCGCCGCGACGACCCCGCGGAACACCAGCAGGAGCAGGATGATCAGGAAGGGGAAGGAGATCAGCTCGGCCCGGGACAGGTCGCGGGAGTTGATGGTGTTGAACTGCTCCCCGATGGCGGTGAGCCCGCCGGTGCGCTCGGTCAGGCCGGGGGCGTCGAACAGGCCGGCGATGTTCCGGTACACCACGACCTGTTCCTCTTCCGTGGCCCCGGGGAGCTGGAGGGCGAGGTAGGTCTTGTGCTTGTCGCGGGACACGAAGTCGGCGGAGCCGGTGGACCAGTAGGTCTCCAGCCGCACGTAGGCGTCCTTGGGGACGCGGGCGGCGACCTGCTCGACGGCCTGGCGGAAGCGCGGGTCGTCCACGGTCATGGCCGGGCTCTCGTAGATGACGACGACGTCGGGGACGTGCCGGCCGAGGGTGCCGGCGAGGATGCGGTTGGCCTGGGCGGATTCGCTGCCGGGCGCGTCCAGGCCGGCGCCTCCGCCGAGGATGCCGCCGGCGCCCGAGCCCCACGCGCCGCCGATGACGACGAACAGGACGGCGGCCGCGAGGACCCATAACCGATGTCCGGCGGCGAACCGCCCTAGTTTCGCGAACATTTCATCTCCTCGGAAGCGGACACGCAGCGCCGGTGAGGGGCGGTGCGCCTCGCGGGATGATCGGATGCAACATGAATAGTAGAACTCATCACTATCTATATCTCGGACGAAAAGGCGCCGGCGACGGAACGGGGTGCCACGGGCCCGAACCGCCGCCGGCGCCGGTCTAGAGCGTCACCTCCTGCGGCGGAGGGACGGCCAGGGACGGAGGGCGCCACCCGCCGTCGGCCGGGTTGAGGGTCACGCCGGGCGGCACGTCGCCCATGGCGCCGAGGCGGATGGGGCTGACCTTGAGGCCGGTCCGCCCGAAGGGCCGATACTCCACGTCGATCACCTCCCGCGCCGCCGCAATATGGATCGCAATATGGATATGAGAACTGTCTACTATCTCTTCGCTAGACTGCGCAAGGGGCTCTCAGGGATCGGGCCCGAGGGAGGACCATGCGCATCGCCGAGCTGAGCCGCCGCGCGGACGTACCCGTGCCCACGATCAAGTACTACCTACGCGAGGGCCTCCTCTTCCCGGGCGAGCGCACCAGCCACAACCAGGCCCAGTACACCGAGGCGCACGTCCGCCGCCTCCGGCTGGTCAGGGCCCTCATCGAGGTCGGCGGGCTCAGCGTCGCCGCCACCCGCGAGGTCCTGGCCAAGATGTACGGGCCCGGCATGAGCGTGCTCGACTCGGCGGGCAAGGCGCAGTTCGCCATGGTCACCCCGCGCCCGGTGATCGAGGACGAGGCGTGGGAGGCCGCCACCCGGCACACCGACGAGCTGATCGAGCGGCTCGGCTGGCGGGTCCGCGCCACCAACCCCGCCCGCCAGACCCTCGCATCCGCCCTCGCCACGCTGTTCCGGCTGGGCCAGACCGACCAGCTCAAGCTGCTTGACGGCTACGCGCGGGCGGCGCGGCAGGTGGCCGAGGCCGACCTGGCGCAGCTCCGGCAGGAACACGACCCCGACACGCTGCTGGAGACCGCGGTGATCTGGACGGCGCTCGGCGACGTCGTCTTCAGCGCGCTGCGCAGGTTCGCCCAGGAGGACGCCTCCTACGGAGCCGCGGCCCAGGAGCGCCCGGCTCCGAACGGTACGCCCGAGAAGCCCACCACGCCTTCCGGCCAGGACACGTCCGGCAAGCCCACCGCGCCGTCCGAGGGTCAGGCGGGCCGGAGGCGGTAGAGCTCGTCGGCGGCGGCCATGCAGGAGGTGCCGAGCTCGAAGGACGAGAAGAGGTGCAGGCTCTCGGTGGTCTCGATCTCCAGAAGCTCCCAGCTCAGCCCGTAACGCGCGGTGCGCGCCACGCGGATGCCGGTGACGTCCGGCCACGGCAGCCGCCGGCGCCGGGCGAGCCCGGTCACCACCGTCAGCCCCTGGTCGTCGGCGGCGAGCCGCACCGGCGCCACCACGTCGTGCAGGGCGAACCCGCCGAGCAGCAGCGCGCCGCCCGCGCAGAGGATCAGGGCGCGGACGTCCCCGGCGACGACGCCGAGCACGCAGAACGCCGCCGCGGCCGTCCACTTGAGGATGGTGAAATCACGCCGGACCCTCCACTGCCGGGCCTGCCGGGATATGCCGGTCATACCCCGTACGCTACCGCCCGGGCTCCGGCGCGGGCGGCTTCTCCCCCGCGCCGTCCCCCGGCCCGGCTCCGTCCTTGGCTTCGCTCCCGTCTCGGTCCTTGGCCCCGTCCTTGGCTTCGTCCTCGTCCGGGATCTTGCGGGTGTCGCGCGGCTCCATGTACGGCTCCTCGCCGGCGGGGTGGCCGGTGGCGATGGCCCGCCCCCTGGCCAGTTCCGCGTCGAACTCCACGCCGAGCAGCACGGCGATGTTGGTGATCCACAGCCAGACCAGGAAGACGATGACCCCGGCCAGCGCGGCGTAGGTCTTGCTGTAGGAGGCGAAGTTGGCGACGTAGAAGCCGAACGCGGCCGAGGCCGCGATCCACAGCACGACGGCCAGCGTGCTGCCGGGCGTGATCCAGCGCAGCCCCGGCTGGCTGACGTTCGGCGCCGCCCAGTAGAGCAGGGCCAGGACCGCCATGACGACGAGCACGAGCACCGGCCACTTGGCGACGCCCCACACCGTGACCGCGGTGTCCCCGAGGCCCAGCAGCCGCCCGGCCTGCTCGGCGAGCCCGCCGGTGAAGACCACCGCCACCGCGCCCACCGCCATCAGGACGACCAGGACGGCGGTGATGGCCAGGCGCAGCGGCAGCGTCTTCCAGATCGGGCGCCCTTCCGGCATCTCGTACATGACGTTGGACGCGCGCATGAACGCCCCGACGTACCCCGAGGCGGACCACAGCGCGACCGCGATGCCGATGATCGTGGTGATGCCCGCGGCGCGCGGGCTGTCCTGCAGGGCGCGCAGCACGCCGTCGATGATCTCCCGGGCCGGGCCGGGGGCGACCGCCGCGAGGTTGTCCACCAGCGGCCGGGTCGCGGACTCGCCGAACAGGCCGAGCAGGGAGACCGCGGCGAGCAGCGCCGGGAACATCGACAGGACCGCGTAGTAGGTGAGCGCGGCCGCCCAGTCGGTGACCTTGTCCTCCTGGAACTCCTTCACGGTGCGCTTCAGCACCGATCGCCAGGAGCGTCCCGACAGGTCGAAGGGCCCTCGCGGCGCGCGGGCCGACACCTTCGCCCGCGCCACGTCGTGTGTAGCCATGCAATGCACCACTTTCGCAAGAAACGCCGTTCCCGGCCGCTTCCCGGGCCTCCCTGCGCCAAACGCCGCCCGGCACGACGACGCCGCCGCCCCGGGAAGGGCGGCGGCGTCCGGCGTGCCCGCGGATGGGATGTCGCGGCGCGCCGAGACGCGCCGGACGTGCCCGTGTCCTTACGGGGTATGGCGCTCGTTGGGCACGCAGTGCGTCATCGACAGCCCCGTCACGTCGCGCGGGCCGTTCTTGCCGAGGTTGGACAGCCGCTTGCGGTCCTCCTCGGTCAGGTCCTGGCTCGCCAGCGGCTCCAGGTGGGCGACGTCCTCCGGCGCGATGCCGAGGCCCTCCCCCACGCGCAGGCCGAGCTCGTCCTCGACCAGCAGCAGGTGCCACACCATGCGCTCCTGTATCGGCCGCGCGCACTGCGAGAGCAGCGTGACGAAGTTGCGGACGAGGTCGTCGCGCTCCCACTGCTCCATCAGCAGGTAGCGCTGCCCGGCCTGCAGGTAGTCGTTGGCGCGCGGGATGCGCTTACGCGTGAGCCGCCCGGTGATGACCGGCCCCTGCTCGTCCTCGGTCGGGTACTGATCCTCCCGCAGCCCTCCGGTGATGGAGGGCTCGTAGTTGACGTGCGGGTTCTCGCCCTCCCCGTCCACGTGGTAGGTCATCTGGCCGTCGCGCTGGTTGGTGCGCACCTCGGCGTTCTTCGCCTGGTTC
Source organism: Sphaerisporangium siamense (assembly GCF_014205275.1). Classification (NCBI taxonomy): domain Bacteria; kingdom Bacillati; phylum Actinomycetota; class Actinomycetes; order Streptosporangiales; family Streptosporangiaceae; genus Sphaerisporangium; species Sphaerisporangium siamense. The sequence continues at coordinate 7,248,392 of NZ_JACHND010000001.1, forward strand.
ACCGGGAGCTGGAGGTAGTTCGGCCCGACGCGGTAGCGCTGGGTGTCGCTGTAGGAGAACGTGCGCCCGACGAGCATCTTGTCGTCGGAGAAGTCCAGCCCGTCGATCAGCACGCCCGTGCCGAACGCGATCTGCTCGTTCTCGGCGAAGAAGTTCCGCACGTTGCTGTCCAGGACCAGCCGGCCGACCGGCAGCGCGGGAAACTCGTTCTCCGGCCACACCTTGGTGTCGTCGAGCGGGTCGAAGTCGAGTTCCGGGTGCTCCTCGTCGGTCATGATCTGCACGCGCAGCTCCCACTCGGGGTGGTCGCCGCGGTCGATCGCGTCCTGGAGGTCCTTGGTGGCGTGCCCGAGGTCGCCCGCCTGGACGGCCGCGGCGTCCTCCTCGGTCATGCTCCTGACGCCCTGCTTGGGGATCCAGTGGTACTTGACCAGGTGCGTCTCCCCGCGCTCGTTCACCCACTTGTAGGTGTTCACGCCGAACCCCTGCATGTGGCGGTAGTCGGCGGGGATGCCGCGCGGGCTGAACAGGTTGACCAGCATGTGCATGCACTCGGGCGTCTGCGACATGAAGTCGAAGATCCGGTTCGGCTCCTGGCGGAAGGTCACCGGGTCGGGCTTCAGCGCATGGATGACGTCGGGGAACTTGATGGCGTCCCGGATGAAGAACACCGCGAGGTTGTTGCCGACCAGGTCCCAGTTGCCGTCCTCGGTGTAGAACTTGACGGCGAAGCCGCGCGGGTCGCGGGCGGCCTCGGAGGAGTCACGCCCGCCGATGACCGTCGAGAACCGCACCGCCACGTCGGTGCGCTTGCCCGGGCCGCGGAACGGCGCGGCGCGGGTGTAGCGGGCGATCGGCTCGTCCCCGAGGTGGCCGGTCGCCTCGAAGAACCCGTACGCCGTGACGCCGCGCGCGTGCACGACGCGCTCGGGGATGCGCTCGCGGTCGAAGTGGCTGATCTTCTCCAGGAACTGGTAGTTCTCCAGCGTGGCCGGGCCACGCGCGCCGACCGTCCGCTGGTTCTGGTTGTCGTAGATGCGGTGGCCCTGCCGGTTGGTCAGCACCGGGCGATCGTCGCCGGATCGCGGTCCGATGCTCGACACGTCCGTCATGACGACGGCTCCCTCCTGTGACGGTCACGGTCTGCGATCCCTATCCGGGATGACGCACGTCAAAGCTCAAGGGCGCGTCAAATGTCCCTGACGTGATGGATGTCACGTCAGATCCAAGCACTCCCGCGACGTGGTGATCTCGGCGCGCATGTTGCGCCTCATCATCGTCAGCGCGGCCTCGGCGAGGTCGGGGTGGATGTGGGCCACGCAGTCCTCCGGGACGCGGACCGCGTAGTGGCGGACGTAGGCGTCCAGCGCGGTGTAGAGGACGCACTGCTCGGTGACCTGCCCGGTGAGCAGCACGGTCTCCACCCGGCGCTGGGCCAGCAGGTACTCCAGCGGGGTGCCGAAGAAGGCGCTGTGCCGCACCTTGGGCAGGAACGCGCAGCCCGGCGGCGGCAGCAGCGGCTCCACCAGGTCGGGCCTGCGGCCCTTGCGGGCGCGGTCCTCGATCTCCTCCCGGGTCGCGGTGAAGTCCCCGTAGTTGTCGTTGACGTAGATCAGCTCGATGTCGTCCCGCTCGTGGGCGCGCCGGACCAGCCGGGCCAGCGGCGGCACCACCCGTTCCGCCGACTTCTCCAGCAGTTCGACGTCCTCGTGCGTATATGGGCTGAGCATGTCGATCACGATGAGCGCGGTGGTTCCCATGGTCCCCCCATGCCCACCGCGCTCCGTGGGACGCCTCAGGCGGGACGGACCGCCGGGACGCGGCGGCGGGCCGGACGCCAGGTGGCGACCATGGCCAGGGCCAGCAGCAGCTCGGCCGCGTCCCCGCCGTAGTACATGATCTCGGCGGCGCCGCGCAGCTGCGCCGCGGGGACGGCCAGCGGCAGCAGGCCCGCGTACATGAGCTGCGCCACCGTGGCGTGCGCGGCCACGGCCACGCCGAGCACGACGAGCCGGTGCGGGACCGACGGCCTGCGCGGCCCGGGGTCAGGGCCGGCGATCGCCCAGGCGAACAGGCATCCGGACAGCAGGAAGTGCGCGTGCAGCAGGTGGTGGAGGATCGGATACGCCGCGACGGCCTCGTACAGCGGCGTGGCGTACAGCGCCGCCATGCCGCCCACGCTGAGCGCGAGCGCCACCCAGGGGCCGGCCAGGACGTGCGCGACCCGGCCGCGCAGCACGCGGCCCACCGCCCGCGCGCCCCGGGGCGGCAGCGACCGCAGCAGCAGCGTGACCGGCGCGCCGAGCACCAGCCCGAGCGGGGCCAGCATGCCGACCAGCAGGTGCTGGAGCATGTGCCCGCGGAAGTCGTGCGCGGCGAACGTGGACACCGGGGGCAGCAGGCCGGCCGCCAGCAGCGCGGCCCCCGCGGCGAAGCTCGCCGTCCTGAGCCCGCTCCAGCCGCGCGGCTCCGCGCGGCGCGCCACGGCCGCCGTGACGTAGAGGCCGGCCATCGCGATGACCAGGGCGGCGGCGGCCGTCGTCCACCCGTCGCCGCCGTGATGCGTCCCGTGCACGGGGCTCACGCCTCCAGCACGGAGTCGCGCTCCAGCCCGGGCGGGTCCGCGCACAGGTCCAGCGGGGGCGCGCCGCGCTGGAGCGCGAGCCCTCCGGCGACGAGCAGCGCGCCGAGGACCAGGAACCCGATGTCCCACCACGTCTGATAGGGGCCGCCGCGGACGTGGTGGATGCCGAGCAGGTGGTGATCGGCGACGCCCTCGACCAGGTTGAACAGGCCCCAGCCGACCAGGCCCCACCCCCACAGCGCCCGCGACCGCCACACCCGCCCGCGTGAGTGCGTGACCCGCGAGTACAGCAGGCCGAGGCCGGCCAGCACGGCGATCCAGGTGACCACGTGGAACAGCCCGTCCCACAGCGTGTTCATCTCCAGGCCGGACACGGTGTGGGGCGAGTAGTACCTCACTCCAATGTTGTCGGTGTCGGTGCTGCTCAGCATGTGGTGCCACTGGAGCACCTGGTGCAGCACGATGCCGTCCACGAAGCCGCCCATCCCCACGCCGAGGACGATCCCGGGCAGCGCGAGCTCCCGTCGTCCCGCGGTGTCCGTCACCATGGTCCCTCCCTGCAGGGCCCGTAGGGGGGCGCGATCCCCATTGACCGCGCCGCCGCCACTCGGACCGTGCCCGGCGGGAGCGTCGGCTAAGCGACGCGATTATTCGGACCGGGAGGGGTCTGGACGGCGCCCGCAGAGTGCTGTCCAGATCGCCAGCGGGGTGACGGGCGTCGCCGTGATCGCGTCCGCGATCTCGGGGAGCGCCGCCGCGACGGCGTTGCCCACCGCGGCGGGCGGGCTCACCGTCCCGGCCTCCCCCACCCCCTTCATGCCGCCCGGCGTGCGCGGCGAGGGCGTGACCAGGAGGCGGACCTCGACGGCGGGCACCTCGCGCGTGGTGGGCGGCAGGTACTCGGCGGGCGGCCCGCCCTCTTCTGCGTAGGCGACCTCCTCGGTCAGCGCCATGCCGATCCCCTGGGCGACGCCGCCGCGGAGCTGCCCCTCGACGATCGCCGGGTTGACCACGACGCCGCAGTCGTTGACCACCCAGTACCCCTCCACCTCCACGGCCCCGGTCTCGGGGTCCACGGCGACGGCGGCGGCGTGCGCGCCGTAGGCGTAGACGTAGCCCGGCGGGTCGTAGGTGGCCCGTTCCTCCAGGCCGGGCGCGACGCCCTCGGGCAGGTCCCAGCCGCGCCAGGCCGAGGCGGCGACCTCGCGCAGCGTGACGTGCGCCACCGGGTCGCCCTTGACGCGCACCGCGCCGCCGACGATCTCGAGGTCCTCGGCGGCGACCTCCAGCCGGTCGGCGGCGATGGTCACGATCTTGTCGCGCAGGCGCTCCGCCGCGCGGATCAGCGCGCCGCCGCCGACGGTCAGCGAGCGGCTGGCGATGGACCCGATGGAGGAGTACGGCGTGACGGCGGTGTCGCCGAGCAGCACCCGCACGCTCTCCAGCGGCACGCCGACCTCGTCGGCGGCGAGCTGGGCGAGGGTCGTCTCGATGCCCTGCCCCATGCCCGCGACCCCGCTGGACACGACGAGCGAGGCGTCCGGCTCCAGGCGCAGCACCGCCGTCTCGAAGCCGCCCGCCTGGATGCCCGCCGCCTTCATCTCCATCGACGGCCCCATGCCGGTCGCCTCGACGTGGAAGGAGTACCCGACCGCGCGCCTGCGCCCGTCCTGGGGCCGGGGCGGCGCGCCGTCCACCAGGTCGCGCAGCTCCCGCAGCGCGCGGGGATAGTCGCCCGAGTCGTACACCTGGCCGGTCCTGGTGGGGAACGGCATGTCGGAGGGGCGGACCAGGTTGCGCAGCCGCAGCTCGACCGGGTCCAGGCCGAGCCGCCGCGCGGCCTCGTCCACCAGGCGCTCGCGGGTGAACGTCGCCTCCGGCTGGCCGAACCCGCGGTAGGAGCCGGTGGGCGTGGTGGTCGTGACGACGCCGCGCACCCGCGCCCCCACCCGCCCGATCCGGTACGGGCCGGGCAGCGTCACGGCCGAGACCGCGATCGGCGAGATGCCGACGTTGGACGGGTGCGCGCCGAGGTCGCCGAGGACGTCGCAGTGCAGCGCGACGAAGCGGCCGTCGTCGTCCAGGGCCAGCCGGGCGCGGTGGACGGCGTCGCGGGCGGGCAGGCTGGCCGTCAGGTGGTCGGTCCGCGACTCGACCCACCGCACGGGACGGCCGAGGCGGATCGCGGCCAGGCAGATCAGCGCCTCGTCGGGGTAGAGGTGCTCCTTGCCGCCGAAGCCGCCGCCGACGTCCCCGCCGATCACCCGCACCTTGTCGAAGGACAGGCCGAGCGCCTCGGCGGCGTGGTCGCGCATGTGGTGCGGGGCCTGCGTGGCGGCACGCACGGTGAGCGCGCCGTCCTCGAAGGAGGCCACCAGGCCGCGCGGCTCCACGGGGCTCGGCGCGGCGCGGCCGATCCGGAAGGTCATCTCGACGACGTGCGCGGCCCCGGCGATGGCGTCCTCGCAGTCGGGGTCGCCGAGCGGGAAGTCGGTGACCAGGTTGGTCCCCCACTCCGGGTACAGCAGCGGGGCGTCGGCGTCCAGCGCCCGGTCGACGCCGACGACGGCGGGCAGCTCGTCGAAGCGCAGGTCCACCAGGGCCGCGGCGTCGTGCGCCTCGGCCTCGGTGGCGGCGACCACGACCACGACCGGCTGCCCGGCGTACCGGACGACCTCGTCGGCCACCGGGTAGGACGTCAGCGGCTGGCCGGGGGCGAGCGTGACGCAGGGCAGGCGGACGTGGGCCGCGTCCGGCGGGGTGATCACGTCGAGCACCCCGGGAGCGGCCCTGGCGGCGGCGACGTCGCAGCGCGTCAGCCGGCCGTGCGCCACCGGGCTGCGCGCCACCACCGCGTGCGCCATGCCGTGGAGGCGGACGTTCGCGATGAACCGCCCTCCCCCGGTGAGTAATCGGGCGTCCTCGCGGCGCGGAGTAGGGGCACCGACGTACGGAGGGCGGTCAGGCATACGCCGATTCTGAACGCCGCGCCCTCGTGAGCCAAGGAGGCTCCCCGTCCCGTCGCCTCCCGCCGGATGGTTCGGCCGGTCGTCACACCGGTCGCGGCGGGGTCTCCGGAGGTACGATCCGGACGTGGCTTCGCACGGAACTTGACCCCGCGCGGCCGTTCGCCGCCGATCCGCCTGACCGGGCCCCGTGGGGCCGACGAGGAGAAGCGAATGTCCCGGCGCGATGAGCTCGTCCAGGCGTTACGCGCCCGCCTGGAGCACGTGATCGCCGCGGAGGACCTCTCCCTCGCGCTGGACCCCGTCGTCGCCGCGGACGCGCGCGAGCTGGCCGAGATCCTGCGGGAGCCCGACGTGGAGGCCCTGTACCTGGTGGGCGCGGCGCACTGGCTGCGCCACCTCGCCCTGCCCGAGGGCGCGGACCAGGAGGACCTGGACAAGGCGCTGGTCATGCTCACGCCGTGCCTGGTCTTCGGCGTTCCCGACCTGCCCGAGGAGCTGCTGCCGGTGCTGGCCGAGCGCGCCGTCCCCATGGTGACGTCGCTCATCCGGGAAAGGGTGCTCGTCGCGGCGGACCCGGAGGCGATGGACGCCGCCGTCGCCGTGTGGCGCCGCATCGTGGACGCCACCCCCGCCGGCCACCCCCGCCGTCCGTCGTACCTGGCCGCCCTGGGCGACACGCTGCGGATGCGCTACGAGCGCACCGGGTCGGCCGACGACCTGGAGGAGGCGGTGGAGATCTGCAGGGAGGCGGCGCGGGGCCTTCCTCCCGGGGTCCCCGAGCATCCGCTGAACCTGAGCACCCTGGGCGTCGCGCTCCAGGCCCGGTACGGCCGCACGGGAGCGCGCGCCGACCTGGACTCCGCGATCGACATCTGCCGCCGCACGGTGGAGGCCGTCCCCGCCGATCACGCGGACCGGTCTCTTTTCCTGTCCAACCTCGGCAACGCGCTCGGCCTCCGGTACGGCGCGGCCGGCGACCCCGCGGACTTGGACGCCGCCGTCGAGGCCGGGCGCCAGGCGGTGGAGAGCTGCCCCGCCGATCATCCGAGCCTCGCCATGTGCCTGTCCAACCTGGCCAACCTGCTGCTCGGCCGCTTCGCCCGCACCGGCGCGACCGGCGACGTGGAGCAGGCGATCGCCGCCGTGCGCCGGGCGGTGGACGCCACCCCCGCCGACCACCCCAACAGGGGCACCTACCTCACCAACCTGAGCGGCGCGCTGTGGGGCCGGTTCGGGCGCACCGGGGACGACGCCGACCTGGAGGCCGCCACCGAGGCCGCGCGCGCCGCGGTCGAGGCGGCCCCGCCCGGCAGCCCGCTGCGCGGCGTGAGCCTGTTCGGCCTCGGCAACGCGCTGTGGAGCCGGTACGAGCGCAACGGGGACGAGGCGGACCTCGACGAGGCGGTGGCCGCCCTGGACGAGGGCGTGCGCGCCTCGGCGGACGGCGGCCCGTTCGCCGCCGCCCACCTGTCGGGGCTGGGCAACGCGCTGCGCGCCAGGTACGAGAGGAAAGGCGTCCAGGCCGACCTGGACGCCGCGATCGACACCGGCCGGCGCGCCTACCACCTCTCCTCCGCCGAGGACCCCAACCGGGGAAGCTACCTGTCCAACCTCGGCAACGCCCTGCGCCTCCGGTTCGAACGCGCCGGGGACCTCGCCGACGGGGACGAGGCGGTGGCCGTCCTGCGGCGCGCGGTCGGCGCCACCCCCGGCGGCCACGCCGCGCTGCCGATGCACCTGGGCAACCTCGGCGGCGCGCTGCTGGTCAGGTTCGCGCGCACCGGCGCGCTCACCGACGTCGACGAGGCGGTCGCCGTCCTGGAACGCGCGGTGGCGACGACGTCCGGCGGCGACCCGAACCTGCCGATGTTCCTCGGCAACCTCGGCAGCGCCCTGTGGAGCCGGTACGAGCGGAGCGGGCAGCGGCGCGACGTCGACCAGGCCATCGCCGTCCTCACCCGGGCGCTGGAACTGGTGCCCGCCGGGCATCCGAACCTCGCCCTGTACCTGTCCAGCCTCGGCAACGGCCTGCGCATGCGGTACGTGCACACCGGAGCGGCGTCCGACCTGGACGAGGCGATCGCGGCGGGGCGGCGCGCCCTGGCGGAGACCCCCGCCGACCACCCTTACCTCGCCCGTTTCCTCGGCAATCTGGGCAGCGCCCTGTGGATCCGGTTCCAACGCTCCGGCGCCCAGGCCGACCTGGACGAGTCCATCGAGATCGGGCGCCGGGCCGTGGACGCCACCCCCGGCGACCACCCCGCGCTGGCGTTGTTCCTGTCCAACCTCGGCGGCAGCCTCCGGATCCGGTTCGAATGGTCCGGGGAACGCGCAGACCTGGACGAGGCCATCACGGCCGGGCGCCGGGCCGTGGACGCCACACCCGCAGGCCACCCGAACCGTCCGATGTACCTCTCCAACCTCAGCGTCTCCCTGCGGGGCCGCGCGGTGCGCACCCGGACGACGTCCGACCTGGACGAGGCCGTCGAGTTCGCCCGCCAGGCGGCCGAGGCCGCGCCCGGCGACCACCCCAACCGGCCCATCTACCTCACCAACCTCGGGATCACCCTCGTCGTCAGGTTCGAGGTGGGCGAGCGGCCCGCCGACCTGGACGCGGCCGTCGTGGCCGCCCGCCAGGCGGTCGCCTCCGCGCCCGCCGGCCACCCCAACCGGCCCATGTACCTGACCAACCTGGGCAGCGCGCTGCGGTCCCGCTTCACCCGCACCGGGAATCCGGCCGACGGGGACGAGGCCGTCCAGGTCGTCCGCCTGGCCGCCGAGACCGCGCCCGAGGGGCACACCAACCGCGTCCAGTGCCTGATCAACCTGGGCGCCACGCTGCGGGAACGGTTCCGCCGCGCCGGCGACCCCGCCGACCTGGACGAGGCGCTGTCGGCGTACGAGCGGGCGGCCCGCACCGTGACGGCCCCGCCCTCCGACCGCGTCCGGGCGGGCCGCGCGGGCGCGGAGCTGGTCGCGGCATCCCGGCCGGGGCGGGCGGCCGACCTGCTGGAGGAGGCGGTGCGGCTGCTGCCGGAGCTCGCGCCGCGGTACCTGGAGCGGTCCGACCAGCAGTACGCGCTGGGCAGGTTCGCCGGGCTCGCCGCCGACGCGGCGGCCCTCGCCCTGGCCGACCCGGACGCCCCCGCGGACCGGGCGGCGGCGCGGGCGCTGAGCCTGCTGGAATCGGCGCGCGCCGTCCTGCTCAGCCAGGCACTCAACACACGCAGCGACCTCACCGACCTGCGCGAACGCCGCCCCGACCTCGCCGGCGAGTTCGTCCGCCTCCGCGACCTCCTCGACCGGCCCCCGGCCGACCCCACCCCCGCCCCCATCCCCCCGGAAGGCGATGCCCTCGCGGAGGTCACCGTGATGGAGGACGGCGGCCTGGTGGAGCCGGTCACGTCGGACACAGCGGACCTGGTGGTCGTGCGGGACGGCGCGGGCCCCGTGGAGGCGGTCGTGGGGGGCGGAGGGGAACTCGGGGAGGCGAGCTTGTGGGAGCACGGGGGACGCGGGGAAGGGGCGGTGGCGCGGGCCTTCGCGCGGGCCGCTCGTGATCGTCGTCGTCTCACCGCCGAGTTCGCCGCCGTGCTGGAGGAGATCCGCGGCCTGGACGGCCTCGGGTCCTTCGCGCTGCCGCCCACCACCGAGGAACTCCTGGCCCAGGCCGAGGACGGGCCCGTGGTGGCGTTGAACGTCAGCGAGCACCGCAGCGACGCCCTCCTCCTCACCCGCGACGGGATCACCGCCCTGCCGCTGCCCGCCCTCACCCACGACACGGTGATCGACAGGGTCGTCGCCTTCCACCGGGCCCTGCGCGCCGTCACGGCCGGCGCGACACCGCCCGACCGGCGGGCCGAGGCGCAGACGACGCTGCGCGAGACCCTGGAATGGCTGTGGGAGGCCGCGGCCGAGCCGGTGCTGTCCGCGCTGGGGTACGACGCGGCCCCGGGCCCCGGCCGGAACTGGCCCCGGGTCTGGTGGGCGCCGGGAGGACTCCTGGGCCTGCTGCCCGTGCACGCCGCCGGCCACCACACCGACCCGCCCGGCCCCGGCCGCCGCACGGTGATGGACCGCGTCATCTCCTCCTACACCCCCACCATCACCGCCCTCCGCCACGCCCGCCGCCACACCCAC